>DATCCY010000125.1:0-133194 GCA_036510975.1 Candidatus Nanopelagicales bacterium
TCGGTGCCGATGTAGTTGTGGTTGAGCATCCGGGCCTCTTCCTGGGCCAGGACGACGACCCGGCGAGCCCGGTCGGTGAACCTCTCGAACATCTGCACTCTCCTCACCACGAGCAACCGCGGGGCGGTTGGTCTCGCAAGCCTAGCCCGGGATGTACCGGGCATCACTCCGCCTAACCTCTCGGTCGTGCGGGGCGTTCCGCCGAGCGTTACGCCGTCGGTGAACCGGGGCCGCCGGGAAGGCGCTCCGGGCGTCCCGAACCGGGTGCTGGCGCGCCGTCGGGCGTCTAGCGTCGGGCCATGCTCACCGTGGTGGTCGGGGCCGGTCCGGGTCTGGGGCTGTCCCTCGCGCGCCGGTTCGGTGCGGCGGGCGAGGTCGCCCTCGTGGTCCGCAGCCTGGCCCGGGCGGCGCCGCTGGTCGACGAGCTCGCGGGGCTGGGGGTCGAGGCCCGGGCTTACGCCGCCGACATCGGCGACGAGGCCTCCCTGCGGGCCGCCCTCGGGGCGGTGCGAGCGCAGCAGGGCGATCCCGACGTCGTGCTGGTCAACGCCTCGGTCGCACCCGGCGGCTCCCCCGCGCAGGTGACGGCCGAGGAGCTGCGGGCCGCGTTCGACGTCGGGGTGGTCGGCGCCGTCGTCGCCTACCAGGAGGTGCTGCCGGCCATGCTGGCGCGCGGGTCGGGCACGTTCCTCGTCACCGGGTCCGGCGTCGCACTGACCCCGTGGCCCGGAGGTACGGCGCTCACGCTCGCGAAGACCGCGGTGCGCGCCTTCGCTCTGGCCGCGGCCGCCGACCTCGAGGGCACCGGGGTGCACGCGGGGACGGTGACGGTCGCGGGCGTCCTCGGCGCTCCCGGCTTCGAGCCTGCGACGGTCGCCGAGCGGTTCTGGGAGCTGCACGCGCAACCTCGGGACTCCTGGACCGCGGAGATCGTCCACCGCGGCTGAGGGCGCGTCCTGCGACGCCGGTGCGGCCGGGACCGACATGATCGGCGTCATGTCGGTCCGCGTGCGTCTCGTGCTCGCCTCTGCCCTGATGCTGTTCACCGAGCTGATGCTCATCCGCTGGCTCGGCGCGAACCTGATCCACCTGTCGTACTTCTCCAACATCGTCCTGCTGGGGTCCTTCCTCGGCATCGGCCTCGGGTTCCTCATGGCCAAGCCCGGACGCACGTCGCCGTGGTGGTTCCCGCTGGGCCTGGCCCTGCTCGTGGTGACGGTGCTGCTGGTCCCCAACGGCATCGACCGCTCCGGCAGCGACCTCATCTACTTCACCGCCCTGCAGACCGCCAGCGGGATGCCACCGGCGGTCACCCTCACGATCGTCTTCGCGGCCGTCGCCGCGGTGATGACGGGCCCGGGCCTGCTCGTCGCGCAGTGCTTCCTCGAGCTGCCACGCCTGGACGCCTACCGGTTCGACCTCATCGGCAGCCTCGCCGGCACGGTCCTCTTCGCAGTTATGTCGTTCCTGTCGGCGCCACCCGTCGTGTGGTCGCTGTTCATCGCGGGGGCGACCCTGGCACTCGTCCCGCGGCCGCGGATCGTCGTCCTGGGCAGCCTCGCCATGTTCATGGCGGTCGTCGGGATCGGCACCTACCAGGGCGACATCTGGTCGCCGTACTACAAGATCCAGACCCTCGCGAGCACCCTCACGACCGCCGACGGCCAGACCTACCCGGCCATCGGGGTCATCGCCAACGGTGTCCCGCACCAGTCGATCGTGCCGATCGCGGTACGCCTGAAGAAGCAGTCCTTCTACCCCGTGCCCTACGAGCGGATCACGCCCGGACCGGTCGGCGACGTCCTCGTCGTCGGCGCCGGCAACGGGTCGGACGTCGCGCTCGCGCTGCACTTCGGGGCGAGCAGCGTCGACGCCGTCGAGATCGACCCGCGGATCCACGACCTCGGCGTCGAGCTGCAGCCGGACAAGCCCTTCGCCGACCCGCGCGTGCACTCCTACATCACCGACGGCCGCGCCTTCCTGCACACGACCGACAAGAAGTACGACCTGGTCATCTTCGCGCTGCCCGACTCCCTGACCCTCGTCGCGGGGTCCAACCAGCTGCGCCTGGAGAGCTACCTGTTCACCCAGGAGGCGTTCGAGGACGTGCGCGCCGTGCTCAAGCCCGGTGGCGCCTTCTCGATGTACAACTACTACCGGCAGGACTGGCTCGTCGGCCGGCTCGCCAACACCGCCCAGGCCGCGTTCGGTCACGCGCCCTGCATCGACACCTTCTCCAACGTGAGCGCCGTCATCACGGTCGGTCTCACCCCGACAGACCAGGTCTGCGGCACGACGTCGGTCACGTCGGTCGCGGGCCCCGAGCCGGTGCACGACACGCGACCGTTCCTCTACCTGAAGGACGCGAGCATCCCGTCGCTGTTCCTGGTGATGATCGCGATCATCGTCGGCCTCTCGCTCGTCGCGGTGCGCGTGGTCGGCGGACCGCTACGCCGGATGGCGCCGTATGCCGACCTCGCGTGCCTCGGCGCCGCGTTCCTCCTGCTCGAGACGCGTGCGGTCACCTGGTCGGCACTGCTGTTCGGCACCACGTGGGTGGTCAACGCGATCGTGTTCGCCGGCGTGCTGATCGTGGTTCTCCTCGCGGTGGAGGTCACCCGTCGGCTGCCCGTGCGTCCGGCCCGACCGGCTGCGTTCGCCTTCCTCGCCGCGACGCTGCTGATCGCCTGGCTGGTGCCCACCTCGTGGCTGCTGTCGCTCCCGATCGGGCTGCGCGTGGTCGCGGCGGTCGCCATCGCCTTCGGCCCGATCTTCGCCTCGAACATCGTGTTCGCCACGCGGTTCAACACCACCGAGGACGCGACGAGCGCGTTCGCCGCGAACCTCCTCGGCGCCATGGTCGGCGGCTGCCTCGAGTACCTCGCCCTCATCGTCGGCTACCCGGCGCTGCTCGGCATCGCCGGGCTGTTTTACCTCGCAGCGTTCGCGCTCGGGCCGAAGGCCCGCGCGACCGTCGCTGCATCCCTCTGAAGGTGCGGCGACGCGGCCGTGCGACGACGGTCACGGGGCGACGTCGTCGTCCGACCTGAGTCGACCCGCGCGCGCGGCTAGCCTGGGACGCACCCGACCGGGCGCCGGTCGGGCTGGTCGCGCACGCCGGCCCGTGCCGGTGCAGGGAGATGACGGCATGGCGCAGGACACCCCGCTCGAGGCGACGCCCGAGACAGCGACCGGCACGACCCCGAGGCCCGGGTCCTACGCCGACGGGCAGGGCGCGTGGTGGATCCCCACCTGGTACGTCCTGTTCTGCGCGCTGCCGCTCGCCGGTGCGTTCTTCCTGCCGGTCCCGCTCATGATGGTCATGCGCTCCACGCGACCGCCGGTGTCGTTCGTGACGGCCGGCTGGGTCGGCATCGCGATCGGGTGGGCGCTGTGGCTCGTCGCCCTGCTCGCGTGGCTCGTCGCGGGATGGCTCTTCGACGGCCAGCGCGAGGAGATCGCCGAGATGGTCGCGTGGTGGCGGCGTACGACTCAGATGTGGATCCTTCTCGTCCTCGCGTGGGGCGCGGTCGCCACCGTGGGCATCTGGATCGTCTACGCCGTGCTCGGTCAGACCGTCGGACTCACCGACTCCGCCTGACCCGCCCCGGGCGCCCCGGCGGGCGCCGGGCCCCGCGCTCGGTCAGGCGTGGGCGCCCTGGTACTTCGCCATCAGCTCGGCGCTGATCCGACCGCGCTCGTTGACCGCGATGCCCTGGCTCTTGGCCCACTCGCGCACCACCGCCGGGTCCGTGCCGCCGCGGGGGCGCGCGGCGCCGCGGCCACCGGAACGACGGGGGCCGCCGACGCGCCGGCCGTGGCCGACGTAGGGGGCGAGGGCGTCGCGCATGGCCGCGGCGTTGTCGTGGCTGAGGTCGATCTCGTAGGAGGCGCCGTCGAGGGAGAACGTGAGGGTCTCGTCGGCCGATCCCCCGTCGAGGTCGTCGACGAGGACGACCTGCACCTTCTGCGCCATGTCCTGCTCCCGGAGAATTCGGCGTCCGCGACGCCTCCGACCTGCGATGTCACCCCATTCTGGTGAATTCGCGACGGAATGACAAATGCACGTCGAATTCGCGTCACATTCCCGCCGACCCGACAAGAAATCCGTGGTGAAATTGAGCGGGAGTTTCGCGGCGCATTCCCTGCCGCACAATGGGCGCAAACACGGCTACGTCGGTACGGCTAGGCTTGCCATGGTGCGCCACTGACGCCGCGCCGTCCCCTCCTCCGCGTGGACGGACGCCGTGACCCACACCCCCCTCGTCGACACGAACGACCTCGCCGACCTGCGCAGCGACATCCGGGCGCTCGGTGGCCTCCTCGGGAAGACCCTGGTCCGCCAGGACTCCGCCGAGCTGCTCGCGCTCGTCGAGGAGGTACGCCGCACCGCCCGCACCGACCTCGGCGCGACCTCGGGCCTGCTGGACTCGGTCGACCTGCCGACCTCCATCCGGCTCGCGCGGGCGTTCTCGACGTACTTCCACCTCGCCAACATCACCGAGCAGGTGCACCGCTCGCGCGAGCAGCGCGCGGCACGACGCACCGCGGGCGACCCGCTCAACGCCGCGGCACGCCGTATCGAGACCGCGATCGCCGCCGGCGACACGACGCGCGAGGCCGTCGCGGGTGCGATGTCGCGCCTCTCCGCGCGACCGGTGTTCACCGCCCACCCGACCGAGGCCGCCCGCCGTTCCGTGCTGCTTAAGCTGCGCGCCATCGCCGACCTGCTCGAGAACGCCGAGCGCGACGGCGTCGGCCTCGACGACCCTCGGGTCTCACGACGCGCGGCCGAGCTCGTGGACCTGCTGTGGCAGACCGACGAGCTGCGGCTGGACCGTCCCGAGGTGCTCGACGAGGCGCGCAACGCCCTCTACTACCTCGACGACCTCGCCCACGGCCCCGTCGCCGAGGTGCTCGACGACCTCGCCCTCGCCCTCGAGTCGGTCGGCGTCACGCTCCCCGCCGACGCGCGGCCGCTCTCGTTCGGCTCGTGGATCGGCGGCGACCGCGACGGCAACCCGTTCGTGACCCCCGACGTCACCCGCCGCGTCATCGACCTCGTGCGCGACCACGCGGTCCGCGACCTGCTCCCGATCATCGCGAGGCTGCTCGAGGAGATCTCGGTGAGCGAGCGGCTCAACGAGGTGTCCCAGGAGCTGCGCGACTCCCTCGCGACCGATCTCGCGAACCTGCCCGACCTCGACCCCCGCTACCAGCGGCTCAACGCCGAGGAGCCCTACCGGCTCAAGCTCACCTGCATCCACAAGAAGCTCAACAACACCCGGGCCCGGATCGCCGTGTCGACCCCGCACCGTCCGGGCAGCGACTACGCCACGACCCGCGAGCTGCTCGACGACCTGCTGCTGGTGCGCGACTCGCTCGCCACGCACCGCGGAGAGCTCGCCGCGCACGGCGTCGTCGAACGGGCCATCCGCTCGGTCGCCGCCTTCGGCCTCTCGCTCGTCACCCTCGACGTCCGCGAGCACGCGTCGGCGCACCACTCCGCCGTCGGTGTGCTCGTCGACCGGCTCGGCGAGCAGGGCTGGCGCTACCAGGACCTGCCGCGCGAGCACCGGCTGCGCCTGCTGTCCCAGGAGCTCGCGTCGCGGCGCCCGCTGGCCACCACCCCGCCGCCGCTCGAGGGCGACGACCTGCGCACCTACAACGCGTTCGTCGCGATCCGGGACGCGCTCGACCTGCACGGTCCCGACGTGTGCGAGACCTACATCATCTCGATGACCAAGGGCGTCGACGACGTGCTCGCCGCCGTGGTCCTCGCCCGCGAGGCCGGGCTGGTCGACATCACGTCCGACGTCGCGCGGATCGGCTTCGTCCCGCTGCTGGAGACCGTCGACGAGCTGCGCAGGGCCGGTGAGCTCCTCGACGGTCTGCTCCAGGACCCGTCGTACCGGCGGATCGTGACGCTGCGTGGCGACGTGCAGGAGGTGATGCTCGGCTACTCCGACAGCAACAAGGACGCCGGCATCACGACGTCGCAGTGGGAGATCCACCTGGCTCAGCGACGACTTCGCGACGTCGCGCGCGCACACGGAGTACGCCTGCGGCTCTTCCACGGCCGCGGTGGCACGGTCGGTCGTGGCGGCGGTCCGACCTACGAGGCGGTGCTGTCGCAGCCGCACGGCGTGCTCGACGGCGAGATCAAGCTGACCGAGCAGGGCGAGGTCATCTCCGACAAGTACCTTCTGCCCTCGCTCGCGCGCGAGAACCTCGAGCTGCTGCTCGCGGCCGTGGTGGAGGCCACCGTCCTGCACCAGTCGCCGCGCTCCGGCGCCCGGCGGCTCGCGCGCTGGGACCCAGTGATGGACCTCGTCTCGACGTCGGCGCAGCAGCGCTACCGCGCGCTCGTCGACGACCCCGACCTGCCGCGCTACTTCGCGACCTCGACACCGGTCGAGGAGCTCGCCGACATGCACCTCGGGTCGCGGCCCGCGCGACGCGCCTCGGCCGACGCCGGCATCGAGTCGCTGCGCGCGATCCCCTGGGTGTTCGGCTGGACGCAGTCGCGGCAGATCGTGCCCGGCTGGTTCGGCGTCGGTTCCGGGCTGCGGGCCGCACGAGAGGCGGGGCTCGGAGGCCTGCTCGCCGAGATGCACTCCGACTGGGCGTTCTTCCAGAACTTCGTCTCCAACGTGGAGATGACGCTCGCGAAGACCGACCTCACCGTGGCGCGCCAGTACGTCGACCAGCTCGTGCCCGTCGAGCTGCGGCACGTGTTCGACGCCATCGTCGCCGAGCACGAGACGACCCTGGCCGAGGTGCTGGCCCTGACCGGGCGGGAGCGGCTGCTCGGGTCGCAGCCCGCGCTGGCCGCGACCCTGGTGACGCGCGACCGCTACCTGCTGCCGCTGCAGCTGCTGCAGGTTCAGCTGCTCCGACGCGTGCGGGCGACCCGCGCGGCCGACCACGCCGAGGTCGACCCCACCCTGCGCCGGGCCCTCCTCCTGACCGTCAACGGCATAGCGACAGGCCTCCGCAACACCGGCTGACCCGCCCCGCCCGCGCGCCGAGACTGATCGAACGGCCGCCACCGTGGGCAACCGGGTGTCCACCATCGTCGCGAAGCTGCGCGTCGCCGATCGCTCGGAGGCGATCGTCCAAGCGCGAGGCCGGTCTCGGCAACATGGTCTGACCGGCTACGTGCGCTTGCTCCTGGGCGGCGCTGCGGGCCGGGTCCCGGGGCGCCGCGGCGGGTTGCGGAACGCGAGGAAGAGGGTGACCAGACCGTAGGCGGGGATGACGGCCAGCGCGGCGTACGCCGCGATGCCGGTGGCTCCGGCCGTGACGAGGAGGCCGCCGAGCGCGATGACCTGGTAGAGGAAACCCCACTTGAGCATGTCCATGTCGGCGTGCAGTGCGATCGAGGCGCCGAGCCGCACCACCAGGGCGACGACACCGCCGAGCACGGCCCCGCTCGCGAGCTGCTGGGTCGAGGCCGACAGGCTCGACAGCAGCGGCGCTGTGAGCTGCGAGACGCCGGAGAACCCGCCGAACAGCAGCGACAGCCAGATCATCCAGCCGGCGAGCCGCCACTGCCGCGGCGGTTCCGCATCCGGCGCCGCGAAGCCGCGCCGCGTCAACCACAGGACGACGAGGAACACGCCGACGGCTGCCACGCCGTAGACCGCCATCCGCGCCTCGTCTCCTCGGGTCGAGGTCGCAGGCTATCCCGCCGACAGGCGGGTGCTCTCATCGCCGACGCACGGCAGTGCCGGCGCCACGGGTCCCGGCGCGGGATCCGGCGGGCGGTCGAACCGGTAGATCAGGACCGACCCGCCCAGGGTTCCCACGGGACAGTAGGCGCGCAGCCACGACAGCCGGTCCGCGTGGACGCTCGTGAGGTTCGTCGCCGACACCGCCACCCATCCCGTCACCGTCCTCGGGTCGACGGCGAGCAGGTCGCGCGCGCCCGGAAGGTCGGCGTACGACGTCCCGCGCGGGCCGAACCAGTCGACGTAGGGCGAGAGACCGACCGACCACGAGCGCAGCAGCTCGAAGTCCTGGCCCCAGTCGACGTTCGAGTCGGTTGCGACCCGGTAGGCCGGTGTGAACGGCGGCGAGGTGTAGGCGAGCGAGTGCGGAACCGACGCCAGCATCATGGTGGCTGCGACCACGGCGACGATCACCGCGCCCACCCGGGCGATCCCGGGACGCAGGACCAGCACCACCGCGGACGCAGCGACGCACCACAGCGCGAACGTCGGCAGCAGGTAGCGCACGCCGAGGTCGCGGGCGCTGCCGACCAGCGGGACGACGAGCGCGAACGCCGGGATCGCCAGCACCACCAGCGCGTCGCGCCTCGCCGACCGCTCGGCGAGCCGCCACGCGACCGGACCGAGGAGCAGCACGAGCAGCACAGGTGTCGTCACCTTCACCAGAAGGCTCCCCGGCCAGAACCACCAGACCCCACCGGTCCAGGCGACGCCGAGCAGGTAGCCGTGGGTCGGCGCGGAGTCGCTCGTGGGCAGCGCCAGCAGGCCCTCGACGTACGGTCCCGGCAGCAGCCAGTCCGGCGAGCTCAGCACACCGAGGTCGAGGACGGCGTACGACACCCAGAGGACTGCCCACGCGACGACGACGACGAGCAGTGCCGGGACGAGCGCGTCCCTGCGCCTCTGCACGAGCATGACCACGACGGTGAGCGGCACCATCACGAGTCCGAGCGTGGAGGTCGCGAGGCAGAACCCGACCGCGGCTCCGAGCAGCAACGTGGCTCGACGACCGGACACGTGACGCGCGTGCAGCATCGCGACGGCCCAGACCACGACCGCCAGCGCGAACGGGAGGTCCACGCCGTTGAGGTGCCCGAGACCCAGCACCATCGGCGAGACGAGCCAGAGCGACGCCGCGACGAGACCGCCGCCGAGGCCCACGAGCCGGCGCGCGAGAATCCCGAGCAGCACCGCGACCACCAGCACCAGGAGCACCGGCACGACGCGCGAGGCGAAGGTGACCTCGTCGAGGATCCCGGCCTGGCGCTGCGCGCGCAGGAAGGCCGCGCTGTAGGTGCGCTCGTCGTTGGCCCCGACGACGTGCCCGGGCGGCAGCTGCGCACCGGTGAGCAGCACCGGGATCGCGGCGACGGCCTTGGCGATCGGCGGGTGCTCCGCGTTGTAGGAGAGGTCGTGCTGCTTGAGCGCCAGCAGGCCCGCGGAGACGTAGACCGGCTCGTCGAACGTCGGCGAGTCGTCGCGCGCCTGGGCGAGCATGAGGCCGGTGGCCAGGACGCCGAGGAGCACGACGACCGCCACCGCGAGGCGGCGGACAGTCTGCGGACGCAAGGGGCGGACGATGTCCCGCGGGTGCTCCACGACCATCGCGGGCTCAGAGCACCAGGAGCATGCGGTGGTTGCCGAGGGTGTTCGGCTTGACCCGCTCGAGGTCGAGGAACTCCGCCACACCCTCGTCGTAGGACTGGAGGAGCTGCTCGAAGACGTCGTGCTCCACCGGTGTGCCGTCGATCTCGACGAAGCCGTGGCCGCCGAAGAACTCGGTCTCGAACGTCAGGCAGAACACCCGCGCGACGCCGAGGTCGCGCGCGCGCTGAAGCAGGTGCTCGAGCATGACGCTCCCGACGCCCTTGCCGCGCAGGCTCGGGTCGACGGCGACCGTCCGGACCTCTGCGAGGTCCTCCCACATCACGTGCACGGCTCCGCACCCCACCACCTCTCCGTCGAGCTCGCCCACGACGAACTCGGGGACGGCCTCGTAGAGCGTGACGGTGGCCTTCGACAGCAGGCGACGGTCGGGGGCGTAGGTGTCGACGAGGCGGCGGATGGCACGGACGTCGGAGGTGCGCGCCGGGCGGATGCGCAGCCGCTCGGCCGGGCTCATTCCGGCTTCACGAGCGGGAACAGGATCGTCTCGCGGATGTTGAGCCCGGTGAGGTTCATCAGCAGCCGGTCGATCCCCATGCCCACACCGCCCGAGGGCGGCATGCCGAACTCCAGCGCGCGCAGGAAGTCCTCGTCGACCTGCATCGCCTCGACGTCGCCACCCGCCCTGAGCAGCGACTGCGCCACGAGCCGTTCGCGCTGGATGACCGGGTCGACGAGCTCGGAGTAGCCCGTGCCCTGCTCGTTGCCGTCGATGTAGAGGTCCCACTTCTCCACGACGCCGGGGAGCTCGCGGTGCGCGCGCACGAGCGGCGACGTGTCCTCGGGGTAGTCCAGGACGAAGGTGGGTCGGGTGAAGGTGCCTACGACGTGGTGCTCGAGCAGCTCCTCGACGTACTTGCCCGGTACCCAGGTCTTCTCGGGCGCGATGCCGACGGCCTCCACGAGCTCGCGCAGCACCTCGACAGGGGTGAACGGCGTGATGTCGCGTCCGACGGCCTCCGACACGGAGGGATAGACGAAGACCTCGTCCCACTCGCCGGAGAAGTCGCGGCTCTCGCCGTCGAGCCGCTCGAACTGCAGCGACCCGAACGCGGCGAGCGTCGCCTCCTGGATGAGCTCGCGCGTCATCCGGGCGTTGTCGCGGTAGTCGGCGTACTCCTCGTAGAACTCGAGCATCGCGAACTCCGGCGAGTGCGTGGCGTCCGCGCCCTCGTTGCGGAAGTTGCGGTTGATCTCGAACACGCGCTCGAGCCCGCCGACGATGCAGCGCTTGAGGAACAGCTCCGGGGCGATGCGGAGGTAGACGTCGAGGTCGAACGCGTTCGAGTGCGTGACGAACGGTCGCGCCGTCGCGCCGCCGTGCATCGTCTGCAGCATCGGGGTCTCGACCTCGAGGAACCCGCGTCGCGCGAAGCTCTCGCGCAGCGACGCCACGACACCGACGCGCAGGCGGGCCACCTCCCGCGCCTGCGGACGCACGACGAGATCGACGTAGCGCTGGCGGACCCGGGTCTCCTCCGCCAGCGGCTTGTGCTCGACCGGGAGGGGACGCAGCGTCTTGGCCGCCATCTGCCAGGAGTCCGCGAGCACGCTGAGCTCGCCGCGGCGCGACGTGATGACCTCGCCCTCCACGGCGACGTGGTCGCCGAGGTCGACGTCGGACTTCCAGTCGGCGAGCCGCTCCTCGCCGACCTTGTCGAGGGAGATCATGGCCTGGATCTCGGTTCCGTCGCCCGCGCGCAGCGTCGCGAAGCAGAGCTTGCCGGTGTTGCGCACGAAGATCACCCGGCCGGCGATGGCGACGATGTCGCCGGTGGCGGTGTCGGGCTCGAGGTCGGGATACGCCGCTCGCACCTGCGGGATCGTGTGGGTGCGCGGCACGCGGACCGGGTAGGGCTCCCGGCCGGAGTCGAGCAGCCGCTGCCGCTTCTCGCGGCGCACGCGGATCTGCTCGGGGACGTCGTCCTCGTGATCTGCGGTCGCTGCGGGATGGTCGGTCATGCGCGCAAGGCTATCGGTGGGGATCGGCGACCTCGTCGGGGATAGCGTCGGGCCATGACCTCGCCCGGGTTCGAGGCCCGGCGGCTGTCCTTCGGAGCCGCGGCCGCCGCCTACGCCGCGCACCGCCCGACCTATCCCGTCGAGGCGCTGCGGTGGGTGCTCGAGGCGGCGGCCCGGCCGGTCCGGGAGGTCGCCGACGTCGGCGCGGGCACGGGGGCCTTCAGCGCGGTCCTCGTCGGTCTCGGTCTCGACGTCACCGCGTTCGAGCCGGACGCCGGCATGCTCGACCAGCTCGCCGCGGCGCAGCCGGACGTCCGCGGGGTGCTCGCGCACGCCGAGCACCTGCCGATCGACGACGGGTCCGTCGACGCGGTCACCGCGGCCCAGGCCTGGCACTGGTTCGACAAGCCGGCCGCCGCCGCCGAGTTCGTGCGCGTCGTCCGGCCGGGCGGCGTGATCGGCCTGTTCTGGAACGTGCGCGACGACCGGGTGCCCTGGATGGACGCGCTGTCGGACCTCGTCGACGGCGAGGACTCGATGCGCGCGACGCGGTCGGACGCCGTCGCCGAGATCGCGGCGGAGCACCCGGGCGTCGAGCGCGGCGACTTCCCGCACACCGTGGCGATGACGCCCGAGGCAGTGCTCGGACTCGTCGCGACGTTCTCCTACGTCCGGCTGCGCACCGACGCCGACGACGTCTACGCCGCCGTCCGCACGCTGCTCGCCACGCACCCAGACACGGCGGGTCGTGACGTCGTCGAGGTCCCGTACGTGTGCGCGGCGTACCGGATCCCGCGCCCCTGAGCGGCTACGGCGAGAGCTGCACGGGGACCGTGGCCTGCAGGACCGCCTCGACCAGCGCCTCGGTGCGCAGGTGCGTGATCTGCTGGTAGTCCGGGTCGGCCACCATCCGCGAGAAGGCCTCCCGGCTGGGGTATCGCACGAGCAGGACCAGGTCCCACTCCTGACCGGGCTCTGCCACCAGCACCGTCGAGCCGTCGCCGGCGTAGAGGACCTCGGCGCCGTACCGCGCCATGAACGTGTCGGTCAGGGCGGCGGCGTAGCGCTCGTAGGACTCTCGGCCGCCCGGACGGAAGCGCAGCAGGTTGAGCATCACCACCGGGCCGCCCGGATCCTCCTGGAGCAGCCGCTTGAGGTCCGCGCCTCGGGGGTCGATCGCCATCTCAGTCTCCCTGCGTATGCCGGTGGTCCTCAGCATGGCGGCTGCTCCAGGCGGCTAGCACCGCTTCGCGCACTGGCGTCGCGCTTCGGCGTGGTGCTGTGGATCTCCGCCCGGCGGTGGCGGCGCCCGCTCCTACGGTCCCGCTCACCCGACCCGAAGGAGCTCCATGCACACCACGAACCATCCTGCTGTCCGTCGGCCTCGCCGCGGTGCTGACGACATCCCTCTCGACCGCGCCCGTCGCGGCGACGACGTCGCAGTCCCGGGTGCCGGCCGCGACCACCGTCACACGAACCCCGGCCACCACCACCCGGCCGACGCCGAAGTCCCCCGTGCCGCGTGGCCGGCACACCTCGGTACCCGGCCAGGCTCATGACGGGAGCGGGTCAGGTGTTCTTGTCGAACACCAGGCGGAGCCCCTGGAGCGTGAGGTCGGGTCGGTGCACCGTGACGGTCGACGACTCCTTGATCACCACGGGAGCGAGTCCCCCGGTGGCGATGACGGCCGTGACGGCACCGCCGAGCTCGGCCACGATCCGGGTGACGATGCCGTCGACCTGCCCCGCGAAGCCGTAGAGCGCACCGGACTGCAGCGCCTCGACGGTGTTCTTCGCGATCACCGTGCGTGGCGCGACGAACTCGACCTTGCGCAGCTGCGCGGCGCGCGAGGCGAGCGCGTCCAGCGAGATCTCGACTCCCGGCGCGAGCGCACCTCCGAGGAACTCCCCCTTCGCGGACACGACGTCGAAGTTCGTCGACGTGCCGAAGTCCACGACGATGCATGGACCGCCGTACAGCGTGTGCGCCGCCAGGGTGTTGGCGATGCGGTCGGCGCCGACCTCCTTCGGGTTGTCCATGAGCACGGGTACGCCGGTCCGCGCACCCGGCTCCACGATGACGTGCGGCACGTGCGCGTAGTAGCGCTCGAGCATGGTGCGCATCTCGCGCAGGACGGCGGGGACGGTCGAGCACAGCGCGACCCCGGTGATGTCGGGGTCGTCGCGGAGCAGGCCCCGGAAGGTGAGGCGGTACTCGTCCGCCGTCGAGCGCGGGTCGGTCTTCACGCGGTAGGAGCGCAACAGCTCCTCGCCGTCGAACAGACCGAGGACCGTGTTCGTGTTGCCGACGTCGATGGCGAGCAGCATTCGGGTCTCCTTGGGGCGCCTCGCGTGCTCCTGTCGCGCGTCGGGGCACATTCGTGCGGGATGGAGGGGCGGGTCAGGGGAGGGGGCGGAGGTCGGCGCCGATGTCGAGGACGGGGGCGGAGTGGGTGAGGGCTCCGACGGCGACGTAGTCGACGCCGGTCGCACCGACGGCTGCGGCGTCCGGGAGGGTGAGGCCGCCGCTGGCCTCGAGCAAGGCGCGCGGTGTGCCCGCGTGCTCGGCGTGCTCGGTCGCGATGCCCACGGCGAGGCGCATCTGGTCGGGCGTGAAGTTGTCGAGCAGGACGAGGTCGGCACCGGCGTCGAGAACGTCGGTGAGCTGGCCCAGCGAGTCGACCTCCACCTCGACAGGCAGTCCGGGCCACATCGCGCGCACGGACTCGAAGGCCGGCGCCACCCCGCCAGCGGCCACCACGTGGTTGTCCTTGACCAGGGCGGCGTCGGACAGGGACATGCGGTGGTTCACCCCGCCGCCGCAGCGCACGGCGTACTTCTCGAGCACCCGCAGCCCCGGAGTCGTCTTGCGGGTGTCGCGCACCCGCGCCGACGTCCCCGCGAGCGCGTCCGCCCACTGTGCCGTGGCCGTGGCGACTCCGGACAGATGGCACAGCAGGTTCAGCGCGGTGCGCTCGGCGGTCAGCAGGTCGCGCGTGCGGCCCGTGGCCGTGAGCAGGACGTCCCCCGCACCGACCCGGGTGCCGTCCGCCGTCACGACGACGACCTCGGCGTCGCCCTCGGACACGGCGTCGAACACCGCGGCGGCGACAGGCACGCCGGCCGCGACGCCCGCGCCCCGCACGACGAGGTCGAGGGTCGAGCGCTGGTCGCCGGGCACGGTGGCGGCGGAGGTGACGTCGACGCCGCCGTCGAGGTCCTCGGCCACGGTTGCGCGGACGAGGTGCTCGACGTAGGCGGGGTCGAGCCCCGCGTCCTCGAGGGCGGCGAGGGTGGTCGGGCGGAGACTCACACCTGCTCCTGGGTGGGACGGGTCGAGGAGAGGGGGACATCCTCGCGGGTCGTGACGAGGACGCCGTCGGCATCGAGCACGGTCACGAGCCGGACGTGCCAGTGCTCGTCGTCGGTGTCCGGGAAGTCCTCGCGCCAGTGCGACCCCCTCGTCTCCTTGCGCATCTTGGCGTTCGCGGCGAGGACGGTGGCCACGGCGTGCAGGTTCGTGGTCTCCCACGACCCCGTGTGGGGGTCGCTGGAGTGCGTGTCGCCGACCGCCTCGAGGACACCGAGAGCGGTCGCCATCGAGTCGCGCGACCGCAGTACGCCGACCCCCTCGGTCATCGCGGCCTGCAGCGAGCGCCTCGCGGTCGACGACAGGACGGTGCCCGGGTCCGCGGGTGCGACCGGGTCGCGCCGCCCGGGCAGGCCCTCGGCGAGGACATCGCCGATGCGCGAGGCGAAGACGAGGCCCTCGAGAAGCGAGTTCGAGGCGAGTCGGTTCGCCCCGTGCACCCCCGTGCAGGCGCACTCGCCGACGGCGAACAGGCCGGGGATCGACGTGCGGCCGTGGGCGTCGGTGCGCACGCCGCCGGAGGCGTAGTGCTGGGCGGGGGCCACGGGGATGAGGTCGGTCGACGGGTCGACGCCGATCTGCCGGAGCGAGGTCAGGATCGTCGGGAACCGTCGCTCCCACATCTGGGTGCCGAAGCCGCGGGCGTCGAGCCACACGTGCTTGGCGCCGGTGTCGCGCATCCGGCGCATGATCGCCTTCGCCACGACGTCGCGCGGAGCGAGGTCGGCGAGCGGGTGCTGGCCCTCCATGAACCGCACGCCCGCGTCGTCGCGGAGCACCGCGCCCTCGCCGCGCACGGCCTCGCTCACGAGGGGTTGCTGGCCGGTGGCGTCCGAACCCAGCCACAGCACGGTCGGGTGGAACTGCACGAACTCGAGGTCGGCGAGGGCGGCCCCGGCGCGCAGCGCGAGCGCCATGCCGTCCCCGGTGGCGACCGACGGGTTGGTCGACAGGGAGAACACCTGGCCCAGGCCGCCGGTGGCCAGCACGACGGCGGGCGCGAGCACGGCGCCGACGCCGTCGCGCTGGCCCTCGCCCATCACGTGCAGGGTGAGGCCCTGGACCGCGCCCCCGTCGTCGAGGAGGAGGTCGAGCGCGAGCGCGTTCTCGATGAGCTCGATGCCGGCGCGGCCCTCGACCGCCGCGACGAGTGCGCGGGAGATCTCGGCACCGGTGGCGTCGCCGCCGGCGTGCGCGATGCGGTCGCGGAGGTGTCCGCCCTCGCGGGTGAGCGCGATGTCGCCGGTCTCGTCGGTGTCGAAGCGCGCGCCGAGCGCGATGAGGCGGCGCACCGCTCCCGGCCCCTCCGTGACGAGCGCGCGCACGGCGTCGGGGTCGCACAGGCCCGCCCCGGCGACCAGCGTGTCGAGCTCGTGCTCGGCGGGCGAGTCGTCGTCGGCCAGGGCGGCGGCGATGCCGCCCTGCGCCCAGCGGGTGGAGCCTTCGTCGACGCGGGCCTTGGTCACCACCAGCACGCGGTAGCCCGCGGCCCGTGCGTGGAGCGCGGTCGTGAGACCGGCGACGCCGGACCCGACGACGACGACGTCGGTCTCGTGCGTCCACCCCGGGGCCGGAGCCGCGAGGCGACGCGGCAGGCGCAGGCTCACGACGCGCCCCCGAGCACCACGCGGGCGTTGTCGAGCAGGCGCACGGGCCCGACCCGCACGGCCACGAGCAGGCGGGCGTCGCCCTCCTCCGGAGGTGCGCCGAGCTCGGGGTCGGTGACGACCGCGTAGTCGGTCACGAGGTCGGGGACGCCGTCGAGGAACGACTGCACCGCCGACACGACGCCACGCGCGCTCCCGTGCTCGCGTGCCGTCTCGGCACCGATGACGAGCGCCCGCGGCACGGCGAGGGCGATCCGTCGCTCGGAGTCGGAGAGGTAGGCGTTGCGGCTCGACAGCGCGAGACCGTCGTCCGCGCGCACGGTCGGCACACCGACGACGTCGACCGGCAGGTCGAGGTCGCGCGCCATCCGGCGTACCAGGACCAGCTGCTGGTAGTCCTTCTCACCGAACAGGGTGAGGTCCGGCCGGGTGAGCGACAGCATCTTGTGCACGACCGTGAGGACACCCCGGAAGTGACCCGGGCGCACGGCCCCCTCGAGCAACGTGCCGAGCGGACCCGGGTCGACGGTGACCGAGGGGGGGCCGTCGCGGTAGACCGTCTCGACCGAGGGTGCGAACACGAGGTCGGCGCTCTCGCGCGCACACACCTCGACGTCGTCCTCCAGCGACCGGGGATAGCGGTCGAGGTCCTCCCCGGCGGCGAACTGCGTGGGGTTCACGAAGACGGTCACGGTGACATGACCGTCGATGCCCACCCGCGCGCGCGCCTCCCGCACGAGGTGCGCGTGTCCCGAGTGCAGGGCGCCCATCGTCATCACCACGGCGCGGCGGGTGCCGGGAGGCACCGAGTCGTAGGCCGACCGCAGCCCGGATCGCGAGGTGACGACCCTCGTCTCCGACGTCATCGGTGCTCCTCCTCGGTGCGGGCGAGTGCGTCGAGCAGCGCCTCGGCCGCGTCGGGCCGCAGCATCCCGGCCGCGAGGGCGCGGTCGGCGGTCACCCTGGCGAGGGCGACGTAGGCCACCCGCGCCTCGGGCGAGACGTCGCCGAGCTCGCGCACGTGGGCGGCGACCGTCCCGGCGTCGCCGCGCGCCACCGGACCCGTGAGCGCGGCGTCGCCGTAGCGCAGCGCGTTGTCGAGCGCCGCCGACAGCAGCGGGGCCACGAGCCGGGCCGGATCCTCGACACCGGCCGAGCGGAGCAGGTCGAGGGTCTGGTTCACCAGCGTCACGAGGTGGTTCGCGCCGTGGGCGAGGGCCGCGTGGTAGAGCACCCGGTTGCCCTCGCTGACCCACACCGGGTCGCCGCCCATCTCCACGACGAGGGCCTCGGCGACCGGGCGCAGCTGGTCCGGAGCGGTGACGCCGAACGGGCAGCCGGACAGCCGCGCGAGGTCGATCGTCGTGCCCGTGAAGGTCATCACCGGGTGCAGCGCGAGCGGCAGGGCACCCGCGCGGGTGGCGGCGTCGAGCACGCCGTAGCCGAAGCGGCCGCTCGCGTGCGCGAGGAACAGCCCCGGATGGACCGCGCCGGTCTCGGCGAGTCCGGCGACGAGCCCGGGCAGGACGTCGTCGGGCACGGTGAGCAGCGCAAGGTCGGCCTCGGCGAGCACCTGCTCGACCGCGACGAGCGGGACGCCCGGCAGCAGCGCCTCCGCGCGCAGGCGCGAGAGGTCGGACACGGCGTAGGCCGCGACCACGGGGTGACCGGCGCGGCCGAGCGCGGCGCCGAGCACGGCGCCGGCACGTCCTGTGCCCACGACGCCGACGCGCAGCCGCGGCGGTGCGTCCTGCTCGGTCACGGGCGGCCTTCCGTCTCGTTCCGGTCCTGGGGTGTGGGTACCGGACGTGCGCGGCAAGCCTAGCCACGCGGCTAGCGTGCCCGTGTGGCAACCGCTCCCGAGCACCCTGGAGGGCCGATGCCGTGGTCGGTCGCCTGGGAGCGCGCGGCGTTCGGGCCGGGCGGGTTCTACTCCGACGGCCCTGGGGCACGGCTGTGGCCGGCGCGGTTCTTCCGCACGTCGGTGCACGTGGGTGCGGTGTTCCACGCCGCGATCGCCGCCCTGCTTCTCGAGGTCGACACGCGTCTCGGCCGTCCCGAGCGGCTCGACGTCGTCGACGTCGGCGCCGGCCGCGGTGAGCTGCTTCCCGGACTGCTCGACGCGCTGCCCGACGACGTCGCGCGGCGCGTCCGGGGCGTCGCCGTCGACGTGCACCCTCCACCGGACGATCTCGACCCCCGCGTCACCTGGATCGTCGGGACGGCGCCGGACGCCGTGCCCCGCGGTGTGCGCGGGCTGGTCGTCGCCAACGAGTGGCTCGACGACGTGCCGCTCGACGTCGTCGAGGTCGACGACGAGCACGTGCTGCGCCTGGTGCTCGTCGACACCGACGGCGACGAGTGCCTGGGTCCGTCCCTGCACGACGCGCAGGCGTGGGCCGCGTGGGGTCTCGACGCGGCCCGCGCCCACGAGTGGCTCGCGCGCTGGTGGCCGCTGGGCGAGGGCCCCGAGGCGCGTCCGGGTGCCCGGGCCGAGATCGGGACCACGCGCGACGACGCCTGGCGGGCGGTGGTCGACCGGCTCGAGGCCGGCACCGCTCTCGCGATCGACTACGGCCACCATCGTGGCCCCGGCCGTCGCGCGACCCTGACCGGCTACCGCCTCGCCGGACGCGTCGTGCCGGCCGTGCCGGACGGCAGCGTCAACCTCACCGCGCACGTCGCCGTGGACTCCGTCGCCGAGGCCGTGGGTGCGCGCAAGGGGATACGCCGTCAGCGCGAGTCTCTCGTCGGCCTCGGCGTCAGCGCGGCGCTGCCCGCGTCCACGCTCGCCGCGCACGACCCGTGGGAGTACGCCGATGCGCTCGTCGCGGCGTCGGACGCCGCGGAGCTGCTCGACCCGTCAGGACTCGGGGCCTTCACCTGGGTGCGGCTCGACAGGTGACGGCAGGGAGCCGAGGTCGGCGACCTCGATGACGTCCGGGCCGAGGATCGATGCACCGGTGCCGGCCGGTGACGAGACGCCGGGGCCCGGAGCCGACCCGGCGAGGTGCTGCTGCGCCACCCAGCGCAGCGAGCGGTCGCCGGCCCGCGCGTGCGCGGCACGATCGGCCTGCTCCTGCGCGAGCCGACGAGCCTCCGCATCATCGCGGTGCAGTCCGATGATCTTCACCGCGCCGGGCGTGGAGTCGACGTGCATCGAGGCCAGGCCCAGGCTGCGCTGCCAGATCCCCTGCGTGACGCGCACGGACTGCGTTCGCGCGTGCGGCACGACGTCCCAGCGCTCCACGATGCGACCGCTGCGGGTGATGAACACCTGGTCGTCCCAGCCCACCGCGAGCTGCCGCCACTGGATCCAGGCCCGTCGCCGCGAACGCTCGGGTGCCGCGATCGTCGGGATCGCCTGGAGGTCGACGCCCGGCAGCACGCGCGCGACGACCGCGAGCGCCACCGGCCACGGCGCCACGGGCAGCAGCACGTTCTCGGTGTAGCTCTCGTTCCCGCTGCCCTGGGCGGAGGCCGACGTTCCGGCGACGTTGAGCCGCACGCGCACCCAGCCGCGCCTGCGCCACAGGAACGGCTGGACGAACCCGACCGCCTGCACACGACCGGGCGGCACCGTCTGGCGCGTCTTCTGCAGCAGCCCGTGGCGCAGGCGCACCCCGTCGGGCGACTCCGCGACGGTGAAGTCGTAGTAGCGGGAGAACTGGGTGAATACCTGGAAGACAGGGATGCCGCCGACGAGCAGGAAGCCGATGCCGGCGACGCCGTTCGTCAGGAGGGTGGTGACGAGGAGCAGCACCGACGCGCCGAGCAGGAGCCAGGTCTCGGCGCGGAGCAGCAGCGAGACGACCAGGTCGCCCGCGGGGACCCGCACCAGGACGTTCTCCGGTGCTTCGGCGACGTCGTGGCGCACGCCCGCCGAGCGGGCGATGATCTCGTTGCGCAGCGCGTTGGCCTCGGCGAGGGTGAGGAACTGAAGGTTGATCTTCGAGTCGCCCGCGCCGGCCACCTCGACCCGCACCTCGGCCATGCCTGCGACGCGCGCGATCAGCGGCTGCAGGACGTCGACCGACTGCAGGCGTGAGAGCTGCAGCCGTCGCTCGTTGCGCGACAGCACGCCCGAGTCGACCCGCAGGTCGCCGTCGTCGTCGAACCAGAAGGTCAGGCGGGTCCAGGCGAGGTAGGCGACGCCCGTGCCGACCAGCGTCACGAGCACGAGCGCGGCGAGGCCGACGAGGATGGCGCCCTGCCCGATCTGGACGTCGAACTGCGCGGCGAGGGTGACGCCCGCGATGATGCCGCCCGGCCACCAGCGCACACCCTGGACGACCGGCGTCCAGGGGTGCACGCGCCGCCGACCGTGCTCGTCGGGCGCCGACCGTCCCGGCTTGACCACCTCGAAGGCGAGGGGGTCCTGCTCCTGGCCGCTCACAGCCCCGCCGACCTCTGCTCCCCGCGTCGCGCGAGCCGGTCTCGGAGGTCGGCCGCGATCGCGGGCGTGAGACCCGGGATCGAGGCATCGGTGGTCGCCGCTGCGGTGTGCAGCTGCACGGTCGTGATGCCGAGCCAGCGGTGGATCGGTCCGGCCTGGACGTCCACGAGCTGCATGCGCCCGTAGGGCACGATGACCAGGCGGCGGAACATGATGCCGCTGGTGACGAGGAGGTCGTCGTCGCGCTCGGCGTAGCCCCACGAGCGGGTCCGCCGACCGACGAGCCACCAGATCCAGCAGACCACGACCAGCCAGACCACGCCGGCGACCATCGAGACGACGTCGGGGTAGTCCGGGATGAACGTGAGCCCCACGATCACGACGAGCACCAGCAGCGCGACGGCCGCGAGCGAGATGCGGTAGGCGGTCGCGAGCTTGGGCGAGACGCGGATCCAGCTCGCGCCCGGCGGGGCGAAGGCGTCCTCGATGGGGCGTGTCTGGTCGGCCACGGCTCCGACCCTAGCCGTGAGGTCTGCGACGATGCGGTCATGTCCGGACCCGGCGGTGCCGCTCCCCTTCGGGAGATCACCCTGGGCGTCGGATCCGTCGCTCGCGGTGTCGTCGATCGCGACGGCACACCCGACGTCGCGGTCGACCTGGGTCCGCAGCACCCGTCGGCGCACGGACTGCTCCGCCTGCGCCTCGTGCTGGACGGCGATCGCATCGTGGCCGCCGAGGCGGTGGTGGGGGCGATGCACCGCGGTGCGGAGAAGCTGTTCGAGGTGCGCGACTACCGGCAGGCGATGGTGCTCGCGAACCGGCACGACTGGCTGTCGGCGTTCAGCAACGAGCTCGGCGTGGCGCTCGCCGTCGAGCGGATGCTCGGCCTCGACGTGCCCGTGCGTGCGACGTACGCCCGGACCCTGCTCGCCGAGCTGAACCGGGTGCTCAGCCACCTCGCGTTCCTCGGGTCCTTCCCCCTCGAGGGCGGACCCGTCGGCTACTACGCGTTCGACGAGCGCGAGGCCGTGCAGCGCGTCATGGAGGAGATGTGCGGGGGTCGCATGCACTACATGGCCGTGCAGGTCGGCGGCCTCAAGCAGGACCTGCCCGAGGGCTGGCTCGCCCGGGTGGTCGACGCCGTCGCCGTCGTACGCCGCGGGCTCGCGCCCTTCGAGGAGCTGCTGCGCGACGACAGCTTCCGGTCCGCCACGCGCGGCGTCGGCGTCCTGACGCGGGACACGGCGCTCGCGCACGGCGTCTCGGGTCCGGTGGGTCGCGCCAGCGGTCTCGACGCCGACCTGCGGCGTGACGAGCCCTACCTCGCCTACGCCGAGCTCGCGGGCACCGGGGTCCTGCGCGTGGTGACGCGCGGCGAGGGCGACGTGCTGGCACGGCTCGAGGTCCTGCTCGAGCAGGTGCACGTGTCGCTCGACCTCGTCGCTGCGTGCGTCTCGCTCCTTGTCGAGGTCGCGCCAGGACCGATCAGCGTGCGGCTGCCGAAGGTGCTGCGCGCACCCGAGGGGCACACGTACTGCTGGACCGAGGGACCGCTCGGCCTGTCCGGCTACCTGCTCGTCTCGCGCGGCGAGAAGACGCCGTGGCGGCTGAAGATGCGCACGCCCTCGTTCGCGCACGTGGCCGCGCTCGGCGAGGTCCTGCCCGGCCAGCGCCTCGGTGACGTCGTCGCGATCCTCGCGTCGATGTTCTACGTCGTAGGAGATGTGGACCGATGACCGACGATCCGCGCCCCGTCGTGACTCTGCGCCCGGTCACCGACCAGAACCGCGCCGAGGTCGAGGCGCTGGAGGTGACGGCCACGCAGTCCGAGTACGTGACGGGTGTCGCCGACTCCCTGGTGGAGGCGGCCGTGGAGCCGGACGCACGGCCGTGGCTCCGGGCGGTCTACGCCGACGACGAGCCAGTCGGCTTCCTGATGCTGAGCGACGCCATCACGGTGGAGAACCCCGACTACCTCGGGCCGTCCTACCTGTGGCGCCTCATCGTCGACCACCGCCACCAGCGGCGGGGCTACGGGAGCGCCGCGCTGCGCCTGGCGATCGAGCATCTCCGGACACGGCCCGACGCGCACGTGCTCCTGGCCTCGGTCGCCGCCGGTCCGGACACACCGCTCGGCTTCTGCCTCGGCTTCACCCCGCGAGGCGACGTGCACCAGCGCGAGCTGGTCCTGGAGCTCCGCATCGCCTGACGCGTCGACGGATGCGCCGGCGAGGCACGCGGATCGCGGGCTAGCCTCCCGCCATGGCGCTGCGGAGGATCGACTCGATCGACGAGCTGCACACGTACCTCGCCGTCGCGATGCAGCTCGACGACTACGCCGTCGGCACCCCCGTGCGCGCGCTGGTCGACGAGTTCGCCGGTACGTACGCCGGCTTCCTGCGCACCCTGACCGACGCGTACTCGGGGACCCCGAAGCTGCTCGACCGTGCCTTCGCCACGATGTTCGACCTGCGCGACCTGTTCCAGCGCATCGTCGAGCAGCCCCACCCGACCCTCGCCGGACAGCACGCCGCACCGGTGTTCGGCTCGTAGCCGCCGCAGGTCGTGCGTCCGGTCGGTCAGGATGGGGGCGTGGAGCTGGTCAGCAGCCGCGAGGTCTACCGCAACGCCTGGATGAGCGTGCGCGAGGACGTGGTCCGGATGCCTGACGGGTCCGAGAGCGTCTACGGCGTCGTCGACAAGGCGGACTTCGCGGTCGTGATCCCCCGCGGGGACGGCGGCTTCTGGATGGTCGAGCAGTTCCGCTACCCGGTACGACGGCGCTCGTGGGAGTTCCCCATGGGTGGCTGGCCGACAGGCCGCAGCGGCAGTCCGCTCGAGCTCGCCCGCCTCGAGCTGGCCGAGGAGACCGGCCTCGGTGGAGGCACGTGGCGCCACCTCGGCCGGCTCGAGCAGGCCAACGGCTACTCCTCCCAGGGCTTCCATGTCTTCCTCGCCACTGACCTGACCCCCGGCGCGCCGCAGCGCGAGGCGACGGAGCAGGACATGGTCCACAGCTTCGTCACCGACGCCGAGCTCCTCGAGATGGTCCGCTCCGGAGCGGTCGCAGACGCGACGTCGCTCGCGGCCCTGAGCCTGCTGCGCCTCGAGCAGACCTGAGCCCTTCTGTCGGACATCCGACAGGACGACTGCACGGGCGTTCGCCGGTCGCTAGCGTGAACGCCTCGCGGCTGTGGGGGTCGCGCGCAGGAGGGGAGTCCGTGACGACCAGCGAGGCGGACGCACGTCCGGACACCAGCGACATGCTCGTGGTGCACGACGCGTTCCGCCGGGAGTTCGGCATGCTGCCACGGCTCGTGCGCGGAGTGGCACCGGGTGACGCCGAGCGCGCGTCCGTGCTCGCCGAGCACTACGCGCTGCTCGTGCTGTTCCTTCACCTCCACCACGACGGCGAGGACGTCGTGCTCTGGCCCGTCCTCGAGGAGAAGGCGGCCGACCGTACCGCAGTGATCACGGAGATGCAGTCCGACCACGGACGCCTCAGCGAGCTCATCGCCGCGACCGACGCCAGGGTCCCCGCCTGGGCCTCGACGCCGGACGCCGTAGCCGGCGAGTCCCTGGCGGTCCTGCTCGACGAGCTCGACGCTCACCTCGAGAAGCACCTGGCGCACGAGGAGCGGGAGATCCTGCCGCTGTGCCGCGAACGCCTCACGCGTGCGGAGTGGGACGCGGTGGGCGAGCACTCGCGGTCCGATCTGCCGCAGGAGCACGCGTTCACCATTCTCGGGATGCTGCTCGAGGATGCTCCGCCGCAGGCGGGCCGGCACATGCTCGACGTGATGCCGCCCCCGGTCGTGGACCAGTGGAGCCAGGTCGGCTCCTCCGCCTACGTCGCCTACACGGCCCGGGTGCGCGCGACCGGTTGAGTCCGGCTCAGTGCCTGCGGGCCTCGTCGAGCTGGCGGATGCGCGCGGCGAGCGCGCGCATCACCTGCAGCGCGAAGGTCGGCGTCTCGTGCACGAGGTAGAGGAAGGTGCGCTCGTCGATGACGGCGACCCGCGACTCCTCCGCGGCGGCGGCCGTGAGGCTGCGGACCGCGTGGTCGATGATGGCGAGCTCGCCGAAGGTGTCGTTCGGGCCGCAGCGCCCGACCACCGTGTCACCGTCGCGCAGCTCGATCGACCCAGACACGACGCCGAACATCGTGGCCCCGGTGTCGCCCTGCGCGAACACCACGTCCCCGGGCTGGAGGTCGACGAACTCCGTCGCGCTGACGAACACACCCCTGACGGTCATGCACGGTCCTCTCGCCGCCGGGGGGCGCACCGCGCGCACGGGACCTCGGCGTAGACCGCCCACGCTACGAACGATGGGGGACTGCTCGCAGGCGATCGACCCCCGCCTCGATGAACGGGGGATGAACGAAAGTCCGGCTCAGCGACCGCTCGACTCGGGGATCAGGCGCAGCCGCAGGACCGTCTCGTCGTCGAGCGCCTCGTCGGCCGCCGACGGCGCGTGCGGCCACGTGCCGTGGAACGGTCGCGCGGCGGAGGCGGCGGCGCCGTCGGGCTCCGCCATCGGCGCGGCGGCCTCGGCCGGTGGGGCACCCGGTGGGGCGGCCTCCGCGGTGCGCTCGAGCAGGTCGAGCATCCGTCGCGTGAGATCGGCGAGCATCGCCTGCTGGGTCGCCACCGTCGCCCGCAGCTCGGACACCTCGGTCGCGAGCACCTCGACGAGCGGGTCACGCGGCACGGGTGCGGCACGGGCGGCGCTCAGCTCGCGCCGCATCGCTGCGAGCTCCGCGCTGAGCCCGCGCACCTGCGCGACCAGCCCGTCGACCAGGGCCGCCAGCCGGATCAGCTCGAGGTGGTCGACGTAGGTCGCGGACCGCAGCCGGGCGACGTCGACCTCGAGGGCGGTGTACGCCGCCGCCATCGCACCCCGTCCCGTGGGTCGGGCGTGCCGCGCGGATCTGCGCCGGGCCATGGCGCCAGGGTACGGCGTGGGCTGGGCCGACAGGGTGACGGAACGGCCTCAGTCGTCCGAGCCGCTGACGGACACGCCCGGGCCCGGTCCGCCCCCGCCGGTGCCGGAGCCAGGGCCGGAGCCGGAGCCGGAGCCGGAGCCAGGGCCGGAGCCAGGGCCGGAGCCAGGGCCGGAGCTCGGCCCCACAGGTCCGGCCGAACCGTGGCTGCCCGATCCCGATCCAGCCGAGCCGTGGGAGCCGTCGTGGCCCTCGCTGGGGGACGCGGTCGGTGCCGTGCTGGTCGCCGCCCGCGCACGGGTGGTCTGCGAGGCGGCGTTCCGGGTCGAGGTCCGGGTCGGGTGCGGGGCTGCTGCGACCGTGCGCGCGGGGCTCGCTGCCGTGCGGCGGGGGGTCGGCGTGGCGCGGACCGCCACGACCGGCGCGGGGGGCGGGGTCGACGGTGCGGTCCCGGCGGTCCGGGCCGGCACCGTGCTCGCGGTCCGCGCGGGCGCCGTGGCAGGCAGCGGGCCGCCCGGCCCTGCGGAGGGCTCCGCGGCGGGTAGCAGCGACTCGGCCGAGCCGACCGGGGTGGCGCCGCTCGCGGACAGGATCCGGGTGTTCACGGCAGCGGCGCTTCCGCCGGCCACGAGCACGCCGACCAACGTCAGGGCGATCACGCCGCCGTTGCGGTTCACCACACCTCCCATATCGACACACGGTAGGTCGGGCTGATCCCCCGGACCTCGCCCGGTCGTCCAAGGAACGTCGAAGATCAGCCCGCGGCCCGCTTGCGGGGGCTCCGGTGGCCCGTGCGACCCCGTCGGCCGGTCACAATGGCTGCGTGCGCATCCTGCTGGTGGAGGACGACGCCGCGGTCGCGGCGTCGTCGCTCGACGGACTGACCGCCCTCGGCTTCACCGTGGAGCACGTCGGCTCGGGCGCGGCCGCGCTCGCGGCGGTGGGCTCGCCCCTGCCGCCGGAGGTCGTGCTGCTCGACCTCGGGCTGCCCGACATGGACGGCCAGGAGGTGTGCCGGCGCATCCGGGCGACCTCCGAGGTCCCGATCATCGTCGTGAGCGCGCGGGGCGACGAGACCGACCGGGTGATCGCCCTGGAGCTCGGCGCGGACGACTACCTCGTGAAGCCGTTCGGGATGCGCGAGCTGGCGGCGCGGATCCGTGCGGTCCTGCGTCGTACCCAGGCCGCTCCCGCGACAGCGGTCGCAGCGGCGGTGCAGGACATCGGCCGGCTGTCCGTCGACCGACGCAGCCAGCGCGTCCACGTCGACGGCGAGGAGATCTCCCTCACCGCCAAGGAGTTCGACGTCCTCGCCTACCTCGCCGAGGACCCCGGCGCAGTGCGCCGGCGGACCGAGATCCTCGAGCACGTGTGGGAGGGCCATTGGTACGGCGCGACCAAGACGGTCGACGCCCACGTGGCCGCGATCCGCAAGAAGCTCGGCGACGCCGGGTGGATCGAGGCGGTGCGCGGGGTCGGGTTCCGGCTCGGCTCGCCGTGAGACCCCGATGAGGTGGCGGCTCGCCGCGGTGCTCGTCGGGTTCACCGCCCTCGTCCTGCTCGTGCAGAACGTCCCTCTCGCGGCCTACCTGCGGACCGTCGAGCGCGAGAGCATCATCACCCGCCTCCAGCGTGACGCCTTCACGATCGCCGGCTACTCCATCACCGCTCTCGAGACACCATCGCCCGCGGCGTCGACCGCCCTGCGCACCTACGTCGACCAGTACGCCGCGACCAGCGGGGCGCGCGTCGTCGTCGTCGACGACGCCGGGACCGCCATCGTGTCCTCGGAAGGGCGTGAGACCGAGGTCTACGCCAACCGCCCGGAGATCCAGGCGGCGCTCGGGCTCGACGGGCAGCAGGCGCGCGCCGTGTCCGGCGAGCGCGATTCCAAGAGCCTAGGCGGCCCCCTCATCTACGTCGCGGTGCCGGCGCGCGCAGGAACCGACCTGCTCGGTGCCGTGCGCCTGATGTACCCGGCCGGCGAGGTCAACGCCGTCGTCGACGACCGGGTGCGAGGCCTCGGCATCGCGGCCGTGATCACGCTGCTGTGCGCCGGCGTCGTCGCCCTGCTGGTCGCCTCGACCGTGACCCGGCGTATCCGGCGGCTCCGGGACGCGGCCGAGGAGATCGCCGAGGGCGACCTCGACGCACGCGCCGACGTCGGCGGCGGCGGCGAGATCCAGGAGCTCGCCGAGTCGTTCAACACCATGGCCGACCGGGTGCAGGCCGTGGTGGAGTCGCAGCGCGGCTTCGCCGGTGACGCCTCGCACCAGCTGCGCACCCCGCTCACGGCCCTGCGCCTGCGCCTCGACCGCGCCGCCGACCTGATGACGCAGGACGATCCGGCGCTCGACCAGGTCGACGCCGCGCGCGACGAGATCGACCGCCTCCAGCGCCTGATCGACGGGCTCCTGGTCCTCGCGCGGGCCGAGAACGGCGACCAGGTCACGGTGCGGGTCGACGTCAGCGCCGTCGCCGCCGAGCGCGTGCAGGACTGGCAGGCGCTGGCGGGCGAGCGGCACGTCCGGATCGACCTCGACGCCCCCGGCATGGCGGTGGCCCTCGCCGTCCCCGGCGCCGTCGACCAGGTCGTGGACAACTACGTCGACAACGCCCTCGAGGTGGTGCCGGAGGGCAGCCGCATCGTCGTGACCGTCCGTTCCGAGCCCACCGGCGTCGTCCTCACCGTCGACGACCAGGGCCCGGGGTTGCCGCCGGAGTCCCGCGACCGCGCGTTCGACCGGTTCTGGCGCGGCCGCCAGGACGGTGCCGGGAGCGGTCTCGGCCTGGCCATCGTCGCATCCCTCGTGCACGCCGGCGGGGGAGCGGTCTGGCTCGACGCCTCGCCGCAGGGGGGCCTGCGCGCAGCGGCGCGGTTCCGCACCCAGGCGCCAGTGGTGCACCGCGACGGTCCGTCGCACCGGCACTGAGGCTCCTCGAGCCGGGACCGGCGCAGCCGGTCGGTCCTCGGGGCCGCCCGCTCCGTACCCTGACGGAGGCAGCGCGGGAGGTGCACGACGGGTGGAGCCCCAGGTCACGGATCCCTCGGTGCACCGCCGGACGTGGGCGGCGCGGGGGGCGATCGCGCTCACGACGCTCCTGGCCGCGGCCTGGGCGTGGCCCACCTCGGCGTTGTCGTGGCACTTCTTCCCCACGGGCGCCACGGCGCTGTTCGGGCCGAGCGGGCTGCACCTCTACGTCGACCACCCCGAGCTCCAGGTCGGCCCAGTGGCTTTCGTGGTCGCCTGGCTGCTGTCGCCGCTCGGCGCGCCGGGTGCGTCGGTCGCCGCACGGGTCCTCATGACGGCGGTCGGCCCGCTGTGCGTGGCGCTGCTCGTCCCGGTGCTGCCGGTCGGCCGGCGGGGGGCCCGCGTCTGGTGGGCGGCCGCCGCCGTCGTCCCGGGTTGGGTCGTGCTCAGCGTGCGGTGGGCGCACCTCGACGACGTGCTGGCGATGCTGTTCACGATCCTCGCGCTGCGTCTCGTGCTGCGGCGGCGACCCGCGTGGGCCGGCGCCATGGTGGCGCTGGCGGCGGCCGCCAAGCCCTGGGCGGTCGACTTCGCACCGCTCCTGCTGGGCCTGGACCGCCGCGCCTGGCGGACCGCCTTCCTCGCCCTCGCCGGCGGGCTCCTGGTGCTGTGGGGGCCGTTCGTCGCCGCCGCTCCGCAGACCCTGCAGGCGCTGCGACCCGACGTCCTGCTCGCGCCGGGCTCCGGCCTCTACGCGCTGGGCGTGCGCGGGCAGCTCGTCCCGGCCTGGGACCGCACGCTCGCGTTCGTCGCGGCCACCGGGACAGCGCTCATCGCCCAGCTGCGCGGGCGCTGGGCAGGCGTGCTGGTCGCGGCGATCGCCGTGCGCATCGCCCTGGACCCGCAGGACAACGCCTACTACCTCGGGAGCATCGCGCTGGCCGCGGCGGTCTACGACCTGGCCGGCACCCGCTGGCGCGGGCCGTGGCTCACCCTCGTCTCGACGGCGGTCTTCTGGCAGCCCTTCACCGCCGACTGGGAGCACCGGCTCACCACGACCACGGGCTACGCGCAGTGGTGGTTCGGCCACCCGGACGCCGTGGGCTGGATCCACCTCGCCTGGTGCGGCGCGGTGGTCGCGCTGGTGCTCCTCGGTCCTCGATCCCCGGACCCTGCGGAGCTCGGACCGGGGTGAGGGCTCAGGCCGTGTGCTCGCGGATGTAGGTCGCGAAGCGGGCCCGGAACAGCGGCTCGAGGTCGCCGACGGACTCGCCGCGGAACACCTGGCGCGCGGCCCGCACGGACTCGACGAAGCTGCCGCCGATGTCGCCGAGCGACCCGCCCTCGTCGGACGCGTCGTGCATCGCCGGGGTGTGGGTGAACAGGTCGACGAAGAAGCCGACGTCGTGGCGCTCCTCCGCGATCGCGAAGGCCCGCTCGCGCAGCTCCTCGTAGGGCAGGTCCTCGAGCACGATGTCCTCGCTCATGGCCCCGACCTTAGGGCTTCTCGTCGTCCTCGGCGTCGGGAGGTACCCGGCAGACGCGCTCGAGCCAGAGCGCGGAGAGGACGACGAGCCCGGCGCCGAGCACGGTGACCAGCGCGACGACGACGCGCTCGCGGACCGAGGACACCTCCCACGACGGCGCGAACGCGATCGCGACGCCGGCGTAGAACCCCGCGACGATCGCGCCGGTGCGCGAGGCGGCCATGGCGAGCGCGGCCGAGCGAGCGGCTACGAGCGGCTCGATCGGCTTGGTCCCCGGGGCGTGCGCCAGCCGGGCCCGCGTGCCACGGGCCCACAGGGCCAGGGCGAGGGCGAGCAGGAACATCACGAGGGCCGCCGTCCAGGGCACGGGCAGCGTGCGGTCGGCGTAGGCGTCCACCAGCGTGGTGACGCCCCAGCCGACGGCCGCGGAGATCACGAGCATCGCGAGGAGCAGGCGCACGCGGGTCGGCCTCACGACGGCACCACCAGCGTCACGTCGACTCGTCGGCGTACGCCGTCCTCCGCCTCGATCGCGGCGGCGAGGTCGGCCACACTCGTGCCGTCCGGGAGGGTCGCCGCGGGATCGGCCTCGGCCCACGGCACGAGGACGAAGGCCCGCTCGCGCGCCCGCGGGTGCGGCAGCGTGAGCACCGGGTCGTCGCTCACGACGTCCCCGACGACGAGCACGTCGACGTCGAGCGTGCGCGGTCCCCAGCGGGCGTCGCGGGTGCGGTGCCAGGCCCGCTCGGCCTCGTGCGCCAGGGTGAGCAGCGCCAGCGGGTCGCCGTCCCACTCCCCCACGAGCACCGCGTTGGCGTAGTCCGGCTGCTCCGGGCCGCCGACGGGCGCGGTCTCGTAGACCGACGAGACCGCGGCGTCGCGCAGGTGCGGCGCGACCACGTCGACCGCACCCTGCAGGGCCGCCAGGCGGTCGCCGAGGTTGGCGCCGAGACCGAGGGCTGCTCGGCTCACCGGTGCCGCACGATCGTCACGACGACGTCGCGGAACGCGACGCCGACCGGGGCCTCGGGCTTGTGCACGACCACCTCGACCGCGAGCACGCCCGCGAACGCGAGGCAGGCGTCGGCCACCCGCTGTGCGACGGTCTCCACGAGGTCGTACGCCGGACCCTCGATGACGGCGAGCACGGCTGCCGCCACCCCGCCGTAGTTCACCGTGCGCGCCAGGTCGTCGGTCTCCGCGGCGGGTCGGGTGTCGACCGCGAGCGTGACGTCGACGACGAACGGCTGGCCGTCGCGCCTCTCGTGCTCGAAGACGCCGTGATGGCCGGTGCCGGCGATGCCGAGCACCGAGATGCGGTCGAGGTCGTCGGGAAGGCTCACGGCCCCACCCTCACCCACGCGCCCACGCCGCCGCCACCTCGACGGCGTCGCGGCTGCCACGGGCGTCGTGCACCCGCACGCACCACACGCCGGCCGATGCCGCCAGCGCGCTCACCGCGTCGGTCGCGCGGTCGCGTCCGTCCATCGCCCGGGGCTCGCCGTCGACCGCGAGGAGCGAGCCGAGGAACCGCTTGCGCGAGGCCCCGACGAGCACCGGGTGGCCGAGGTCGAGCAGTCGGTCGAGGTCGTGGAGCAGCGCCCAGTTGTGCTCGGCCTCCTTGGCGAACCCGAGCCCGGGGTCGAGGACGACCGAACGCGGGTCGATCCCCGCCGCGACGGCGTCGACGACGCGCTGCGACAGCTCGGACAGCACGTCGGACACCACGTCGTCGTAGACCGCCAGCCCCTGCATGCGGTCGCCGTAGCCGCGCCAGTGCATCGCGACGTAGGGGACCCGGAGCTCGGCGACGGCCGCGAGGATCGCCGGCTCGGACAGCCCGCCGCTCACGTCGTTGACGACCGCCGCTCCGGCGCCCACCGCGGCCCGCGCCACCGAGGCCCGCATCGTGTCGATGCTCACGACCGCCCCCGCGGCGACGAGGCCCTGGACGACCGGCATGACCCGCCCGAGCTCGTCCCGCTCGCTGATGCGGGTGGCCCCGGGCCGGGTCGACTCACCGCCGACGTCGACGAGGTCGGCTCCGGCCGCGACCATGTCGAGGCCGTGGCGGACCGCGACGTCGGCGTCCAGCCACCGCCCGCCGTCGGAGAACGAGTCGGGGGTGACGTTGAGGACGCCCATGACCAGGCAGCGGTCGAGGGCGGACAGCGCCTCGGGCAGACCGATCGGATGGCGTGCCTGGGTGGTCACGGCGTCAGGCTACGGCGACGGCTCAGCCGACGATGAGGCTCATCGCCTCGGCCCGGGTGGCGGGGTCGCGCAGCTGGCCGCGCACGGCGCTCGTGGTCGTGCGCGCACCGGGCTTGCGGATGCCGCGCATCGACATGCAGAGGTGCTCGCACTGGATCACCACGATGACGCCGCGCGGCTGCAGGATCCGTACGATCGCGTCGGCGATCTGGGTCGTGAGCCGCTCCTGGACCTGGGGCCGCTTCGCGTAGACGTCGACGAGACGCGCGAGCTTCGACAACCCCGTGATCCGGCCGTCGGCGCCCGGGATGTAGCCGACGTGGGCGACACCGTGGAACGGGACGAGGTGGTGCTCGCAGGTGGAGTAGACCTCGATGTCCTGCACGAGGACCATCTCGTCGTGCCCGAGGTCGAACGTGGTGGTGAGCACCTCGTCCGCGGTCTGGCGGAGGCCGGCGAACATCTCGGCGTAGGCGCGTGCCACCCTGGCCGGGGTCTCGCGCAGTCCGTCGCGCCCGGGGTTCTCCCCCACGGCCGCGAGCAGCTCGCGGACGGCTGCCTCGGCGCGGTCGTGGTCGAACGGGGCCGTGACGACGTGCTCGGGCACGTGGACCGGGTCGATGCCCGACCCGTGCTCGGTGCTCACGCGCTCGTCTCGGGGGCCTCGACCGCCGGTGCAGGGTCGCTCGCATGGCCGGAGCCGTTGGCGCTCACGGTCGCCGAGCCGTTCGACGAGCCGTTCGCGGCAGCGACCTCCTTCGGCGACTGCACCGGACCGCGCTCGCTCGGCGTACGACGCGAGGAGCCGGTCCATGCGGGACGCACCGGGCGTCGGCTCAGCGGCTCGAAGATGCGCGCGACGTCGGCCTTGTCGAGCGTCTCCTTCTCGAGCAGCTCGACGACGAGCGCGTCGAGCACGTCGCGGTTCTCGACGAGGATCTCGAAGGCCTCGTGGTGCGCGGAGTCGATGAACGCGCGCACCTCCTGGTCGATCGCGGCCGCGACGTCCTCGGAGTAGTCGCGCGTGTGGCCGAAGTCGCGGCCCATGAAGACCTCGCCCTGCTCCTGGCCGTAGCGGATCGCCCCGAGCCGCTCGGTCATGCCGTACTGCGTGACCATCGCGCGGGCGACGGCGGTCGCCTTCTCGATGTCGTTGGACGCGCCGGTGGTCGGGTCGTGGAAGACGAGCTCCTCGGCCGCGCGGCCACCGAGCATGTAGGCGAGCTGGTCGAGCATCTCCGCACGCGTCGTGGAGTACTTCTCGACGTCGGGCAGGACCATCGTGTAGCCGAGGGCGCGGCCGCGCGGCAGGATCGTGATCTTGTGCACGGGGTCGGTGCCCGGGAGCGCCGCGGCGACGAGCGCGTGACCGCCCTCGTGGTAGGCGGTGATCTTCTTCTCGTGCTCGCTCATCACCCGGGTGCGCTTCTGCGGGCCGGCGATGACGCGGTCGATCGCCTCGTCGAGGGCGGCGTTGTCGATGAGCTTCGCGTCGTTGCGTGCGGTGAGCAGGGCGGCCTCGTTGAGCACGTTCGCGAGGTCCGCGCCGGTGAAGCCGGGGGTGCGGCGCGCCACGGCGTCGAGGTCGACGTCGGGTGCGAGCGGCTTGCCCTTGGCGTGGACGGCGAGGATCTGCGCGCGGCCGATCATGTCCGGCGCGCCGACGGAGATCTGCCGGTCGAACCGACCGGGGCGCAGCAGCGCCGGGTCGAGGATGTCGGGACGGTTCGTCGCGGCGATGAGGATGACCCCGCCGGTGACGTCGAAGCCGTCCATCTCGACGAGCAGCTGGTTGAGGGTCTGCTCACGCTCGTCGTGACCGCCGCCCATGCCGGCGCCGCGGTGGCGGCCGACGGCGTCGATCTCGTCGACGAACACGATGGCGGGGGCGTTGGCCTTGGCCTGCTCGAACAGGTCACGCACGCGGCTCGCGCCGACGCCGACGAACATCTCGACGAAGTCCGAGCCGGAGATCGAGAAGAACGGAACACCGGCCTCGCCGGCGACGGCGCGCGCGAGCAGGGTCTTGCCGGTTCCGGGCTGGCCGTAGAGCAGGACGCCCTTGGGGATCTTCGCGCCGACCGCCTGGAACTTGGCGGGCTCCTGCAGGAACTCCTTGATCTCCTGGAGCTCCTCGACGGCCTCGTCGGCGCCGGCGACGTCGGCGAACGTCGTCTTCGGCATGTCCTTGGAGACCAGCTTCGCCTTGGACTTGCCGAAGTTCATGATGCGGTTCCCGCCGCCCTGCATCTGCCCCATGAAGAAGAAGAGCAGGAGGACGACGAGGACGACCGGGAGGAACGCGTAGATCAGGCTCAGCAGCACGCTGTCGTGCGGGACGACGACGTTGTAGCCGTCCTTGATCTTCCCGGCCTTGACCTGCTCCTGGAGCATGTTCTGCAGCTCGAGGCCCTGCCCGTCGACGTACTGCGCCCGGATCTTGTCACCGTTGGTCTGGGTGATCTCGATGCGCTGGTCGGTGCCCGCGGAGATCGTGGCCGACGTGAGGTCGCCGTTCTGGATGGCCGTGACCACCTGCGAGGTGTCGACGTCCTTCGGGCCGCCGACGTTGCCCAGCAGGCTGCTCGCCAGGACGACGAGAAGCACGGCGAGACCGATCCAGACGATCGGACCGCGGATGATGCGCCTGATATCCATGGACCTGGGGCTGCTTGCCCCGTCCCTCCTGCCGACGACGAGCGAGTGCGACCGGGGGGACCGGCCGGGCGTTATACGTCCCTCGACGGTACACCGGCACGGCGCCGTGCGCCGTCCCGCGGTCGACCGAGGGCTGCTCTCACCAGGGCAGACGCCGTCCGTGCCCGGGTTGTTCCCGCCGTTCGCCACGGGCGGAACGCGGCTCCCGGACGACGACGGATACTGGGGCCGAGGACCTGAGCCGGGAGGTGCGCGCGTGGACCGTGAGCAGGCGGCCGGGCTGCTCGGCGTGCCGCGCGGCGCCTCGCCGCGGCGGCTCGAGAAGGCCTTCCGCGCCCGCGTGCGCGCCGCGCACCCCGACCGGTTCCCGCCGGGCTCGGAGGCGTGGGAGGACGCCAACCGCCTGCTCGGCCTCCTGCTCGAGGCGCGCGCCGTGCTCGGCCTCGTCCCTGACGGGCCGTCCGGCCCCACCGCGACGTCGGCGGAGGGAACGGCGTACGACGCGGTGCCCTCGTGGGAGCGCAGCTCGGAGGGGTTCCGCAGCGCCCGGGACACCGACCGGATGGCGCGGGCCTGGGGCTACGCGTGGGGCGCGTTCCTCGTCGGCTCGGCGATCCTGAGCTGGGTCGTCGGGTCCACGGGCGCCACCAACGACGCCCTGCCGCTATGGAGCCCGGCCCTGGCGGCGATCGGAGTGACGGCGCTCGTGATCGGCTGGCGCGCCGACCGGAGGCTCCGTCAGGAGTAGACGTGGGGCGCGAGGGTGCCGACGACGCGCAGGTTGCGGTACTTCTCTGCGTAGTCGAGGCCGTAGCCGACGACGAACTCGTTGGGGATGTCGTAGCCGACGTACTTCACGTCGACCGCGACCTTCACCGCGTCGGGCTTGCGCAGCATCGTGAGCACCTCCACCGACGCTGGTCCGCGCGAGCGGAGGTTGCGCAGCAGCCAGGACAGCGTGAGCCCGGAGTCGAGGATGTCCTCGACGACGAGCACGTGCTTGCCGGTGATGTCGCGGTCGAGGTCCTTCATGATGCGCACGACGCCTGACGACTTCGTCCCCGAGCCGTACGACGACACCGCCATCCAGTCCATCTCGATGGGCGCGGCCAGCGCGCGCGACAGGTCCGCCATGAGCATGACCGCGCCCTTGAGGACCCCGACGAGCAGGAGGTCCTTGCCCTCGTAGTCGGCATCGACCAGCGCCGCGAGCTCGCGGATCTTCGCGTCGATGGCCGCCTCGTCGATCAGGACCTTCTCGAGGTCCGCTCCGAGGTGCGAGGCATCCATCTAGGGCTCCAGTCGCTGGGGGGTCGCGCGCAGGGCGAGCCTGCCACAGTCGCGCAGCGCCTCGACACCGCCCGGGAGCGCGACAGCCCCCTGCCCCCGCCAGTCGGTCGCGAGCGCGAGGACCCGGCGCACGTGGGCCGACCCGAGCGCGCCGGGCGGGCAGCCGCCGTCGACCAGCCAGGTCCGCACGATCCGGCTGCGGACCGCCTCGGGCAGCGCCGCGAGCGCATCGGCGGGCAGCCGGCCCTCGTCGTCGACGAGGTGGTGGGCCGCGGCGATCGCGTCGAGGGCGTCGGCGTCGGCCCGGGCGAGGTCGGCGGTGCGGGCCAGCGCCTCGGCGACACCGGGTCCGAGCTCGCGCTCGAGCACGGGCAGCACCGAGTGCCGCACCCGGGCGCGCGCGAAGCGGTCGTCGGCGTTGTGCGGGTCGTCGACCACGGGGGCACCGTTGGGGACGGCTGCGCGGACGGTCGCGCGCGGCAGGTCCAGCAGCGGGCGGCGCAGCGGGTCTCGCACCCGCGCCATCCCCGCGAGGCTGCGCGTCCCGGAGCCCCGCGCGAGGCCCAGCAGGACGGTCTCCGCCTGGTCGTCGCGGGTGTGGCCGAGGAGCACCGCGGCCGCACCGAGCCGCTCGGCGACGTCGAGGAGCGCGGCGTAGCGGGCGTCGCGGGCCGCGGCCTCGAGGCCCTCTCCCCTCGCCTCGACCGCGACGGTGACCACCTCGACGGGGTCGAGGCCCATCTCCCGCAGCCAGGCCGCGGTCGTGGTCGCGGTCGCGGCCGACCCCACCTGCAGCCCGTGGTCGACCACCACGGCGCCGACGCGCGGACGGACCGCTCGGGCTGCGACGGCGAGGGCGACGGAGTCCGGGCCCCCCGAGCAGGCGACGAGGACGAGCGCGTGGTCGGGGACGCCCGCGAGGTCGTCGGCCACCGCACGGCGCACGTCGTGCGCCGGAGGCAGCTCGCCGCGGACCATCGCCGTCAGGCGGGCAGCAGGTCGGACGCGACGCGGCGGCACCACGCGGCGGGGTCGAGCACCTCGTCGCGCGTCGGCAGCGACTCGGGGCCGGACCACACCCGGTTGAAGCCGTCGCGGCCCACGAGATCGGTGGCACCGGAGACGAAGCTGCGGCCCTCGGAGTACTGGCGCAGCTTCGCGTCGAGCCCCAGCAGCCGGCGCGCGAGTCCGTCGACGGCCCCGGGCTCGCCCCGGCGCTTCTCGAACCGCTCGCGGATCGTCGCCACGGTCGGCACGATCTCCGGGCCGACGTCGTCCATCACGTGGTCCGCGTGACCCTCGAGCAGGCTCATGAGGGCGGTGATGCGGTCGAACACCACGCGCTGCTCCTCGCTCTGCACCGCGTCGACGAGCGACGCGTCGTCGTTGCCGCGCACCGCGGCGAGCACCGCGCCGAGCCCGGCGCTCAGCCGCCGCATCAGCTCCCCGGCACCGGGGTCGGACAGCGCGAGGTAGTCGTGGATCTCGCCGACGAGATGGCCGGCGAGCCACGGCACTGCGCCGAACTGCACGCGGTGGGTCTCCTCGTGCAGGCACACCCACAGCCGGAAGTCCCGCGGCTCGACGTCGAGATGGCGCTCGGCCGCCACGATGTTCGGCGCGACGAGCAGCAGCCGTCCCTGGCGCGCCGAGGTGAACGCCTCGAACTGGCCGAGCACCTTGCCGGACAGGTAGCCGAGCACGCCGCCCATCTGGACCGCCGTCACGCGGGACCCGACCGCCGTGACGATCGACGGGTTCTCCGTGGCCATCCGCTCGAGCAGCGGCGCGAGCACGAGCCGGAAGCCGTCGATGTTGCTGTCGATCCACGCGCCGCGGTCGACGATGATCGCCTCCGGCGCGTCCCCGGCGTCGAGCCCGGTGCGCTCGCGCACGGGACCGACGGCGTAGCGCGCCAGCGCCCTCAGGTCGGCGACGGCGGTGATGGCCTCCTCGCGCGACGAACCGGGTCCGGACGGCGCGAACCGTCGCCCGGTCGTGCGGGCGAGACCCCAGTCGACGACCTCCACGCGAGCGACCCTACGTCAGGGGGTCCTCACGACGCCGGGCCGCTCCCCGGCCGGCGACGGCGCCCGGTGGTCAGGAGCACCCCGCCGACCATGAAGGACGTGAGCGCGAGCAGCAGCAGCGAGGCGGCATCCGCACCGGTCTGCACGAGTCCACCCGTGTTCGGGATCGTGAAGGTCGCGGTCGAGCTGTCGTTGCCCGGGTGGTGGTCGACGTGCCCGGTGAGTGACGCGTGGTTCTCGATGACCGTGCCGCCCGCGGCGGACGCGCGCGACACCAGCTCGAACGCCACGGTGGACCCGACGGGCACCAGACCGGTGTGGGTGCAGGTGACCGTCTGGCCGTTCACCCCGCACGACCAGCCGGGGCCGGTAGCGGAGACGTAGGTCAGTCCGGCGGGCAGGACGTCGGTGACGACGATCGGTGCCTGCGAGACGTTCGGGCCGTTGTTCGTCACGGCGATGACCCACGTGGCCAGTCGCGTGGTCCCGTCGTAGGAGCCGAGCTTCTTCACGAGCGCGAGCTCGACCAGCGGCTGCACCGCGGTCGGGTCGGTCGCCGTGTTGTTCGTGCTGTCGGTCTCCTCCGACGGCGTCGACACCGTCGCGGTGTTGACCACCCCGGGGAAGGCCGAGGGCAGCACCGTGACGGTCAGCGCGAACGAGACCGAGGCGCCGACGGTGATCGCACCGGTGTGCACGCAGGTGACGGCCTGCCCCGCCGCGGAGCAGGCCCAGCCGACACCCGCGCCCGAGACGAACCGGAGGCCGGTCGGCAGGGTGTCGACCACGGTCTGCGGACCGGGGTCGGCCGTCGGGCCGTTGTTGGTGACCGCGATCGCGTAGGACGCACGCGACCCGACCTGGACCGGGCCCGCGTGGCTCTTCGCGATCGTCAGGTCGACGAGCGCGGGGACGGACACGGCGTCGGCGTCGGTGTTGTTCGCGGGGACCGGGTCCGGCGTCTGCGCCGCGACCGTCGCCGTGTTCGTCACCGAGGGGTACGCCGCCGCCAGCACCGTGACGGTCATGGTGATCGGCTCGGCCGTCGCGCCAGGGGCGAGCGTGCCGGCGAGGGCGCAGGTGACGGTGCCGCCGGTCTCGGCGCAGGTCCATCCCGTCCCCGTCGCCGAGACGTAGCGGAGGCCCGCGGGCAGGGCGTCGCTCACCGACACCTGTCGGGCCAGCGAGGGGCCGTGGTTGACCACGGAGAGCGTGTACCCGAGCGGGCTGCCGACGTGCGCCGAGCCCACGTGGGTCTTCGTGATCTCGAGGTCCGCCGACTGCGTCACGCGTACCGGGTCGGTGTCGGTGTTGTTGTCCGGCACCGGGTCCGTCGTGGGTGAGGACACCTCGGCCGAGTTCCTGAGCAGGCCCGTGTCGAGGTCGGCGGCGAGGGACGCGCGGATCGCGAGCGCCGGCGCGGACGTGCCCGCGACGAGAGCCGCGCCGCCGTCGAGGAGGCAGGTGACGTCCTGGCCCGTCGGTGTCGCGGCCGCCGGAGTGCACGTCCACGGACCGGTGCTCGACACGAAGGTGAGTCCGACGGGGAGCGTGTCGACCACGGTGATGTCGGGCTGGGCGTCCGACGGCCCGTCGTTGCGGACGGCGACGTCGTAGAGGATCTCGGTGCCGGCGGCGGGCCGGTCGTAGGCGGCCGCGTGCGACTTCCTCAGGACGAGGTCGGCCCGCGCCACGACGTGCACGGTGTCGCTGCTCGTGTTGTTCGCGGGGTTGTCACCGGGGGTCGACGTCGACACCAGGGCGGTGTTGGTGAGGGTCGTCTGGTCGGCCACCGACGACTCGACGCGGACGGCGATCAGGATCGTCGTGGCGAACGGAGCGGCCACCGTCGACGGCAGCTGCGAGGCACGCGTGCACGCGACCAGCTGTCCCACGGGCGTCGGACAGGTCCAGCCGTCACCGGCCGCGGACACCGGGACGAGCCCGGCCGGCAGCCGGTCGGTCACCGCGAGGGCGTCTGCGGTCGACGGGCCGCTGTTGGTCACGGTGAGGGTGAACGAGGTCGTCCCACCCGCGGCGACGTCGAGCGGTCCGTTGCGCTGCTTGAGGATCGTGACGTCGGCGAGGTCGTCCACGGTGACGCGGTCGGTGTCGACGTTGTTGCCCGGAACCGGGTCGACGTCCGGCCCGTCGACGCTCGCGACGTTGGTCAGGACCGCCGGCCCGGCGGACGGGTCGACGTCGACGACGACCGAGATCGCAGGCGCGACGGCGGCGACCGGGTCGGTGACCGCGGACACGAGGGTCGCCGACCTCGTGCAGGTGACGAGCCGGCCGACCGCACCGCAGGTCCAGCCGGTCCCGGTCGCGCTCACGAACGTGGTCCCCTCGGGGAGGGCGTCGCTGACGACGATGTCACCGGGCGAGTCCGACGGGCCGTTGTTGGTGACCGTGAGCGTCCAGGTGAACGGCCGCCCCGCGACGGCGTTTCCGCTGTGGGACTTCACGATCTGGAGGTCGGACTCGCCGACGAACGCGCTCGAGTCGACGTCGGTGTTGTTGGTCAGGTTCGGGTCCGGGGTGGGGCTGCCGACGATCGCGGTGTTCACGATCGTGCCGGTCACGTCGCTCGCGACGCTGACCACGAGGTCGACGATCGCGTCGCCGCTGACCAGGCCGTCGGGGTCCGCAGCCAACGGGCCCGTGAGGTCACAGGTCACGACCTGGAGCACCGCCGAGCAGGTCCACACGCCCGTGCGGTCGGTCGAGCTCAGGTACGTCAGGCCGGCGGGCAGGGTGTCGGTGATCCGCACCGGGGACGCCGCATCCGAGGGCCCGGTGTTGTCGACCGTCAGCCGGTAGATCGCGTTCGTCCCCGCCACGACCGAGCCGATGTTCGCCTTCTGGATCGACAGGTCGGCCGAGACCGCGGGGGTCGCGCGGTCGTCGTCGGTGTTGTTGCCGGGCACGGGGTCGGGCGTGGTGCCGGTGACCGTGGCCGTGTTGACGACCTGCGCGGCCTGAGACGACGGGACCGAGACCACGACGACGAGCTGCGGGGCGTCGAGCCCAGGGCCGAGATCGGCGGCACGCACGCAGGTGATCCGTCCCGCGGTCGGGGTGTCGGCCTGGCACGCCGACCACCCGAGCCCGCGCGAGCTCACGAACGTGCTCCCCGGGGGCAGGGTGTCGACGACGGTGATCGGGCCGCGCGAGACCGACGGCCCGTTGTTGACCACGTCGATCGTGTAGGTCGCGTCCTGCCCGGCGATGATCGTCCCGGTGTGCGACTTCGTGATCGCGAGGTCGGCAGCCGTCGTCATCAGCGCGGTGTCGGCGTCGGCGTTGTTCGCCGGCAGCGGGTCGTAGGTGCGGGCGCCCGCGGTCGCGGCGTTGTGCACCGTCGTCCCCGAGGCGACGTCGGCCGGGATGAGCACCGTGACATTGACGACCGGGAAGGTCGCACCCGCGGCCAGCGTGGAGGTCGGGCTCGCCCGGGTGCACGACACGTCGGCACCGGAGTGGGTGCAGGTCCACCCCGTGCCCGCTGCGCTCACGAACGTGGTCGGCGCCTCGAGGGTGTCGGTGACGGTGAACGGCCCCACGGCGGTGTCCGGTCCGGCGTTGGAGACGGTGAGGGTCCAGGTGAACGGAGCACCCGCCACCGGCGTGCCCACGTGCGCCTTGTCGATGCGGACGTCGGCGGAGTCGATGCGCGTCGATGCCGTGGCCGGCTGGTCGCCGTAGTCGCCGAGGGCGTTGCCCGTGGCGCCGGTCGCGTCGAGGCCGAAGGAGTTGGCCGTGTTGGTGTGCGGGACGGTCGCGCCGACCCCCGGAGTCGTGACGACGCCCGCCTGGGGCGTGGCCTGGTAGGTGACCGTCACCTTCTGGCCGGGCATCAGGTCGGCGAGGCTCGTCCAGCGCAGGAACGAACGGCCGAAGATCGAGGTGATCGTCGGCTCCTCGGCGGTCGCCGTGGCGCCGTTGATGCTGATGCGCGCCGAACCGGTCGTGTAGACCCAGTTCGACGGAAGGGTGTCGGACACGTCGACGGCGAACGCCTCGGCGCCGCCGGTGTTCGTCGAGGTGACCGTCCAGGTGTACGGCGTCCCGATGTATGCAGGAGCGCCGCCGGTCGCTGCCTTGGCCGTGAGCAGGCGCGGGAACTGCGGCGTCACCGTCGCCGTGGTCGAGGGGCCGGCGTAGACCCGGCCACCGCTCGGCAGGCTCTCATAGGACTGCACGGTGGCGGTGTTGACGAGTGCGGCGGCGGTCAGGGTCGACGACGGCGCGAGGTGGGCGAAGTAGGCGAGGTTGTAGGCGTCGCCAGGGTTGAGCGGGCCGGCGAGGTCGGACGCGGGCCAGGTGATCGTGCCGCCACCGCGGACGGGGTCGTCGCCGGTGAGGACACCGGCGCCCGGGATGAAGTCGACGACGACGCCGAGCGGCACGTGGTCGACCACAACCGTGTTGTACGCGTCGCTCACCGTCGACCCCGACGCGTTCGCGACCAGGACGTTGTAGCGGAACACCTGACCGGTGTCCGGGGTCGTGTCGGTGACCAGCTTGGAGATCGACAGCCTCGGCTCGACGATCGTCACGGTGGCCGTGTCGGTCGCGCCGCTGCGGTCGAAGGTGTCCCCCGCGCTGGTCGGGACGCGTCCAGGCGCGAGGAACCAGGCCGTGGTGGCCGAGTTGGTGCGCGCGGTGCCTGCGGTGTTGGACGGCACGTCGAGCACCGTCGCGGTATAGGTGACGGTCTCGCGCCGGATGTTCGGCGAGGAGAGCAGGTCGCCGACGGTGAAGCCGTAGACCGTGCTGCCGTCCGCCTGCGGTGCAGGTGCGAGGGGCGTGCCGATGGTGCCGCAGTCGAGGTTGGTGACCGTGTCGACGCACGAGTAGGTGGCGTTGGACGGCGCGCTGAACCCGGCCGGCACGCGGTCGAGGACGGAGGCGCCGTAGAAGTTGATGTTCGGCGGGATCGCCGTGACGATCGTGAAGGTGGCGACCTGGCCGATGGTGCGGATCGGCTCGTCGACCGTCTTGAAGATGCCGGAGCCGGCCACTGTGACCGACGAGGTGTCGCTGCGCGAGTAGACGCGCTCGACGGGGTTGTCGAGCGCGTCGAAGCTCGGCTTGCCATCGTTGAGCGTGCTGCCGGTGAGCGTCGCCACGTTCGTGTAGGTGTCCCCGCCCACGGCGGTGAGGTCGACGGTCGCGGTGTAGGTGCGTGTCGTCGGGGTCGTCGACGCCGGCACGTCGCCGAGCGCCCAGACGAGACGGGTGGTGCCGGTGGCACAGCCGTTGGTGCCGGTGCCCCCGACCGGGGTCAGGCCCGGGCCGGCGCCGTACGCCGCGAAGGTGAGCCCGGAGGGCAGGCAGTCGACGACGAACGCGTCATGCAGCGGCGGTCTGTTCGTGACGGTGCCGTCGGCGTTCTGGTTGGCGACGCTGACGGTGTAGGTCACCGTCTGACCACCGACCACGAAGGTCGGCGTGTTGTTGGTCTTGAGGATGGTCGGGTTCGGCTGGCGCACGTTGACCGTGTAGGTCCTGGTCACGGCCGGGATCGCGGCGCCGCCGGGCGAGTCCACGCTGGTGAAGCGGGCCGTGTTGACCCGGTTGATGGCGTTCTGGGCCGTCGTGAGCGCGTCGCTCGTGACGCGCACCGTGGCGGTCACGAGGAACCGCGCAGGCGACGCCGTGGCGTTGTCGAACACGCCGGCGATCGTGAGGGTCCCATTCGCCGGGTCGAGCGAGACGTTGCCGGGCACCGTGCCGGGAGAGGCGCACGCGGGCAGCGGGTCGGGACCCGTCGGCGTGGGCGCGACCGGGCAGAACTCCACCGTCGCGATCGGGCTCGGCTGCAGCACGAACCCGGTCGGCAGTGCGTCGGAGAGCGCTCCGTTGAAGACCGCGGTGCCGGCGGGGACGGTGACGGCGTAGCGGTAGGTGACCAGCTCACCGATGGTCGCCTGGTTGGGGGCGTTGTTGCTCGCCTCGTCGACCGACGTCACGCCGACCTTGCCCACGGCGACCGCGGGCGTGCGCACGTTGGAGGTGTCTGACGCCGGCGGCGCCTCCTGGTCCGCGACCGGGATCGAGGTGTCGATGTTGCTCTGCGGATAGTAGGTCGCGGTTCCGCCGCCACCGGGGCTGGTCGGCGGGACGTTGGTGAGCGCGTTGTAGGACCGCACGGCGGCCGTGTTCGTGAAGACGAACCCGGCGGAGGTCGGCGACGGGATCGTCATGACGTAGGTGTAGGTGAACGACTGCCCCGGGGTGATGCCCTGCGGGGCGTTCGGGAACGCCGGGTCGGAGGTGTAGATCCACCGGATGGCACTGCGGCTGGCGTTGAGCGCGAAGGACGGCTGCTCGGGGTCGCCCGGGTTCGTGCACCGGATCACCGGCGTGGCAGGGTTGGACGCCGGGCCGGCGACGTTGCTGATGTCCGCGCACCTGATGCCGGCGGGCAGCACGTCCCACAGGTCGAAGGCGCCGGCGCCGTAGCCGTCGATGCCACCGGGCGTGCCGTTGTTCGTGAGGTCGATGCGGAAGGTGACCTTCGACCCCTCGCGCACCGGCAACCCGTCGACGTTGCTGTTGAGGCCGTTCGGGCCTGCCGCGGGGGTGTCGATCGACTGGACCCCCTTGACCACGCCGATCGGCACCGCCGGCACGATCTGGAAGTCGACGAGGTCCCGGTAGGAGCGGCCGTGGCCCGCGGAGTCCTCGGCGCGCAGCTTCATCGCGTTGCCGAGGATGTCGGGAGAGCCCACCGGTGCGGCGTCGGTGACCCTCACGGCGAACACCCACTCGAAGACGGCGCCGAGGTCGGGGCTGAGCCCGGATCCGCTCACCGCGCCGATGGTCCAGGTGAGCGAGTCCGCGGTCGTCGCCAGCGTCGAGGTCGCGCGCTGGTTGTTCGACGTCGCGACCGCGCTGCCCGGCACGTACTCCGTGCCCACCGGGAGGAAGTCGGTGACGACCGGGTTGCGGGTGTAGGCGGTGCTGGGGAAGTTCACCCGCAGCTTGAAGCAGACGAGGTCGCCCTTGCGGAAGCGGGTGTCCGCGGCGGGGAAGGCCGAGGGCTCGCCGTAACCCGCGCCGTCCGTACCGCAGGGCGGGTCGGTGGCCTTCGGGAACGCCGAGCGCGGCCCGATGGTCTTGTCGATCGACAGCCCGTCGGTGGTGAGGGTCGCCGACGAGGTGTCGCCGACGGTCTGCGGTCCGGTCTCGCCCGTGCCCGCGATCGGCGTGGTCGTCGCGATGAGCGACACGTTGTTGGTGAACGTGTCACCGCTCGACGTGGGGTCTCCGGCATGCGGACCAGCCGTGTAGACCTGCTGCATGCCGGCCCAGTACGTGAGCACCGCGGTGCCGTTCGCGGGGATCGTTCCGGACAGGGCGGAGAACACGACCTTGAACGTGCCGTCGGCCTGCGTCGTCACGGTCGCGGTGACGGGCTGCGCCGCTCCCCCGTTCACCGACACCGAGGGCAGCAGGACGCCCTCGCCCGTGCAGTAGGTGCCGTTGGGGGCGGCGTAGTTGACGCCCTGGGTCACGAGCGGGCACAGCCCGTTCGGCAGCACGTCAGTCACGACGACGCCTCCGGCGGAGACGTACTCGCTCGCGTCGATCGTGACGGTGTACGTCACCCGCCCGCCGGCCTGGAACGTCGACGACGACGCGGACTTCCGCATCCGCACGTCCTCGATCGTCACCGTATGGGTCGTGTCGGCGGCCGTCGCCGCGACGCCTCCCGGGACCAGGGCACCCGTGTAGGTGCCCGACGCCCGGGCGATGTTGGTGGCGCCGGTCTCGGACGCCGTCTCGCGCGTGCTCGCGCCGATGTTGTTGTCGAGGTTGGCCACCGAGCTCGCGCTGGACCCGGCGGGGAACGACGCCTCGTTCGCGCGCAGCGGGAGGCCCGCGGCGTACCTCACCGTGACGACGGCGCCGGCCACGAGCCTGCCGAGGTCCCACTGCACGCGGGTGTAGACGCCCGGCGGGTACGTCGTGGCGCCCTGCGCCGGCGGGTCGCTGACGGTGGTGACCGAGGCCGGCACGACGCACGGCGTGACCGCAGGTGTCGCCGTCAGCGACGGCGCACCCGGGTACTCCGGCCCCGCCGAGTTGTCGACGCCGCCGCAGCCGAGGAACTCGAGGCTGGCGGGCAGGTAGTCGGTGACGACGACCCCGTCGGTCGCGGACACGGTCGTGTTGCTCACGGTCAGGGTGTAGACGGTCGGGTGGCGGTGGACGCCGCGCAGCAGCTCGCCCTCGGGGCTCGGCTCGGCCTTGGTGATCTTCAGTGCCGAGACGACCGTCGGGCTCGTCGTCGCGGATGCCGTCTCCGTGTAGCTGCCGGCGCTCGGCGTACCGGTGGCGGAGAAGGACGGGACGCGGCGCGGGTCGGTGTTGGCGTAGACCGACCCGGAGTTGACGAACGTGGCGCCGACGGGCAGGACCGCGGGGTCGGTGTCGGCCGAGAACCCGAGGGCGAACGAGTCCCCCACCTGCAGGTCGGTGACGTTGGACCAGATCAGGGTCTGCACGTGAGTGGTCGGGTCGGTGATCACCTGCGGCTCGCCGGCCGAGGACGGCGTGGTCGAGCCGCCGACGTAGGTCACGCCCACCGGCAGGACGTCACGGAACGTCACGTTGTACTCGGGCGCCGACCCGGGATTCGCGGCGGTCAGGGCGTACGCCGCGGCGCCGTCGGCCAGCACCGAGGACGGACCGGACTTCGTCAGCGAGAGGCCGGCGGCGGCGTGCGCGGCGGGCAGCGGCCCGGCGACTCCGACGAGGGTCGCGACGAGTCCGACGCTGACCACGGCCGCGAGGCGGCGCACGGCGTAGCGGGGGAACACGGTCACAGGCGGCACTCCAGGGCGGTCACGACGATGCAGTCCTGCCATACGCAGGCCGGGGCCGAGGCCCCCGCCCCGGACTCAGACTAGGGGCCAGCCGACCGCGCGCAAGCGCTTGCAGCCAGTCGTGAGCGATTCGGTCCCCACCTCGGGTGCCCCCATCGTCCGTTCGGCCCACGCGGTGCCGCGATGTGTCGATCCGACTGCGCAGCGCGGTCGGATCGGCGGTGACGCTAGGAGGCGGCCAGGACGCTGGCGCCGCGGTCGAGGGCGGCTCGGGCGTCGAGGACCGGACCCGGCGAGCCGTCGGCGATGAACGAGAACGCGAGCAGCCGACCCTGCCGGTCGCGCACGAGCCCGGACAGCGAGTTCACCCCGGTGAGCGTGCCCGTCTTCGCGCGCGCGACGCCACGGCCGGCCGAGGTCCCCGGCGTGGCGAAGCGGTCGGCGAGGGTCCCGGTGACACCGGCGACTGGGAGGCCGGAGGTGGTCGGCCACAGCACGCCGGTGTCCTGGCCGCTCGCCGGAGCGTCGGTGGCGGCAGCCGCGAGGGTGCGCACCATCGTGAGGGCCGGCACGTGGTCGACCGCGGAGAGGCCGCTGCCGTCGGCGAGGCGGACCCCCTCGGTCGGCACGCCGAGGGAGGTCAGCACCGAGGTCGTCGCCGCGACTCCCCCGACGAAGCTGGCCGACCCGCCCGCCTTCGCACCGGCGAGGTGCGCGAGAGCCTCGGCGAGGTCGTCGTCGGACTGCGTGAGCATCCGCTCCACGAGGTCGGCCATCGTCGGGCTCTGCACGGATGCGAGCGCCACCGCGGACGCGGGCGCCGACCCGCGACCGACCGTCCCGGTCACGGTGACGCCGGCTGCGGCGAGGCGCTGCGCGAAGTAGCGGGCCGCCGCCAGCGCGGGGTCGGCGTCGCGGGTGCGGACCGCTGCTCCGGTGCGTCCGCCGTCGACCGAGAGGGCCGACACGGGCGAGACCACGCCGCTCGCGACGTAGGACGCGGGCCAGCCCTCAGCCGTGCGCGGGCCGGTGAACAGGGTGTCGTCGGCCTTGAGGGTCACCCGGGTGAGGCCCTCGGCCTTGAGCGCCGTCGCGGTCGCCGCCGCCAGCGCCGCCATGCTCGCCGGGCGCGCCGCCTGCCCCGCGGGGAGCGACGCCGTCGACGCCGGCGCCCGCGTGAGCGTCGCGTCGCCGCCGCCCACGAGGACCACCTCAGACGGCGTGGCACCGGTGACAGCGGCGGTCGTGAGGCGCGCGTCGGCGCCGTAGGTCTGCAGGACGGTGACCGCGGTGAGGACCTTGAGGCTGCTCGCCGGCTGCTGCGGGCGGTTGTCGCCGCGCCCGACGAGGACCTTGCCGCTCGCCACGTCGAGGACGCTCACGGTGACGTCGGTGCCGAGCGCCTTGGAGCGCAGCGCCGCGCTGAGAGCGGCGTCGAGCGCGGGGTCGACGGGCGGAGCCGTGGTCTGCGGACTGACGTCGGTCGCGGGGAGGACGACCGACGGGACCCCGGGGGGAGCGGGCACGAGCCCGGTGGCGGCACGGGGGAGGGCCGCCGCCGAGCCGGCCGCCGGGCCGAGGGCGAGGGCGGCGAGGGCGAGCCCGAGCGCGCCGACGAGCGCGGTCGACGCCGACGGCCGCCCCGTTCCTCGTCCCACCGTCGCTCCCGCTCGCTCGTCGCGCGTGACCCCGATCACCTGCGCGGCCGGTTCGTGCCACGGGCACCCGTGTCTGAGGAACACTAGGTGACCGGACGTCGTGGTCCGGTCGGCCCCCCCCGGGGCGCGCCGTGCCCTCGCGCGCCCGTGATCCTCGCCCTTCCGACCCGTGCCACCACCTCGTCAGGAGCACCCGTGGAGTTCGACGTCACCATCGAGATTCCCGCCGGCAGCCGCAACAAGTACGAGGTCGACCACGTCACGGGGCGGATCCGACTCGACCGGATGCTGTTCACCTCGACGCGCTACCCGCACGACTACGGCTTCATCGACGGGACGCTCGGGCAGGACGGCGACCCGCTCGATGCCCTCGTGATCCTCGACGAGCCGACGTTCCCCGGCTGCGTCATCCTCTGCCGCGCCATCGGCATGTTCCGCATGACCGACGAGGCCGGCGGCGATGACAAGGTCCTCTGCGTGCCCGTCGCCGATCCGCGGGTGGAGCACATCCGCGACATCCACCACGTGCCGGAGTTCGACCGTCTCGAGATCCAGCACTTCTTCGAGGTCTACAAGGACCTCGAGCCGGGCAAGTCGGTCGAGGGCGCGTCGTGGGTCGGCCGCACCGAGGCCGAGGCCGAGATCGCCGCCTCCTTCGAGCGCCACGACGAGCACGAGCGCGCGGTCGAGTCCGCGATCGAGGACGCCACGCACACCAGCTGACCTGCGTGGCCGCGAGTCGCTGCCCGGTCAGGGGCGGGTGCCGTAGGCGACGAGCTGGGACTGCCAGATCGTCTGGTACTTCACGACGTCGCCGGTGTGCGGCGCCTCGATCATGCGCCCGCCGCCGACGTAGAGCCCGACGTGGTGGATCGTGGTCCAGTCGTTGGGGTCGAAGGCGAAGAACACCAGGTCGCCGGGCTGCAGCGCCGTGACCGGCACCTTCGGGTACGCCGCGAACTGCGCCTGCGAGTAAGCGATCATCGGCACGCCCGCGGAGCGGTACGCCGCCGACGTGAGGCCGCTGCAGTCGTAGTCGGCCAGTCCCCTGCCTCCCGCCACGTAGGGCTTGCCGAGCTGGGCCCGGGCGAAGGCCACGGCCGCGGCGCGCTGGGCGCCGGTGGCGGCGGGCTGTCCGTCCGGCCACAGCTGGGAACCCCCACCGCCGGTCGGCGGTCGCCCGACCAGTGCCTGCCGCTCGCGGGCGCGCCGGGCGGCGTCGGCGGCGGCGCGGGCAGCGGCGGCCGCGCGGGCAGCGGCCGCCGCACGGGCCGCAGCCGCCCGCTTCTCGGCGGCGATGCGCGCGAGCTCGGCCTGCCGTGCCCTGTCGAGCGCCGACGCGTGGCTGCGGGCGGCGGTCAGCACCGTGGCGGCAGCGGCCCGCTGCGCGGTGAGGCGGGTGACCTCGGTCTGCTGGGCCTGCTGCGCCTCGCCGACCGTCTGGGCCGCGGCCTGCACCGCCGACTCGCTCGCGGCGAGTGCGCTGGCCGCCGCCTCGGCGGACAGCCGCGCCTGCAGGGCTGCGAAGCGCAGCGCCGTGGCGTCCTGGATCTCGTGGCGTCGGCTCGCAGCCACCTGGCCGACGGCGCTGACGCGGTCGGCGAGACCCACGACCCCGTCGCTGCGGAACACGCTGTCGAGCACCGACGCCCACTCGCCGAGCCCGCCGCTGAGGTCGGCGCCGACCTGGTAGCTGGCCGCGGCGAGCCGGTCGACGTCCCCCTGCGCCGAGGTCGCCGCGATGGCGGCGGCGTCGGCCCGGCCGCGTGCGGCCGCGAGGTCCGCGGCCGCCTGGTCGGAGGCGGCCCTCGCCGCGTCCCACGCCTCGACGAGCGCCTCGACCCGGTCGTCGAGGGCGGCGAGCCGCGCGTCGGCGTCGTCCACCTGGGCCTGGGCCGTCACCAGAGCGGCGGCCGCCGCCGCTGCGGCCGCCTTGGCCTCGCGCACCTGCGCGGCCGTCGGGGCCGGCGGCCGGGTGGGCGTCGCGGACGCCGTCGGGCCGAGCAGCACGCTCGCGAGGAGGGCGGCCAGCAGCGCCGCGCCCGTGCGGGCACGGCGGCGTACTGCTCCTCGCACGTGCGGCACGGTGCCTCCGACGGGGAAGGATCGGACGATCGGCTCCGACGACGGTAACCCCATGAGTCACATCAACACCACCCGTCACAGCCGATTCACCCGCTCGAGGGCGCGCACGGCCGCCATCTCCGCGCGTCTCTGACGTAGGTGCGAGGAAGTCGGCCGGGTTTCTGACACTCACGCCAGTGACGTGCCGGGCAGGGGTCAGCGGGCGGCGAGCCACACCGCGGCGTAGGGCGCGAGCACCAGCTGCCAGTCCTCTATCCGCGGCACGTCGCCGGCGAGGTGCTCGACGAGCTCGCGGTCGCGCAGCGAGCCGAGCACGCCGGCGTCGCAGCGCTGCCAGTCCTCCGAGACGTTGTAGAGCTGCACGAGGTCGCCTGCGGCGTGGCGGCGCACGACGGCGAGCACGGCGGGGTTCGACGTCTCGACCGTGACCGACTCGACGGCCGCGTGCAGCGACGGCAGCGAGCGCCGCACGTCACCGAGGTGGCGGACCATCGCGAACACCCGACCCTCAGGGGTGTCCGAGTCGTGGCGCAGGGCCGCGACGTCCCACGGCATCCGCGGACGGTGCATCCAGCGGTTGTCGTCCGCGTGCGCGGGCTCGTCGAGGTAGCCCGTGTCGTTGAGCAGCGCGAGCTCGTCCCCCATGTACAGCAACGGGATCCCGCCGAACCCGTAGACCATGGCGTAGGCGCAGTGCAGCCGGGCGACGGCCCGGGCGAGCAGCGCCACGTCGCCTGCCTCGAGCGCCTGCTCGATGCCGGCCAGGCTCGCCGCGCTCCCGCTCATCCGGCTGTCGCCGGTCGCCTCGTTCACCTGGAACTCCTCGCCGCGCGCGAAGCTCCCCGGTGCCCGACCGGCGTACCACTCCGAGAGGAAGGCGCGATGCGCCGGACCGTTCCAGCCGACCTGCCACGCGTCGGTGTCGTCGATCGCCCAGCCGATGTCGTCGTGGCAGCGCAGGTAGGTGGCCCATGCGGTCGTCGTCGGCTTCGGCGGGAACTTCTCGAGCGCGCGCACGAGCAGGCGGACGTCGCGCGTCGCGAGCGCCGACCAGATCTGCACCATGAGGCTGTTGTGGTAGGCGAGGTCGGACACGTGTCCGGCGTACTCGCCGACGCCGAGGTAGTGCACCACCTGGGCTGGACCGACGATCGCCTCGGCCTTGAACACCAGCGACGGCGCGGCGATCCGAGCCACGGCACGCAGAGCGCGGGTGAGGCCGTGCACCTCCGGCTGGTTCTGCGAGTCGGTGCCGAGCCGCTTCCAGAGGAAGGCGATGGCGTCGAGGCGCAGGCAGTCGACGCCGCGGTTGGCGAGGAACAGGGTGATGTCGGCGAACTCGCACACGACGTCGGGGTTCGACCAGTTGAGGTCCCACTGGTAGTCGTTGAACGTCGTCCAGACCCAGCCGACGACGTCGTCGTCCCACGTGAAGTTCCCCGGGGCGAAGTCGGGGAAGACCTCGGGCAGGGTGCGCTCGAACTCGTCCGGCACGGTGCGGTCCGGGAAGACGTGGAAGTAGTCGCGGTAGTGCTGCTCGCCGCGACGCGCGGCCTCGGCCCACGGGTGCTCGCGGGCGACGTGGTTGAGGACGAGGTCGATGGTGAGCGCGATGCCCGCGCCGTGCAGCGCCGTCGCGAGCGACTCGAGGTCGGTCATGGTGCCGAGGTCGCGCCGTACCGCGCGGTAGTCGGCGACGGCGTAGCCGCCGTCGTTCGCGCCGTCGCGCGGCGCCAGCAGCGGCATGAGGTGCAGGTAGGTCGTGCCGAGCTCGCGCAGGTAGTCGATGTGCTTCGAGACGCCGTCGAGCGTGCCGCCGAAGCGGTCCGCGTAGGCGACGTAGCCGAGGGTGTCGGGCCCCTGGAACCAGTCGGGCGTGAGCAGCCGGTCGCGGTCGCGGTCGCGGAGCGCCTGCGGGCGGTCGAGCCAGCCGCTCACCGCGATCTCGGCCAGGCGTGCGACGAGCGCGTCGGCGAGCGTGGGCGTGAACACCGCGCGGATCCCGGCGTCGAGGTCCGGGCCCCATCGACGTGCCCGGGCCACCAGGTCGTCGGCTCCGTCGGAAGTCGCGGCGCCCACACGGCGCAGCGCGGCCTCCACCAGGGTGTCGACTCCCGGCAGGGGTGTAAGCGCTGTCATGCGGACATTGTGGGGGATGCGGACCCCCGGCGGGAGTGGGGTCGGGCGACGATCCCTGGAGACCGCTGGTCAGTGGGCGTCGGTCGACGGACCGGGCCCTACGACGGCGTCGAGGTAGGCCTCGAGGGAAGCCCCCGGTCCGTGCCGCACGACCCCCGCTGCGGCAACACGCGCGAAACGCGGAGAGCCTGCGGCGGTAACGCGAGCGGTCCACACTGCGCACATGCGCGCCGAGGCCGCCCCGGGGAGCCTCGGGGCCTACGACGAGATGGTCGACGGCTCGGGTCGTCCGCGCCCCGGCATGGGCACGGTCGCCGACGTCCTCACGACCCTCGGCCCCGACGGCCTGTCCGAGCGCGCGCGGCTGCGAGACGCCTACCTCGACCGGCAGGGCATCACGTTCTCGCTCTCCGGCCGCGAGCGACCCCTCCCGCTCGACCTCGTGCCCCGCGTGGTCGGGGCCGAGGAGTGGGACCGCGTCGAGAAGGGCATCGTCCAGCGCATCAAGGCCCTCGAGATGTTCCTCGCCGACGTCTACGGGCCCGGGGAGATCATGGCCGAGGGAGTCGTGCCGCGACGGCTCGTCACGACCTCGAACCACTACCACCGGGCGGCGTACGGGCTGGTGCCGCCGAACGGCGTGCGCATCGCGGTCGCCGGCATCGACCTGATCCGCGACGAGACCGGCACCTTCCGGGTGCTCGAGGACAACCTGCGCTGCCCCAGCGGCGTCTCCTACGTGCTGGAGAACCGCAGGACGCTCGCGCACGTGCTCCCGGAGGTGTTCGCCGGGGCGCAGGTGCGACCCGTCGCGGAGTACCCCGAGCGGCTGCTCGACGCGCTGCGCGCGGCCGCGCCGTCCGACGTCTCGGACCCCACGGTCGCCGTGCTCACGCCGGGCGTGCACAACTCCGCGCACTTCGAGCACGCGTTCCTCGCCCGCCGCATGGGCGCGGAGCTCGTCGAGGGCCGCGACCTGTTCTGCCGCGACGACCGGCTCTGGATGCGCACCGTGCGCGGTGCCCGGCCGATCCACGTCATCTACCGCCGCATCGACGACGAGTTCCTCGACCCGGTCCACTTCGTCCCGAACTCTCTGCTCGGGGTCCCCGGCCTGCTCAACGCCGCCCGCGCCGGCAACGTCGCGATCGCGAACGCGGTGGGCAACGGCGTCGCCGACGACAAGGCGATCTACCCCTACGTGCCGGACATGATCCGCTACTACCTCGGCGAGGAGGCGCTGCTCCCCAACGTCGAGACCTACGACCTCTCCGACGCCGGCCAGCGCGAGCACGTGCTCGCCAACCTCGGTGCGATGGTCGTGAAGCCGGTCGACGGCTCAGGCGGCTACGGCCTGGTCATCGGCACCTCGGCCACCGAGGAGCAGCTCCTCGGTGTCACCCGTGCGATCCAGGACGACCCGCGCCAGTGGATCGCCCAGCCGATCGTCACCCTCTCCACGTGTCCGACCGTGGTCGGCGAGGGGGCCGTCGAACCGAGGCACGTCGATCTCCGGCCGTTCGCCGTCAACGACGGCGACGAGGTCTACGTCCTGCCCGGCGGGCTGACCCGCGTGGCGCTGCCCAAGGGCAGCCTCGTCGTGAACTCCTCGCAGGGCGGCGGGTCGAAGGACACCTGGGTGCTCGACGAGGGCGACCGGGGTCTCGACGACGAGGGACGCCCGACGCCGCCGAGGGTCACCCGGGTACGGCGTAGCGCGGTGGCACGGCAGAGCGCCCCGGTGAGCGCGGACGAGCGGCTGCGGCAGCAGGAAGGCCAGCAGCAGCAACGGCTCTCGCCGATGCCTGCCCACGGGGTGACGACGTGCTGAGCCGGCTCGCGGAGTCGTTCTACTGGATCGGCCGCTACCTCGAGCGCGCCGAGGCGACCGCACGTCTGCTCGCCGAGCACTACCACCTCACGGTCGAGGACCGCTCCGTGCCCGACGACATCGCGGCCGTCGTCGTGCTCGACGCGCTGTCGCTCGCGCACGACGTCGTCGCCACCCCGACCGAGCTCGTGCGCTCGCTGCTCGGGGAGGCCGCCAACCCGTCCACCGTCATCGGGTCGGTCGCCGCCGCCCGCGAGAACGCGCGCAGCGTCCGGGACGCGCTCTCCGGCGACGTGTTCGAGGCGCTCAACGGTGCGCACCTGACCCTGACCCGGGGCCTCACCGCTGCCGCGAGCCCGGGTGCCTCGATGTACCGCGTCCTCGAGCGGCTCATGGTCGTCAACGGCGCCGTGGAGTGGACGATGCCGCGCGACGAGGGCCACCTGTTCCTCTCCCTCGGCCGCGCCCTCGAGCGGATCGACATGACGGCCCGGCTGCTCGACGTCCGGCACGACCTCGTCTGGCCCGACACCGGGCCGGTCGCGACGCTGCGCTCGGCGGCCGGCCTCTCGGCCTTCCTGCGCACCGGCGAGGCACCGACCGGTGACCAGGTCCGCGAGTTCCTCGTACTCGACCCGAACTTCCCGAGGTCGATGCTGCACTCCGCGCAGCGCGCCGAGGCGGCTGTCCGTGGGCTGCAGATGCTCGGGGGCGTCGACGACGGCGAGCTCGTCCGCGAGGTCGGCCTGATGCGCTCGCGCCTGGAGTTCGCCGGTGGCGTCCACGACCCCGCGGTCATCGACCAGCTCGTGCACGACACGCAGCTCTCCGGCGTCTCGACCGCGGCCGCCGTCGCGGCCGCCTACTTCCGCCAGGCCGGCACGATCGTGTGGAGCCACTGATGTCGACCGGACGCCGCCTGCGCATCACGCACCGCACGGGCTACCGCTACATCGCGCCCGTCGCGGCCTCGTTCAACGAGGTGCGGATGACCCCGCGTGACGCCGACGGCCAGATGCTGCTGTCGCACCAGCTGCAGGTCTCGCCGCGTGCATCGGTCCAGGCCTACGTCGACTACTGGGGCGCTCTCGTGCAGTCCTTCGACGTGCACGAGGAGCACGACGTCCTCGAGATCGTCGCGACGAGCCTCGTCGACGTCCCTCACGGGCACCCGGTCGGCGACGGCGTCGACTGGGCGACCGTGCGCAGCACCGACGTGACCGACCGCTGGGGCGAGTTCCTCGCGCCGACCGCCCTCGTCGACGACGCCCGCGAGGACCCGGCGCGCGCGGGCATCGTCGACCAGCTCCGTCGGCTGCCCACCCCGGCCCTCGCGGTCCGCGGGGCCGTCGAGGCGACCCGCGACCGGATCCGCTACGACGACAGCGCCACCGGCGTCACGACCACGGCGGCCGAGGCCTGGGCCGCACGCGGCGGTGTGTGCCAGGACTACTCGCACACGATGCTCTCGCTGCTGCGCGCCATGGGGATCCCCGCGCGCTACGTGAGCGGCTACCTCCACGACGAGGAGGAGACGCCCGGGCGCACGGTCGTCGGCGAGAGCCACGCCTGGATCGAGGTGTGGAACGGCCGCTGGGAGGCCTACGACCCCACCAACGACCGGTCGGTCGGCTCCGCGCACGTCGTCGTGGCTCGCGGTCGCGACTACGCGGACGTCCCACCGCTCAAGGGCATCTACGCCGGCGGCGCGAGCGAGTCCCTCGGCGTCACCGTCGAGATCACCCAGCTCGCCCTCTGACCCGCGTCGGCCCACCTCGCGACGCTGGCGCTCTCACGCCTCCGGCGCCGACGGACCGTAGAAGTCCTTGTCGTAGACGTGCTCGAAGCCCGCGGCCAGCATGTGGCGGAACGACGGGTTCGTCGGCGAGCTGGTCGTCTCTGTGTGGACGAGGTCGCACCCCATCTCGGCTGCCGCGCTGATCCGTCGCGCGAACGTGGCGGACTGCATGCCCCGCCCCGGTGCGACGGCAGAGTGGCGCCGAACCCGAGCCACGCCAGGTCGTCGCTCACGTACATCGCACCGACCGACACGACCTCGTCATGGTCGACGACCCCGAAGTGCCGGAAGCCGCTCGAGCCCAGCGTCGCACCCAACCACGCACTCATCACCGGAGGGACCCCCCACGCCGCCACGTTGACCGCAGCGAATGCGTCCCGGTCCTCGGTCGTCAGCTCACGCACGAGGAGGCCACCCACCCCCGTCACCTCACCCGGCGTTCGCCAGACCTTGGCCTGCCTGGTCGCCGAGGCTACGAGCCCCTGTGCCGCGAGCAGCTCCTCGGCTCCCTCGGGCCTGGCGACCGGAGACAGCTCCAGGACGTAGTCGGTCTGGGAGCGTTCGGCATACCAGCGACGGATACGACCGACCTCGGCCTCGTCGGCCGGATGTACGACGCCGAAGCCGATGACCCGGTTGAACAGGCCGTAGTTGACCGACCTGAGTACCGGAAGTGGTACCGGACCCGAGCGGTCGACCTCGGCACCGAGGGGATTGCCCCCGACCGCGCCGGTGGCCTCGACGCAGGCGGCCCATGCCTGCGACTCGTGGTTCTCGATGCGCACTGCGACGTCGCGCTCCATACCCCCCCGGCGCGACCCCTCCGTCGCGCATGCGGCGCAGGTTACGACCACCGAGTACGGCGTCGCACGACGAGCGCGCCTGAGTGCGCCGGGTCTGGGAGCCTCGGCGTATGACGCTCACCGACGTGCCCTGGGATTCCGGCGAGTGGACGACGCCCCCCGTGTCGTCGCGGGTCGAGGGCAGCGACCTCGTCGTCGTCGCGCGCGAGGGCAGCGACCTGTGGCAGGTGACGTCGTACGGGTTCGTGCACGACGACGGCCACGGGCTGCTCGTCGACGTGCCCGACGGCCGCGCGGTCGAGGTGTCGTTCCTCGCCGACTTCGCCGAGCAGTTCGACCAGGCAGGGGTCCTCGTCCGGGCCGACGCGACTCACTGGGTGAAGGCGGGCGTGGAGTTCGCCGACGGTGCCCCGCAGGTCGGGGCCGTCGTGACGCGCGGCGTCTCCGACTGGTCGACGGCTCCGTTCCCCGACTGGCACGGCCGGGAGGTCACGGTCCGCGTGAGCCGCAGCGGCGACGCGCTCACCGTGCGGGCGAGGGCGGGCGGCGACTGGCACCTCGTGCGGCTCGCGCCCATCGACCCGACCCTCACCTGGCGGGCCGGTCCCTTCTGCTGCTCACCCACGCACGGTGGCCTGGCGGTGCGGTTCACCGGCTTCGCGATCGGCCCGGCGGACGCCGACCTGCACGGCTGAGGAGGGCCGCCCGCCACACCGCACTCCTGCGAACCTCCCGCTGAGCGGTGTCCCTGGTGGGAGGATGTCCGCGGATCGGTCCAGCACGGACCGACGGGGTCCGTCGGCACCACCGTGCCGGCTCACGAAAGGCACGACATGCATCTGATCGCCGAGATCGGGAATGGGTCCCTCCTGTGGGACATGCTCTGGATCTTCCTGTTCATCATCTGGTTCTGGCTGCTCATCACCGTCTTCGGTGACATCTTTCGCAGCGACGACCTGGGCGGGTTCGCCAAGACGCTCTGGATCATCTTCATCATCCTGTTCGTCTATCTCGGCGTGTTCGTCTACCTCATCGTGCGCGGCAAGGGCATGCAGGAGCGCAACATCGCGGCGATGACCGCGGCGCAGCAGGCCCAGGCCGAGTACATCAAGTCGGTCGCCGGCAGCAGTTCGACCAGCTCCGCCGAGGAGATCGCTCGCCTCGCGGACCTCAAGGACAAAGGCGTCCTGTCCGAGGAGGAGTTCGCCGCGGCCAAGGCCAAGGCGCTCGGCTAGGACCACAGCACCAACGACGCCCCCGCGACCACCTCGGTCGCGGGGGCGTCGTCCGTCGCGACGACGACGGCACGCGCACCGGGACCTCGCCGCGACATCATGGGGGCGCGCCCGCAGACCTGCTCCGCATCCAGCACATGCTGCCCCGGCCGCTCGCCTACGTGCTCGGCGGCGGCGGCTCGCGCGGAGCCGTCCAGCTCGGCATGCTGCGCGCCCTGGCGACGACCGACCTTCGGCCGGACCTGGTGGTCGGCACGAGCGTCGGATCGCTCAACGGCGCGATCCTCGCCTCGGAGCCCGGCGGTGCGGCCGCGAGGCTCGAGGACATCTGGCCACGCATCGACCGCCAGCAGGTGTTCCCGGGAGGGTTCTTCCTCAAGACGCTCGCGGCCACCACGTCCGGTCGCCCCTACGTCTTCGACCCCACGCCGCTGTCGGAGCTGATGGCCGAATGCATCCCGGAGTCCCGGATCGAGGACCTCGAGCTGCCGTTCGTCGCCATGGCTACCGACCTCGACACCGGGGTACGTGTCGAGCTGGACTCCGGCGACCTGCGGTCCGCACTGCTCGCCTCGTCCGCCGTACCGATCGCCTTCCCCTGGGTCGAGCGCGACGGTCGTCGGCTCGTCGACGGCGGGCTCGTCGACAACATCCCGGTCCGCGAGGCGCGGGCCCGGGGCGCGCGTTCGGTCATGGTGCTCGACAGCGGCATCTTCGGCGCCGAGGGCCGGTGGTCGGAGGGGATCATGGGCGTCGCCGTCCAGGCCCTCGCCATCGCGGGGCGTCAGCAGATCACCGTCGACCTCGAGATCGCGGCGGAGGTCCCGGTGCTCTACTTCCCGGTGCCCGCGACCATCCCCACGACGATCTTCGACTTCGAGAGCACCGAGGCGCTGGCCCAGGAGTCCTACGAGCAGGGGATGCGCGCGCTGCACGTGCTCGCCGGCTCCGGACCCCAGTCCGGGCAGCTGCCGGCCGGCCTCTACGGCGAGCCTCCGCTCGCGATCCTCAACCCCGAGATCGAGGCGCTGCTTCGACCCTTCCCGTCACGCTCGAGGACGCCCGTCAGCCGGAGGAGGCGGCGACCCGCGCGAACAGTGCCTCGTAGTCCGCGACCATGCGCTCGGCCGAGAACCTCGTCTCCGCAGTACGCCGGCACACCGCTCGGTCGAGGCGGTCGAGGCGCCCCACGGCGGCCACCGCGTCGCCCGAGCCCTGCACCAGGAATCCGGTGACGCCGTCGTCGAGCAGCTCGGGCATGGACCCGCGCGCGTTCGCGATCACCGGCGTGCCCGTCGCGAGCGACTCCACCACCGACAGGCCGAAGGGCTCGTCGAAGTCGATGAGGTGGAGCAGCGCCATGGCACCACCGAGGAGCCGGTCGCGCTCCGCCGGTCCCACGGGTCCGACGAACGTCACCGAGGTGCCGTCGATCCGGGGCGCGACCTCGTCGGCGAAGTAGTCCTCGTCCTGCACGACACCGGCGATCACCAGCGGGACACCGGCGCGCGCTGCGACGTCGATCGCGGTGGCGGTGCCCTTGTCCGGATGGATCCGACCCAGGAACAGCAGGTAGCCGCCGTCGCCGGACCCGACGCTGAAGTACTCGAGCTCGATGCCGTGGTGGATGGTCGCGGCGTAGTGCAGCGACGGGTGCCGGTCCGAGTCGCTGATCGACACGTAGTGCGCGATGTCGTCGTACGCCCGGTAGACCGGCACGATCCGCTCGGACGAGAAGCCGTGCACGGTCGTCACCACCGGTGTGCGCACCAGCCGGCTGAAGGCCAGCGGCAGGAAGTCGAACTGGTTGGAGATCACGTCGAACTCGTCCGCACGCTCGAAGACGGCCGCGATGTGGAGCGCCTCGCTCACCTTGGCGTCGACGTCGTCATCCTCCTCGTAGCCCGCGGGCGCCTCGGCGTGCAGACGCGCCGACGTGGTCGAGTCCGCCGTCGCGAACAGGGTGACGTCGTGCCCACGTGCCACGAGGCCCTCCGTGAGGGTCGACGCGACCTGCTCCCACGGTCCGTAGGAGCGCGGCGGGACGCTGTGGGCGATCGAGGCGAGCACGGCGATCCTGATGAGGCCTCCCGGGGCGACAGACCATGACCGTACCGCGCCACGACTCGGTGCCGGATTCCGCTGAGCGACAAGGACTTCGCCGTGAGCGGACGGGTGGTCGGCAGGAGTCGCGAACAGGCGTAGAGTTAAGTTACGTCAGCGGTCCGGTTCGCCGGGCCCAGGCCCCGTGTGGATCGAAACCAGGGGCCATCGATCGGGTCACCGTCGTGCGCAGGCCGCGCCGCCCTCCGGGCGCATCGCACAGGTCTTCACGACGCGACCGTCGCAGGCAGGTCGTCATGACCGGTCGCACCTCGCAGAGACGACCACCTTGTCTGTCATCGGATTCGTCAGCACCTACCAGCCCACCCTGTGCGGCCTGGCCACCTTCAGCGCGTCGCTCTACCACGAGCTTGTGACGTCGTCGGCCTCGCAGGGTCGCGTCGTCCGCCTCGTCGACTCGCCCCAGCCGCGGATCTCGCGCGACGTCGTCGAGGAGCTCGTGGCCGGCGACCCGGCCAGCATCGTGCGCGCCGCAGCGGCGCTCGCGTCGTGCGACGTCGTGATCGTCCAGCACGAGTACGGCGTCTACGGCGGAGCCGACGGCGAGGAGATCCTGCCCTTCCTGAGGCAGCTCGACGCGCCGACCATCGTGGTGCTGCACACGGTGCTGAGCCACCCGACGCCGCACCAGAAGCTCGTGCTCGAGCAGGTCGCCGAGCTCGCCGACGTCGTCGTCGTCATGACGGGGACGGCACGCGAGCGGCTCTCCACGCTCTACGACGTCGACCTGCGCAACGTGCGGCTGATCCCGCACGGCGCTCCCGCGCAGCCGCCGTCGATCTCGGCCACCTTCCGCTCCGTGGAGCCGACGATCCTGACCTGGGGTCTCATCGGCCCGGGCAAGGGCATCGAGTGGGGCATCGCCGCGATGGCCCACCTGCAGAACCTCGACCCGATGCCGAAGTACGTCGTGGCGGGACAGACGCATCCGAAGGTCCTCGCCCGCGAGGGCGAGGCCTACCGCCTCGCCCTGACCGAGCAGGTCCACGAGCTGCGCCTCACGCACTGCGTCACCCTCGACAACCACTACCGCCACGCCGAGGCGCTGGCCGGGCTCGTGGCGAGCGCCGACGTCGTGCTGCTCCCCTACGACTCCACCGACCAGGTGACGTCCGGCGTTCTCATCGAGGCGCTCGCGGCGGGCAAGCCCGTCGTCGCGACCCGCTTCGCCCACGCCGTCGAGATGCTCGCCGACGGCGGCGGCATCCTCGTCGACCACAAGGACCCGCAGTCGATCGCGGACGGTCTCCGCGAGGCTGTCGCACGCCGTGTCCCCGTGCGCCACACCTCCGCGCGCACGGTGGCCCCGCCCATGCTGTGGCCCGTCGTGGCCGACCGCTACCGCGACGTGGTGAGCCAGCTGAAGACCGCCCGTTCCGCCGCATGAGCGGGACCCGCGTGGTCGCCGCTCCCGTCTTCGACCACCTGCTCGCGCTGAGCGACGGTCACGGACTGTTCGAGCACGCGCTGCACGACGTACCACGACCTGAGCACGGCTACTGCATCGACGACGAGGCCCGAGCGGTCGTCGTGCTGTGCCGCGAGCCGGTTCTCGACGCCGCTGCGACGGCGCTGCTCGAGCGATGCCTCGAGCTGGTGACCAGCGCCATCACGGCCGACGGGCTGTGCCACAACCGGCATGACGCCTCCGGCACCTGGACCGACGCCGCCGGCCTCGACGACTGCTGGGGCCGAGCGGTCTGGGCCCTCGGCGTCGCCGCGGCGACAGCCCCCACCGCGGCGCTGCGGGAGAGCGCCCTCTCCGCGTTCCGACGAGCGGCCGACCGCCGTCCCACCCATCGGCGCCCACTCGTGTTCGCGGCTCTGGGAGCCGGCGAGCTGCTCCTCGCCCGGCCGGAGGAGGACGCGGCCCGACGGATCCTGCTCAACGTGAAGCTGACCATGACCAGCCTGCCGTCGACGCCCGCGTGGCGCTGGACCGCGCCCCGCCTCACCTACTCCAACGGCTCGGTCGCGGAGGCGCTCATCCTCGCCGGCCACGCCCTGGTCGACCCGGTGGCGCTGCGTCGCGGCCTCGAGCTGCTCGACTTCCTGCTCACGACCGAGACGCTCGACGGGCACCTGTCGGTCACCCCCGTCGGCGGCCGCGGTCCCGGCGAAGGCGGCCCTGCGTTCGACCAGCAGCCGATCGAGGTCGCAGCGCTGGCCGACGCCTGCGCCCGCGCCTACTCCATCACCGGTGAGGACCGCTGGCGTTCGGGTGTCGAGATCGCTCTCGCCTGGTTCCTCGGCGACAACGACTCCGCCACGCCGATGGTCGACCTGGCCACCGGCGCCGGCTACGACGGGCTCGAGGCGCACGGTCGCAACGACAACCGCGGCGCCGAGTCGACGCTGGCTGCTCTCAGCACCCTTCAGCAGGCCGTCCGGACGGCGCGCGGATGATCGACCGCGCTCCGCTGGCGCACCGGGTCGACGCCGCGCTGGAGCCCGACCCGCGTCGCTTGGTGTTCCGGCTGTTCCTCCCGGGCGAGGAGACCCGCCGCGGCCGGTCGCGCGTCGGAGCGGTCGTGGCACGCGTGCTCGCCCTCGACGACGACGAGGTCGAGGAGTGCGCCGCACGGCTCCGCGAGGACTTCTGGAGCCAGCAGGAGGACGTGGCGCAGGTCGTCGACCAGAACGCCCTGGTCGCCGCGACCCACGTCGCAGACGCCCGTCTCATCTCGCCGGCCCGGCGCCTGGTCATGGGTGCCGCGCTCACGGCCGGCTACGCCGTCGAGGCGGCCGCGCTGTGCAATCCGAGCGCGTTCCCGCACCCCGACCAGTCCGGGCTCGCCGACGGTCAGACCCGGGTGGCCGTGAGCGTCCGGGGCATCGGCGAGGGGCACATCTCGTCGATCGAGTTCGTCTCCGCGATCGTCGGACCGGGTGCCGCGTGGACCTTCGAGCCCCGCGCCGTCCCCGCGGTGGCGGGCACCGTCGTGGACGCTCCGTGGCAGCGCGACCACCTGCGTGCCCTGCTGGAGGACGCCGGTCGCGTCGACGACCTCGCCTACAACGTGCTGGCCCTGCTGCCGGACGTCTTCATCAGCGCTCACCTCGAAGCGGCTCTCCAGCAGGTGCACACCCACCTGCTCGCACAGACCGACGCCGACGAGACGATCGCCACGCTCCGTCGGCTCGTGGCGTCCGTCTACGACGTGCGGTTCCCCGACGGCGTGAAGCTCAGCCAGCAGGTACTCATGCCGTACGCCGCCGAGGAGAGCAACGGCATGGAGGACGCCCGCTTCGTCCTGTTCACCGACGACGACGGCACGACCGACTACCGCGCGACGTACACCGCGTTCGACGGGCGCGCGATCTCCCCTCGGCTGCTCACGAGCCCGGACCTGCACCACTTCTCCGCGGGTCGGCTCACCGGGCCGGCAGCACTCAACAAGGGGATGGCGCTGTTCCCCTGCCGGATCGACGGCCGCTACTGGGCGATGTCGCGCACCGACGGGGAGAGCAACTGCGTCGCCAGCTCCACCGACGGCGTGATGTGGGGCGAGCCCGTGGTCCTGCAGACACCGGTCGAGACCTGGGAGCTCGTCCAGATCGGCAACTGCGGTCCTCCCATCCGGACCGACCGCGGCTGGCTCGTGCTCACCCACGGCGTCGGCCCGATGCGGACGTACTCGATCGGCGCGCTGCTCCTCGACATCGACGACCCGACCCGCGTCGTCGGACGCCTCCGGACCCCTCTCCTCGAGACGCGGGAGGACGAGCGCTACGGCTATGTCCCGCACGTCCTCTACAGCTGCGGCGGCATCGTGCACGGCGACCTGCTCTGGATCCCCTACGGCGCCAGCGACCAGCGGATCAGGGTCGCCTGGGTCGACCTCGAGGAGCTGCTCGGCCGGATGGTCGGCGACCTCGCGGCCCTCACCGCCTGAGCCGGCACGGAGTACGGCGTTCGGGGGGAATCGGGCACCCGGCAGGGCCACCATGGGTGGTGACGCCGAGCACGACCCCTGGGAGTGATCATGGCCATCCAGACCGCCGCCGCCCTGCACGTCGACTCGGAGGTGGGTGAGCTCCGGCAGGTCGTCGTCCACCGTCCCGGGCTCGAGCTCACGAGACTGACGCCCGGCAACGTCGACGAGCTGCTGTTCGACGACGTGATGTGGGCGGCTCGGGCCCGCGAGGAGCACGACTCCTTCGTCGGCAAGCTGCGCGACAAGGGCGTGGTGGTCCACGAGTTCTCGCACCTGCTCGCGGGCGTCCTCGACACGGCCGACGGTCGCGAGTTCGTGCTCTCCCGGACCACCAACGAGCACACGGTCGGCCCGCAGCTCGTCGAGCCGCTGCGCGAGCTGCTCGAGAGCCTCGACGGCACCGCGCTCGCCGAGACGCTCATCGGCGGGGTGCTCAAGCACGACCTGTCGCTGCCTGCCGGGTCGTCGCTGCTGTGGGACTACCTCGTCGACGAGGACTTCGTGCTCGCTCCGCTGCCCAACACCCTGTTCCAGCGCGACAACATCGCGTTCGCCTACTCCGGCGTCTCCGTGCACCCGATGGCCGTCCCGCCGCGCGAGCGCGAGCTCGTCCACTCGCGCGCGGTCCTACGGTTCCACCCGATGTTCCGCGACGCCGGCATCCACCGCTACTACGGCGACGACGACGTCTGGCACCACCCGGCGGTGTGCGCCGGCGGCGACATCCTCGTCGCAGGGAACGGCGTCGTGCTGCTCGGGATGGGTCCGCGGACGACCGCGCAGGGTGTGGGCATGCTCGTGAGCGGCTACTTCTCCGACCCCACGCGCCAGGTCACGAAGGTCATCGTCATCGAGCTCCCGAAGTCCCCGCCGCTTACGCACCTCGACACGGCGCTCACGATGCTCGACGCCACGACGTTCAGCGTCTACCCCTACCTCGACAAGGGCCTGCGGTCCTACACGCTCACCCCGCGCGACACGAGCGGCGCCTACGACATCGAGGAGAACACCGATCTGTTCGGCGCGATCGCCCGCGCTCTCGAGGTCGACTCCATGCGCGTGCTCCAGGCCCCGATCGACGAGATGGCTGCGGCCCGCGAGCAGTGGGACGACGGCAGCAACTTCCTCGCCGTCGCACCGGGTGTGGTGTTCGGCTACGACCGCAACACCTCGACCAACACGTTCCTGCGCAAGAACGGGATCGAGGTCGTCACGATCGCCGGGTCCGAGCTCGGCCGCGGCCACGGCGGCCCGAGGGCGATGACCTGCCCGATCGAGCGGGGTCCCGCCTGACCCGACGACGAGTGCCCGCACCTCGCGGTGCCGCCCCTCGTCGATGGAGCCGCCTATCGGAATCGAACCGATGACCTTCTCATTACGAGAGCGAATGCGGAGGTGTTCGACGAGGTCTGGGAGTGATAGTTGGTGACGTTTCCTCAGGTCAGGGGCTTGCGGGCGTCCGCGCAGAATCGGCTCATGACGGGGGGTCTCACCTGGTCTGTGAGCAATCCGTGAGCAGGTTCATTCGCACTCGAACATCTTTCTGGACGACCACGGGAGCCACCGAGAAGCGACGAGGCGAGCATCCGTTCGTCGAGTCGCAAGGTCCCGCGCAGCTGCCTTGCGAGCGCGAGTCGTCTGCGAGGTGTCGAGTCCTTCTACTTCCGCCGTAACCGCAACAACTTCGGAACTTGTGGCCGAGCGACGAGCCTGCATCGTCGTCGGACATAGCACTCAGGTGACCGCGCGGTAGACGTCACGTCGATGGTCGATGCGTAGCACGACGACCTCGCGAGGGTCGTCGCGTATCCGGTACAGGACGCGGTAGGTGCCGCGCCGAGCGGACCAGATCCCCTCGAGGTCGTCGCGCAGCGGCTTGCCCACTCGCTGCGGGTTCTCGAGGAGTGCCGTGGTGATGAAGGCGATCACCGCGGCGGCGACAGCCTCGGGCAGATCGGTGGCGATCGCGCGACGGGCCGGCGGTGTCAGGACGATCTCGTGGTTCAGATCGCTCACGGGCGCAGCTGGCGCACGGCGTCGGCCCCGCGCACGACGTCCCCGCGCGCGTAGGCGGCGTCGGCCTCGCGGATGTCGGCCAGCGCCTCGGCGTCGCCCAGCACGTCGATGGTCTCCTCCATCTGTGCCAGGTCGTGCGGGCTCAGGATCACGGCCGCGGGCCGGCCGTTGCGCGTGACCACGACACGGTCGTGCTGCTGCTCGACCCGGTCGATGACCTCGGACAGGTGATCGCGGACATCGCGAAGAGACTGTGTCGTCATGGCCACAATTGTGGCGCGCCGAATGCCACACGTCCAGAGCCGGAACCGGTCACGGTCCAGCGCATCCGCCCGACCTCGATCGGGCTGCGGTCCCCCAGGCTGTCGCGGTTGGCGAAGCGGGTCGTCGAACATGTACATCGCAACGGAGAACCCGGTGCGGGGATGTACCGCGAAGGCGCGGCCGGTCAGCTCGAACAAGTCGATGTTGATGAACGGATTCAGGTCGAGCGCACCTCGAGAGGGAATGAGGAGGTGCTCGACGAGGTCTGGGAGTGGCGGTTGGTGACGTTTCCGCAGGTCAGGGGCTTGCAGGCGTCCGCGCAGAATCGCCTCATGGGGGGTCTCACCTGGTCTGTGAGCAATCGTGAGCAGGTTCGTTCCTACTGGAACGTTTCCTCGAGGGCAGCCAGAGCTCCAACGAGCCGCTCGAGCAATGCCGTCAATGGACGGATTGATGTAAATGCAGTTACCGTAAGTGCACTTACACGGGATCGGGAGGGGTCGTGAAGCGTCCGGCGGACCTGTTCGACCGCTCGCGGGAGTGGGCCGCCCTCGCCGAGTTCGTCGCGCCTTCAGGAGCCGGCCTCCGCGTCGGGGTGGTCTCCGGTCGGCGGCGACAGGGCAAGAGCTTCCTCCTGCGTCGGGTCGCGCGCGCTCAGGCGGGCCTGTACCACCAGGCGCAGGAGCTCGAGCGCGGCCAGGCCCTGGACCGGTTCGGCGACGATGTGGCTCGCGCCCTGGGCCTCCCCGCGGGCCAGCTGCGCTTCTCGGACTGGGAGTCCGCGTTGCGCACGGCGCTGGGATACCCCGCACGAGGATCCGCCGAGGCCCCCGCCACAGCGCCCTCGGGTCCCGGTCGGGTGCTCGTCCTCGACGAGCTCCCCTACTTGCTGGGTCACTCCCCGGAGATCCCGAGCGTCGTGCAGGAGCTCGTCGACGAGGCCCGCGACCTGTCCCTCCCACCGGCTCGCATCCTGGTGTGCGGATCGGCGCTGTCGGTGATGACCGAGCTGCTCTCCGGCGCGCAACCGCTGCGGGGCCGTGCCCACCTGGACCTGACCGTGCTGCCGTTCGACTACCGCACCGCAGCCGAGTACTGGGGCATCAGCGACCCACAGCTGGCGTTTCTGGTCCATACCGTGTTCGGCGGCACGGCCGGGTATCGACCGCTGGTCGACGAGGCTCCCGCCGGCGTCCGGCAGTTCGGCGCTTGGCTGGGCCGCAACGTGCTCAACCCCGCACACGCCCTCTACGGGGAGAAGGACTACCTGCTGCGCGAGGACACCCGCATCACCGACAAGCAGCTGTACAACGCGATCATCGCCTCGGTCGCGGCCGGTAATCACGCCCCCAAGGACATCGGGCGCCCGCTGGGTCGCGACACCAATCAGCTGCGCCATCCGCTCGGGATCCTGGTCGCGGCCGGGTTCCTGAACAAGGTCGACGACATGCTCACCGCCCGTCGGCCGCTGTACTTCCTCGCGGACCCCATCGTGCGGTTCACCGAGGTCGTCATCGAGCCCTACCGTCCCCTGCTCGAGGAGGGCGCGGCCACCGAGGTCTGGAAGCTCGCCGACACGCAGGTCCGCACCCAGGTGTATGGGCCGCACTTCGAACACCTCGCCCGGGCGTTCACCGCGAACTACGCCGGTGACATGTTCGGGACACGACTTGGGGACGTCGGGCCCGGCACCGTCAACGACCCCGACGGGCGCACCCAACACGAGATCGACGTCGTCGCAGCACCCCAGGGCGCAACTGCACAGGGGGACAGCACACCCATCGCGATGCTCGGCGAGGCCAAGGCGACCAACCTGCGCCTTGGCCTCGCCGACCTCGCACGGCTCGACCACATCCGCGACCTGCTCGTCGCACGCGGCCGTGACGCGGGGGACGCGCGGCTCGCCCTGTTCAGCCGAGACGGCTTCGACTCCGCGCTGACAACCCGTGCGTCCACACGCCCCGACGTGCACCTCATCACCCTCGACGACATGTACGCCTGACCCACCCGCCGGAACTGGTGGTTGTGAGCACAACCCGTCGTGTTCCGTCGGAACCTTCCGAGTCCCGTCGGGTGCGTGCCACGCCGTCACCCACGTCGGATCTTGGCCGCGTTCACGTCTGGGCTCGACAGCCACCCCTGCTGGGGGTCCAGGCGTAGGACCTGGCCGCTGTCGGGGTCTACGACCTGGAGCGAGATCCACCCGCCGAGGACGAGCCTGGCCACCTGGGGCTGTCGGGTCAGGATGTCGTCGACGACCTCGATCGGTGCGCAGATGACCGCGAGGAGTCGAACGGGGTCGTGGTGCGGGAGCTCGGTCCAGTGCCCGTCGATCGGTGCCGATACGGCGACCGCTTGCCAGGGCAGCCCGATGCGCAGGTCGCCGCGCGCTCCGGTGAGTACGCCGGACAGGGCGTGGTCGGCGCCGTCCGCGCCGACGACGACGTTGTGGGTGGTCTTGTCACCGGCGCCGAACCGGTCGGGGTCGATCGTGGAGCACCAGTACTGCATGTTGATCCACTGCCCGACGACGAGGGGTCCGGCCATGAGCGATTCGAGCAGGGCGCCGTCGGGGTCGATGTCGGGTCGGTAGGACTGCAGGAAGACTCGGCCGCCGAGGTCGGAGCCGGTGGTGAGCGAGCGTGGTCCGATGACCATGGCGGCGTTGCCGGCCAGGCCCCACTCGGGGCGGACCTGCGCCCAGTCGGCCGCGCGACGGTCGAGGTGGCGACGCAGCCGCGACATGTCGGTCGCCGTCGGGGCCTGCGGCAGGGTGTCGCTCCGCTCCTGCGCGACTGCGTCGGTGGCACGGGTGAGGTCGGCGACGAGCCGGGCAAGGACGGGTGACGAGGCACCGTCGACGTCGAGGAGCGCGACCCGGTCCCGAGTCGTGTCGTGCAACGCCGCGACGAAGACCGTGCCGGACACGTCGATGCCGCGCTCGAGGAGGCCCGCGGTGACCTGCGAGTCGGAGAGGACCTGCACCATCGCCCGCGCGCTGACGTCGCCGGCCTGGCCGCCGCAGGCGCCGCAGTCGTAGGCGGCGAGGTGCGGGTTGTTCGTCGCCGCGCCACCGTGTCCGCAGAGCACCACGACGGGCGCGAGCTCGACGAGGCCGGTGCTGCGCAGGAACGCGTCGGCGAGGTCGACCAGCTCGTCGGTCGCGAAGCCGACGCCGGTGGCGTCAGCGTCCGAGACGGCCAGGCGGCCGTGGGTGGGTGCGCCGCCCGAGGCCTGCACGGCGGTCGACACGCGTGACCACCATCGCGGTGCTGCCGTGCGCACCGCCGCGAGAGGACCGAGGAACCAGCCGGAGGCCTCCGCCAGCGCGTACGGGGTGAAGGGGCGGGCCTCCACCGCATGGAGGGCGTCATCGCTCTCGGTCGTGGACCAGCTCCACCCGGTGGTTGCTGCGGTTTCGGTGACGGTGTGCGCCGGTCGGATGAGGACGGGGCAGCGCTCGGTGACCACTCCGGTCGGTGAGACGTGGCGGAGCGGGAGGCCGAAGAACCCGGCTGCGCCGTAGGTCTCCCACGGTCCAGCTTCCTCGAGCCGGCGGCGGAGGCGTTCGGAGCGCACGTCGATGCAGGTGACGAGCTGCGCGTCGGGCCCGCCGGGGGTGTGCCACGACGGGGAGATCATGCCGACCTCGGCGAGATCTGCTGCCCGGGAGGCGATCCCGGCCACGATGGGTCGGCGTGCGGCGTGCTCCCAGGTCTCGAGGCGAAGTCGCTCCAGGCCCGCGCGGCGCACGTCGGTGACGACGTCGACGACCTCGTCGCGCGCGATCGACGGGTCGAGCCCGAGAGCGGCCGAGACCGCGTCAGCCACCTCGTGCGCGGGAACCTCGACCATCGGCGCCGCCGCCACGCTCGCCTGCAGCAGCGCGTCGAAAAGGTGCAGGACGACGAGGTCGGCGTAAGCCTGCACCCGCTGCGCGTCCGGATCCGTCGCTGACACACCGGGCACCGGCACTCCCTGGCGCAGCCGCCACGCGAGGTGCGCCGCCCAGCCGGAGCTCGAGGTGAGCAGCTGCCCCACCACCGGGACCCGGTCGGCGTCCGGGACGTCGAGCAGGCGCAGCAGGACGGCCACGGCACGATCCGGCTCGTCCGGCAGAGCGAGGGCGAGCTCGCGGGCGCCGCGTACCCGCAGCACCCGGTCGAGGCGGTGGGTCCCGCGCACGGACGCCCAGACACCGCCCGGCGCCGGCGACCACGCGGTCGCGCCGTACACCCGGCCGTGCATGAGGTCGACGAAGGCCGACCGCGGCGGACGCACCGGCGTGGCTGCCCCGGCGTCGTGCAGCAGGACCTGGCGCACGACGTCGACCCGACGCACGCCGGCGACGAGGTCCTCAGGGCCCTCGACGAGGTCTGCGGCCGCGCGCGCGAACGCCTGGTCGTCGATGCGGCCCGCCGCCACCGCACGGCGCAGCAGGTCGGCACCAGGACCGGTGAGGCTCCCCCAGAGTCGTGACGCCACCGTCAGGGCGTCGTGGAACCCGAGGGACTCCAATGACGCCAACGGATTCGAGGCGACGAACGACTCCAACGGCCACAGTGGTGCGACTGCGTCAGCCGCGACGAGGAGCACAGCGCGGGCCTGCCCCACCTCCGCGTCGTCCGGTCGTCGCTGAGCTGCGGCGATGAGGTCGGCACCGATCACCGGCCGACGGCGCACCGCCTCTCGGACCGGGGTGGGCGGCAGCGAGGTGCACGCCACCACCTCGACGCCCGGGCGAGCCTGCCCCGAGCGCGCGCGTCCGTCGAACCACCAGAACACCGCCCCCGTCGCGACGAGCATCGCGACGAGGACGCCCACAGCCCACGCACCCGGCTCGCCCCACCCAGGGGTCGCCGGTGCGAGCACCGAGTCCGTCGCCGCCGTGAGCGCACGCAGGCCGAGCAGGTACACCACGACCGCGATCACGCTCCCCGCCACCGCGACCGCGTGCGCCCGGCTGCCCAGCCGCCAGCCGCCCCACAGCGCGACGGCCAACGACACGGCGGCGAGCAGGGCGGGCAACGCCGACGCCGGACCCTGCACGAGCGGAGGCCCCCAGGGCCCCGGCACCGAGCTCGCGGCGGCCACCACGACGAGCGCGACGAGGCTCACGCGCACGGCCCGCAGGGCGCCTCCCGGACGCGGGTGGCCCACCGCGCGCCGCGCGCGCTCGACCGCACCGCCGGCACCCAGGAACAGCGACGCCTTCCACATCCCGTGGCCTACCAGGTGCGCGAGCACCGCCGCGGGCAGGCCCAGCGCCACCTGCAGACCGAGGTAGCCCATCTGCGCCGTGGTCGAGGCGGCCAGCCTGCCCTTCACGTCCGGGCGGGTGCGCACCTGCGCCGTCCCGAGGACGGCCGTGGCCACGGCCGCGACGAACAGCACCGCCCTAGCCGGCACCGACGCCGCGAGCACCGGCCACAAGAGCAGGGACAGGACACCCACTCCGTTGACCAGACCGGCGTGCAGCAACGCACTCACCGGCGACGGGGCCTCCGCGGTCTCGGGCAGCCACCGGTGCATCGGCACCAGCGCGCTGCGCGCGATCCCCGCCACCACGACGAGGAGCGCGACCGCCGTGACCGCCTGGCCGGAGGCCGCAGCCACGGCGCGAGCCAGCGACCCCAGCTCGAGCGTGCCGAGCACGAGCCCCGAGAGGACCACCGCGACCCAGAGAGCGGCATCACCGACGACCAGCCGAGCCACCATCAACCGGGACGACGTCCGCGACTGCACGGTGCCGGGATGACCCACCATGGCCGCGACGGCAAGCCCACCCACGGTCCAGCCGAGAGCCAGCTGCACGAGGCTGGGTGCCGCCACCGCCGAGGCCAACCCGAGCACCGCGCTCACCTCGAGCACCGCGAACCGGCGCAGCCGGTGCTGGCCCACCAGGTTGCGGGCCGCGTAGGAGCCCACCACCGCACCGATCCCGGCCACCAGCAGCAGCAGGAGCGACGGGACCAGATCGCCCACCACCCCGAACTCGGCCACACCCAGCCGACCGAGATCGACGACGCCCAGGGTGAGATGGAAGCCGCTCGTCAGGGCCGCGGGCATCGCCACGAGAGCGCCGAACGCGAGCAGGATCAGAATGGTGCGGGCCACCCGCAGACTCAACATGCGACGCACAATACCGGAAATCTATTTCCTGTGTTTTGTTTCTCTCGTTACTCCGCCACCATGCTGGTGTGACCGACGACGACGAAACCACCTCCGAGCCCCCGGCCCGCACGTGGACGCTTCTCACCAACCACGGGCGAGTCCTCCTGCTCATCGCGTCCCACCCCGAGGCGCGCCTGAGGGACCTAGCCGAGCAGGCCGGGATCACCGAGCGAGCCGCCGGGTCGATCGTGGGTGACCTCGAGGAGGCCGGCTACGTCACCCGCAGTCGCACCGGACGCCGCAACAGCTACCACGTCCACCCCGAACGCCCCTTCCGACACCCAGCAGAGGCCGGACACCCCATCGGCGAGCTACTGGCCGTCTTCAGCTGACGTCCGCGCCGGCCGACGCCGCCGGTGAGTGCGCGGCCAACCGCGCCTGCTTCCCCGCGGCGAGTACCGACCGAGACTGCGGGGCCAGCTCGGCGACGCGTACGACGACCACAACTGGGCTCCCCCGCCCCGACCACATCGCGATCGACCCCGACCGGCCTCACCCAGGTCGCTGCGGAGATCAGCACAAGCCAGATCGGGGCGCACGACCTGCGCCACGGCCAGGCGTCCCTCATGCTCGCCGTCGGGGTCGACATCGTGGTGGTCAGAAAGTGGTTCGAGCACCGAAGGGTGGCCATCACCTCGCCCCGCAGGCAGTCCGTGAGCAATCTGTGGGCAGATCGGCGTCAGGCGCGGCTCGGGAAACGACCTCAGGGGCATCGCCGCAGGTCAGAGCCTTGAAGATGGAGCCGCCTATCGGAATCGAACCGATGACCTTCTCATTACGAGTGAGACGCTCTGACCGACTGAGCTAAGGCGGCGTGGCCGCCGCCTGAGGCGACGGGCACGAGTCGGAACGATACCCGACCGGCCGGGATGGTCCCGAATCGGTCGGGCGGCACGCGCGAGGCCGCGCAGGGCGACCGGGGAGCTCCAGGCGCGGCCGGCAGGTCAGCGGCAGACGGTGCCCGTCGGGGGTGTGACCCCGGTGAGCAGGTAGTGGTCGATCGCCCTGTCGGTGCACGGCGAGCCCTTGCCGTAGCCGGTGTGCCCGTCGCCCACCCGGGTCAGCAGGACGCCCTTCGAGAGCTGCTTGGCCAGCGACCGGGCCCAGGGGTACGGCGTCGCCGGGTCGTACGTCGTCCCGACGACGAGGATCGGGGGCGATCCCGGGGCGTGGATCTCGTGCGGGGTGTCCGTGGCCGGGACGCCCCAGTAGTGGTACGGCAGGATCCCCCAGGCGGTGAAGGCGCCGAACACCGGCGCCTCCTTCGCCCACTGGTCCGCCAGCGCGGCCGACTGGACGGCGTCCGGGCGGTCCGGGCGGTCCAGGGCGCTGACGGCGTAGAGGGCTGCGGTGCCGTTGTCCGCGTAGTGGCCGGCCTCGGTGCGCCCGAGCCTGTCGTCGAGCATCGCCAGCAGGGTCGAGCCGTCGCCGTCGAACGCAGCCTGGAGCCCGAAGCGCAAGGAGTCCCAGTCGCCGAAGGCAGGGAAGTAGAGGTAGGAGGTCACCGCGTTCATCGCGAGGGCCTGCGTGAGCCGACGCTTCGGGTCCGAGGTCGCGAGCGGCTTGGCGTCGAGGCCGGCGAAGAACCGCTGGATGCGGTCGATGCCCGCCTGCGTACCGCTCGGCAGCGGACAGTCGGCCTGGGTCGCGCAGTTCTCGACGAAACGGCGCAGCGCGACCTCGAAGCCCTTCGCCTGGCCATGCAGCAGCTCCACGTTGCTGAGCGCGGGGTCGAGCGCACCGTCGAGGACCATCCGCCCGACCTTCGTCGGGAACAGCTCGGCGTAGGTGGCACCGAGCAGGGTGCCGTAGGAGAAGCCGAGCCAGTGCAGCGTGTCGTCGCCGAGGGCGGCGCGCAGGATGTCGATGTCGCGCACGGCCTCACGCGTGCTGATGTGTGCGTATACCTGTGGCGAGCGGGCGCGGCACTCGTCCGCGAACTCCTTCGCCAGCGCCTCGCTCTGGGACACCTCGGCGGGAGTGTCGGGCGTGCCGTCGGCGGCGATGAACGCGTCGGTCTGCCTGTCGTCGAGGCAGTGGACCGGGTCGGACCTGCCGACGCCGCGCGGGTCGAAGCCGACGATGTCGTAGCGCGCGCGCACCGAGGCATCGATTGCCGAGCGCGCGCCCCTGGCCCAGTCGAAGCCCGAGGCGCCCGGGCCGCCGGGGTTGAGTATCAGCGACCCGATCCGGTGCACCTGGTTCGAGGCCCGGAGCCGGTCGACGGCGATCGTGATGGTCTGGCCCGTGGGGTCGGCGTAGTCGAGCGGCACGGTCAGCGTGGTGCACTGGAAGCCACGGCCGCAGGCGGTCCAGGTCAGCTTCTGGGAGTAGAAGCCGGCCAGCGCCGGGTCGAGGGACGGGGACGAGCTCGCCGAGCCGGGGGCCGAGCTCGAGGAGCGGGACGGCTCCGGCGAGCTCTCGGTGATGGTGCCGATGGTCCCGCTCGAGCAGGCCGCCACGACCACCGTGGTGATCGCCGCCATCGCTCCCGTCAGCACGCGACGGGGCTGGACGGGGGGTCTCACACAGGACTCCGGTTTGCTGGGCGTGCACGGTTCTTCGGTGCCCGCGCGAACGGGCCCAGGCAGGTCCAGCCTGCCAGGTCACCTAGTGAGACGTTCGAGCCACCCGTCCAGTTCCGTCTGGGCCGTCGCGGCGGCTGAGTCGCCGGTCACCCACGGCTGTCGTACGCCGCGCGCGCGGAGCACACGGAGGCCCGCTCGCACACGGTGCGCTTCCCTCCGGCGTCGAGCCGAACGACCACCTGGTCGCGCGGGACGTCGTGCGCCACGACCCGGCCGTCCCCCTCGGGCGTCTCGACCCGGTCGCCGACCGCCGGCGTGCTGGCCTTGAAGTCGTCGTAGAGCGGGTGCTCGTACTTCAGGCAGCACATGAGCCGGCCGCAGGCCCCGCTGATCTTCATCGGGTTCGCGGGCAGGTCCTGGTCGCGCGCCATCCGGACCGTGACGGCGTCGAAGTCCACGAGGAAGGTCGAGCAGCAGGTGTCGCGGCCGCAGCTCCCGATGCCGCCCTTGACCCGCGCGTCGTCGCGTGGCGTCAGCTGGGTCAGCTGGACCTTGCAGTCGAGGGTCGTCGCCAGGTCGCGGACGAGCTGGCGGAAGTCGATCCGGGTCCCGGCCGTGAAGTACACCGTCGCCGTCGCGCGACCCGACTCGTGGCCGAGGTCGGTCCAGTCGACAGCGCTCACCTTCATCGGCAGTCGGTGCTCCCGGATCAGGCGCTGCGCGGCGACCTGGATCTCCGCTCGGCGTCGCCGGTTCTCCTCGTCGCGACGGATGTCGGCATCGGTCGCGGGACCCGCGCACACCGGCAGTCCGCCGATCTCGTCCTCGACCCACTCCGGTCCCCACACGACCTGGCACACCTCCGGGGAGGTCGAGGTCGGGAAGAGCACCGTGTCGCCGACGCGCGGCGCGTGTTCCCCCGGGTCGAGGTAGTAGAGCCGGCCGGCCTTCGTGAAGGTCACGGCCATCATCTGCTGCACCCGCTAGCCCGCTCTCGCGAGAATCGCGTCGACGACCGCGTCCGGGTCCTCGTCCGGGAGCCAGTGGCTGCGACCGGCCAAGGGCCGGAACTCGTAGGGCCCAGTGCAGTACGCCGCGCACGCGAGCGCCGCCGTCTCCCCGATCGCGACGTCGTCGCCGCCCCAGACGTACGTCGTCGGCACGGTGCAGTCGGGCGTCGTGGCGTCGGCGCCGAGCCCCATCGCGGCGTACCAGCGCAGCGAGGCCTCCAGCGCGTCGTCGTCGGAGAACCGCTCGACGTAGGCGTCGACGTCACGCACGTGGACGTGCTCGCCGTAGACCATGCGCAGGGCGGCGGCGTGGTCGCGGAGCAGGACCTTGGCCGCGGCGTTGGGCGCGCTGCGGAAGAACGTCATGTACTCCGACATCTCGCGCTGGCCGTCGTTCGCGCGGAACGCGTCCTGCAGAGCCTTCGGGTGCGGCACCGACAGGGCCGTGAGGCTGCGGACCAGCTCCGGTCGGCGTCCCGCGAGGTTCCACCCGACCGCCGCGCCCCAGTCGTGGCCGACCACGTGGGCGCTCCCCCAGCCGAGCGCGTCGATGACGCCGGCGGCGTCGGCCACGAGCCGGTCGATCGCGTACGCCGGGACCTGCGCCGGACGGGCGCCGGGAGAGTAGCCGCGCTGGTCGACCGCGACGACGCGGAGGCCCGATGACGCCAGCGGCGGGATCACCCGCGACCAGGACAGCGTCGTCTGCGGCCAGCCGTGCAGCAGGAGCACCGGCTCGCCGTCGTCGGCCCCGGCGACGACGGCGTCGAGCACGAGGTCGCCGTACTCGGGGTCGTCGACGTGCAGCTCGGCGGACTCGGTGGGCACGCCCCGAGCGTACGGCCCCTGCGGCCCCGCGAGTACCTGGCCCAGCTGCCGTTCCCAGGCGCTCGGCAGCAGCAGTTGGGCCAGGTACTCGCCCGGACCCCGGGCGTCTGCGGGGTTTACCGTGGGTGCGTGAGCCCGTCGAACGACATCGCACGCCTCGGCGAGCGCGTCGCCGCGCTCGTGGAGCAGGGGCTCGACGTCGCCGAGGCGTACTCCGCCGCGAAGGGGGCCGGCACCAGGGCCACGCGCGAGTACGGCAAGGCGATGGACAAGCACGCCAAGGCCGTTCGCAAGCACCAGGAGCGGGTCCAGGGGCTGCGCCGCGACGCCGTCACGATGACGGCGGTGTCCGGCGCCACCGCTGTCCTCGGCGTCATCGACGTCGCCTCGCAGGGCTCGGCGCTGCCGGGCGCCCCGTGGATGTGGCTGCTCGGGTCGGCGTTCGCCGCCGTGAGCGCGGTGCGCAACCGCTACGCCGCGTCGCACGCCGCGGCGCCCGAGCCGCCGGCCCTCGCGTCGAGCTACGCCGCGACCGACATCCGGCGCGACGCGATCGGCTGGGCCGAGGCCCAGGGACTCGCCGCCGTACGCCGTCAGCTCGTCGCCATGGTGCCGGCCGTCGCCGCGCTGCACCCGGAGGCCGGCAAGGAGCTCAAGGCCGCCGACGACGAGGCGGCACCCGCGCTCGCGGCCCAGGTCACCCGGCTCGCCGTCCTCGACCAGGTACGCCGCGACCTCCCCGGGTCGCAGGCGGCCGCGGCGGCCGGTGAGGCGGCCGAGCTCGTGCGGGCCCGCCTCGCGGAGGGCGTCGCGGTCTACGACCGGCTGCTCGCCGCGGCGTCGACGATGCTGGCCTCGCCCGACCTCGGTCGCTCGAGCCTCGACGTCCTCGGCCCGGCCTCCGACGCCCTCACCGCCTACGCCGCCGGCCTGCGCACCGCGAGCGGGGAGTAGCGCGCGAGGTGCCCGTCGTCAGAGCAGGGGCGCCGACTCGCCCGGCGCCAGCACGCGCAGACTGGATGCGGTGAGGACGTCGACGTCCGCGGGGCCGGCGTTGCGGGCCACGCCGTCGACCACGGACAGCCCGGCGTCCTCGGGCACGCCGAGCACGGTGAAGCCCCGCTCGGCCCATCGCCAGCACTCGTCGCGGTCGTCCGGGGTGTGGTGCGGCCGCACGATGGCGTCGCCGAGCAGGCCGAGACCGCTGGTGTCGACGACGCCGGCGTCGTTGGGGTCGGCGAACCCTGCCACGGCGATGTCCGCGCCGGCCAGCACGGCCCCGGCGCTGCTGCCGAAGTAGGGGCCGCCGCGGCGGACGTGCGCCGTCGCGAGGTCGAGGCCGCCGCGGGTCTGCAGGTGGTGCAGCAGGTCGAAGGTGTTGCCGCCCAGGACGAACACGAGGTCGTCGACGTCGAGGTCGTCGACCGTGTGCTCGGCGACGTCGCACCACAGGTCGACGCGGGGCACGTCGTAGGGGGCGAGGGACCGGCGCAGCCACAGCTCGGCCATCTCGTGCTGGGAGTCCGGCAGCGCCCACGGCCAGGCGACGACGCGCCTGCTGGGACGCAGGAACAGCCGCCACACCGCGGCCTCGTCGGCCGGTGAGCCACCGCCGCCCAGGTAGATCCGCGAGGTCATGACGCGAGCGACGGGTCCTTGAGCGCCACCGTCAGCGACTCGAAGGCGAGCAGGGGCGCGACGTTGGCCTCGAGCAGGTTGCGGGTGCGCTCGAGGGCGTCGACCCTGCGCAGGGTGTCCTCGGGCGTGGACTCGGCCGCGACCCGCTCGAGCTGGAGGTGCATCTCGTCGTTCACGAGCTCGGAGGCGGCGGCCATCTGCAGCACCAGGACGTCGCGGTAGAAGGCGATGAGGTCGACGATCGCCCGGTCGAGCTGGTCGCGCACGACCCGGCGACGCCGCCGCTTCTGCCTGTCCTCCAAGGCTTTCACGGCGCCCTTGGCTCGGCGTTCGACCGTCCCGATGCCTCGTCCTTCCGCGCCCTCGCCATACGCCGCGCGCAGCGCCTTCATCTCGCTCTCCTCGAGCGGGTCGCAGATCGACGCGGCGTCGTCGTTGACGGTGGAGACGAGGTCGGCCGCGAGCGCGAGGCAGGAGCCGAGGTCGGTGATCTGGGTGGGGATGCGCAGCACGTCCTGGCGACGCAGCCGAGCGGACTCGTCGGTGGCCAGCGCGCGCGCCCGGCCGATGTGGCCCTGCGCCGCGCGCGAGGCGAACGCCGCCATCGCGGGGTCGACGCCGAACACCGCGGTGAGCGCCGCCGCGACCTCGGCGGTCGAGGGCGTGGCGAGCATGAGGTGGCGGCAGCGGGAGCGGATGGTCGGCAGGACGTCCTCGGTGCTCGGGGCGCAGAGCACCCAGACGGTGCCGGGCGTGGGTTCCTCGATGCTCTTGAGCAGCGTGTTGGCGCTCTCCGCGTTGAGCCGGTCGGCGTCCTCGAGGACGAAGACGTGCCACGGCGCACGCGAGGGCGACATCGCCGAGCGGTGCACGAGCTCGCGGGTCTCGGCGACGGAGTAGGTGACCGACTCGGGCACGACGTGCTCGACGTCGACGTGGGCGGAGTGCCGCACGGCGACGCAGTCGGCGCAGGTGCCGCAACCGCCGTTCGGGCACACCAGCGCGGCGGCGAACGCCAGCGCCGCGGTGGAACGGCCCGAGCCGGGCGGCCCGGTGATGAGCCAGGCGTGCGTCATCGCGGTCGAGGGCAGCCCGGCGCGGGCCGCGGGGGCGTCGGCGGCCGCGTCGCGCAGCCGCGCCACGGCGTGGTCCTGGCCGACGAGGTCGGTGAAGACGTCGGTCATCCCACCGGCCGCTCGGCGAGCAGGGAGTCGACCCGGGCGCGTACCGCGGCGGAGATCTCGCGCCGGTCGGCCGAGGCGGACAGGACCAGGTAGCGGTCTGGGTCGCCGTCGGCGAGGGCGTGGAAGGCCGCCACGACGCTGCGGTGGAACTCCTCCGGCTCGGACTCGAGCCGGTCGGGCGCCGAGCCGAGGCGGGACAGCCCCGTGCCGGCCTCGACGTCGAGCAGCACGGTGAGGTCGGGCAGCAGCGAGCGGGTGGCCCACAGGTTGATCTCGCCGATCACGTCGGGCCCGAGGCCGCGACCGACCCCCTGGTAGGCCACGGAGGAGTCGATGTAGCGGTCGGTGATGACGACCGCCCCGCGCTCGAGCGCGGGGCGGACGAGCCGCGCGACGTGCTCGGCGCGGGACGCGGCGTACAGCAGCGCCTCGGCGCGGGGGTCGAGGCCGACGAACTCGGGGGTGAGGACGACGTGGCGGATCGCCTCGGCCGCCGGGGTCCCGCCCGGCTCGCGGGTGAGGACGACCTCGTGGCCGGCCTCGAGCAGCGCCTCGGCGAGCGCCCGCGCCTGGGTCGACTTGCCGGCGCCGTCGCCGCCCTCGAACGCGACGAAGAGTCCGGTGGCCACGGACCCGACCCTACGACGCCGCCCCGACGCCCCCACCCCCGAGCGCCTGTTCCCCACCTATCTGTCGTTACCGGGGGTCCTGACGGCCCGGGAAACAGCAGATAGGTGGGCAACAAGGAGGCGGGTCAGGCGTCGCGCTTCATCAGCGCCCAGGTGGCGCTCCCCACGGCCAGGACCACCCAGAGGACGAAGACGGCCAGGCCGGCGCCGTAGGAGAGCATCGAGTCGACCGGCTCGACGCTGGTGAAGGACAGCCCGGCGTTGGACGGGAGGTACCTCAGGACCGAGTCCCAGCTGGCCGGGAGCAGAGCGCTGGCCAGGGTCGGCAGGAACAGGATCCCTCCGATGAGGACACCGAGACCGGCACCGACGCTGCGCAGCAGGATCCCGAGGCACAGGCCGATCACGCCGATGCCGACCAGGTAGCCGATCGTGCCGAGGACCGCTCCGGCCACGCCGACGGCCGACCACGTCGTGCTCGCCACCCCGGCAGAGGTGAGGATCGCCGTCCCTGCGAAGAACGAGACGAGAACGCTGACCAGGACGGCGGGCACGAGCAGCGCCAGGAAGGTGAGCACCTTGCCGAGCAGCACGGGCCACCGGCGGGGTACGACGGCGATGCTCGTGCGGATCAGTCCGGACGAGTACTCCCGCGCGCCGACCAGCACGCCCATCACAGCCACGATGATGATGCCGAAGTTGGCGCCGGTGAGGACAGTGTCCACGGGGCTGGCCCCGGCGAAGGTCGGGCCGCCGCCTTGGGTCGACACCGACCCCGTCGCGACTGCGGCCGAGACGAGGCCGAAGGCGACGATCGAGACGACCAGGCCGCCGAGCATGATCCAGGTGGAGCGCAGCGAGCGGAGCTTGATCCACTCGCTGCGCACCACGCGGGGCAGGGTCGTGCAGGGTGCACCAGGCGCAACGTGAGTCGACGTGAGCGGTCGTACGTCGCGGTCAGGGGTGACGACGGTGGTGGACATCAGGCTGCCTTCCGGTCGGACGGGGAGGTGGAGGTGGCGACCGAGCCGTGGAACTCCACGGCGTCGCGGGTGAGCTCCATGAACGCCTGCTCGAGGGAGGCCTCGACGTTCGTGAGCTCGTGGAGGGTCAGGCCGTGCTCGGCCGCGACGTCTCCCACGCGTGCTGCGCTGACGCCCTCGATGTCGAGCACGCCCGGCTCGGCCGACGTGATGGACACGCCGTCGTCGGCCAGCAGGTTGCGCAGCGAGGTCGCGTGCGGCGAGACGACCCGAACGTGGTTCGAAGACGAGGCCGCGATGAAGTCGGCCATCGAGGTGTCCGCGATGATCCGGCCGCGGCCGATCACGACGAGGTGCTCGGCGGTCTGCTCCATCTCGCTCATGAGGTGGGAGGACAGGAAGACCGTGCGGCCCTCTGCGGCGAGGTCCTTGAGCAGGGTGCGGATCCAGAGGATGCCGTCCGGGTCCAGCCCGTTCACCGGCTCGTCGAGGAGCACGATGCGCGGGTCGGCGAGCAGCGCCGAGGCGATACCGAGGCGCTGGCCCATGCCCAGCGAGAACCCGCCGGCCGGTTTCCTCGCCACGTCGGCGAGTCCCACGACCTCGAGCAGCTCGTCGACGCGCGGGGCGCCGATGCCGACCGTGGCGCCGAGGGCGAGCAGGTGGTTGCGCGCCGAGCGGCCCTTGTCGACCGCCTTCGCCTCGAGCAGCGCACCGAGCTCGGCGAGCGGCGCGGGGGAGGTCGTGTAGCTGCGGCCGTCGACGAGCGCCTCCCCGGAGGTGGGACGATCCAGGCCGAGGATCATGCGCATCGTCGTGGACTTGCCGGCCCCGTTCGGGCCGAGGAACCCGGTGACGACGCCGGGGCGGACGGTGAAGCTGATGTGGTCGACGGCGACGGTGTCGCCGTAGCGCTTGGTGAGCTCGTGGACTTCCAGCATGAGGTGCTCCTGCGGGTGATGTGGTGTGCCGTGCCACCACGTTCTCCCGCGCCGCTGCGACGCGTCGTCGTCCCGCTGCCGACACCCGCACCTACGACGGAGGCAGTATGCCGACTCGCCGTCGACCTCAGTCGGGGTCGCCAGCGCGGACGAGTCCGGTCCGGTAGGCGATCACGACGAGCTGGGCGCGGTCGCGCACACCGAGCTTGGTCATCGCGCGGTTTACGTGGGTCTTCGCCGTGAGCGGGGAGAGGAAGAGCCGCGCCGCGATGTCGTCGTTGGTGAGGCCGTGCGCCACGAGCGCGACCACCTCGCGCTCGCGCTCGGTGAGGACGTCGAGGTCCGCGCCGACGAGGTCGGGAGCGCCGTCGGTCGGCGCCGCGAGAAGACGGTCGATGAGGCCGCGGGTAGCCTTCGGCGACAGCAGCGCCTCACCCGAGGCCACGACCCGGATCGCGTCGAGCAGCTCCACCGGCTCCACACCCTTGCCGAGGAACCCGCTCGCCCCGGCGCGCAGCGCCGCGAGCACGAGGTCGTCCTCCTCGAACGTGGTGAGCACGAGGACCTTGACGTCGACGAGCTCGGCGTCACCCGTGATGAGCCCGGTGGCGGAGATCCCGTCGGTGCCGGGCATGCGGATGTCCATGAGCACGACGTCAGGACGCGTCTCGCGCGCCTGCCCGAGCGCGTCCTCGCCGTCGACCGCCTCCCCCACGACCTCCATGTCGGCCGCGCTGCGCACGAGCGCGGCGAACCCCGCGCGGATGAGCGCCTGGTCGTCGGCCAGCAGCACGCGGATGCTCACGCGAGGCTCCGCTGGTACGCCGAGGCCACGTCCGCGCTGCCGAGGGGCAGCTCCGCGTGCACGCCGAACCTGGCCTCGCCGAGCGGACCGGCCTCGAGCGTGCCGCCGACGGACGCGACCCGCTCGCGCATCCCGACGAGCCCGTGCCCCTGACCGCTCACGGCTGCCTCCGCAGCGACCGGGTTCACGACGTCGAGCACCAGCGAGTCGGCGCGGTAATCCACCGTCACCTCGGCCGAGCCGAGCCCGTGCTTGCCCGCGTTGGTGAGCGCCTCCTGCACGAGACGGTAGGCCGTGAGGTCGACGCCCGGCGCGAGGTCGCGGGGTGAGCCGACGACCCGCCACGAGACCGTGAGCCCGGACCGGCGTACCGACTCGACGAGCGCGTCGGCCTGGGCGAGCCCGGGCGCGGGGGCCGTATCCGGCGCGGCCTCGGACGTGCGCAGCAGGCCGAGGATCGTCGCCATCTCGGAGAGCACCACGGCGCTCGCGTCGCGCACGTGACCGAGGGCGACCTCGGCCGCGTCGGGGTCGGAGTGCACGAGGTGCCGCGCTACGCCGGACTGCACGTTGATCACCGAGATGTGGTGCGCGACGACGTCGTGCAGCTCGCGCGCGATGCGCAGCCGCTCCTCGGTCACGCGACGCTGCGCCTCCTCCTCGCGGGTCTGCTCGGCCCGCCGGGCACGCTCCTCCGCGGCGATGACGAGCTGTCGCTGCGTGCCTACGGCGATGCCGATCGCGCACGCCATGGCGCTCACGGCGAGCAACGTGTAGGTCGAGTCGCCGAAGAGGTCCTCACCGGTGACGAGGCGGTAGGTCACGACGAAGACGAGCGCCGTCGCGGCCGCGCACAGCAGGGCGGTCCGGCGCGGGCGCAGGGTGGCCACGGTGTAGAGGGCGATCATCGCCGGTGCGACGGTCTGGGACGGACCGCCGCTGATCACGATCCCGAGCGCGCCGACGACCACGGTGACGGCCCAGACGGCCATCGGGGCACGCCGTCGCCACACCAGGACGAGACAGCTGATGACGACCGGTAGGTAGGCAGCCGGGGTCTGGCCGTGCGGACCGGTGTTGCGCGGGTCGGGCTGCCCGAGCAGGCCGAGCAGGAGGACGACCGCCGCGAGGACCGAGTCGAAGACGAACGGCCGGGCGCGCATCCACGCGCGTGCGTCCGCCCACCAGGTCACGGCGCCACTGTAGGCGGGGTGACCTAGTGGGCGCGTCCGCCGAGCGCCGTACCAACGACCTACTGCGCCCGCAGTACGACGGGGCTCCACCCCCCTTGAGCGGGGGTCAGGCTTTCGCTGCGGTCTTCTTCGCTGCGGTCTTCTTCGCTGCGGTCTTCTTGGCTGTTGTCTTCTTCGCCGGGGTCTTCTTCGCCGGGGTCTTCTTCGCGGCCTTCTTCTTCGGCGCGGGGTCCTTCGCACGGCGCTCGGCGAGCAGGTCGGCCGCGCGCTCGATCGAGATCGTGGCGGGGTCGTCCGCGCGACGCAGCGAGGCGTTGGTCTCGCCGTCGGTGACGTAGGGACCGAAGCGGCCCTCCTTGAGCTGGACCTCGCGCTGGGTCGAGGGGTCCACGCCCACGACGATGCCCGGCTTCGGCGCGGCCTGGCCGCGGCGGCCCTTCGGCTGCGCGAGCAGGGCGAGCGCCTCCTCGAGGGTCACCGTGAAGATCGACTCCTCGCTCGGCAGCGAACGCGAGTCCTTGTCCTTGGTGATGTACGGGCCGTAGCGACCGTTCTGCGCGGTGATGAGCACGCCGTCGGACGGGTCGACGCCGACCTCCCGGGGGAGCGACAGCAGCCGGAGCGCCGTCTCGAGGTCGATGGTGTCGATGGCCATGTCGGCGAACAGCGACGACGTCCTCGGCTTCGCCGACTTCGGCGCCTCGTCCTCGAGGATCTCGGTCACGTAGGGGCCGTAGCGGCCGGTCTTGGCGACGATCTCGCGTCCGGTCGACGGGTCGACGCCGAGCGGGTGGTCGCCGGACGGCAGCGCGAGCAGCTCGGCCGCCTTCTCCGCGGTCAGCTCGTCGGGCGCGAGCTCGACGGGCACGTTGGCCCGCTCCTCGCCGCGCTCGACGTAGGCGCCGTAACGACCGACGCGGAGCACCGCGTCGGAGTCCGCGATCGGGAACGTCGACAGCTCGCGGGCGTCGATCTCCCCGAGGTCGTTCACCAGCGGGTGCAGGCCGGCGAAGTCGGTCGAGGCGTCACCGCGGTAGAAGCGGTCGAGCACCCCGACGCGGTCGACCTCGCCGGAGGCGACGGTGTCGAGGATCTCCTCGAGCCGCGCGGTGAAGTCGTAGTCGACGAGCGTGCTGAAGTGCTCCTCCATGAGGCGCGTGACGGCGAACGCGAGGAACGACGGCACGAGCGCGGATCCGCGCTTCACGACGTAGCCGCGGTCGACGATCGTGCCCATGATCGAGGCGTACGTCGACGGCCGCCCGATGCCGCGCTCCTCGAGAGCCTTCACGAGCGAGGCCTCGGTGTAGCGCGGCGGCGGGTTCGTCGAGTGGTCCTCGGGCTCGAGGCGCAGCGCGGTGAGGACGTCGCCGACCGACAGCGGCGGGAGCCGGCGCTCCGCGTCGTCGCCGTCCTTGGCCTCGGCGTCGTCGTCGATCGACTCCTCGTAGGCCGCGAGGAACCCGCGGAAGGTGATGACGGTGCCGCTCACCGAGAACTCGGCGTCGCGGCCGTCGGTGGCGACCGCGCCGAGGCGGATCGTGGCCGTCATGCCGCGGGCGTCGGCCATCTGGGAGGCGACGGTGCGCTTCCAGATCAGGTCGTAGAGCAGGAAGTCGTCGCCGCGCAGCTCGCCCGCGACGCCGGCCGGCGTGCGGAAGACGTCGCCGGCGGGACGCACGGCCTCGTGCGCCTCCTGCGCGTTCTTCACCTTGCGGTCGTAACGGCGCGGCACCTCGGAGACGTGGTCGCTGCCGTAGAGGTCGGCGGCCTGCGCCCGGGCGGCGTTGACCGCAGACTCGGACAACGTGGTGGAGTCGGTACGCATGTAGGTGATGTAGCCGCGCTCGTAGAGACCCTGGGCGACGCGCATCGTGCGCTGGGCACCCCAGCGCAGCTTGCGGCTGGCCTCCTGCTGCAGCGTCGAGGTCATGAACGGCGCGGCGGGCGAGCGACGGTAGGGCTTGTCCTCGACCGAGCGCACGATGAAGGGCACGTCCTGGAGCGCCGCGGCGAGCGAGCTCGCGGTCTCCTCGGTGAGGTGAGCGGCGTCGGCCCGGGTCAGCACGCCGAGATCGCTGAAGTCCTTGCCGGTGGCGACCCGCTTGCCGTCGACCGCGACGAGCTTCGCGCCGAACGAGCCCGGGTCGAACAGGCCCTCGACGTCCCAGTACGACGCGGAGCGGAACGCGATGCGCTCGCGCTCGCGGTCGACGACCAGGCGCGTGGCGACCGACTGCACGCGGCCGGCCGACAGACCGGTCATGACCTTCTTCCACAGGACCGGCGAGACCTCGTAGCCGTAGAGCCGGTCGAGGATGCGGCGGGTCTCCTGGGCGTCGACGAGGTCCTGGTCGAGCTCGCGGGTCTCGTTCACCGCGCGCTGGATGGCGTCCTTCGTGATCTCGTGGAAGACCATCCGCTTGACCGGCACCTTCGGCGCCAGCACCTCGAGCAGGTGCCAGGCGATGGCCTCACCCTCGCGGTCCTCGTCCGTGGCGAGGAGCAGGACGTCGGCGTCGGCGAGCTTCTTCTTCAGCTCGGCGACCTTCGTGCGCTTGTCCGCGTCGACGACGTAGAGCGCCTGGTAGCCGTGGTCCACGTCGACCCCGAGCCGCGACCACGCCTCGCCCTTGTACTTGGCGGGGATGTCGGCCGCGCGCTTGGGCAGGTCGCGGATGTGCCCGACCGAGGCCTCGACGTCGTAGCCCGGGCCGAGGTAGCCCTGGATGGTCTTCGCCTTCGCCGGCGACTCGACGATCACGAGCGTGCGACCGCCGCCGGTCGCCGCACCGTCGTCGACTGGAGCGGACTCGGCCGTCGCCTTGGCCTTCGGGGGCACGCGTCTCCTCGTGATCGACGGCGGGGTCACCCCCGCCCGAGCGTCGGGGTCGCCCCCGCTCGAACTGTCCGGACAGCATCATCGGACGGGCGGAGTCTCACCATCCGACAGGGCCCCCTGTCAAACCCGCCTGCCCCGCACGGCGTGTCGCCGGCTCGGAGTTCCGGCGTATCACCCCAGGTCAGGGCCCCGCACACCCCCAGAACGAGACATCCACGACTCCACCCTTCACCAGCCCCTCCCTCACCCCCGCTGGTTTCCGCACGACGGTGCCCCCACGTCAGGCGATGACCTCGATCGAGCTCAGGGTCGGGTCGCTGGAGTAGGCCACCCGCCCGACGCGACCCGCCTGCTCGATGTCCTCGACGATCTGCACCGTGACCCGCTCCCCCGGCGCGAGCAACGGCACTCCGGGCGGGTAGGGGCAGAACTGCTCGGCGCTGATCTCGCCCACGGCCTCGCGCAGCGGGATACGCCGCCGCGGCGCGAAGAACGCCTCGCGCGGGCTCACGACGACCTCGGGCACGACCTGCCAGTGCGCCGACGGCGCCGGATCACGCGGCTCGCCGCGCAGCCGCTCGAGGAGCGACACGAGCATGTCGGCCGTCCGGAGGCAGAACTCGTGCTCGTCGAGGATCGACATCGTCATGACGACCGAGTCGGCGTCGGCGGCCTCGACGCCGTTGCCCTGCTGCCACAGCAGGTCCGCGAGCCCGACGCCGTCGACACCGGTGCGCGGCAGCCACAGCGTGAGCTTGAGCGGGTCGCACGCGACGCCGATCTCGGCCTCCTCCACCACGACCAGACCCGGCACCTGCCGCAGCCGCGCGCGCATCTGCGCCACGCTGGCGATCGCCCGCTCGAGCTCGGCGGCACCCATCTCGTCCATCACGGCACGCGTTGCGTCGATCGAGGCCATGAGCGTGGCCGACGGCGACGTCGTCGCGGTGAGGTCGACCGCGCGGTCGAGCCGGTCGGCACCGACCCGCGCTCCCGACACGGCGACCACGGCCGTCTGCGTGTAACCCATGAGCGCCTTGTGCACGCTCGTGATCGCGACGTCGGCGCCGTTCGCGAACGCGCCGCGGCGCTCGAGGAAGAACAGGTGCGCGCCCCACGCCTGGTCGACGACCAGCACGCGGTCGGCCTCGTGCACGACGCTCGCCAGCGCTGCGACGTCGGCGAGCGTCCCGACGTAGGTCGGCGTCGTGACGAAGACGGCGACGACCTCCGGCGCGAGCCCGACCAGGGCCGACGGATCGACGCCGAGGGGCAGCCCGAGCTCGGGGTGCAGCGTCGGCTGCACCCAGGTCGGCATCGACCCACTGACCACGAGGCCCGCGAGCGCGCTGCGGTGCGACGTGCGGTCGAGGGCGACCGCCACGCCCGGGCCACCCACGGCCGTGATCGCGGCGATGTTGCCCTGCGACGAGCCGCCGACGAGGAACCGCGCGTGGTCCGCGCGCACGCTCGCCGCCCACAGCGCCTCGGACCGCTCGAGCACGCGACCGGAGTAGTGGTTGTCGTCGGCACCGCCCTGCAGCGAGACGTCGTCGCGGATCAGGGGCGCCAGACGGTCCGACCCGAGCGCGGGGTCCGCGCCGGTGTAGCGGTACTTGTGCCCCGGGATCTGCAGCGGGCGCATGCCCTTGTCGCGCGCGGCGAGCCACGCGTCGACGAGCGGGTGCTCAACCACGTCGGTCCGTCCGTCCTGTCGTCATGTGCCCACCGGCGGGTCGAGTGCGAGCAGGCCGTCCTCGAGGAGTCCGCGCACCGCGAGCAGGGCACCGGGCAGCACGTCGTCGGGATCGAGGTCGTACGCCGCGGCCACGGCGTCGATCGCGCCGGACAGCGTCGTCGCGCCGTCGAGCACCCGCACGAGGTGGATGCCGACGGAGTCCAGCACGACGTCGGGGCGCCAGCCGCCGACGAGTCCGACGTGCGGCGGCATCGGACCGAGTCGCCCGCTCTCGTCGGTGCGCTCCTCCTCGACCACGCGCAGGCCCGGCACGCGCCGCGGGCGCGAGTCGAGGAGCGCGAACGCGTCGAGCACCGACCAGCCGGCCCGGGTCGCGACGAGCGCGGTGACCTCGTCGCCGCGCGGCTGGCGCGGCGCGGTCGCGACGTCCTCGACCCGCGGCCCCTGCTCGCCGTAGGTCCCGCCACGGTGCAGCACGATCCACCCGAAGCCGATGCCCTCCGCGTCCATCGCACGCAGCTCGTCGAGCCACTCGGCGTAGCGACGCTCGTACTCGGCCAGCCCCTCAGGATCGTCGTGGTGACCGCCAGCGTCGCGCAGCCAGAGACCGACGTACTCGGCCGGGTCCTGCACCTCGCGCTGCGCCACCCACGCGTCGCAACCGGTCGTGGCGACCCACGTGGCGACCCGCTCACGCCAGTCCTGTCCGCGCACGTGCACCCAGTTCGCCAGGATCACCGCGGTCCCGCCGTCGACGAGCCGGGCCGGCGCCTGCTGCACGAGGATCCGGCCGAGGTCGTCGGCAGGGAGCCCGGCGTCGCGATAGGTGTAGCGGTGACCGGGCGAGATGACGAACGGCGGGTTGCTCACGACGAGGTCGAACGTCTCGGCACCGACGGGCTCGAACAGCGATCCCTCGCGCAGGTCCCACTCCTGGCCGGACAGCTCCGCGGTCGCGGAGGCCAGCAGCAGCGCACGGCGGTTGCGGTCCGTGGCGACGACGGTGCCGGCATGGCGGCCGAGGTGCAGGGCCTGGACCCCGCACCCGGTTCCGAGGTCGAGCGCGCGGGCCACCGGCGCGCGCGGCGTGAGCCGCGCGAGGGTCAGGGACGCACCGCCGACGCCGAGGACGTGGTCCACGGCCACCTCGTCGGCCTCGCGTCCGGCCGAGTCGGGTCCGTGGTCGCTCACGACGTACCAGTCGGTGTCGCTCTCGCCGTACGGCCGGACGTCGACGAGGGCTCGCAGCATGGCCCCTCCCCCGACCAGACCGAGGCCGAGCAGGTCCTGGAGCGGCAGATGACGAGCGACGTCGTCGCGGTCGACCGCCTCGCCGAGCACGAACAGTCTGACGAGCTCCGCGTCGGCGCCGTGCCGGTCCTGCAGCGCGCGTCGGGCAGGGACGCTCTCGCCACGACCGAGGGCGGCGTACGCCGAGGCCCCGAGCATCGACAGCAGGCCGTCGGCGGTGAAGCCCGCGTCGAGGAACGCCTCGCGCACCCGCGAGGCCGCGCCGCGGTCGATGCCGCCGTGATCGGTCACGCCCCGATCATGGCCCACCCGCGACGACGACGCGGGCCCGGAGGGGAGTCCTCCGGGCCCGCGTCGGTGCCGTGCGGTGATGGTCGGTCAGTGGTCGTGCTGCTCGCCCTCGACGTGCTCCTGACCCTCGTCGCCGTGGTGCTCGGCGTAGTGGTGGTCTGTGCCGTAGCTGGGGTCGTGGTGCTCGCCCACGTGCTCGAGGATCCCCTCGATCTCGGGGTCCTCACCGACGGCGATCGGACGCGACTTCGCGACGACGACGGCGCCGACGACGATGAGGAAGGCCACGATGGCCAGGCCCCAGCCGATCTTGGCGTTGCCCGCGAGGTAGAGCGACACGACCGTCGGCGCGATGAGCAGGGCGACGAGGTTCATCACCTTGAGCAGCGGGTTGATGGCCGGTCCGGCGGTGTCCTTGAACGGGTCGCCGACGGTGTCGCCGATGACCGTGGCCGCGTGCGCCTCGGAGTACTTGCCGCCGAAGTTGCCGTCCTCGACGAACTTCTTCGCGTTGTCCCAGGCTCCGCCGGAGTTCGATAGGAACACGGCCATGAGCACGCCGGTCGCGATCGTGCCGGCGAGGTAGGAGCCCAGGGCGCCGATGCCGAGGCCGAAGCCGACGACCATCGGCATGAGCACCGCGAGCAGACCCGGCGTGATCAGCTCACGCAGCGAGTCGCGGGTGACGATGTCGACTACCTTGCCGTACTCCGGCTTCTCGGTGCCCTCCATGATCCCGGGGTGGTCGCGGAACTGGCGACGCACCTCGAAGATCACCGCACCTGCTGCGCGCGAGACCGCGTTGATCAGCAGGCCGGAGAACAGGAAGACCACCGCCGCGCCGAGGATGAGCCCGACGAGGTTGCGCGGGTTGGCGACGTCGAGGACCGCGCCGTACTGCGCCTGGTCGCCGACGTCCGGGACCACGACGTTGCCGCCGGCGATCGCCGCCTTCGTCGCAGCCACCACGGTGTCTCGGAACGCGCCGAACAGAGCGGTCGCCGCGAGCACGGCGGTCGCGATCGCGATGCCCTTGGTGATCGCCTTCGTGGTGTTGCCGACCGCGTCGAGGCTGGTGAGGACCTTGGCGCCCTCCTCCGAGATGTCGCCCGACATCTCGGCGATGCCCTGCGCGTTGTCCGACACCGGGCCGAAGGTGTCCATCGAGACGATGACGCCCACGGTGGTGAGCAGGCCGGTGCCGGCGAGCGCGATGGCGAACAGCGCCAGCAGGACCGAGCCCTGGCCGAGCAGGTAGGCGGCGAAGACCGCCGCGCCGATGAGCAGCGCGGAGTAGACCGCGGACTCGAGACCGACCGAGATGCCCGCGAGGATCACCGTGGCCGGACCGGTGAGCGAGCTCTTGGCGACGTCGTCGACCGGCTTGCGGTTGGTCTCGGTGAAGTAGCCGGTGAGCTGCTGGATGGCGGCGGCCAGGACGATGCCGATGAGCACGGCTCCGATGGCCAGGATCCGCGGGTTGAACGCCGCGACGTTGACCAGTCCGAGGTTGTCGCCGACGACGCCGTCGATCTTCACGATGCTGTCGGGGAGGTAGACGAACGTCATGATCGAGACGAGGACGGCCGACACGATCGCGGAGATGAAGAAGCCGCGGTTGATCGCGCTCATGCCCGAGCGGTCGCCGCTGCGAGGCGAGACCGCGAAGATGCCGATCACCGCGGTGATGACGCCGATGGCCGGAACGAGGAGCGGGTAGACCAGCCCGAGGTTGCCGAAGGCGGCCTTGCCCAGGATGAGCGCCGCCACCAGGGTCACGGCGTAGGACTCGAAGAGGTCGGCCGCCATGCCGGCGCAGTCGCCGACGTTGTCCCCGACGTTGTCCGCGATGGTCGCGGCGTTGCGCGGGTCGTCCTCGGGGATGCCCTGCTCGACCTTGCCGACGAGGTCGGCTCCGACGTCGGCAGCCTTGGTGAAGATGCCGCCGCCGACACGCATGAACATCGCGAGCAGCGCGGCACCGAAGCCGAAGCCCTCCAGGACCGTCGGGGCGTCGCCCTTGTAGATGAGCACGACGATCGACGCACCGAGAAGGCCGAGGCCCACGGTGAACATGCCCGCGACGCCACCGGTGCGGAAGGCGATGCGCATCGCCTTGATCTCGCCGTCGTCCTCGTTGGCCGCGGCGGCGACGCGCACGTTGCCGCGCACCGCGAGCCACATGCCGGTGTAGCCGGTGATCGCCGAGAAGACCGCGCCGACCACGAAGAAGATCGAGCGACCGATCTTCTCCGACGTCGTGTCCGCCGGCAGGAGGAAGAGGAGGAAGAACACGAGGGCCGCGAAGACGGACAGGGTGCGGAACTGGCGGGACAGGTACGCCGCCGCGCCCTCCTGCACCGCCGCGGCGATCTCCTGCATCTTCTCGGTGCCCTGGCTGGCGGCCAGCACCTCGCGGGCGAGGACCCAGGCGACACCAAGAGCGGCGATGGCCACCAGTCCCACGATGGCGACCAGGGTGAGGTTCCCGCCGGCGACGGTCACATCGCCTAGGGAAGCGGTCAACGACCTGGACATTCAGGCTCCCTGCGTACGTAAAGGGGTCCGCTCACGTCCCGTGCGGGAGTGCGAACCCTCGAGTGCGCCGGAGTCTACGCACGGCTGTGACCTTGACCACGCCCAGGACCCCGGATCGCGATGCGGCATCGGTCACACTAGGCCAGCCTCCGCTGTGTCCCGCGAGCCGTGCGCCGAGCATGCAACCGCTGTCATCCTCCCGGCCGGATGTCGCTGGTGCTGTGGTCGTTTCCCGGCCCGGGTGGCGACCGGAGCCCCAGGGAGGTCGGGTGGGACTAGGTCGTGCGGCTCGTGGGCCACGCGAGGGTGACGACTTCGCCGTGGGTCCGCAGCTCGGGCACCAGGGCCCGCACCAGTGCCAGCGCGACGCCGTCGTCCTCGTCGGGCACGGCCGGGTCGCTGCGGTCGTGCACCTCGACCTCGAACCCGTGGCCGTCCTCGCGCACCACGACGTCGACGGCGTGGCTCAGCTCGGCGGCGCCGTGGCGCAGCACCGCGCGGGCCACCGCCTCGCCGACGGCGAGCCGGACGTCGTCGACCGTCTCCTCGTCGAGACCGACACGTCGGGCGGCGGCGACCGCGACCAGCCGGGCGGTCCGGACGTGCTCGGCCGACGGCGGGATCGAGAGCGTGGCGGCCGGCACGGCGCTAGCTCGCGAGCGCGTCGGCGACGGAGGCGTGCAGCGGGATGAGCGCGTCGAGACCGGTGATGCGGAAGACCCTGGCGACCCGATCGGCGGTGACGACCACGTCGAGGCGGCCCTCGGCCTCGCGGACCCGCTTGAGGGCCTTCACGAGCACGGACAGCCCGGTCGAGTCGAGGAAGTCGACCCGGGAGAGGTCCACCACGAGATCGGTCCGGTCCTCGGCGGTGAGCCGGCTCAGCTCGGCGTCGAGCTGCGGTGCGGTGTAGATGTCGACCTCGCCGATGGCGACGACGACCATGCGACCGGACTCCTCACGGGTGCTGACATCGAGATCCACGTCTGCACTCTGGCACAGCCCCGGCGCCTCCGTCCCGCCCCTTCCCGCGAGTACCTGGTCCACGTGTCGCTCTGGAGGCCGTGCGAACGACACGTCGGACAGGTACTCGCGGCAGGGCAGGATTCACCCCGTGCCGACTCCGGATCCTGCGCTGCTGCTGTCGCGGCTCGCCGCCGGGCGAGGCGATCGGCTGCTGCACGTCGAGCGGGTGCCGGCGCGCATCGGAACCGCGGTCGGCTGGCCCGACTGGGTCGAGGTCGACCTGCGCGACTCGTGGACCCGTCGCGGCATCGAGTTCCCGTGGATGCACCAGGCCGACGCGGCCGACCTGGCGCACGCCGGGCGGCACGTCGTCGTCGCCACCGGCACGGCGTCGGGCAAGTCGCTCGCCTACCTCATGCCGGCCCTCACCTCCGTGCTCGACGGCTCGCGCGCACCTAACGGTCGCGGCGCCACGGCGCTGTACCTCGCCCCGACGAAGGCCCTCGCGCACGACCAGTGGCGCGCGATCGAGGAGCTCGGGGTCGACGGTCTCCGCGTCTCGGCGTACGACGGCGACACCCCCGACGAGGAGCGCGCCTGGATCCGCGCGCACGCGGGCTACGTGCTGACCAACCCCGACCTGCTGCACCGGTCGATGCTCCCCGGCCACGAGCGCTGGTCGTCGTTCCTGCGGGCGCTGGACTACGTCGTCGTCGACGAGTGCCACGTCTACCGTGGCGTCTTCGGATCGCACGTGGCCAACGTGCTGCGCCGGCTGCGCCGCGTCGCGGCGCGCTACGGCTCGACACCGACGTTCGTCCTCGCGTCGGCGACCTCCGGCGACCCGGCGGCCTCGGCCTCGCGGCTCGTCGGAGTTCCGGTCGAGGCGGTCAGCGACGACGCCTCGCCGCGCGGCGCGACGTCGTTCGCCCTCTGGGAGCCGCCGCTCACCGACCACGGCGGTGAGAACGACGCCCCCACCCGGCGTACGGCGACGGCCGAGACCGCCTCGCTGCTGACCGACCTCGTCGTCGGGGGCGTCCGCACGCTCGCGTTCGTCCGCTCGCGTCGCGGCGCCGAGGCCGTCGCGATGACCTCGCGCGACACGCTGGCCGAGGTCGACCCCGAGCTGAGCGACCGGGTGGCGGCGTACCGCGCGGGCTACCTGCCGGAGGAGCGCCGCGCCCTCGAGGACGCGCTGCGCTCGGGGGAGCTGCTCGGCGTCGCGGCGACCAACGCCCTCGAGCTCGGGGTCGACGTCACCGGGCTCGACGCCGTGCTGCTCTGCGGCTGGCCGGGCACGCGTGCCTCGATGTGGCAGCAGGCCGGCCGAGCGGGCCGCTCCGGCGGTGACGCGCTCGCGATCCTCGTCGCGCGCGACGACCCGCTCGACACCTACCTCGTCCATCACCCCGAGGCCGTGTTCGGCGCTGGGGTCGAGGCGACGGTGTGCGACCCGACCAATCCGTACGTGCTCGGCCCGCACCTGTGCGCCGCGGCGGCGGAGCTGCCGCTGACCGAGGACGACCTGCCCACGTTCGGGCCCACCGCCCGCGCCGTGCTCGACTCCCTCGTCGACCGGGGCCTGCTCCGGGTGCGTCCGGGCGGCTGGTTCTGGACGCGGCGTGAGCGGGCGAGCGACCTCGCGGACCTGCGCGGCATCGGCGGGGGGATGGTCAAGGTGGTCGAGGACGAGACCGGCCGCATGCTCGGCACCGTCGATCCCGGAGCGGCCCACACGACCGTGCACACCGGCGCGGTCTACGTGCACCAGGGCGCGACGTACGTCGTCGACCTGCTCGACCTCGAGGACTCGGTGGCCGTCGCGCACCGCGAGGAGGTCGACTGGACGACCTCGGCCCGCGACACCACGGACATCCGCGTGGTCGACGTCATCGCGCGCGAGCAGTGGGGCGAGGCCGAGCTCGTGCACGGGCACGTCGAGGTGACCAACCAGGTGGTGTCCTACCTCAAGCGCCGCTACCTCACCGGCGCCGTGATCGGCGAGGAGCCGCTCGACCTGCCGCCGCGGCACCTGCGCACGCAGGCGGTGTGGTGGACGGTGTCGGGCGAGCAGCTCTCGGCGGCCGAGCTGCGAGACGTCGACGTACCCGGCGCCGCGCACGCGGCGGAGCACGCCTCGATCGGCCTCCTGCCGCTCGTCGCCACCTGCGACCGGTGGGACATCGGCGGTGTCTCGACCGCGCTGCACGAGGACACCGGCCGGACGACGGTCTTCGTCTACGACGGCCACCCGGGCGGCGCCGGCTTCGCCGAACGCGGCTACGCCGCGGCACGCACCTGGCTCACGGCGACGCGCGACGCGATCGCGGCCTGCGAGTGCCCCGACGGCTGCCCGAGCTGCGTGCAGAGCCCGAAGTGCGGCAACGGGAACAACCCCCTCGACAAGCTCGGCGCCGTCCGCCTCCTCGACGTCCTGCTCGCCGGCGCCCCGGACCAGGCCCCTCACTAGGACGCGATGGGGCGGGCTGGGGCTGCGAGGATCGCGGGGTGACGGTGACGCGCGAGCAGATCGCCGGGGTGGTGCTCGCCGCGGGTGCCGGGACCCGGCTGCTCCCGCTGACCCTCGAGCGGGCGAAGGCGATGTGCCCGGTGGGGAACCGGCCGCTCGTCGACTGGGCGGTCGACCGGGTCTCGGGGCACGTCGGGTCGGTCGCGGTGAATGTGCACGGCTCGCAGCCCGGGCTGCTCGCGCACGTCGCGGACCGGGTGCACGCGTCCGTCGAGGACGGCGAGCGGCTCGGTACGGCGGGTGCTCTCGGCCACCTCGCGGGCTGGATCGACGGCCGGCACGTGCTCGTGCACAACGCTGACGCGTTCCTCGACAGCGACCTCGACGAGCTGCTCGAGGGCTGGACGGGCGAGCATCCTCGACTGCTCGTGCACCGCCAGGACGGGCCGAGCGACTTCGGGTCCGCGAGGTTCGTCGGCGCGAGCCTCCTGCCGGCGCGCCTCGTGAGCCTCATGCCCGACGCCCCGGCGGGCCTCTACCGGCTCGTGTGGGAGCCGGCCTTCAGGGACGGGACCCTCGAGCTCGTCGAGACTCTCGGCACGGCGATCGACTGCGGCACTGCGGCTGACTACCTCCGCGCCAACCTGCACGTCTCCGGCGGTGCCAGCGTGGTCGCCGACGGCGCCGTGGTCGAGGGCTCGATCACGCGGTGCGTGGTGTGGCCGGGTGCCCGAGTCGAGGCGGACGAGGTGCTCGTCGACGCGATCCGAACACCGCACGTCACCGTGAGCGGCGTCGCGACCGGCTGACGTCTTCGGCGTCGCCCGCCAGCAGGCGGGTGAGCCAGCGCGACCACGGTGCTCGCGGCCGGCTGTGGACGATCAGGCGGCAACTCCTCCGGTCGCGCCGCGCCTACCATCGAGGCATGACCCGCAGCGCCGCCTTCTTCGACCTCGACAAGACGATCCTCGCCAAGTCGAGCTCCCTCGCGTTCGCGCGCCCGTTCTACAAGGGGGGCCTCCTCGGCCGGTCCGACGTGCTCAAGAGCGCCTACGCCCAGTTCACCTACCTGTCCTCGGGCGCCGACCACGACCAGATGGAGACGATGCGGCACTACATGTCCGAGCTCGTGAAGGGCTGGGACGTCGAGACGGTGCGGCAGATCGTGGCCGAGACCCTCGACGAGATCGTCGACCCCTTCGTCTACGAGGAGGCGGTCGACCTCATCGAGGAGCACAAGGAGGCCGGCCGGGACGTCATCATCATCAGCTCGTCCGGCACCGAGGTCGTCGAGCCCATCGGGGAGCGGCTCGGCGTCGACCGCGCGATCGGCACCCAGGTGGAGATCGTCGACGGCAAGTACACCGGCGAGATCCTCTTCTACGCCTACGGCGAGGGGAAGGCCGACGCCATGCGCGCCCTCGCGGCCGAGAACGGCTACGACCTCGCCGACTCCTACGCCTACACCGACTCGATGACGGACCTTCCGATGCTCGAGATCGTCGGGCACCCTGTGTGTGTCAACCCGGACGCCACCCTGCGCAGGACGGCGGTCGAGCGCGGTTGGCCGGTCGTGGACTTCGCCCGGCCGGTCGCGATGCCGACCGTGCGCCAGCGCATCGCGGGCGTCAACACGCCCGACAACCGCCGCAACGCCCTCGTGGCGGGCGCGGCGACGGTCGCCCTCGGGCTTGCCTGGTACGCCGGGCGACGCCGCGGGGCCAGCTAGGAGACCACCGTGGCCGGAGCGCAGCGCGGCAACCGACATCGCGCTGCTTCGGGCGACAGCGTCGCGGCGTACCCGCTCGACCGGGCGCTCGACGGACGGCTCGACCTCGACGACCTCGACGCCCCGCTCGACCTCGACGTCATCGGCGCCGGCAACGACCGCCCGCGGATCTCCGAGCAACTGCGCCGGCTCCTCGAGACCACCGGCGTCGGCCCGTTCGTGCGTCGGCACCGGGTGCCTCTCGTCGCCGGCGTCCTGACGGCGGCGCTGGTGGCCGGAGCCGGCATGCAGTGGTGGGTCTCGCGACCGGTCCCCCTGCCCGACGCGCCCCTGCTGCTGGTGAAGACGAGCGGCGCGGACTCCACGCAGGTCACCGTCGCGACCTCCGGCGACAGGGTCGCGCTGTCCCTGTCGGTCGCCGTCGCGTCGGTGGAGCGCACCGGAGTCGTCGTGGCGCTGCTCGGCATCACCGGACCCGGTCTCACCCCGCTCGGCGCAGACAGATCGGTCGTCGACACGTCCGCGACCGACTCGGTCTCGAGCGTGCGCGCGACGCTGGACTGCACCACCCCGGGATCAAGCGCTGCGGCGATCGCCTCGATGCCCGACGACTTCCACGTCCTGGTCAGCAGGACGGCGCCGGAGGGGGAGACCCGGCGCGACGAGATCCGACTGGTCGGCGCGCAGCGGCTCGCCCAGGTCGTGCGTGCCACCTGCCTCCAGGCCGTGGCCGACCGCGAGCTGACCGCGGCGTCGGTCCGTGCGACCGCTCTCGACGGCGTGGCCGCCTCCGACCTCACGGTCGCGGTGACCAGCGTGGGCGAGCGCGCGTGGCCGGGGCTGAGGGTGTCCACGCGCGCCCTGCCCTGGGTGGTCAACGGCCGACAGACCGTGGGCCTCCCGGCGGGAGGCACCGTCGCGATCCGCGCGCGGCTCTGGCTGCAGGACTGCGCCGACCCGACCGCTGCGCTCCGCGACGGACTGCTCTTGCGCACGACCGTGTCCAGCCAGGACGCCGGGCCCGGGACGGCCGACGACGACGGCAACACGGTCCGGCTCCGTCTGCCCACCACGCAGCTCGCCCAGGTGGCGCGGTCGTTCGCGGCGGTGTGCTCCAGCGCCGTCCCGACAGCCCTTGTGACCCAGGCGGTGCTGAACAGCGGCGGGTCCGACACCTCGGCCGGCACCGTCGAGATCACCCTTGCGGTCCACGGCGCGGGCGCGGCGCTGATGGAGGTCGACCAGGGCGCCGACACCGCCGGCGGACGGCTCACTGCCCTCGACAGTCCGGTGCACCTCGAGGCTGGTATCGGCACGCTGCACGCCGTCTGGACGCTGCCGCGCTGCACGGACCTGATCGCCGCGGGAGTGCCCCGGTTCGCCGTGAACCTCGTCGCGCTGGACCAGTCCGGCGGCGAGCGCCGGCCCTACCTCATGGCGATCGGCGGAGACGAGCTGCGCATCACCCTCGCCCGGCTCTGCGGTCCGGATGTGGGCGCCCTGATCTCCTGAGCCCCGCGGTCCTGGTGCCGGATCGCCTGGTCACGGCTACCGTCGGGCGATGACCGACGACGGCAGGCTCGAGCTCGACGAGGACGGCGACGTCGTCGACCGCTCGGGGTCTCCGTCGACCTTGGTCGACCTCGCGGACCCGCACGCGACCGAGGCGCTCTCGGCCACCGCGCTCGACTCGTGGGTCGCGCGTTCCGCCGCCCCGTGGGTCCGCACGCACCGACGAGCACTGGCCGGCCTCACCGCGGGCGTCCTGGCCCTGTCGCTGGGCGCGGCCTGGTGGACCACCCGGCCAGCGCCCCCTGCATCCCCGCCGGCGCTCACCCTCGCCGACGCCCCGGTGGTCGGTGGCGATCTCGGTGGACCGCGCATCACGAGCGAGGGCGCCGTGTCGGTCGCCTACACCGCCCGGGCCCGGGCCGACGTCCGGTCCGTCGGCGTCCTCGGCATCCGCGGGCCGGGGCTGATCCCCACCGGCGTCGAGGCGGGGGCCGATTCGGTCGCGGCCGGAGAGCTCGCGTTCGTCCAGCTGGGGGCGCGCCTCGACTGCACCGACCGCGCTCTCGCGAGCGCCGTGCCGTCGTCGTACGGCGTACTCCTGAGGCTCGACGCCGAGGCCGGCGGCGCGGGGCCGGAGTCGCTGCAGCAGTTCGACTCCTCGACCACGGCGCTCGACATCGCGCTGCGCGACGCCTGCCTCGCGGGTGACCTGCCGACGAGTGTCTCGGTCGTCGCGGGCGAGATCGCCGATGCGGCCGGGTCGTCGGTCGCCGACCTGCGGCTCACCGTCCGCAACGACGCCGAGGTCCCGCTCTCGGTCACCACCGAGCGCACCCCGAGCACGACCGTGGAGACCGACCTCTCCCCGACCGTCGTGGTGGCACCCCACGGCAGCGGCGTGGTCCCGACCCGGGTGCTGGTGCACGACTGCGCCGCGCCCCCGAAAGCGCCGGCGCTCCTCGATCTCCCCGGCCCCGTTCCGGCACGGGGCGCGGCCGCCGCGGGGTCGCGGGCCGGCATCACGGTGCGACTCGGGCTCGGCGACCGGTGGACGACGGTGTCCTACGCCCTGCCCTGGTCGGTGGCCGAGCTGTCCCGCGAGCTCGCGGCGACCGCGTGCGCCGATCCCCCCAACGTGTCGGCGCGGCTCGTCGACGTCGCGGGTCTGCGCAGCATCGACGGCAGCTGGCTGGTCACCGGCACGTACGACGTCCGCACGTCCGGCATCGGGATCTCCCTGGGGCGTGAGCACTTCTCGGGCGCGGCCGTACCCGGGTCGTCGCTGGCGACCACCGACTCGCTCGTGCCCGGCGTCCGCTGGGTCCTCGCACCGACCCAGCTCGACGGCGGCGCCGGCCGGCTACCCGTGACCTTCAGCGGCACGAGCTGCGCGGACCGCGACCGCGGCGTGCCCACCTCGATGGCCGTACAGGTCACGGCAGCGTCGCGATCGGTCTACCCGTTCGAGCTGCCGCTCGACCCGGCCGTGCTGAGGCGCGCGGTCGACGCCGCGTGCTCGGACGGGTCGGTGGTCTCGGTTCCCGGCTGGGGCGAGGTCACTCCCGGCGCGACGCCGGCCGCCTGACGTCGGCGTACGCGACGCGGGTCGACCGCGACGTACGCTGCCCGCGTGGGTGATGCGGGCGACGGCCGCCTCGAGCTCGACGACCTCGGGTCGGTCATCGAGCACGCCTCCTCGCTCGACGCCACCCGGTCGATCGACGTGCTCGAGGGCAGCGGCGCCCGCACCTGGGGCGAGCGGCTCGAGTCCGTCGGCATGACCCCCTGGTTACGCCGTCACCGCGTGGCCCTCGCCGTCAGCGCCGGGGCGTTGCTGGTCGGCGCCGGTCTCGTGACCGGCTGGGAGCGCAGCCGGCCGCCGCCGCTCGACACGAGCCCGGCGGCCGCGGTCGAGGACGCGGCGATCACGCAGTTCGGCGGGAGCGGCGTGTTCCTGATCGACAACGACACGCTGCTCACGGCGTACCTGTTCAGCCACGAGCGCGCCGGGACGACGTCCGCCCTGGTCGGGGTCGCCGGTCCCGGCATCCGTGCGAGCACGACCCGGGGGCCGGCCCAGGACGAGCCACCGCTGCAGGACGGCGCGCGCGAGGTCGTCGCCGTCATCGGGTGCGACGACCCGGACGCGATCGTGCCCAACCCCGACGACTACCGCGTGCTCGTGGCTCAGACCGACGCCTACGGCCGCACGCAGCAGGTGCCGGTGCCGATGCCCGCCGGCTCGGCCGTGCAGTGGTCGCAGAACGTCCAGGCGACCTGCCTGCAGGTGCAGCTGCCGACCGAGATCACCGCGACCTCGCAGACGGTGCGAACCGACCCTGACCACCGCACCGTCACGGTCGACCTCGCGCTGCGCAACGCCTCCTCCCACGCCGTCACGCTGGGCGTCGGAGGTGGCAACGGCCGGGCGCAGTACACCGCATCGGCCATGCTTCCGCTGGCCGCAGGATCCACCAGGTCGATGAGCTACGTCCAGCGCGTGATCGACTGCTCGCTCGGCCGATTTGACCAGGGGTCGCTGCCCGAACCCGACCGCAACAGCGCGCGACCGATCGACGGTGCGAACCTGTCCGCCTCTCTCGACGAGTCCACGAACGGCTACTCGGCGACGCTCTCCGTCGTGTGGAACCGGCAGGTCGCCACTGCCCTGAAGGCGTTCTACGCGACGGTGTGCTCCGGCATGCCCGCCGCGTCCGCGCGCGTGGTGTCGGCGGGCAGGGCACCGGTCGACCCGAGCGTCGAGTTCGCGACGGGCGGCGACCCGTCGCTCGTCCCGCTGCGCATGACCGTCGACGTCGCGACCACGGCCGACCGCGTCCTGGCGGGCGACCCCACGCCGCCCGAGGACCTGCTCAACGGAGCGACCTCGACGATCACGTCCGGCGCCGCGCTAGCCGGCGGAGGGCACGCGCGCGTGACCCTCGACTGGCTGGCACCCTGCTCCGGGGTGACCGGACCCCCAACGCTCGCACTCACGCTGGGAGAGGGCTCGCGCACGTGGCCCATGAACGCCACGGTGAACCAGCGCGCCCTCACGGCCGCCTACGTCGCGGCCTGCCCGCTGCTGCTCCCGAACGACCTGGCCGACAACGGGTGGGAGGCGCTCCCCCCTGCTCCCTGATCACCGGAAAGTCAAGAGGTGACAGGACTTCCGCCTGCGGGCCGACCGGAGTACACCTGGTACCAAGCTCCCTGCGGGGAGGTGGAACTCACGGAAGGGCACCGAGAGCACCACCACGAACAGAGCACGGGAAACCCGGGCACCCACGCGGCGGAGCACCCACGTAACGGGAGTCACGGCCGGGGCAGCTTCGCGCCCCCGTCCGGACGTATCTCGCCAGCGCACTGCTCACCCGGCAGCCCGTGCCCGCAGACGGAGCCCCGCCCTCGACGGGGCTCCGTCCGTGTCCTGGGTGAACCCCGCGCCGACCCGAGCCGCCGGGTGCGGCCGCGGTCACGGGAGGTCGGCGAGGATCCGGCGTGACTCGGCCGCGCCCACCCGCACCGAGTCGGCGTGCAGCGTGAGCCACGCAGCCACGCCATCCGGCGTGCCGGTGGCGTAGGCGCGCAGGGCCTCGGCGTACGCCGACCTTCCGGCGGCGTACAGCCCGGCCTCGGGCACCGTGACGCCGTCGGGATCCACGCCGCGCGCGGCGAGGACGAGGCGGGTCGTCGCCCGTGCGACGAGGCCCGAGCCCCAGCCGAACGGCCGGGTCACGGCCACCTCCCCATGGACCACCGCTGCCACGACGAGGGCGGGCGCCTGGGTCGGACGCGTGAGCAGCGCGGCCACCGACGTCATCCGACGTGCTGCGTCAGCGGCGCTCGGCAGGTCGCGCAGCCGCAGCGGATCGTCGGCGGTCTGCGTCGTGCGCAGCCGGCCGCGCTCCTCGTCGGCCACGAACCCGGCCGCGGCGACGGCGTGCAGGTGGGAGAGCACCTGCAGCGGCGTACGGCCCACGAGCTCGACCTGTCGAGGGATCTCGGTCTGCACGGCCATCGCGGCCGCCACGACGCGACCGATGGGTGAGCCGTCGAGGGCGTCGCCGGACACGAGCGCGTCGGGCCGCACCTCGGCCCCGTCGATCGCGGCCGAGGCCCACGCCCCGCGAAGGCGCGAGCCCGCCACCACCCCGGCCACCCTCGCGCGGACGGCGCGGTCCCAGAGCACTCCGTCGACCGCGGAGCGAGCACGGTCGACCGCATCGGCGACGCCGGGGAGCTCGAGCAACGGGGCGAGGGCGTCGACGGGCACGACGCCACGCTACGAGGAGGCGTGCGCCGGGTCGGCGCAGGGGCGGCGCGTCACCGGCCCGACACGGACACCACGGTCGAGCCGCGACGCTACGGTCGCGCCATGACCCCGTGGGCGATCGCCGCAGCCGTGGTCGCGGTGCTGCTGGTGGCGGGGCTCGCCTGGTCCCTCCTGCGACGGCGCGACCTCGGGAGCGAGGCCGACCGCGCGACCTTCGCCACGCTGCACACTGCCTCGCTCGCGGCGCCCGCGCTCCGGGAGGGGCTGACGCCGGACGCCGCGTCCGGCGCCGCCCGGCACCTGCGCACGCTGCTCGGCTCGCGCGGGGTCGCGCTCACCGACACCGAGCGCGTCCTTGCTGCCGAGGGACCGGGGTCCGAGCTGCTGGACATGCCGAGCGTCGCATCGGTCCTCGCGACCGGCCGGTCGGCGGTCGCCGCCCCGCTGACCGAGCACGGCGCGGGCTCGTGGTTCGTCGTCGCGCCGCTGGTCGTCGACGGGCGGGTGGTGGGCACGCTGGTCGCGGTGGCCGACGACACGACCGCGGTCCTCGCGCGGACCACCACGGAGGTGGCGCGCTGGGTCTCCTCCCAGATCGAGCTCGCCGAGCTCGACGCGTCCCGGGCGCGGCTCGCAGAGGCGGAGGTGCGGGCGCTGCGCGCCCAGATCTCGCCGCACTTCATCTACAACGCGCTCACCGCAATCGCGTCGTACGTGCGGACGGACCCCGAGCACGCGCGCGAGCTGCTGCTCGAGTTCGCGGACTTCACCCGCTACTCCTTCCGTCGGCACGGCAACTTCACAACGCTGGCCGAGGAGCTGCGCTCGATCGACCGCTACCTCACCCTCGAGCGGGCCCGCTTCGGCGACCGTCTGCAGGTCACCGTCCGCGTCGCGCCCGAGGTGCTGCCGGTCGCCGTGCCCTACCTCTGCCTGCAGCCGCTGGTCGAGAACGCCGTACGCCACGGGCTCGAGGGTCGCGCCGGACCGGGACGCATCACGATCCTCGCCGAGGATGCCGGGGCCGACTGCACCATCTCGGTGGAGGACGACGGCATCGGTGCGGACCCCGAGCAGATCCGTCGCGCCATGGTCGGCGAGGGCGACAGCGACTCGATCGGCGTCGGCAACGTCGACGAGCGGCTCCGCCAGGTTTTCGGGGACGAGTACGGCCTCGTGGTCGAGACTGGGCCGGGCCTCGGCACGAAGGTGTCGATGCGCGTCCCGAAGTTCTCCCCGGGGGTGCACGCATGAGCGAGGAGCCGATCGCCGGTCTCCGCGTGCTCGCGGTCGACGACGAGGCGCCCGCGCGCGCGGAGCTCGCCTACCTGCTCGAGCGCGACGAGCGGGTCGCCACCGTGCTCACGGCCTCCGACGGCGCCGAGGCGCTCCGCCTGCTGGAGACCACGGCCGTCGACGCGCTCTTCGTCGACATCCGCATGCCCGGGCTCGACGGCCTCGACCTCGCCCGGGTGCTGCGGCGCTTCACCTCCCCGCCCGCGGTCGTCTTCGTGTCGGCCTACGACTCGCACGCGGTGGAGGCGTTCGACCTCAACGCGGTCGACTACGTCATGAAGCCGGTGCGCGAGGAGCGGCTCACCGAGGCGGTACGGCGCGTGGTCGAGTCGCGCGAGCGCGTCGTGGTCGCCGTCGCCGCGCCGGTCGACGCCGTCGAGGACCCCGACGAGACCATCGCGGTGGAGCTCGGCGGCGTGACCCGCTTCGTGAAGCGGTCCGACGTCCGCTACGTCGAGGCGCACGGCGACTACGCGCGTCTCGTCACCCACGACGGGCGCCACCTGGTGCGCGTCTCCCTGGCTCACCTCGAGGAGCAGTGGGCCGAGGCCGGCTTCGTGCGCATCCACCGACGGTGGCTGGTGTCGCTCCCCGCGATCGACGAGGTCCGGACAGACGTCGGGCGGATGAGCGTGCGGGTGGGCGACGCCGTCCTGCCCGTGTCGCGGCGGCACACGCGCGAGCTGCGCGACCGCCTCGTGCGCAGCGCCCGCCTGGGCCGGTGACGCGACCCCGTGAGCACGCCTGACAGGCCGGCCAAGCGCGTCACCGTGGTGCACCCGCGAACGGCTGCCGCGCGCACCGCCGCGAAGCGCGGGGTGCGCCGCGACGTGCGCGAGCAGACCGAGCTCGGCGTCACGATGCTCACCTCGCTGCGGCGCGCGCAGCTGCGGCTCGCGGTCCTCGTCGTGCTCGGTGTGGCGGTCGTCGTCATCGGGATCCCGTTGCTGTTCCTGGCGTTCCCCGCCGTCCGCGAGGGTCGGGTCGGCGGGCTCGCGGTCGGCTGGTTCATCCTCGGGGTGGCCGTGTTCCCCGCGATCTGCGGCGCAGGGTGGGCCTACGTCCGGCACGCCGAGCGCAACGAGGCGGCCTTCGTCGACCTGGTCGAGAGGTCGTGACGTGACGAGCTCGTGGTGGCCCGTGCTCGCGGTCGTGGCGGTCGTCGTCGCGACGGTGGTCATCGGCACCTTCGGCGTACGCGTCTCGAGGACGACGTCGGACTTCCTCGTCGCGTCGCGTTCGGTGAGCCCCTTCCTCAACGCCTCCGCCATCGGCGGGGAGTACCTCTCAGCCGCGTCCTTCCTCGGCATCGCGGGCCTGGTCCTCACCTACGGCGTCGACATGCTGTGGTTCCCCGTGGGCTACACCGTCGGCTACCTCGTGCTGCTGGTCCTCGTGGCCGCCCCGCTGCGCCGCTCCGGTGCCTACACGCTGCCGGACTTCGCGGAGATGCGCCTCGGCTCGCGACGGCTGCGACGGGTGTCGTCGGTGCTCGTGGTGCTGATCGGGTGGCTCTACCTCCTGCCCCAGCTGCAGGGCGCCGGCATCACGCTGCATGCGCTCACCGGGGCACCGCAGTGGGTCGGCGCGTTCGTCGTGGCCGTCGTCGTGGGGGTCACGGTGGCTGCGGGCGGGATGCGGTCGATCACCGTGGTCCAGGCGTTCCAGTACTGGCTCAAGCTCGTCGCCATCGCCCTGCCCGCCGTCCTGCTCGTGGCCGCCTGGTACCACCGTGGCGCGCCCGTCTTCGCCTCGGGCGACTGGGGTACGCCCCTGTCCGGCTTCGGCGGCCGCGAGTACCCGCTCTACGCGACGTACTCGATCGTGCTCGCGACGTTCCTCGGGACGATGGGGCTGCCGCACGTGCTCGTGCGCTTCTACACCAACCCGGACGGTCGCGCCGCGCGGCGCACGACCCTGTCCGTCCTCGGTCTGCTCAGCGTGTTCTACCTCTTCCCGCCGATCTTCGGTGCGCTCGGCCGGGTCTACACCCCGGAGCTGGCCGGCACGTCCGCCGCCGACACCGTCGTGCTCGTGCTCCCCGGGCGGGTGTTCGGCGGGTGGCTCGGGGAGGCTCTGTCGGCCCTCGTCGCCGCGGGTGCCTTCGCGGCGTTCCTGTCCACGGCCAGCGGCCTGTCGGTGTCGGTCGCCGGCGTCCTGTCGCAGGACGTGCTGACCCACGACCGCCGCCTCGGCGACGGCGTACGCCGGTTCCGCATCGCCACCACGATCGCGATCGCCGTGCCGTTCGTGCTCGCGCTCGGCGCCGCGCGCGCCGACCTCGCCGAGACCGTGACCCTCGCGTTCGCCGTCGCCGCGTCGACCTTCTGCCCGCTGCTCGTCCTCGGCATCTGGTGGCCGCGTCTCACCGTGCGGGGTGCCACCGCCGCGCTCCTGGTGGGTGGCAGCTCGGCGCTCGCCGCCGTCGTGCTCGTGCTCACGCTCGGGCCGTTCCACGGGTTCGTCGGCGCACTGCTCGAGCAGCCGGCCGCCTGGACCGTCCCGCTCGCGTTCGCAACCGCGGTGCTCGTGTCGCTGCGCACCCACGACCGGGTGCCGCGCACGACGCCGGCGGCGATGGTGCGGCTGCACACGCCGGAGGAGCTCGAGGCCTCGCGCTAGTCGGACTGACCAGCGACTCCGCCGAACCGGTCGGACACCGCACCGACACCGGCGTGCACCCGTTCGTCACGCCCCGGCCACCCGGGCGACCGTTCGGCGCGCGTCGACGGCAGTTCGGCGCACCGACGACGGCGCCCCCGACCCGCCCGCCGCCGGGCGGACCCCGTCAGGCGCACGGGGTCGCCCAGGTACTCCCGGGTGTGACGCGCGCCACCTACGTTCGCGCCACCACCTCACCCGGCCACCGAGCACGGAGGACCTGATCATGGCCATCGCCGTCGAGAACGCCCCGACCGTCGTCACCACCCCCGCACCCGTCACGGAGAGCGCGTCGATCGCCGACCCCGGCCCGCTCGGGCTCGCTGCCTTCGCGCTGACCACCTTCGTGCTGAGCACCTTCAACGCGGGCATCCTGCCGAAGACGGTCGAGGCCGTCGTGCTCCCGATCGCGCTGTTCTACGGCGGCTTCGCCCAGCTGCTCGCCGGCATGTGGGAGTTCAAGAAGGGCAACACGTTCGGCGCCCTGGCCTTCACGTCGTACGGCGCCTTCTGGCTCTCGTTCGCCGCTCTCGTGCGTTTCGTCGCGGCCGACCTGCCCAAGGAGGACGCCGAGAAGGGCATCGGCGTGTTCCTGCTGGCCTGGACGATCTTCACCCTCTACATGACCCTCGCGGCGCTGCGCACGAGCCCGATCCTGGTGCTGGTCTTCGTGACGCTGTCGCTCACGTTCATCGCGCTCACCGTCGGCGCCTTCGCCGGGAACGCCACGATCAGCCACCTCGGCGGCTACCTCGGCCTGCTCACCGCCTTCGAGGCGTGGTACGCCTCCGCGGCCGGCGTGACGGCCTCGACCTTCGGCCGACCGATCCTGCCCACCGGCAGCCGCTGACCGAGCGGCCCGAGCTCCCCGGGGTCGCGGCGTACGCCGAGGGCCCCGGGGCACCGGGTCGACGACGACCCGCGGCATGCAACCCCCGCGCAACCTCCCCCTGCGGTAGAAACGAACCCCGATCCCCGGGCGCCGGGTGCTCCACGACCGACGCCACCACCCCGAAGGAGCGACGTGAGCCACGACGCCATCGAGAACCTCTCGCACGAGGACCGGGCCTTCCCCCCCTCGGCGGAGTTCGCCGCGCAGGCGAACGCGACCGCGGCGCTCTACGACGAGGCCGCGACGGACCGTGTCGCGTTCTGGGAGGAGCAGGCTCGCGAGCTGCAGTGGGAGACGCCGTGGCACACGGCGCTCGACTGGTCCGACGCTCCGTTCGTGAAGTGGTTCGACGGCGGCACGCTCAACGTCGCGGTCAACTGCGTCGACCGGCATGTGGCCGCGGGTCACGGCGACCAGGTCGCGTACCACTTCGAGGGCGAGCCGGGCGACACCCGTGACATCACCTACGTCGAGCTGCTCACCGAGGTCTCCCAGGCGGCGAACGCCCTCGAGTCGCTCGGGGTGAAGGCGGGCGACCGGGTCGCGATCTACCTGCCGATGATCCCGGAGGCCGCGGTCGCGATGCTCGCCTGCGCACGCATCGGCGCGGTGCACTCCGTGGTGTTCGGCGGCTTCTCGGCGGAGGCGCTGCGCTCGCGCATCGAGGACGCCGAGGCGGTGCTCGTCATCACCAGCGACGGCGGCAACCGCAAGGGCAAGCCGATGGCGCTCAAGCCCGCCGTCGACGAGGCCGTCGCGGCGTCACCGTCGGTGCGCAACGTCCTCGTGGTCAAGCGCACTGGCCAGGAGGTGGACTGGACCGACAAGGACGTGTGGTGGCACGACCTCGTCGACGCCCAGCCGACAACCCATGAGGCGCAGGGCTTCGACGCCGAGCACCCGCTGTTCATCCTCTACACCTCGGGGACGACCGGGAAGCCCAAGGGCATCCTGCACACCACGGGCGGCTACCTCACCCAGGTGACCTACACGCACCGCAACGTCTTCGACCTCAAGCCCGACACCGACGTCTTCTGGTGCACCGCCGACATCGGCTGGGTCACAGGCCACTCCTACGTCGTCTACGGCCCGCTCGCGAACCGTGCGACGAGCCTCATGTACGAGGGCACGCCCGACTCGCCGCACAACGGCCGCTGGTGGGAGCTCGTCGAGAAGTACCGCGTCTCGATCCTCTACACCGCACCCACGGCGATCCGCACGTTCATGAAGTGGGGCGAGGACATCCCCGACCGGTTCGACATGAGCTCGCTGCGCGTCCTCGGATCGGTCGGCGAGCCGATCAACCCCGAGGCCTGGATGTGGTACCGCCGCGTCATCGGCGGCGACCGCTGCCCGATCGTCGACACCTGGTGGCAGACCGAGACCGGCGCGATCATGATCAGCCCGCTGCCCGGCGTCACCGCCACCAAGCCCGGCTCCGCGATGGGCGCGCTCCCGGGCATCGGCGCCGAGGTCGTCGACGACGAGGCCCACCCGGTCGGCAACGGTGGCGGCGGCTACCTCGTCCTGACCGAGCCGTGGCCGTCGATGCTGCGCGGCATCTGGGGCGACAACCAGCGCTACGTCGAGACCTACTGGTCGCGCTGGCCGGGCCTGTACTTCGCCGGCGACGGCGCGAAGCTCGACGAGGACGGCGCCATCTGGCTGCTCGGACGCGTCGACGACGTCATGAACGTCTCGGGCCACCGGATCTCGACCACGGAGGTCGAGAGCGCGCTCGTGTCGCACCCGCTGGTCGCCGAGTCCGCGGTCGTCGGAGCGACCGACGAGACGACGGGTCAGGGCATCGTGGCGTTCGTCATCCTCCGCGAGGGCGTCGACCCCGGGGAGCACGTGATCGCCGACCTGCGCAACCACGTCGCCCACGAGATCGGACCGATCGCCAAGCCGCGCCAGATCCTGCTCGTCGCCGAGCTGCCCAAGACCCGCTCGGGCAAGATCATGCGCCGTCTGCTCCGCGACATCGCCGAGCACCGCGACATCGGCGACACCACCACCCTCGCCGACGCCAACGTCATGACGCTGATCGGCCAGGGGCTCGCGACGAACCCCGGCGCCGAGGACTGACGCCGGCGCGCCTCGGTCCACGGTCAGCGACCGAGGAACCGAGGCGTCCGTTTGGCCAGGAAGGCGTCGGTGGCCTCGGCCGCGTCACCGGTGGCGACCGTGCCCACCATGCGCACCGTCTCGACATCGAGGTACGCCGCGAGGTCGAGGTGCTCGGCGTCGCGCAGGTTCTCCTTGAGCGCGGTCAACGCGAGCGGTGCCCGCGCTGCCAGCGTGCGCACGAGTGCGGCGAGCTCGCCGGAGTAGGTGTCGTCCGGGAAGACCCGGTTCACGAGCCCGAGCCTGGCCGCCTCTGCCGCGGTGATCACCTCGGGCAGGAGGAAAAGCTCACGGGCGCGCGCACCGCCGAGCAGGCGCGTGGCGAACCAGATGCCCCCGAAGTCACCGCTGACACCCGCGGTCAGGAACGCCGTGCCCAGCTTCGCGCGCTCGGTCGCCACCCGCAGGTCGCACGCCAGGGCGAGCGACAGCCCCGCTCCGGCGGCCGCACCGTTGAGCGCGGCGACCGTCACCTGAGGCAGGTCGTGCAGCAGCTGGACCACGCGCACCTTCGCGCGCATCCCGCTCGCCTGGCGAGTCAGTGGGGGCGGGCCGACCATGGCCGACAGCCCCGCCTCAAGGTCGCCGCCCGCGCAGAAGCCTCGGCCCGCGCCGGTGAGCACGACCACGCGCACGGCGGGCTCGACCGCGACGTCCTCGAGGGCGCTGACGAGCGCTCCGACGAGACCGGGCGTCATGGCGTTGAGCCGGTCCGGACGGTTGAGCGTGATCGTCGCGACGGAGTCGGCGACGTCGAGCAGGACGGGGGCGACGGTCTCGGTCATGGCCCGCTCCTCGCGATCGGCGTGTCCCGACAGTACCGAGCCGCGCGCCCGTGGTCGGTGGCGCGTGCGGCACCTCGGCGACCAGGACCGACCCGCGTCCGGGCTGTGGCAAGGTGACGGCGTGACGGGTGACTCGGCGAACGTCGTCTTCGAGCGGTTGCCGTTGTCGGAGCGCTCGCGGCTGGTCTCGGCGCTGCGGCAGGAGACCGTCGGCGGGGCGCTGCTGCTCGGTGCTGCCGTGCTCGCGCTGGTGTGGGCCAACTCCCCGTGGAGGGCGAGCTACCACGAGCTCGCGAACGCCGTGGTCGGACCGGCCTCGCTGCACCTCGACCTCACGCTGCAGACCTGGGCGGCCGACGGCCTGCTCGCCGTGTTCTTCTTCGTCGCCGGTCTCGAGCTCAAGCACGAGCTCGTTCTCGGCACGCTGAGCAAGCCGTCGAAGGCCGTCGTCCCCGTGGTCGCGGCGCTGTGCGGCATGGTCGTGCCCGCCCTCCTCTACACGGGCACCGTCCACGTGCTCGGCGACCCCGCGGCCGCCATCGGGTGGGGCATCCCGATGGCCACCGACATCGCCTTCGCCCTCGCCGTCCTGGCGGTCATGGGCTCGAAGCTGCCGGTCGCGCTGCGTGCCTTCCTGCTGACCCTCGCGGTGGTCGACGACCTCGGCGCGATCCTCGTGATCGCGGTGTTCTACAACCACGGCTTCGCGCCGGTGCCGTTCGTGCTCGCCGTCGCCGGGCTCGCCCTCTACTGGTTCCTGCAGCAGCGTCGGGTCGACTCGTGGCTGGTCTACGTGCCGCTCGCCCTCGTCGTGTGGACCCTCATGCACGCCAGCGGCGTCCACGCGACGGTCGCCGGCGTCGCGATGGGCCTGCTCACCCGGGTGCGACCGGACCCCGGCGAGGACGACGCACCCGCCGACCGCTACGAGCACGCGGTCCGGCCGCTGTCGGCCGGCGTGTGCGTCCCGCTGTTCGCCTTCTTCTCCGCGGGCGTGACGTTCGTCGGGCTCGGCGGCTCCGCCCTCACCGACCCGGTCGCGCTCGGCATCGTCGTCGGCCTCGTCGTCGGGAAGCCGCTCGGCGTGTTCGGGGGTGCCTGGACCGTGGCCCGGTTCACCCGGGCGTCGCTGTCGTCGTCGTTGCGCTGGGCCGACGTCCTGGCCGTCGGCATCCTGGCGGGGATCGGGTTCACCGTGTCGCTGCTCATCGACGAGCTGGCGTTCGAGCACGACCCGGCCCGGCAGACGGCGGCCAAGATCGGCGTGCTTCTCGCCTCGGTCATCGCGGCGCTGCTGGCCTCCGTCGCACTGACCACCCGGCGCCGGGCCTACGCCGCCCTGGCGGCGGTCGAGGACCGCGACGACGACGGCGACGGAGTGCCCGACGTCTACGGGACCGGAGCCAACTCGCCCGACAGTCGATAGCCTCTGAGCACGGTCCCACGGTGGGGTCGGCAGGGAGGTCCGGCGACGTGAGCCAGCAGCAGTCACTCGGTGCCATGGTCAAGGGAGTCACCGAGGACATCTCCACGCTCGTGCGCGGCGAGATCGAGCTGGCGAAGACCGAGCTGCGCGACAGCGCGAAGATGGCGGCCAACGGTGGCGCGCTGCTCGCCGTCGCGGGCGTCACGGCCTTCCTCGGCGTGATCTTCCTGCTGCTCACCCTCGCCTGGGTCCTGGTGCAGCTCGGCCTGCCGACCTGGGCCGGCTTCGGGATCGTGACGCTGCTCCTCATCATCGTCGCGGCCATCCTGTTCGTCGTCGGCCGCAAGCGCCTCGAGTCGGTCAAGCCGCCGGAGCGCTCGCCGGCCTCGATCGAGAAGACCAAGGCGGTCCTGTCCCGCAAGCCGCTGCCCGAGCCGTCCGCGGCGCCCCCCGCCGACCTCGGGTAGGTCACGCACCCGTGCTGCCAGAACCGCTCGAGGTCATCCGCGCCGAGGGCCCCTGGACCCATCGCGACGTCGTGGCCAACGCCTGCCGGTTCCACGTCGTCGAGGCCGGCGGGGGACCGCTGGTCGTGCTCCTCCACGGCTTCCCGACCTTCTGGTGGACCTGGCGGCACCAGCTGCGCAGCCTCGCCGCCGCGGGCTACCGCGTCGTCGCGATGGACCTGCGCGGCTACGGCGGCAGCGACCACACGCCGCACGGCTACGACCCGTTGACCCTCGCCGCCGATGTCGCGGGGGTCGTCCGCACTCTCGGCGAGCCGTCCGCCGTGGTCGTGGGCCAGGGCTGGGGCGGCGTCGTCGCCTGGACCGCTGCGGCGCAGCATCCCGACGTCGTGCGCGGCCTCGTAGCGGTCGGGATGCCCCACCCGGTGCTGCTGCGCAACGCGTTCATCGGCGACCCCGGCCAGCGTCGCCTGGGTCGCTACGCCATCGGCTTCCAGCGTCCCTTCGTCCCCGAGCACCAGCTCACCCGGGACGACGCCGCCCTCGTCGAGACCTACCTTCGCCGCTGGTCGGGCTCGGACTGGCCCGACCAGGAGACCGCCGACGTCTACCGCGCCGCGATGCTCGTCCCGAACACGGCGCACTGCGCGGTCGAGTTCCACCGCTGGGCTGTCCGCTCGATCCCCCGTCGCGACGGACGTCGCTTCCAGTCCGCCGTGGCCGCGCCCGTGCAGGTCCCCGTCCTGCAGATCCACGGAAGGCTCGACGGCGCGGTACTGCCCTCGAGCGTCAACGGCTCGGAGCACTACGCCGCCGCCGGCTACTCGCGGGTCGACCTCGACGGCGTGGGCCACTTCCCGCACGAGGAGGACCCGGACGCCTTCGACGCCGTGCTCCTGCCCTGGATCGAGACGCTGCCGAGGAGCTGACCTCACCTCGATGGCATGCTCGACCCAGGACGGACGGAGGGCAGTCATGGACGTGCAGGCAGGGTGGTACCCCGACCCCGCGTCGCCGACATCGGCGCGCTGGTGGGACGGCACCCGGTGGACCGAGCACACCGCGCTGCTCGAGCAGCTCATGGCCGGCCAGCCCACCGTGGTGATGCCTGCGCCGCCGACGCCGCAGGCCGTCGTCGTGCCGGCCGCGCCCCCGGAGCCCGACACCGTGTCCCCGGTCCCAGGCTTCCCGAGCGACCCCACGGACACGGCCGTCTACCCCCTCGACTCGCCGTACGCCGCACCCGAGACCGCACCACCCGCGCGGCCACCCGTCCACTGGGGCCTGCTGGCCCTCGTCGGGGTGGTGGTGCTGGCGCTGGTGGTCGGGGCCGGCCTCACGCTGCACGGGCTGACCTCCGGCAAGAACGCCCCCGACGCCGCAGGAGGCAGCCCGACCAGCGCGCCAAGCAGCACCGCGGGCGGCTCCACGGCCTCGCCGTCACCGACGCCCTCGTCCTCCGCGGGCGGCGGTGCCATCCCCGTCGCGCCCGCGACCGCGGCCGAGGCCGCCGCGGTGCTCGAGACGTTCAAGCCCACGGCCGCCGACCTGCCGACCGGCGTCGAGGCCACGCTCATCACGAAGGGCGACGTCGCCCAGGGCCAGAAGACCCTCGACGGCTGGTGCTCGGAGACCTACGCCACCGAGAAGGACCGCATCGCGCGGCGGCAGTGGGACCTCACCAGCGGCGGCGGGAGCATCGGGCTGTCCATCGAGGTGGTCGCCTACGGCACCGCCGGTCAGGCCGCGGCCGCCCTCGCCGAGTTCACCGACACGACCAAGGCGTGCGCGAACGTCTCGCTCACCGAGGACGGCACCGCACTGACCCAGGACCTCGTCTCGTCCGAGCCGCTCACCGGCCTGCCCCCCGGGGTCACCGGCTACCGCGGTGTCGTCGACGTGACGGGCAAGCCGGCCACCGGCGCCGCCTTCACGGGCACGTCGTCGGCCACCGTGCAGCGCAAGGGTCAGTACCTGTCGATCGTGTGGACCAACCAGTCCACCGCGATCTCCGCCGGCGACCAGCAGGTGATCGACCGCTTCGTCGCGCAGCAGACCGCGGTCCTCGCGACCACGACCTCCTGACCGCCGGATCCCGGGTCGTCGCCCACTCCCGGGAGGACCGACGGCGACCTACAGTGGAGCGCGACGCCGGGAGACACGATGAGCGACGCGCAGGACGGTCACGTGCCGCAGGCGTCTGCCACGGCTACCGAGGCCGACCACGCGCGGCTCGTGGCGGTCGTGGCCGCCGCAGCCGCCCACGGCACGGACAGCCTGCGCCTCGTGTGGGACGACCTCCTCGCGTCGTACGGCGCGGAGACGGCCTCGCGCGTGTGGCAGGAGGCGCTGTCCTCCTCCGACGTCGGTCAGACCTAGGCGCGCCCGGGCCGGGCCGGGCCGAGCTGCGGCTCAGCGGGTCGCGCAGGACCCGGTGTCGACCGGGGTACCGCTCGCCGCGCCCTCGCGCGCGGCCGTCGACACCTGGTCGGCCGTCAGGGCGTATCCGGTGTCGGGGTCGTCGACCGACGACGCGAACACCACGCCGTCGACATGGCCGTCGGGCGAGAGCAGCGGACCGCCGGAGTTGCCCGGCCGGATCGTGCCGCGCACGGCGTAGACGTCGCGCGTCACCTGGCCGTGGCCGTAGATGTCCATCCCTCGCGCCGAGATCCGGCCGCGGATCCGGGCCGCGGAGGCCGTCAGCGCTCCGCCGCCGGGGAACCCGGCGACCACGGCGGCGTCCCCGCGCTGCGCCGTGGTGGAGAAGCGCAGCGCCGGGGCGTCGAGGCCGGGTACGTCGAGGACCGCGACGTCGACGACGGGGTCGAGGTAGACCACGCGCGCCGGCCAGACCCGACCGCTGCCCCGGACGAGGACGCCCGGGCTCGCGACGCCGGCCACGACGTGCGCGTTGGTCATCACCCGGTCCGGCGCATAGACGAAGCCCGAGCCGTCGACCTGGGTGCCGCAGTCCGGCGCGATGCCCTCCACCTTGACCAGCGAGCCCCAGGCAGCACGGACGGCCGGGTCCTTGATCAGCGCGGGGTCGGGTGCGTCGACTGGGATGACCGGGTCGAGCGTGAAGCCGCCGAACGCCTGCGGGAAGCCGGTGGAGTCGAGCGCCGAGCGCAGCCCGCTCACCCAGTCCCGCGGCGCCTGCGGCATCACCGTGTCGATCTCGCCGAGCACGGTCGAGCCACGGACCTCGGTCGACACCGCGCCGAGCGGCACCACGAGCACGGCTGAGGCGACCACCCACGCCACGAGGGCGAAGGACAGAACCCCGAACATCGATCCGCCCACGGAGTCGACGACGCGCACCGGGCGCCAGGACACCGTCTCGCGGACCCAGTTCCCGAGCAGACCCGCCAGCGCATTCCCGATGCCGGCCGCGAGGATCACGATGCCCACGCCGAGGACCGCTGCCACGACGCCGCTCATCGACCCCAGCACGTGCGGCGCGATGACCGCGCCGACGAACGCGCCCACGATGAACCCGGCGAAGGACAGGACGCCGCCGACGAGCCCGTTGCGCCAGCCCGACAGTCCGGCCAGCACGGCCAGCACGAGAAGGACGTAGTCGACGCTGTTCATCGCAGGTCCGGCAGCGGTCGCACGTCCGAGGCGTCCCACGGACGCTCCCAGCCGCAGAGGGCGAACAGCCGGGACAGCAGGCCGGCGGTGAAGCCCCAGACCAGCAGCCCGCGTACGTCGAACGCGGGTCCGACGAAGCCGGACGGGTGGCCCACCGAGACCCGGTTCGCCGGATCCAGCAGCTCCGCGAGGGGGACGCGCACGACGGACTCCACCTCGCCGGGGTCGACGACGCCGACGGGCGACTCCGCTCTCCACCAGCCGAGCACCGGGGTGACGACGAAGCCGCTCGGCGGCAGCCAGAGCGCGGGCAGCGTCGCGAACACCTCGACGCCGGACGGGTCGAGCCCGGTCTCCTCCTCGGCCTCGCGCAGCGCCGCGGCGACCACGTCGGAGTCGGTGTCGTCGACCGCGCCGCCCGGGAAGGCCGGCTGGCCAGGGTGGCTCGACACCGTGGCCGCCCGCTGGATGAGCAGCAGGTCCGGTCCGTCCGGTCCGTCGCCGAACAGGACGAGCACGGCCGACTCGCGCCCGCCCTCGTCGGGCGGGAGGAAGCGGGAGAGCTGCTCGGGAGCGACGGTCCGGGCGACGTCGGCGACCGGCACGAGCCAGTCCGGGAGGCCGGTGCGGCCGATCACGGCGGCACCGTCACGCCGAGGTGGTCGGCGACGAGGCGGCGCAGCTCGTCCGCACCGGTGATCGCGCCGCGCTGCTCGTAGGTGATCGCGCCCGCCGCGTCGACGAAGTACGTCACCGGGAGCCCCGAGCCCCACCGCAGCGACGCCCTCGACTGGCCGGCGTCGTCGCGCACGGACGGGTAGTGGACGCCGGCATCCCGGAGCAGCGAGACGGCGGACGCCGGGTCGTCGGACGCGTCGAGCCCCACGACGCGCAGCTTCCCGCCCGCGGACGCCGACAGGTCGGCGAACAGCGACAGCTCCTCGCGGCAGGGCCCGCACCACGACGCCCAGGCGTTCACGACGGTGGGGGTGCCGCGCAGCCCCGCGAGCCGCACGGCCGGGCCCGGGCCCAGGCAGGGCAGCGCGAGGTCGGGAAGTCCGTCCTCGCGCGCCGCTGCCGCCGGATCCGACGCGGGACACTCGGCCAGGTCGGCCGCGGCGACCAGGTCGGCCGGTGCTGACGCGGCCGTGGCGCTCGACAGCGGCACGTCGGTGGACACCGGCGTCACGCGGGTGCCTGCGTCGCTCGGGGCCGCGCACCCCGACAGCAGGAGCGCGACGGCCACGACCGCCGCGGCCGACGCCCTCACGCCGGCCCCTGGGTGGTGATGAGCCTGGCCGCCTCGACCGGGTCCGTGGGCCCCTCGCCGAACGACGGGCACAGCCGCGCGAGGGGGCACGCGCCGCAGGCCGGCTTCTTCGCGTGGCAGCAGCGCCGACCGTGCCAGATCACATGGTGCGAGAGCATCGTCCAGTCGCGGCGCTCGACGAGGCCGCCGACCGCGGCCTCGACCTTGTCCGGGTCGGTCTCGGCGGTCCAGCCGAAGCGCCGCACGAGCCGTCCGAAGTGGGTGTCGACGGTGATGCCCGGAACGCCGAAGGCGTTGCCCAGCACGACGTTGGCGGTCTTGCGTCCGACGCCGGGGAGGGTGACGAGGTCCGCCAGCCGGCCCGGCACCTCGCCGTCGTAGCGCTCGACGAGTGCCCGGCCCAGGCCGATGAGAGAGGTGGCCTTGTTGCGGTAGAAGCCGGTCGAGCGGACGAGGTCCTCGAGCTCCTCGCGGTCGGCACCGGCGTAGTCGGCCGCGGTGGGACAGCGGGCGAACAACGTCGGTGTCACGATATTGACCCGGCGGTCGGTGCACTGCGCGGAGAGGATCGTGGCCACCACGAGCTCGAGCGGGGTCGTGAAGTCGAGCTCGCAGTGCGCGTCGGGGTAGGTCTGCGCCAGCACGCGGTGCATCCGCCGGGCGCGCCGGACCAGGGCCGTCCGGGTCTCCCCGGTGGGCGTGGGCTGGTCGGCTGCGGGCACCGCAGCAGCCTACGTGGGCCGGGGGACCGTCCGGCTCGACCGTCCCTCCGCCTGGCAACTCGACTACCGTGGAACCACCAGGGTTCACCCGACCGGACCCTCGTCGTGAGCAGGTGGGCACGTGACAGCTCCGATGGGCTCCGCACCCGACCCCCCCTCGTTCGACCAGGTCGTCGGCGCCGCGGAGGAGAAGGCAGCCGAGGCCAAGGCGCGGCGCGCGGCGCGCAAGGCCGAGCGCGCCGCGCAGCTGCCGCCCGAGCGGGACGCGGCCTACGACGCCCTCTCCCTGTCCAACCTGCGCGAGACCCGCACCGAGCTCGGCCACGAGGAGACCCGGGTCTCCTACTGGCGCCGGATCATCCAGGCGCGCCTCGACGTGGTCCGCAGCGCAGCGCCGGACGGCGACCGGGTCGCCGACCTCACCCGGGTGCTCACCGACGCCCGCAGCTCCGTGCACCGCTTGGCCTACATCGACGTCCAGCCGGTCCAGGACGTGCCACCGCTGCCCGACCTCGCCGAGATCTGGTCGCGCCAGGTCGACCGCACCGATCCGGTCGCCTTCGCCAGGCTCGAGGCGGACCTGACCGCGGCCGAGCTCGAGCTGTCGACGTACCGCCGGGAGCTGCACCGGCGCATCGACCTGGTCACCGACGAGCTCATCGCCCGCTACCGGGAGCAGCCGCTGCTCGCCCTCCAGATCCTCCCGGGCGACCCGCTGCGCCGGCACGAGACTTCCTGACCATCCGCGGAGCGCCCCGCGGGAACCGGCTCGCGCCGTTGTCCGAGGGACATGGGTACGCGCGGAGCGTGGGATAGGCCACACTGTCCCCTGGCTGATCCCGCCGCGCCGACGCGGCTGCCCCGCTAGGAGGACCTCCGTGGACGACGTGCTCATGAGCGCGCCTCTGTTCGCCGCTCTCGACGTCGAGGCCGCCTCGGCCCTCAAGGCGTCGATGGACGAGCGACGGCTCCTCAAGGGGGACGTCCTGTTCTCCGAGGGCGACCCGGGCGACCGCTTGTACGTCGTCACCGAGGGGAAGATCAAGCTCGGGCACGCCTCCGGAGACGGACGCGAGTCCCTGCTCGCCGTCATGGGTGAGGGCGAGATGTTCGGTGAGCTCTCCCTCTTCGACCCTGGTCCCCGCACGGCGACCGCCACCGCCCTCACCGACGTGACCGTGCTCGGCCTGGGCCACCAGGCGCTGCGTCCGTGGCTGACCGGACGTCCCGAGGTCGCCGAGTCGCTGCTGCAGGCGCTGGCGCAGCGGTTGCGGCGTACCAACGACGCGCTCGCCGACCTCGTGTTCTCCGACGTCCCCGGCCGGGTCGCGAAGGCGCTGCTCGACCTCGGCGAGCGCTTCGGCCAGTCGATGCCCGACGGCCTCCACGTCACCCACGACATGACGCAGGAGGAGCTCGCGCAGCTCGTCGGCGCGAGCCGCGAGACGGTCAACAAGGCCCTGGCCGACTTCGCCTCGCGCGGCTGGCTGCGCCTGGAGTCCCGCTCGGTCGTGCTCCTCGACGTCGAGCGCCTCCAGCGCCGCGCCCGCTAGCCCCCCGTTTCCTGCCCACCCATCTGTCGCTTCCCGCGTCGCTGAACAGCCCGGAAACGACAGGTAGATGGGCGACAAGGACGGGGGTCAGGTGTCTCTCAGGTAGGCGAGCTGCGCCAGGACGCTGAGGCGTGCTGCGGGCCAGACCGCTCTCGGGACGTCGGAGTAGACGTCGGCGACGACGAGATCGGCGAGGTCGGGCTCGGCGTGCTCCCGCGAGTGCCACCAGTCGGTCCCGGGACCGGCGTCGATCGCCGCGGACGCACCGCCGGCCGTGGCGCCGAGCCGCACGAGGGCCTCGCGGACCTGGGCGAGCCGCTGCTCCCGGTGGACGAGGTACGCCGTGACCGCGTCCACCGGTGACCCGAGGGCGGGGCCGTGGCCCGGGAGCACGACGGTGGCGGTCGTCTCCTCCGCCAGGCGACGCAGCCGCTCGAGCGACTCGAGGTAGTCGCCGAGCCGACCGTCGGGGTGCGCCACCACGGTCGAGCCACGGCCCAGGACCGTGTCCCCGGTGAGCAGGGCGCCGGCGGACGGGACGTGGAAGGACAGCGAGTCGCCGGTGTGGCCGGGGGTCGCCACCACCACTACCTCGAGCCCGCCCGCGACGACGACGTCACCGTCGGCGAGGCCCTCGTCGCCGAGGCGGTGCGCGGGGTCGAGCGCCGCGACCGAGGAGCGCAGCCGCCCCGCCAGGGCGCGCGCGCCCTCGGCGTGGTCGGGATGGCCGTGGGTCAGCAGGATCCGGGGCACCCTGGCGTCGCCGACCTCGGCCACGACGGCGTCGAGGTGCGCGGCGTCGTCCGGCCCGGGGTCGACGACGACGGCAAGCATCGACCCCGGTTCGCGCAGCACCCACGTGTTCGTGCCGTCGAGCGTCATCGGCCCCGGGTTCGCCGCGAGCACGCACACCGCCCGCTCGCCGACCGCGCCGCCGGTCCACGGCCCTCCGTCGCCGAGGGGGACGACGGCCCCGCTCACGACTCGGGACCCCGCGGCACCGCGCCTGTGCCGTCCGTCTCGCTCGCCGTCGGCTCGCCACCGAGGCGGAGGACCTCGCGGGTGCGGTCGTGCAGCAGGTGCCAGGCGACGGTGCCGTCGGGTTCGAGGTAGGGCGCCGGGAGGATCGGTGCGACCTCGACCGCCGCGCCGGCCGCGAGGGCCGCGGACGCGCTCGGGTGGCCGGCAAGGAACGCCAGCGTCGCGGCCGTGGGTGGCAGCATCGCCATCCGTCCCTCGGCCGAGGCCGCCAGGGCGTCGGCCGGACGCCACCACGCGGAGCGGTCGGACTCACCGGCGATGTAGGCCGCCCCCTGGTCGGCGGGCTGCACCGTCAGGAAGAAGCGGGTGTCAAAGCGCCGGTCCTCGACCTCGGGGGTGACCCAGTGGGCGAACGGCACGATGGCGGAGTCGTCGATCCGCAGCCCGCGCCGTTCGAGCACGGCCGCGAACGTGAGCTCACCGGCGTCGAGCGCGGCCCGCTCGACCTCGAGCTCGTCGTCGACCACCGCAGGCTCGCCGTCGGCACCGACGGCGATGAGGACGCCGCACTCCTCGAAGGTCTCGCGCGCGGCGGCGACGAGCATCGCGACCGGGTCGGAGCTGAAGGTCCGCGCCGCCACCCGCGCGAGGTCGGCGTGGCCCGCGACCGGCACGTGCGAGTCCGACGGCTCGACCGCGCCTCCCGGATAGACGTGCATGCCCGCGGCGAACGCCATCGACGTCGTACGCCGCATCAGGAAGACCTCGAGCCCGTCGACGCCGTCGCGCAGCAGGCACACGGTCGCGGCGTCGCGAACCGCCGGCGGGTCCCAGGCGGTCTCCCCACGCGCGACGGACTCCGCCCGCTCGCGCATCCGCTGCGGCAGGCGGTCCGGGTCCATCCCCCCGGTGCTCAGTCGGCGACCTCGACCACGATCTCGACCTCGACCGGCGCGTCGAGGGGGAGAGCCACGACCCCCACGGCCGAGCGAGCGTGCACGCCGGCCTCGCCGAAGGCCTTCCCGAGCAGCTCGCTCGCGCCGTTCACGACGCCGGGCTGACCGGTGAACTCGGGCACGCTGGCGACGAAGCCGACGACCTTGACCACGCGGACGACCTTGTCGAGGTCACCGACGACGGACTTCACCGCGGCGATGGCGTTGAGGGCGCACGCCTGCGCGAGCTCCTTGCCCTGCTCCGGCGTCACCTCGCCACCGACCTTGCCGGTGGCGGGCATCACGCCGCCGACCATCGGCAGCTGCCCGGAGGTGTAGACGTAGTTCCCGGTACGGACCGCGGGGACGTAGGCAGCCACCGGCGGGACGACATCAGGTACGGCCAGACCGAGCTCGGCCAGGCGGGACTCGACTGCAGACATCGGCTCAGCCCTTCGGTCGCTTGAAGTAGGCCACGAGGTTCTCGGCGTTGGGTCCGGGCACCACCTGCACGAGCTCCCAGCCGTCCTGGCCCCAGGTGTCGAGGATCTGTTTGGTCGCGTGCACGAGGAGGGGGGCGGTCGCGTACTCCCATTGCGTCATGCGCCGACCCTAGGGCCTGCCGCGGCCGTGCGACCGCCGGACCGCCCGACGTGATCCTGGGCACGACCGAGGCGGCCGACCTACCGCTCGACCCGCGCCCGAACGCCGCTGCCACGTACGCTCACCCCGTGCCCACGACCGCCGCCGACGACGCCGGAGCCCGAAGCGTCGACTGGCCGGCCGTGCGCCTCCACGTCGTGACGGGCAAGGGCGGCACGGGCAAGACGACGATGGCCGCCTCGCTCGCCCTGGCGCTGGCCACCGGCGGCAAGAAGGTGCTCGTCGTGGAGGTCGAGGCCCGCCAGGGGCTGGCCCAGATCTTCGACGTGCCGCCGCTGCCCTACGCCGAGCGCCGCGTGGCCGTCGCTCCCGGAGGCGGCGAGGTGTTCGCCCTGGCGATCGACCCCGAGGAGGCGCTCATCGAGTACCTCGAGATGTTCTACAACCTGCGCCGGGCGGGCACAGCGCTGCGCAAGATGGGTGCGATCGACTTCGCGACCACCGTGGCGCCCGGCGTCCGCGACGTCCTGCTCACGGGCAAGGCGAAGGAGGCGGTCCGACGCAAGGTCGATGGCCACAACGTCTACGACGCCGTCGTCATGGACGCACCGCCCACCGGTCGGATCGCGCGCTTCCTCAACGTCAACACCGAGGTCGCGGGCCTGGCGCGCACCGGCCCGATCCGTTCGCAGGCCGACGCCGTCATGGAGGTCATCGCGTCGCGGCTCACCGCGGTGCACCTCGTCACGCTGCTCGAGGAGATGCCCGTGCAGGAGACCGCGGACGGCGTCCGCGACCTGCTCGCGGCGGGTCTCCCGGTCGGGGGCATCATCGTCAACCAGGTGCGCCGACCGCTGTTGTCGCCCGCCGCGCAGACCAAGGCGCTCAAGGGCAGGCTCGACCTCGCCGCGATCGAGAACGACCTGCTGTCGGTCGGCGTTCTCACGCCGTCCGGCGCGCTCTCCGGGTCGCACGGCATGGTGCTCGACGCCGACGTCGTCGGTGCCCTCGCGGAGGAGGGTGCCGACCACGCCGAGCGGGTCGCGCTCGAGCAGCGGGAGCGCGACAACCTGCAGGTGCTCGAGCGCCCGACCTACGAGATCCCGCACCTCGCCGACGGCGTCGACGTCGGCGCGCTCTACGACATCGCCGAGCAGCTGCGCAGCCAGGGGATGGCATGACGGTCCACAGCGAGATCACGCCGCGCAGCCCGCACCTCGACATCGACGCACTGCTCGACGACCGCTCGATCAAGGTGATCGTGTGCTGCGGCTCCGGCGGCGTCGGCAAGACGACCACCGCGGCGGCGCTCGGCCTGCGTGCGGCGGACCGTGGTCGCGACGTCGTCGTGCTGACGATCGACCCGGCGCGGCGGCTCGCGCAGTCGCTCGGCCTGACCGAGCTCGACAACGACCCCCGCCCGGTCGTTGGGGTCACCGGCACCGGGTCGCTCGCGGCGATGATGCTCGACATGAAGCGGACCTTCGACGAGTTCGTCGAGTCCAACGCCGACGCCGAGCGCGCCGCCGCCATCCTCGAGAACCCGTTCTACCTCTCGCTCTCGAGCTCCTTCTCCGGCACCCAGGAATACATGGCGATGGAGAAGCTCGGCCAGCTGCGCGCGCGGGCCGAGTCCGAGCACGCGTGGGATCTCATCGTCGTCGACACCCCGCCGTCACGGTCGGCGCTCGACTTCCTCGACGCGCCACGACGTCTCGGGTCCTTCCTCGACGGCCGGTTCATCCGCATCCTCGCCGCCCCGGCCAGGGCCGGGGGCCGCGCCTACCTCAAGGTGCTCTCCGCCGGCTTCGGGATGTTCACCTCGGTGCTCTCGAAGGTCATCGGGGGACAGGTCCTCGTCGACGTGCAGACCTTCGTCGCCGCTGTCGACACGCTGTTCGGCGGCTTCCGCCAGCGCGCCGACGACACCTTCGCGATGCTGCAGGCGGCCGACACGGCCTTCGTGGTCGTCGCGGCGCCCGAGCGCGACGCACTGCGCGAGGCGTCGTACTTCGTCGACCGGCTCGAGGCCGACTCGATGCCGCTCGCGGGGCTCGTGCTCAACCGGGTCCAGGCCACGTCAATCCCCGACCTCGACGCCGCCACCGCGACCGCGGCGGCGGCCAGGCTCGAGCAGGGCTCGCGATCGTCGGTGACGGCGGCGCTGCTGCGCATCCACGCCGACCGGGTCGCGATCCTCGACCGGCAGCGTCGGCTGGCGGAGCGGTTCACCGCGGCGCACCGAGGGGTGAGCGTCGCCGCGATCCCCGCGCTCGCGGGCGACGTGGTCGATCTCGACGGGCTGCGCGAGGTCGGCGCGGCGATGGCGGACGGACGCTGAGCATCGCCCCCCCGCTCAGTCAGTCGCGCGTGCTCAGGCGGTCGCGGAGACGATCTCGGTGAGGTCGATGGTGACGTCGTACTCCTCGCGCGCGGTCTCCAGCAACCGACGCCACGAGGTCACCTGCGGACGTCGACGCAGCAGCGCGCGACGCTCGCGCTCGGTCATGCCGCCCCACACGCCGAACTCGATCCGGTTGTCGAGGGCGTCGGCGAGGCACTCGGTGCGCACCGGGCACGCGAGGCAGATCGCCTTGGCACGGTTCTGGGCGGCACCCTGCACGAACAGGGCGTCCGGATCGCTGGTGCGGCAGGCGGCCGACGTGGTCCAGTCCGATGTCCAGGTCATCGAGCAGGCACCCCCACAGACATGCGCTCACCGGGAGCCAGGGTCGCGTCCCAGGCCTGATCTGCCAGGCTCGTGACGGCATCCGCGGCGGGAACCGGTCCGGAGCGGGCGGTGCTCCGACGGCACCGACGCTACGCAGAGGAAGATCGTTAAGGCAGGTCATTTCAGACCATCCTTGATAGTTCTTTCGTGCCATAGACGTGGGCCTGATCAACCACTCTCGTACTCCCGGACATCATCGGTGGCGGCGCGCAAGACGATCGGACCTCTCGATTCCGTGTCCTGCGTCACCTCGACGTACCCTCGGGGAGTCATGTCCTCCTCCGCCCAGCAGCCGTCGGCCACCTCGGCGCCGCGCAAGCCCCGCCTCACGGCCTCCCTGGCCCGGCTGGGTCTGTTCGTGCTGGTCAGCCTGGTGGCGGGGATGCTCGTCGCGGGCGCGGCGCTCCCGTTCGTCGGCGGCGCTGGCGTGGCGACCCGCACGGCCATCGAGGACTACGAGTCGCTCCCCTCGCAGCTCATCGCCCCGCCCCTGCCGCAGCGCTCGCGCATCCTGGCCAGCGACGGGTCCGTGCTCGCGACGATCTACGAGCAGAACCGCATCGAGGTGCCGCTGTCGGCGGTGGCGCCCGTGATGCGCCAGGCCATCGTCGCGATCGAGGACCGTCGCTTCTACGATCACCGCGGTGTCGACCTGCGCGGCCTGGCTCGGGCGCTCGTGGGCAACACGTCCGGCACCGGCAGCACGCAGGGCGGCTCGACCCTCACGCAGCAGTACGTGAAGAACGTCTTCGTCGAGAGCGCCGCGACGCCGGAAGAGGCGGCTGCAGCTCGAGCGCGCAGCATCACCCGCAAGCTCAAGGAGATGCGCTACGCCCTGGCCCTCGAACGTCAGCTCTCGAAGGACCAGATCCTCGAGCGCTACCTCAACATCGCGTACTTCGGCGCCGGCGCCTACGGCATCGAGGCGGCCGCCCGCCGCTACTTCTCCGTGTCGGCCAGCAAGCTCACCCTCGTCCAGGCCGCCACCCTCGCGGGCATCGTGCAGCAGCCGGTGGCCTACGACCCGACCCGCAACCCCAAGTCGTCGCAGAAGCGCCGGACCCAGGTGCTCAGCGCGATGGCCGACCTCGGCTACATCACCCCGGCACTGGCCGCCACCACGGCCCAGATCCCGACGAAGACGTTCCTCAAGCCGTCCAAGACGGCCAACGGCTGCACCACGAGCTACGCCCCGTTCTTCTGCGACTACGTCTATCGCCAGCTGCGCGACAACCCGGCCTTCGGAGCGACGCCGGCTGCACGCGAGCAGCTGCTGCGCCGCGGCGGTCTGACCATCCGCACGACGCTGGTGCCGGCGACTCAGCTCGCCGCGCAGCAGTCCGCCGACAGCCACATCCCGCGCAAGGACAAGAGCCGGAAGCTCGCCGCCATCACGATGATCCAGCCCTCCACCGGTCAGATCCAGGCGATGGCGCAGAACCGCTCCTGGGGTGTGGCGGGGATCGGCAACACGACGTACAACTTCAACGTGGGGGTGAAGGACGGCGGCAGCATCGGGGCACAGGCGGGGTCGACCTTCAAGGCCTTCACCCTGACCGCGGCACTCCTGCAGGGACTCTCGCCCTACGAGTACCTCCGGGCGCCGCAGACCGCGACCTTTAGCGACTTCAAGAACTGCACGACTGGCGCCCCGTTCGACCCGTACACCGTGAACAACTCCACGGGGTCGGGGTCGTTCAACATGCTGTCGGGCACGGCGTACTCCATCAACACCTACTTCATGGCGCTCGAGGACAAGACGACCCAGTGCGCCGCCGCGGCAGCCGCGACGTCGCTCGGCATGACACGCGGCAACGGCAAGCCGGTCGAGGCGAACCCGTCGTTCACGCTCGGGACCGACGAGGTGACGCCGATGGCGATGGCCTCGGCGTACTCCACCTTCGCCAACCACGGGGTGCGCTGCGACCCGGTGGCGATCCTGCAGGTGACCGATCGCGACGGGAAGACCCTCCCGGTGCCGAAGGCCTCCTGCGTGCGCGTGCTCGACCGCAGGATCGCCGACTCGGTCACGAGCATCCTGAGCCAGGTCATCGACGGCCCGCTCCCTGGCCGCACCGGACGCGTGATGTCGCTGGGCCGCGACGCCGCGGGCAAGACGGGTACCACGAACAAGTCGGCCTCGGTCTGGTTCGTGGGCTTCACCCCCGACCTCGCCGCCGCCGTCGCCACGTGGGACCCGCGCGGCAACGCCGACAAGTACGCGATGAAGAACCTCACGATCGGCGGGCGGTACTACGCGCAGGTGTTCGGCTCGACGTTGCCCGGGCCGATCTGGCGCGAGGCCATGCTCGCGGCGCTCGACACCACACCGAAGACGCAGTTCGACCTGCAGACCGTCGATGGCCTGGGCACGTACAGCCCGCCGCCGCCAGTCGCGCCGGGCGGCGCGACTGGCGCGACCGGGGCCACCGGGGCAACCGGCGGGGCCGGAACCACCGGCGCGGGGGGAGCCTCCCCTGCGGCGCCGGCAGCACCGTCTCCGGGCGCACCTGCTACCAGCCCGAACCCCAAGCCCAGCAAGACCTGAGCGCGGCAGGGCGACTGGGTCAGGCTCCGACGTAGGCCGCGAGGTGCTCCCCGGTGAGCGTCGACGCAGTCGCGACGAGTTCGGCGGGCGTGCCCTCGAAGACGATCCGGCCGCCGTCGTGCCCGGCACCCGGGCCGAGGTCGATGATCCAGTCGGCGTGGGCCATCACCGCCTGGTGATGCTCGACCACGATCACCGACTTGCCCGAGTCGACGAGCCGGTCGAGGAGGCCGAGCAGCTGCTCGACGTCGGCGAGGTGCAGACCGCTGGTCGGCTCGTCGAGGACGTAGACGCCGCCCTTCTCGCCGAGGTGCGTGGCCAGCTTGATCCGCTGCCGCTCGCCGCCGGACAGCGTCGTGAGCGGCTGGCCGAGGCTCAGGTAGCCGAGTCCGACGTCGGACAGGCGGCCGAGGATCGTGTGCGCGGCGGGGAGGTGCGCCTCGCCGGCGCCGAAGAAGTCCTCGGCCTCGGTCACCGGCATCGCGAGCACCTCGCTGATGTCGCGGCCGCCGAACCGGTACTCGAGGACCGAGGCCTCGAACCGCTTGCCCTCGCAGACCTCGCAGGGGATCGCCACTCCGGCCATCATCGCGAGGTCGGTGTAGATGACGCCGTTGCCGTTGCAGTTGGCGCAGGCGCCTTCGGAGTTGGCGCTGAACAGCGCGGGCTTCACACCGTTGGCTTTCGCGAAAGCCTTGCGGATCGGGTCCAGGAGACCCGTGTACGTCGCCGGGTTGCTCCGACGCGAGCCGCGGATCCCGGTCTGGTCGACCGTCACGACGCCGTCGCGCCCGGAGACCGAGCCGCGGACCAGCGAGCTCTTGCCGGAGCCGGCCACGCCGGTGATGACGACGAACATCCCGAGCGGGATGTCCACGTCGACGTCGCGCAGGTTGTGGGCGTCGGCACCGCGAACCTCGAGGAGCCCGGACGGCGTCCGCACGGTCGGCTTGAGCGCAGCACGGTCGTCGAGGTGCCGGCCGGTGACGGTGCCGCTGCTGCGCAGCCCCTCGACGCTGCCCTCGAACACCACCTCGCCGCCGGCCCGGCCCGCGGCCGGGCCGAGGTCGACGACGTGGTCGGCGATCGCGATCGCCTCGGGCTTGTGCTCCACGACGAGCACCGTGTTGCCCTTGTCGCGCAGCTGCAGCAGCAGCGCGTTCATCCGCTGGATGTCGTGGGGATGCAGCCCGATCGTCGGTTCGTCGAAGACGTAGGTGACGTCGGTGAGCGAGGAGCCGAGCTGCCGGATCATCTTGGTGCGCTGCGCCTCTCCTCCGGAAAGGGTGCCCGACGGGCGGTCGAGGGACAGATAGCCCAGCCCGATCTCCACGAACGAGTCGAGGGTCTGCCCGAGCGACTCGAGCAGCGGTGCCACCGACGGCTCGTGGAGGCTGCCGACCCACTCGGCGAGGTCGCTGATCTGCATCGCGCACGCGTCGGCGATGTTGATGCCCCCGATCCTCGAGGAGCGTGCCTCGGCGCTCAGACGCGTGCCCTCGCAGTCCGGACAGACGCTGAAGGTGACCGCCCGCTCGACGAAGGCGCGGATGTGCGGCTGCAGTGCGTCGACGTCCTTGGAGAGCATCGACTTCTGGATCTTCGGGATCAGTCCCTCGTAGGTGAGGTTGATGCCGTCGACCTTGATCCTGGTCGGCTCCTTGTAGAGCAGGGCGTCGAGCTCCTTCTTGGTGAACTTCGCGATGGGCTTGTCCGGGTCGAAGAAGCCGCAGCCGCCGAAGATGCGGCCGTACCAGCCGTCCATGCTGTAGCCGGGGATCGTGAGGGCGCCCTCGTTGAGCGACTTGCTCGCGTCGTAGAGCGCCGTGAGGTCGATGTCGTTGACCGCCCCGCGACCCTCGCAGCGCGAGCACATGCCGCCCAGGATGCTGAAGCTGCGCCGCTCCTTGGTCGTGCGCCCGGCGCGCTCCACCGTGACCGCGCCGGCGCCGCTGATGGACGCGATGTTGAAGGAGAACGCCTGGGGCGAACCGATGTGCGGAGTCCCGAGCCGGCTGAAGAGAATGCGCAGCATCGCGTTCGCATCGGTGGCGGTGCCGACCGTGGACCGCGGGTCGGCGCCCATCCGCTCCTGGTCGACGATGATCGCGGTGGTGAGACCGTCGAGGATGTCGACGTCGGGCCGCGCGAGGGTCGGCATGAAGCCCTGCACGAAGGCGCTGTAGGTCTCGTTGATCAGCCGTTGGGACTCCGCCGCGATGGTGCCGAAGACCAGCGAGCTCTTGCCGGAGCCCGAGACCCCGGTGAACACCGTCAGCCGACGCTTGGGGATCTCCAGGCTGATGTCCTTGAGGTTGTTCACGCGGGCGCCGTGCACGCGGATCAAGTCGTGGGTGTCAGCGGCGTGCGGCCCGGGTGACGGCGCACCGGCCTTCGTGGGCTTGCTCATGGGGGCTCCATCGGTCCGGCGGCGCGATCGTGGTTCGGGCGTCCGTCTTCCGTCATGCGCTGCGGTCCGCTAGGCCCCCAGTGCGGCACGCACCGCGGCGGCGACCCGACCGCCGTCGGCGCGGCCGGCTACGCGGGGCGTGAGGACCTTCATCACGATGCCCATCTGCTTCGGGGAGTCGGCACCGGTCTCGTCGACGGCCGCGGCGACCAGGGCCGCGAGCTCGTCGTCGTCGAGCTGCGCGGGCAGGTAGCCCTCGAGCACCGCCAGCTCGGCGCGCTCGCGCGCGGCGAGCTCCGGGCGCTGGGCGTCGTCGTACGCCGTCGCCGACTCACGCCGCTTCTTGGCCTCTCGGCCGAGCACGAGGACGACGTCGGCGTCGCTCAGCTCGCGTGCCTCGGACCCGGACACGGACTCGTTCTTCATGGCGGTCAGCGCCATCCGCAGGGTCGCCGAGGTCACCTGGTCGCGCGCGCGGATGGCGGTGGTCAGGTCCTCGTGCAAGCGGTGCTCCAGGGCGTCCATGGGCCGATCCTCCCCCATCGCACGTCCCCGTAGACGGCAGTCGACGCCAACGGCCCGGTACGCCGGGCTCCCGGCAGCGCCTCGCGGAGGACAGTCGGTCGCCCGCTGCGCCGGGCGCATGGGATCGTGGACCCCGTGCCCCGACTCACCACCAGCCTGCTCACCGTCGCCGGGATCGGCGCGGCCGGTCTGGCCTACTCGGTCGCCGAGGCGCACCGCTACACGCTGCGCCGGGTCGAGGCACCGGTGCTCCCCGCCGGGCAGCCGACGCTGCGCGTCCTGCACCTGTCCGACCTGCACCTGACGCCGCGGCACACCGGTCGGTCGGCGTGGGTGTCCGCCCTCGACGCGCTCGACCCGGACCTCGTCGTTGTCACGGGCGACTTCCTCGGCCATCCCGACGGCGTCCCCACCGTGCTCTCCGCGCTCGGCCCGCTCCTCGACCGTCCCGGCCTCTTCGTCCTCGGCTCGAACGACTACTACGCGCCAGGTCCCGTGAAGCCGTGGCGCTACCTGATGGCCCCGTCCGAGCTCGACGAGCAGCGGCCGCTGCTGCCGTGGGGCGACCTCGTGAAGGGCCTCGGCGAGGCCGGGTGGATCGACCTGTCCAACGCCCGCGCCCGGGTCGTAGTCGACGGCCGGGAGATCGACGTCCGGGGAGTCGACGACCCTCACATCCGTCGCGACCGCTACGCCGCGGTGGCCGGGCCCTTCGACCGCGGGGCCGACCTCGCCCTCGGCGTGACGCACGCGCCGTACCGGCGGGTGCTCGACGCCATGACCGCCGACGGCGCGGGCCTGATCCTCGCCGGGCACACCCACGGCGGGCAGCTGTGCATCCCCGGCTACGGCGCGATCATCAGCAACTGCGACCTGCCGCCCGCCCAGGCGCGCGGCCTCTCGCGCCACGGCCGCCCCTGGGACGGCACGGGTGACCCGGGACTTGGCGGCGTCGACGGACGTGGTGCCGTGCTGCACGTGTCCGCCGGCCTCGGCACCTCCCCCCACGCCCCCGTACGGTTCGCCTGTCGCCCCGAGGCGACCCTGCTGACGCTGACTCCGACCGCCTGACCGACCCGTTTTGGTCGGTGCCGGGAGCCACCCGTAGACTCGCC
>DATCCY010000126.1:0-2603 GCA_036510975.1 Candidatus Nanopelagicales bacterium
TCGGCCTGATGAACCGTCCCGCCGACGCGGGACGCGGGCTCGACGGTGTGGTGCGCAAGAGCAACGGCTACCTCAACCCCGCGACCGACCTGCTCGAGGAAGGGGCGACGCGATGAGCAAGTCCAGGACGATCGTCCGCCCGTACGGCGACACCACGGGCGACGGCATGGTGCAGATGTCGTTCACGCTGCCGTTGGCTCACGACAAGCGCGCCGAGGGTGCGGCCGCGCTGTTCGCGAACAAGATGGGCATGGACCCGGCGATGGTCGTGCACGCCAAGGCGATGGGGCCGGACTTCACCTTCTTCGTCGTGTACGGCTCCGTGCAGCACCTCGTCGACGTCCGCGACGTCGTCGTCCTCGAGCGCGACTACCCCCTTCTCTCGCCCAAGGAGATCAACGCGCTCGTCAGGAAGACGCTGCGCCGTCCCCTCGTCGTCGTCGGCGCGTGCATCGGCACCGACGCCCACACGGTGGGAATCGACGCGATCCTCAACATCAAGGGCTTCGCGGGGGAGAAGGGTCTCGAGTACTACTCCGAGATCACGGTGGTGAACCTCGGGGCGCAGGTGTCCGTCCCGGACCTCGTCGAACAGGCTCGGGTGCACAAGGCCGACGCCGTGCTCGTGTCGCAGGTCGTCACCCAGCGCGACGCGCACCTGCACAACACCCGGGAGATGAGCGCAGCGTTCCGCGAGGCGTTCCCGGCCGACAAGCGTCCCTTGCTCGTCGTGGGCGGCCCGCGCTTCGACGAGCTCGCTACCGCGGAGCTCGGCGTCGACCGCATCTTCGGCCGTGGCACCACTCCCGGAGAGGTGGCGTCCTACCTGGTCTCCGCGCTCGTCCCCGCACCCACGAACCGGAAGAAGGCCTCATGAGCGAGGACACGCGCCTCGGCGCGAGCGTCACCCACCGTCGCTACGTTCCCTACAGCCACGCGCACTACGGCGGCAACCTCGTCGACGGCGCCTACGTCCTCGCGATGTTCGGCGATGTCGCCACCGAGCTGTGCATCCGCACCGACGGCGACGAGGGGCTCTTCGCGGGCTACGACGAGGTCGCGTTCCGCGCGCCGGTGATGGGCGGCGACGTCCTCGAGGCGACGGCGACGGTCATCCGGGTCGGCACCCGCTCCCGGCGAGTCGCCTTCGAGGCACGCGTCGTGTGCCGGTCGAACCCCGAGGCCTCGGCCTCCGCGGCAACCGTCCTCGAGACGCCGCTCGTGGTCACGTCGGCGACGGGCACGGTCGTCGTCCCCGGCTGAGGCCTCCAGGGCGGCCGGCGGCCGCCGGGAGGCTCGACGGGCTCAGGGCCCGGCTCACGGCGTGCGACGGCGCAGCACCCGGGCGCCGAGCGCTGCTGCCGCCAGCGCCGCCGCGGCGCCCACTCCGAGGGCCCACCGGGGACTGGCGTGCTCGGCGATCCAGCCGATCAGCGGGCCACCCACAGGCGTGGTCCCCAGGAACGCCACGGCCCACAACGCCATGACCCGTCCACGCATCTGCGGCGCTGCCGTCATCTGCAGCGTCGCGTTGCCGACCGACAGGAACCAGACGCTGGACGCGCCGACCAGCAGCAGCGAGGCGGCCGCGACCTGCACGGTCGGTGAGATCGCGGTGAGGGCGGTGGACAGCCCGAACGCGGCGGAGGACAGCACGAGCGGGCGGATGCCGGTCGCGCGACGGCTCGCGCTCACGAGCCCGCCGACGACGGCGCCCACCCCCATGGCCGACGTGATCGCGCCCAGGCTGGTGGCACCCTCGCCGAACGTGTCGGTCACCAGCGCCGGCAGCGAGACCTGGAACTCGTAGGTGAGCGTGCCCACCATCGCCATCATCACCAGCGGCACGAACAGGTCCCGGGTGCGGCGCACGTAGGACAGCCCGTCACGCAGCTGCCGGGGCGCCCGCGGCGTCGGCTCGGCGGTGCGCAGCGCCCGGGGGTCCATCGCCAGGTAGGCCACGATCACAGCGGTGAAGCTCGCCGCGTTGACGAGGAAGCAGGTCCCCACTCCGAGGGTCGCGATGAGGACTCCACCGATCGCCGGGCCGACCGCGCGCGAGGCGTTGACGACGACGGAGTTGAGGGTGACCGCGTTGCGCACCAGCGGCCCGGACACCATCTCTCGGATGAACGACTGCCGAGCGGGGTTGTCCAGGGTGTTCACCAGCCCGAGCGCCAGCGAGAGCCCGAGGACCCACGCGGTCGTGATGTCGCCGCGCACCGTGAGCACGCCCATGACCAGGGCCTGCACCGCTGCGGCGGTCTGGGTCCCCACGAGGAGCCGTCGCTTGTCGACCCGGTCGACGAGCACTCCGGCGTACGGTCCCAGGAGCAGGATCGGGAGGGTCTGCAGGGCGATGACCAGTCCGAGCCAGGTGGCCGAGCCGGTCAGCTGCAGGACCAGCCAGGCCAGCGCGACCGACTGCATCCAGGTGCCCGCGAGCGAGATCGCCTGACCGAGGAAGAACTTGCGGTAGTTCGGGACCGACAGCGACTCGAAGGTGCGTCCGCGCGCGGGTTCCTCGGGCGTCGTCGTCGCGAGCGGGTCGGAGCCGTCCGCCCCGTCGGGCACCGGGGCACCCGTCTGGTCGGAGGCCATCA
>DATCCY010000127.1:0-5343 GCA_036510975.1 Candidatus Nanopelagicales bacterium
CCACCACCTCGTCTGCCGCTCCTGCGGTGCGACCGTGGAGGTCGACGGTCCTGCGGTCGAGTCGTGGGCCGACCGGCTCGCCGTCGAGCACGGCTACGACGAGGTCAGCCACACCCTCGAGATCTTCGGACGCTGCGCCGCCTGCCGCAGCTGAGCCGACGGCCGCGACACGGGTCGGGAGCCTCTGGTCGAGCCTCGCACTCGACACCCGACCATCGGTCATCGACGCTGCTATGCCGTGCAGGTGGACGCGGCGACGACGAAGTAGCCGGTCACGTTCCCGTTTCCCTGCCACACCTCGATCTGGCCTCTCCCGTCCGAGAAGGTCCGGGTGCCGTTGGCGGAACCGGTGGCCGTGGGAGTCCACGTCTGGCTGTCGGAGTTGAAGCCGTTCGGGGCTGAACGCAGCCAGACGGTGAGGGCGTCAGTCGCAGTCGGCTCGCCCCTGGCCCCCGCTGCGATCGAGTACTGGTACGTCTCGCACGCCTTGCTGCATGCGGTGACAGAAGCAAGCCCGAGGATCACGAGACCCGCAGCCAACACCCCGGCAGAGCGTCTCATGCGCCGAAACTACGCGTCCTCGACCACGAGGCGGTCCTGAGGGGGCTCCGTCAGGCCATGCCGGTGACCGAGCCGGCGTTGAGCACGCAGAACTCGTTGCCTTCCGGATCGAGCATGACCGCCCACGTGTCGGGATTCGCGAGTGTCCCCGGGTCCTGACGCATCTCGACGAGGGTCCCGCCCGCAGCGACGAGTCCTGCCACCTCGTCGTCGAGGGAGCCGTCGGTGGTGACGTCGAGATGCACTCGGTTCTTCACCGACTTCGGCTCGGGGACACCCATGAAGTAGAGGGGCGTGCCACCCGACGGGCTGCTCACCTCGTACTCGCCTGCGTTGCGCTCCCACACCCGGCGACCGAGGACGGCACCCCACCAGTTCGCCTGGGAGAGCGGATCTCGGCAGTCCACGACGATGGCCAGCAGTGATGTCGCCACGGTTCCTCCCGTCGGGTCAGGTCGCGTCGTCGGGCAGCGACTCGGGCGACCAGGCGCCCTCGGCGGAGTGCACGAAGTTGGGGACGGCGCCGCCGTAGCGGCGGTCGCGCGAGGCGTACTGCTCGCACGCCCACCACAGGTGACGGCGGTCGAAGTCGGGCCACAGCGTGGGGACGAACACGAGCTCGGCGTAGGCCGACTGCCAGAGCAGGAAGTTGCTCGTGCGCTGCTCCCCCGACGACCGCACGAAGAGGTCGACGTCGGGCATGTCCGGCTCGTCGAGGTGCTTCGCGATCGTGCGCTCGTCGACCTTCGCCGGGTCGAGACGACCCGCGGCCACCTCGCGCGCAATGGCCTGCGCCGCATCGGCGATCTCCGCTCGGCCGCCGTAGTTGACGCACATCGTGAGGGTGAGCGTGGAGTTGCCGGCGGTCATCCGCTCGGCCTCCTCGAGCTCGTCGATCACGGACTTCCAGAGCCGCGGACGGCGCCCCGCCCACCGCACGCGCACGCCCAGGTCGTTCATCTCGTCGCGACGTCGACGGATCACGTCGCGGTTGAAGCCCATGAGGAAGCGCACCTCGTCCGGCGAGCGCTTCCAGTTCTCGGTGGAGAACGCGTACGCCGAGATCGCCCCGACGCCGAGCTCGATGGCGCCGTGCACGCAGTCGAGGAGGCTCGCCTCCCCCGCCTCGTGACCCGCGGTGCGCGGCAGGCCGCGCTCCTTGGCCCAGCGCCCGTTCCCGTCCATCACGAGGGCGACGTGGCGCGGCACGAGCTCCGGCGCGATCGGCGGCGCGACCGCGCCGCTGGGGTGCGGCCTCGGGGGCAGCACCGGCGTCGTCCGCGCCGGGGCGGACCGGCGGGCGCCCTTGTCACGGGAGAGTCGGCCGGCCACGCGACCATCGTGGCACCGCGAACGACCGAGCGTTGCGCCGACCCGCGGTCAGGTCCGCTCGACGAGCGGGAGGCTGCGCAGGCCACGCTCGAGCTGCCAGGACAGGTAGGCCGCGATGAGCCCGCTCGCCTCGCGTCGCGCACGGACGTCGCTGGAGTCCGCGACGGTCCAGTCGCCCGCGAGCAGGGCACCGAGCAGCTCGACGGTCTGCGCGGCCGGTGCGGCCGAGCCCGGGAGCCGGTCGTCGTTGCAGAGCACGCCGCCCGCGGCGACGTGGAAGGCGCTGTGCGGGCCCGGCACGCCGCACCGTGCACAGGCGTGGAAGCTCGGCGCCCAGCCCGCGACGGAGAGCGAGCGCACGAGGTAGGAGTCGAGCACGAGCCCGGAGTCGTGCTCGCCGCCGACGAGGGCGCGCAGGCCGCCGACGAGCAGCAGGTACTGCTGCACCGAGGGCTCGCGCTCCTCGGGCGTGAGCCGCTCGGCCGTCTCGAGCATCGCCTGGCCGGCGGTGTAGCGCGCGTAGTCGTGCACGAGCTGCGCGCCGTAGGACGCGATGGTCTCGACCTGGGTGACGCCGTCGAGCGAGCGTCCCTCGTAGAACTGGACGTCGACGTGCCCGAACGGCTCGAGCCGGGCGCCGATGCGCGACGTCGTACGACGCACGCCCTTGGCGACCGCGCGGACGCGGCCGTGGTCGCGCGTGAGCAGCGTGACGATGCGGTCCGCCTCGCCCAGCTTCTGGGCGCGCAGCACGACTCCTTCGTCCCGGTAGAGGCTCACACCCCATTGTCACCCGGGACACCGACGGCGCCCGCCGTGGCTCGCGGGCGGGGAGCACCGATCCCGGTACCGTCGGTCGGGACGAGAGGATGAGGGACGTGGACACGAGCATGGACGCAGACGGACACGCAGACGCGGTCGAGCCGACGTCGTACGACGACCGCGACTACGCCGCCGAGCGCGGGAGCGAGCGCCTGCCGCTGGTCGTGCAGTTCGAGCCGACCTCGTTCCGGCGTGCGGTCATCGTCATCCTGCTGCTCCTCGTCGGCCTCAAGGTCGCCCTCTACGTCTACGAGGCGCTCGGCTCGTTCCTCTTCCTGCTCCTGCTCGCCTGGCTGCTCTCGATCGCGATGGAGCCCGCGGTCGCGTGGTTCGCCAACCACGGCCTGCGTCGCGGTGCCGCCACCGGCGTGGTCGGCCTGATCCTCATCGTGGCGACCATCGCCTTCCTGGCGGTGTTCGGCAGCCTGTTCTTCACCCAGATCTCCGAGCTCATCAAGGGCCTGCCCGACTACGTCACCCAGGCAGTCACCTGGGTCAACAACACGTTCCACCTCAACCTGCAGCCCGGGAAGATCCTCGACAGCCTGCAGATCACGCCGGCCAAGGTCGCCGAGTGGGCGAGCAACGTGGCCGGCGGGGTGGTCGGGATCGTGGGCTCGATCTTCGGTGCCCTGTTCGACGGGCTCACCGTGTTCGTCTTCGCCTTCTACTTCTCCGCCGACGGTCCTCGGCTGCGTCGTGCGGTCGGCTCCTGGCTGCCGCTGCGGTCGCAGAAGGTCTTCGTCACGGTCTGGGACATCGCCGTCACGAAGACCGGCGGCTTCGTGGTGTCGAAAGTCGTCCTCGCGACGCTCTCGGCGTTCTTCCACTGCACGTTCTTCTACCTCATCGCGGTGCCCTACTGGCTGCCGATGGGCATCTTCGCCGGTGTGGTGAGCCAGTTCATCCCCACCATCGGCACGTACATCGGCGTGGCGATCCCAGCCCTGTTCGCGGCGTTCGACCACCCGCTCAACGTCGTCTGGATCATCGCGTTCGCCACGGTCTACCAGCAGGTCGAGAGCTACGTCTTCACCCCGCGCATCAGTCGCGCGACGATGGACATCCACCCGGCGATCGCCCTCGGCTCGGTCTTCGTCGGCTTCGCGTTCTTCGGTCCCATCGGAGCCATCATCGGAATCCCGCTCGCTGCCGCCGTCATCGCCATCATCGAGACCTACGCCGACCGCCACGAGCTCGTGCCGGAGCTGCAGGTCCGGACCAAGGGCGAGAAGCCGCCGAAGGCCGGCGACGTGCTCTCGGGCGATCCGGCGCTCGTCGTCCCAGCGGGCAAGCCGCTCGCCGAGGTCGTCCCCGACTCCCACGAGCCCGAACCTCCGGTGGGCACCGACTCGACCCTCGCCTGAGCCGTGGGCACCGAGCGCGACCTGCTGCGACGGGTCGACGCCTACCTCGACCTCGCGCCCGACGGTGACGCGACCTGCATCGACGTCGGACCGCTGCGCGCCTTCGTGTCCCGCGCCCCCTGGCCGTTCTACGTGCGACCGCGACCGGGTCTCGACCTCGGCGCCCCGGACTCCGTGACGTCCGACGACGTGAGCGGCGCGGCGGCCGTGCTGGCGGAGGCCGGCCAGGCGGTCGCCTTCGAGTGGGTCGAGGAGCTCGCGCCCTCCCTCGGCGCGACGCTGGCCGCGGCCGGCTACGCCGTAGAGGCACACCCGCTCCTGGTGCTCGACCTCGGCTCGCGCCCCGCGATCAGCTCGAGCCGTGCTCGGATCCTCGCCGCCGGCTCCCCCGACCTCCGGCGCGCGCTCGCGGTCTCGGAGGTCGGGTTCGCCGCCGCCGGCACGGGCCTCGGCACCGCCGGCGCCGTCGAGCGCGACGCGATCCTCGACGAGGTCGACTCCGAGCTCGTCCCGCACGTCACGACGCGGATGCGCGAGGGCCGCTCCGTGATCGCGGTCCTCGACGACGCCCGCGACGGTGTCGTGTCGACCGGGTGGCACCAGCCCATCGGCGACGCGACCGAGGTCGTCGGCGTCGCGACCCTCCCGGGCCACCGTCGCCGCGGTGCCGCCGTCGAGGTGGTGGACCGCCTGCTCCACGACGCCCGGGCGCGCGGCTGCACACTGGCGCTGCTCTCCGCGACCGACGGCGACGTCGCCCGCGTCTACGAGCGCCTCGGCTTCACCCGCGTCGCCACCGCCTGCGAAGCCATGCAACCCCCGACGTAGTCGGTGACGGACGCCCTTGTTGCATAGAGAGCAACCAAGGCGTCCTTCAGCGAAAACCCCCCGGGGCTAGAAGCCGAGCTTGCGGAGCTGGCGGGGGTCCTGCTGCCAGTCTTTGGCGACCTTGACCCGAAGGTCGAGGTGGACCCTCGTGCCGAGCAGCGCCTCGATCTGGGCGCGGGACTTGATCCCGACGTCGCGCAGCCGTGACCCCTTGTGCCCGATGATGATCGCCTTCTGACTGTCGCGCTCGACGTAGAGGGACGCGTGCACGTCGAGCAACGGGTTGTCCGGGCTGCGCCCCTCGCGCGGGATCATGTCGTCGACGACGACGGCGATCGAGTGGGGCAGCTCGTCGCGCACCCCCTCCAGCGCCGCCTCGCGGATCAGCTCCGCGCACATCACCATCTCGGGCTCGTCGGTGAGCTCGCCGTCC
>DATCCY010000128.1:0-5860 GCA_036510975.1 Candidatus Nanopelagicales bacterium
CCCGGACCTCGGTCGGCTCTCGGCCGGGTCGTCCCCGTCGCGGCGCGGGGCCGGGGGACGGGACGGGACAGCGCCGCCCGCGCCGGACGGGCGTGCACCGGAAGGACGTGCCGCGAGGTCGCTCAGCGCGACGAGGGCGTCGGTGTCGAGGGGCACGGGCACTCCACGGGACGGCATGCGGCAGCGAGACACCCGTCGGGTGCTCGCGCCGACCGCTTCCCCGCAGCCCGGGGGCTGCCGTTCGACCCCATCAGCGTGGCGCCGTCGGCGGCCGATCCGGCGCAGGACACGCCGACGGCGCTCAGCGGGCGAGCAGCTCCACGCGGCGCTCGGCGGCCTCGGCGACGGTCACCTGGCCGGAGCCGACGGCCCGGTCGAGGTGCACGAGCCGGCGGCCGCGGTCGCTCGGGTTCGACGACCAGGTGCGGACGACGGCGCCGCAGGTGCACGCCGCGGGCGCGGCGACGGGAGTCATGGTGCTGGACATGGCGACCTCGGTGGGAGAGACGGGCGGGGACGCAGCGTCACCCTGGTTCGAACCTGCCCGTGGCCCACCCGGTCGAAACGGTGCCCCACGTCACGTCTCACGACCGCCGCACGTCGCGGAATACCTCCGACCTCGCGTTGTTGAACAGTCAACTACCTGATCCGAGGAGAAGCCCATGTCCAGCACCGTCGTCGCCCCCCGCACCGCGTCGACCGAGGTCGACCTCCACCCGCTGCTCGCCGACCGGTGGTCGCCCCGCGCGTTCGACCGCACCCCGCTCGAGGACTCCGACGTGACCGCCCTGCTCGAGGCCGCCCGCTGGGCGCCGAGCGCCAACAACTACCAGCCCTGGCGCTTCCTCGTCGGGCGGCAGGGCACCGAGGGCGCCGACTCGACGTACAAGGGCATCTACGACGCGCTCGCCGAGTTCAACCAGCTGTGGGCCTCCGCCGCCCCGGTGCTCGTCGCCGCGGTCGTCGAGGTCGAGCACGAGGACGGCTCGGCGCGCGAGATCGCGCCCTACGAGCTCGGCCTCGCGGTGTCGCAGCTGACCGTCGAGGCGGCCGCCCGCGGCCTGCACGTGCACCAGATGGGCGGCTTCGACGCCGCGCAGATCAGCGCGGAGTTCGGCATACCGCCGCAGTACCGGACCGTGGTCGTGCTCGCCGTGGGCCGCCTCGGCGACCCCGAGGCGCTCCCGGCCTGGGCGGCCGAGCGGGAGACCGCGCCCCGCGAGCGCAAGCCGCTGGCCGACATCGCCTTCGCCGGCAGGTGGGGCACGCCGCACGCCGCCTGATCCACCCGACCGGCTCGCCTGACGCCCGAGGGTCTCGCGCGCTCACCCATTGAGGATGATGAGGCGTTCCTCGGTCATCTCGCGGACGGACCAGGCGGGTCCTTCCTTGGTGTTGCCGCTGTCGCGCAGGCCGCCGTAGGGCTGCTGGTCGGCGCGCCACGTCGGGACCTCGTTGATCAGGACGCCGCCGAAGTCGAGCGTCCGGGCGGCCTTGAGTGCCTTGGTGACGTCGGAGGTGAACACGCCGGCCTGCAGCCCGTATCGGGTGTCGTTGGCCATCCGCAGCGCGTCGTCGAAGTCCTCGTAGCGGGTCACGGCGACGACCGGGCCGAAGACCTCCTGGGAGCACACCTTCATCTCGGGCGTCGCGTCCACGACCAGCGTGGGACGCAGGACGCCGTCGGCACCGATCTCGCCACCGGCCGCGACGACCGCACCCTCCTCGGCCGCCTCGCGCACCCAGCCCGCGACGCGGTCCCGCTCGCCGGTGCTGATGAGCGCGGACACGTCGGTGGCCTCGTCGAGCGGGTCGCCGACCACGATGGACTTCACCGCTGCGGTGAGCTCGCGCACGAAGTCGTCGGCGATGGAGGAGTGCACGAAGATGCGCTGGGTCGAGATGCACGACTGGCCCGCGTGGGCGTAGCCCGCGACCTTGACCTTCGCCGCAGCGGTCCGCCAGTCGCCGTCGCCCTCGATGATGAGCGGCGCGTTGTTGCCGAGCTCGAGGCCGACCCGCTTGCGCGGCGCCCGCGCACGGATCCCCCAGCCGACCTCCGGGGAGCCCGTGAAGGTGATCAGCGCGACGTCGTCGTGGTCGACGAGCGCGTTCCCGACGGTCGACCCGCCGCCGGTGACGACGTGGAGGTAGCCCTCGGGCAGCCCGGCCTCGAAGAGCACCCGCGCCAGCAGGATCGAGGAGAACGGCGTCTGCGACGCCGGCTTGAGCACGACAGGGCACCCGGCCGCGATAGCCGGGCCGAGCTTGTGCGCGACGAGGTTGAGCGGGAAGTTGAACGGCGCGATGGCACCCACCACGCCCACCGGCACCCGCAGGATGAAGCCGAGCTTGCCCTCGCCGGCGGACGACGCCTCGAGCGGCACGACCTCCCCGGCCAGCGACCGCGCCACCGCGGCGGAGAACTGCAGCGTCGACACCGCGCGCTGGGCCTCGCCGCGCGCGGTGCGGATCGGCTTGGCCGCCTCCTGCGCGATGCAGCGGGCGAAGTCCTCCTCGCGTTCGGCGAGCAGCAGCGCCGCGTTGTCGAGGATCTCCGCGCGCCTCCACTGCGGAAGCGGTGACTCGTGCAGCGCCTTCTTGGCTGCGACGACCGCACGGTCGACCTCGGCAGCGCCGAGCGCCGGGATGGAACCGAGCAGGGTGCCGTCGTACGGGGCACGCACCTCGGTCGAGGCGGAGCCCGTGACCAGCTCGCCGTCGATCGGGACAGGGGTGACGGAGCCGGCGTCGATGCCGGGGATCCCAGGTGTCGTCATGGCCGCGACGCTATCGCCCGTGTCCACGCGCCGTGACCGGCCTCCTCGGAGCGTGTCGCAGGACCCGCAGGACACCTCGGCCACCGCGGCGCGGTCACCGCGAACTCTTCGCAGGTAGTCCGGCATCCGGTCACACGTCTCGCATGGTGGGACCCAATTGCCCCCGGGGTGAGGTGACCCTCAGTCTCTACCCATGTCCGCGCACACCCGCCTCGTGGTTCGACGTCACGTCGACCACATGCGAGTGAACAGCGCGTTGTGTCGCCGCTGCGGCTGACCCGACGTCCCTGCATCCAGCAGCACCCCGACGAACGGCGCCGCCCGGGCACCCGCGTTCGCCGACGTCGTCGTGCGCTCCTCACCCTGGTGGCTCGTGCGTCCTCCCCTGAGGAGACGACCCCGTGGCCCCCGAGCCCAGCACCGTCGCACCGCGCCCGAACGCCCGACCGCCCAAGGGCGAGGGTCAGTGGGCGCTGGGCTACACCGAGCCGCTGAACCCCAACGAGCGGTTCAAGAAGGACGACGACGGCCTCAACGTCCGCGCGCGCATCGAGAACGTCTACTCGCACAACGGTTTCGCGTCGATCGATCGCAGCGACCTGCGCGGTCGGATGCGCTGGTGGGGTCTCTACACCCAGCGCAGGCCCGGGATCGACGGCGGTCGCACCGCCTCCCTCGAGCCGCACGAGCTCGACGACGAGTACTTCATGCTCCGCGTTCGCAGCGACGGCGGAATCCTCACCCCCGACCAGCTGCGCGCCATCGCGGACGTGTCGCAGACCTACGCGCGCGACACCGCCGACATCACCGACCGGCAGAACGTGCAGCTGCACTGGATCCGGATCGAGGACGTCCCGGCGATCTGGCAGCGCCTCGAGTCCGTCGGTCTCACGACCAACGAGGCCTGCGGCGACACCCCGCGCGTCGTGCTCGGCTCCCCGGTGGCCGGCGTCGCGGCCGACGAAATCATCGACGGCACGCCCGCGGTCCGCGAGATCGTGCGCCGCTGCATCGGCGACCCGCGCTTCTCGAACCTGCCGCGCAAGTTCAAGTCCGCCGTGTCCGGCTCGCCGCGCCACGACGTCGCCCACGAGATCAACGACGTCTGGTTCGTCGGCGTGGTCCACCCCGACCACGGCCCCGGGTTCGACGTCTGGGTCGGCGGCGGCCTGTCGACCAACCCGATGCTCGCGCAGCGGCTCGGGCGTGGGTCCCGCTCGACGAGGTGCCCGACGTCTACGAGGCGGTCATCTCGGTCTTCCGCGACTATGGCTACCGACGGCTGCGCACCCGTGCCCGGCTCAAGTTCCTCGTGAACGACTGGGGCGCGGCGAAGGTGCGCGAGGTGATCGAGACGCAGTACCTGAAGCGGCCGCTGCTCGACGGACCCGCCCCTGCGGCGTACGCCTGGCGGCGCGACCACGTCGGTGTCCACGACCAGAGCGACGGCCGCAAGTACGTCGGTGCCGCGCCGACCGTCGGGCGGGTCAGCGGCACGGTGCTGCACCGCATCGGCGACCTCGCCGACCAGTACGAGCACCTCGAGGCCGTGCCGGTCGGCGAGGACCCCGCCCTCGAGCCGTTCCGGTTCCCGGTGCAGTACGTCGTCCGGCCGCAGACCGACGAGCACACCGGCGAGCTCCCGGTGCGAGCGACCCGGAGCCGTCGACGTGAGGGGCCGGGAACCGTGCACCTCGTCGGCGGCGGTCCCGGCGACGACGGACTCATCACGGTCCGCGGCCGTCGCCTTCTCGCCACCGCCGACGTCGTGGTCGTCGACCGGCTCGCACCTCGCGGCCTGCTCGAGCGACTGGCCGACGACGTCGAGGTGATCGACTGCGGCAAGACCCCCGGGCACCACCAGCTCACCCAGGACCAGATCAACGCGGTGCTGGTCGAGCGGGCGCTGCAGGGCTACGACGTCGTCCGGCTCAAGGGCGGCGACCCGTTCGTCCTGGGCCGCGGAGGCGAGGAGGCGCTTGCCTGCCACGCGGCCGGCGTCCCGGTCGAGGTGGTGCCGGGCGTGACCTCCGCCGTGTCGGTCCCCGCGGCTGCGGGGATCCCCGTCACGCACCGGGGGATCGCGTCGTCGTTCGCGCTGGTCTCGGCGCACGACGGCGTGGGCGCGGTCGAGCTGGCCGCGTCGGAGCACCCGACCACGACCACGCTCGCGCTGCTCATGGGTGTCCGCCTGCTGCGCGACTCTGCGGCCGCGCTCGTCACGGCGGGTCGCGCCGCGTCGACCCCGGTGGCGATCGTCGAGGGTGGCTGGACGCCGCGCCAGCGCACGACCGTCGGTACCCTCGCCGACATCGCAGACCTCGCGGAGGCGCGCGCCGTCGGGTCGCCCGCGGTCCTGGTCGTGGGTGACGTGGTCACGATGCGCACACAGCTCGGAGCGTTCGCGCCGGAGCGACCGTGACCGCGGTCGTCCTGCTCGCCCACGGGTCGCCCGACCCGCGCTCCCAGCAGTCGGTGCGCGACGCCGCGTCGGCCGTCGGGGCGCGCCTTGCTTCACCGGTCAGCGCGGCGTTCCTCGACCACGACGCGCGAGACCTCTCGCACGCGGTCGCCGACCTCGACGGCGAGCGCCGCGTCGTCGTCCTGCCGCTGCTGCTGTCGACGGCCTACCACGCTCGGGTCGACGTGCCGGCCGCCGTCGCGGCGCTGCATCGTGACGTCGTGCTGCTCCAGCCGGTCGGCCACCCGGGCCCGGTGCTCGACGACCTGCTGCGCCGGTGCGACGGCCCCGCGGTCGTCGTCGCGGCCGGGACCAGGGTCGACGACGAGCGACGCGCGTTCGCGGCCGCCGTGGCCGCGGCGTCGGCCCGCACGCGAGTTCCCGCGGTGCCGGCGTATGCGACGGGGCCGGGGCGCCGCGTCGCCGACGCCACCCGGCCCGGTGGGGCGGCGGTGGTCCCGTGGCTGCTCGCCCCGGGCCGGCTGCTCGACGTCGTCACGACGAGCGCGACCGAGCACGGGTGCCGAACCGTGGGAGGGGGCCTGTTGCGCGAGGAGGAGATGATCTCCACGCTCGCCGCGCGCGTGTCGGACGTCGCGGCCGATGTGGTGGCCTGAGG
>DATCCY010000129.1:0-19995 GCA_036510975.1 Candidatus Nanopelagicales bacterium
TTGCGCGGCCACCGACTTGTTGTCCGCCCCCTCCGCGCACGCCAGCACGATCCGCGACCGCAACGCGAGGGACTGCGCCGACTTCGCCCGCCGGGCCCAGCGCTGCAGCTGCTCGCGCTCCTCGTCTGCCAGCTCGAGCACTGTCTTCGGTCGTCCCGTACGCGCCATACCCACAGTCTACGACTTATACCGCGCATTTCTGGCGCACGACACTAGTTGACGATGAGGGCGATCGTCAGGGCTGCGCCGGCGGCCAGGATCACGACGACCACAGCGGGAACCAGCGATCGACGCCATCCCCGGCGGTAATAGTGCGACAGCCCGCCTGCCGCACGAATGGCCTGGCCGTTCGGGTCATGGTCGGAGAACTGGCTCACAAGGTCACCGTAGTTCCGTGACCGCGTCATGCCGTGAGCGTGCGCCGCGCAGGGTGCACGCGATGTGTCAGTGATCGTTCATGATGCGGCAGTCCGGGAGGTCAACCGATGATGGCTCCCGCTGGGCGGTCCCGCCGGGAGCAACCATGGTGATGACCGGTCCTGTGGCGGGCTGCCCGACCCCTGCGGGTGACGTGATGGTGCACGTGAGCCCGAACGAGGTGCCGGTTCCCATGGAGACCGTGTAGCCGCTTCCGGTGGCGTGGACGCTTGCGACAGGGCCGTGGACGACGAGGATCTTGCCGCCGTAGTCGGAGAAGAAGTGATCGTCCTGCATCGCCTGGGCTGCGTCACCCGCCGAGACGTCGACGAAGGAGAGACTCTCGAGGGCGCGCTGTCGCCCGAGCGACCACGACGCTGCGGCGGCTACGGCGACGCAGCCGAGGCCGATCGCCAGTACCACCCACCACCTGCCACGTGTCATGGCAGGAAGTTACGCCCGATTCTTCGCGCAGCCAGGCTGCTCCCTGAGAATCGAGCCGAATGCCGTCAGCGTTCGCCGCTGAGGGTCCAGAGGATGTGCGGCGAGTATCTGTTGCAGGACGCCGCATCCGGCAACATAGACGACGTGTCGTTCGAGGTAAGTGCTGATGCATACGGTCGGTTCATGGGCCGGTTCTCCCGGCCGTTGGCCAAGCAGTTCGTCGACCTGGTCGGCGTCGAGCCTGGCCAGCGTGTTCTGGATGTCGGGTGCGGGTCCGGGGCCTTGACGGCGGCTCTCGTGAGCCGGGTCGGTGTCGACCGGGTATCCGCCGTCGACCCGTCCGAGTCGTTCGTCGAGGTGGTGCGAACCGCGTACCCGTCGATGGACGTTCAACGCTCGGGGGCGGAGTCCTTGCCATTTCCGGACAGGTCCTTCGATGCAGTTCTGGCGCAGCTGGTCGTTCACTTCATGACTGACCCGGTGACTGGAATCGCCGAGATGGCTCGCACGACCACGCCCGGCGGGGTCGTGGCAGCAAGCGTGTGGGACCACGCCGGGCACAAGGGCCCGCTCTCGGCGTTCTGGTCGGCGGCGCGCTCCCTAAACCCCTCCGCCCCCGACGAATCCGACCTTCCAGGAGTGGCCGAAGGCCACTTGGCGGAACTGTTCACGGCGGCTGGCCTCACCGACGTGGCCAGTTCGTCGTTGACAGTGACTCTCGAGCACTCCAGCTTCGAGGACTGGTGGGATCCGTTCACCCTTGGAGTCGGACCTGCCGGTGCCTACGTCACAGGACTGGACGACGCCCGGCGTGACGCCTTGCGCGACCGGTGCCGACAGATCCTGCCTAACGCGCCGTTCCGTACCAATGCCACGGCTTGGACTGCGCTGGCTCACGTGTGACCCATGCGGCTCACTCCGAGCGGCCCGGCTCCAGTTCGAACGACCGCAAGTGAAGTGCCACTCGGCCTCGGTCCATCGTGTCGCCGACGAGAGTCGGACACGCGGTACACCGTGGGGTCGAGCCTAGAAGTCGTCGGTCCGAGCAACATCGAGGTTGCGGAACCTGGGCGCGCCCTTGGTCAGTGCTTCGAGACGCGCCGCGAACTCCGCCGTTCGAGGGTCGTTGGAGTTCGCCATGGCGTCCTCGTAAGAGGGGAACTCGACGACCTGGAGATATGTACCGGCGTGGTCGCGGTCGGCGCAGAGTGTGGCTCGGGTGGCAGTTCGCCAGTCAGCCGAGTCCGCTTCCCAAGCTTGGACTTCTGCGGTGAAAGCGTCGATGTTGTCGGTCTCGAACTCGATGATCTGGATGAAGCGCATGACTACCTCCGCGGGTGAGCCGAGCGGAACCGGTGGGTAACGTCGGCACCGGGTCCTAGTAAGGCTCACCTCACCCCCAGCACCATCCTCTGTCAATGCCCCTGCGATGGATCCGCTTGGGATGGAGTGCACGCGAAGTGCCTGCCTCGCCCGCGCCCTGATCCAACCGAGCCGAGCGAACCGTCAAGCTCGTGTCGAAACGGGCTGCCGCCGTTCGTGTAGAAGGTGAAGGGTGGCTGCAGCGGCCGCTGCCAGTCATTGAAAGCAATGACGTATGTCCAGGGCCGCTTCGACGACCACGTCTGCCAGGGGGCAGGGACGGGCGCATGCGGCGGCATGAGATGGGTCGGGCTGTTCAAGACCACTCCTCGGGCTGGGCGACGGATCGTCGCGGGAGTACCAGTTGTAGCCGGAGGGCACCGACAGCTTGGACGTCCGGGACTCCACTGCGGTCCGGCGGTTTGAGCGTCAGTCCATGGGGCCAGAGCTGCCGCTGATCAGCTGCCTCGCATGCGGCACATGGCGCGCGCGGACCCGGAGCCGCGGACTGATGAGGGCGCCGATACAAGGCCCGTGAACCGACACGTCCCGGCGAGCCAGTCGCGGGACACCCCGCATTACGAGCCGGCCTGCCCGTTTGGCGGGTTGAAGGAATCGCCTTCTCGGGTTCCCGTCCCGGATTCTAGGGAGGGCGTTTCACGCACGAATCGGCGGTTCTACATAGCCCCCACTCACCCCAGTTCACGCGAGGAGCCCCGGCCTTCTGGCCGGGCCTCCTCGCGTTCCGCGGGGTCGTGCGAGGTGGTGGGAGTCGGGAGGAGCGCTCACGACGCCGGGACCTCCCCGGTGCGGAGCGCCGACGCCTCGGGGTGCCGTCCGACTGCGACGGATCCCGCCACCACCACTCAACTCACCCTGGGCTGGGTCCCGCGAGGCAGCGGGAATCGGGAGGAGTCCTCACGGCACAGCCACCGACCGGCGCGAACAGGATCGGGCCTCACGCGGGGCGACGCCGTGCGTCCGTGGCTGGCGCCAGGAGGGCGGCGACCAGTTCGGCTGCGGCGGCGAGCGAGCTCTGTCGCCCTCGTTGGATGGCGTCGCGGACCGCCCCGTCCTCGCCCAGCACGTCGGCGTCGAAGCTGCCGCCATGGCGGGCGCGCACCTCCCATGGCTTGTGACCCGCCCCGCTCGCGCTGCGCAGCGACTCCGCGGCTCCGACGAGCTCTCCCGCGGAGCTGGGGTCGCCGCGCTCCGCGGCCCACACCGCAACCGCCTCGAGCGCGTGAGCTGTGCAGCCGGCATTGCCGGTTGCGGCCAGGACCTCGGTGGCCTCGTGCAAGAAGGGCGCCGCCGAATCCAGGTCACCGGCTTCGATCTCGACGAGTCCCCGTGCCTCGAGCGCGTGCGCGCGCATGATCGGCGCTCCGAGCTCGCGATAGCGCCGTTCCGCCTCGGCCGCCATTGCCCTGGCGGCCCCTGGGTCCGGTTCTCGCAACGAGGAGCGCCACAACGTATGCGCTATTCCGAATTGATTATCGAGGGCCTGGAACTCCTCCCTGCACTCCACCAGGAGGCGGTCGAGGGTGGACAGATCCCCGGCTCCCCAGGCCCCCGCGCTGTACACGTGAGCAGCCCAGGCGGCGTGGTGGCGGTCCCCGAGTCGCGTGAAGGCGATCCGTGCTTCGGCACCGGCCGAGGCCGCAGCCGCCCAGTCGCCCTGCTCGAATGCGAGGTCGCCCAGCGTCAGTTGTGCGCGCGCCACCACGTCGGCGGCGAGGCTCTCCCCGCCTCGGTCGAGGAGGTCGGAAATCATGGCGCGTCGCTCGGTGGTGAGACCCAGAGGGATAGTGGTCACCAGCCGCAGCGCTGCCGACAGGTCGTTACGTTCGATCGCCCACCCCATCGCAGCACGCATGCTGACCCTCTCCGGCATCACGTCGGCCAGCGCGGCGTCCATCCGCGGGGTGCGCAGGTCGTTCTCGAGGCGCTCGACGTAGGTCATCGCCCACCCCAGCAACCCGTCGCGGCGCTCCTCTTCCTCGTCGCGCTCGCGCAGACGGTCGCGACCGTACTGCCGCAATGTCTCCAACAGCTGGTAGCGGGCGACGCCGGCCCGTGCCTCGGCCGGGACGACGAGTGACTTCTCCACGAGTCGGCCGAGACCATCGATGACGTCGACCGTGTCGTCGCCCGTCACCCCGGCCGCCGCTTGTAGCGTGAAGCTGTCCGGGAACACGCTGACCGCTCGGAACAGACGTCCCTCAGGCTGAGACAGCAGGTCGTAGCTCCAGTCGACGACCGCGCCGAGCGTGCGCTGCCGGGAGGGCGAGGTCCGGTTGCCCCCGGTCAGCAGCCGGAACCTGTCGTCGAGCCGTGCGGCCAGCTCGACCATCGACAACGATCGAAGGCGCGCGGCTGCCAGTTCGAGGGCGAGTGGCAATCCGTCCAAGCGTCGGCAGACCTGGTCCACCAGCCGTCGGTCGACGGCGTCACGGTCGAAGCCCGGCACCATGGTCTGTGCTCGGGTCAAGAACAGCGTCGCGGCCTCGCCGTCGAGGGCGAGCGGAGGCACGCGTAACGTCCGCTCGCCGCGTATGCCCAGCGGCTCTCTGCTCGTTGTCAGAATCAGGACATCCGGGCACGACCGAAGCACGTCGTCGACGAACTCGGCCACACCGTCGACGAGGTGTTCGCAGTTGTCCAGGACCAGGAGTGAGTCGTTGGCTCGCAGCCAGTCGACCAGCGTCATCCGCAGCGGTTTCGTCGCGCTCTCGCCGAGACCCAGGGCGCCGGCGACCTGAGCGGTGATCAGCGCCGGGTCGGTCAGCGGGGCAAGCTCGACGAACCAGACATCGCGGGTTGATCCCAGGCCGTGGGCGGCCGCCCTCAGCGACAGCCTCGTCTTCCCGCTCCCTCCAGCGCCTGTCAGGGTCACCAGTCGATGCGAGGAGAACTCGGCGATCAACGACGCCAGCTCGACCGTCCGACCGACGAATGCGTCAGTGTCTGCCGGCAGGTTGTTCCGGGTCCCGGACAGCGTTCGCAGCTCCGGGAAGGACTCGGCCAGTCCGACTCCGACCAGCTGCGAGATCGGGACCGGTTCGCTCAGGTCCTTGAGCCGGCGCTCGCCAAGGTCCCGCACGTCGAAACCTTTCGCAGCTGACCGCGTCGCACCGGTGAGCAGAACCTGCCCACCGTGCCCGGCCGAGCACACCCGTGCGGCCACGTGCAGGGCCATGCCGTAGTACGAATCCCCGACCAGCCGTACTTCGCCGGTATGGACAGCCATTCGGACGCGTACGGCTGCCCCCTCGGGCCACAGATGTTCGGTGAGGCGTCGCTGCGCATCCCGTGCGGCCGCGACGGCGTCGCCAGCGGTCAGGAACACCGCGAACAGGGCGTCGCCCTCAGTTCCGAACACGACGCCCCGGTGCTCGTCGATCGCCGAACGCAGGATTCGCTGCTCTGCCTCCATGACGTCGTCATAGCCCGCGCCAAGAGCGTCGAGCAGCCTGGTGGACCCCTCCACATCGGTGAAGAGCAGCGACACTGCCCCCGTCGGGAGTTCCATGTCAGCCCGGCGGAAACCAGAGTCTGGGCTGGACGCCGTCGGGATCGTCGAGGTCGATGACCGACTCGATGCGCGAGTCCCCGAGGGGCGAGAACGACGCGGCCGCTCGATACGCATCGAATACGGCTGGCATGCGCTAGAACGTACTCCGGCTGCGGCGCGGATGGCTCGGAATGGGGATCGGACGCTTGGCGGTGCCGCGGTATCCCCGCCCGTCCGCGCAGGGCACGACACCGAGAGCGGTCACTGAACCGGCGGATCGCTCATGCGGTGGCACCGGGCCAGGCCGATGCCACCGCCATGAGCGCAACGAGCGAACCGTGTGGTTCAGTCGTCGTGGTGACCGGAGTCGAACGAGTAGGAACCGGTCCAGCTGAAGTACCGGTTGTCCAGGTTCGTCACCACGACCGAGGCGTGGAACCGCTTGAAGTCGCCGGTTCCGCCATCGAGTGTGCACGCACCGTTGAACGTGTTCGGGTCGAGCGAACAGTTACCGAACACCTTGTCCCGATGGTGGCGCCCGGGCGTGACGATCACGATGTCACTGCCCGCAGGGGTGGCCAGCGCGCTGGGCTGGACGTAGAGGATCGTCGAGCCGACCGGGAGCAGGCTCAGGGTCGAGCTGGTGATCTCGCAGGAGCTGTCGGGGTACGGCTGCCCTGTGAAGTTCTGGCAGTCCTTCACGATCGAGAACGTCCTTTGATGCGGGGTGGCACTCGCGGACGTTGATGCGGCCAGCGGCGCCACCAGGACGGCGGCGGTGGCGGTGGCGGTGAGCAGGTGGCGCACGAAACGGTTCACGGCGTTCTCCTCGTCAGATCGCTCCCGCCCGATGCAGGAACATCACGAGGTTCGGCCAGCAGGATGCGCCGCGCTGTCACTTGGGTGACACATCATGCTGGGCGGCACGAGAGCCGGGTCACACCCCCTGCCGTTCGGTGACCGTTGCATCGCACCACTTGGTCCGGTGCCGCGGCGGATCGGCGGGGCGGGCACCGGAAGCTGCGGTCACCGCGAGGAGCCGACTCGTCGAGGTCCACCCTTGCGCGTCGCGCTGCACGGGCGGACAGTGGATCGCCTGGCTCCCAGTACGACCCACCAACGGCAGGAGGGCGAGAGCATGCTTCCATCACGCGCTGAGTCCCTCGGGTCAGGACAGGTGGTTCGGCTCGATAGCCGGTTGAGATCGTGCGAGGTCTTCGCGGCACTCGACGCCGGCGCGCTGAGGCGCCTGTCGGAGTCGTCGGGGCGACATCGATATGACCGTCGTCAGGTCGTGTTCCAGCAAGGCGACGAGGGCGACTGCATGTACGTGGTCGCTTCAGGGTCGGTGGAGATCTCGGTCAACGACTTTGACGGCCGCGAGACCGTGCTTGCCGTGCTCGAGTCACCGGCCGCGTTCGGTGAGATGGCCGTCATCGACGCGGGGCCGAGAGTGGCCCGGGCGACTGCTCGCGAACCGACCGAACTCATTCGCATTCCCAGGTCTGCGGTGCTCCACCTGCTCGCCACCGAACCCAGCGTCGGTGCGGCCCTGATGGCATCGCTGGTACGCCTGGTGCGCAAGGCCGACGAGCAAGTGTCGGACCTGACTCTGCGCCAACTGCCCGACCGGGTGCGACGGCACATACTCGCCGTTGTGCTGCGCCAGCTCGGATCGCCCGGCACACCACCCAAGGGGGTCGTCCCCGTCAACCTGCTCATCGACCAGACCGACCTCGCGCGTCAGGTCGGGGGTTCACGGCAGCAGGTGAACCGTGCCCTGGCCGCGCTTGACGCGGCCGGGGCCATCCGACGACAAGGCCGGCGGGTAGTCGCAGTGCGGCTCGAGCTCCTCGCGACGGGCGACTAAGCCTGCACGGCCGCCCCGTCGAACACCCAACGCAGCGCTGGCAGATCCCCGGTGGCACAGCGTTCTTCGCACGGGGCTCTTGGCTGCGCCACCGACACCAACGACCTGCACTGTGGCGTTGATCTCCTGTCCATCGACGTCTGACTCGTGGACGCCGAGCGGACTCAGCGATCAGTCATGCACCGGTCTGGCTCCCCTTGACCCTGGCCTCCTGCGTTGGTAGCGCCCATGCTCGGCAAGCCCGTCGGGATTCCCGGCGGGGCTGCCGGAGTTGAGGCGGATTCCGTGACTGATGACGCGTCGAAGGCAGAATCGCGCCAAGGCGGGTCAGCGGTGTCTTGGCTGTCACGGCGCAGAACTGGCGGCTGGTTGCGGATCTAGCCGTCCGCGACGAGCAGCGTGCATCGTGGCACCGGTGACCTACTACCTGGCGCTATGCGCCTATGACGGAGGTCCATGGCGACCGCTGGCTGTTTACGGACGCTCGATTGTCGTCGGGTTCGTCATGGAGGCGGTGGACCCCGGCGACGGTTCCTACTGGATCGGCGGGGTGGTGATCGACTCGACCTCACAAGATCGCGGGTACGGGCGAGCGACCATGGAAGCCATGATTGCGCGGGCCCGGTCAGCGTCGTGCCCTTCCGTTGGACTCAGCTACCACCCCGACAACTCGGCGGCTCGGCGGCTCCATGCCAGCCTGGGTTTCATCGAGACCGGCGAGGTTAACGGCGACGAGGGAGTGAGCCGGCTGTCGCTCAGAACATGACCCAGGGGCATTCGGCCTTCGCCCAGTCGTCACCGGACATGAGAAGGACGGAACACTCGACGTCTCCCACGGACGGGCCCGCCGAGTGGTGTTGGCAGCACGGTGCTGATCCTTACAGCGAGGACGAATCAATACAGGCAAGTGGCCAACAGGGATCTGGTCTGCGCTCCACGGCACGTACCGCGTTCCCGACCGGATCCGAGACGACGCTCGTGACGTGGCCGTCCTCCGCATGGATCGCCGCCGTGACGCCTGCCGATCGAATCGTAGATGCCACGTCCGGACGGAAGCGTCAACGATATGACCCTTGAGGTCCGACCTTGTGTTGACGGCGTCAACAGCCGGACCCAACCGAACCCGATACGTCCCGACGGAACCCGACGGGTCGTGCTCGCAACCACCGGAATCCGACGGGTCCCGACGGTTCGGACGAGTTCGATTCCCGCCAGCTCCACTCACCCCTGGTCACGAGTGAAGCCCCCCGCCGCAAGACGGGGCCTTCATTCGTCAGCGGTCGTAGACCTCGCGGCGATGGGCGATCCGCAGGACGAGGACCAGGAGCCGGTCGTCCTCGATCGCGTAGACGATTCGGTAGTTGCCGACCTGGACCCGCCACCGTCCATGCTCGCCACCGCGGAGCATCTTCGCCCCAGGGGGTCGGGGATCGAAGCCGAGCAGCTCGATCGCTCCGACTACTCGGAGGCGATTCACCTTCGCCAGCTTGTCGAGGGCCTTGGCAGCGGACGTGGAGATCTCGATCGTGTAGGTCATGCGAGGCCGAGGTCCGCCTTGACCTGGGCCCAGGGGATCGTCGGGGCGCCGGCCATGATTTCGGCCATCACCGCGTCCGACGCGGCGAGGTCCTCGGCGTCCTCGTCGGCCTCCAGGAGCCGCTCGTACTCGGCCGTGCTGATCACGACGGCCTGTCGGCGGCCGCGCTTGGTCAGGAAGACCGGCTCGTGCGCGGACGTCTCCACGACCTCGCTGAACCGTTCACGAGCCTCGGTGACGGGCATCTCCGTAGCCATGGCCATATTGTACAACATAGCACTCAATCTGTACATATCGAGGAGTGGGCTGAGTGCCTAGGCCCTCGGCGGTTAGGTCCAGGTCGTCGCCGGCTTCGGCTTCACTGAGTCGTCGTCGGCGGATGCGGCACGGGTGGGCGGCTGGCGGAGCAGCGATGTGTGCCACCGAGTGGTCCGATGTCGGAAGCCGAGCGCCGTCGTCCCCTGGCCGTCGTGGGATCGTCGGGGTTCAGCCGGAGCCTGGCAGGTTCGCACCCACGATGCCCCGCTGCATCGCGATGAGCGCGGCGCCCGCACGGTTGCCGACTCCCAGCTTCGCGTAGATGTGTTCCACGTGGTTGCCCACTGTCTTGGCACTGATCCCCAGCCTGCGCGCGATGCCTTTGTTCGTCTCTCCGGCGGCCAGCAACGCAAGGACCTCGCGCTCGCGGGCCGTGAGGCCCGACTGCCCGGACGACCTGGTCGGCCGAGCCCCGTGGCCGGCGGCCTCGAGGACCGCCTGCGCAGCGGTAGGGTCGAGACGACCGGCGGCGACATCGGCACGGATCTCGCCGGCGGCCGCCTCTGGCGACAGCGGCTCGCGGTAGGGGCGGGGTTGGCACATGGCGTAGTAGGCGTCGGCCACGGCGAGGATCCGGCACGGGTTGGTGAGCACCGCGCCCGAGGCGGCCCGGTGGTACCCCGATCCATCCATGCGCTCATGATGCATGGAGGCCACCAGTCCTACGCGCCGGAGGGTCTCCGGTCGGCTGAAGATACGTTCGACGTAGTAGACGTGCATACGCATGCGCTCGAGGTCGCTACCGCTGAGCGGGCTCGGCTTGCTGAGCACGCCTCCGGGGACGCCGAAACGGCCGACGTCGTGGACGTGCGCCGCGCGGCGCAGGAGCCGGATCTCGTCGCCCGGGAGCTCGAGGAGCTCGGCCGCCGCTGCGGCGAGCTCAGCGGTGCCGCGTGCATGACCGGCGAAGATCGGAGTCCGCAGATCGCAGAAGTCCCCGACCGCCTCCAGAGCACCGTCGAGGCCCTCGTCGGTCAGCGGCGCCCGTTCTACCGGTTCCAGCTCGAGCAGTTCGTCGACGCTGTCGTCGGCGATGCCGTCGAACAGATCCGACGGGTCCGTCACGAACGCGTCCACGACTGCGGGGTCGAAGTGCGTGCCTCGGCGACGGCGGATCGTCTCCACGGCACCGCTGATGCCGAGGCGGCGCTCGAGGACCTCGGCAGCGTCGGCCACGTTCGAGATGCGCGAGGCCAGCGAGAGCTGATCACCCTGCAGCCCGTGCGGCACGCCCTTGCCGTCCCAACGCGCGTAGGACTGCTCGATGCCGGACCTCACCTCGGCATTGAGGCCGAGCTGGTCAGCGAGCAGTCCAGCGGCGGAGCAGTGGTTCGCCATCTGCTCCGCGACGTCTCTTCCGCCAGTGGCCACGAGTCGCAACGTCTGCTGCCAGCGGTTCACGACGGTGCTGCCCTTGCCTGCGTGGCTGAGCATGTACCGCATGCCGTCGCGGGATCTCAGGTCGACGTCGTAGGTGCCGGACCGGAAGTCGATGTCGTCGCCGAACACCAGGGCCGCTTCGTTTCCGTACACCGGGCAGCCGACGTAGGTGAGCAGGCTGACGTCGTACAGCACGGCGAGCTGGGATGACTCGAGTCCGAGACGGTCGCCGAGCCTCATGCTGAGTCTCGCCGCGCGGACCATGTGCTCGGAGGGCTGACCGAGACCGAGGTCGGTCGCCATCGAGATCGCGACGAGCACCTCGTTGAGCCGGACGCCGGACGTGGCCATCCAGCCACGCTATCCAACGCCCGTGCCCGCCATGGGGTGAACGCCTCATGGCTCCCGGGCGCGGAGATTCCTACCTTGAGTGTCGGACCTGCACGGGGTCACGAGAGGGAGGAACACCATGCGCAAGTACGTGATCGAACGGACCGTACCGGGTGCCGGAGGCATGACGAATGGGCAGCTCGCCGAGCTTGCGGGCGCCTCGAACGAGGTTCTTCGAGGTCTCGGCACGGACATCCAATGGATCCAGAGCCAGGTCGTGGATGACAAGATCTACTGCCTCTACGCCGCCACGAGCGAGGAGCTCGTCCTCGAGCATGCCCGGCTCGGTGGTTTCCCCGCGGACAGCGTGCGTCGGGTCGAGGCAAGCATCGACCCGACGACGGCGGAGCTGATCCGATGACCAGGGCCGCCATCAGTCTCACCACGGGGCTCGAAGACCCCGAGAAGGTGACGGTCGCTCTCCTCGTTGCCGTCGGCGCCGCGGAGGGCGGCAGGGACACGGTCATGTTCCTCACGAAGGAGTCCGTGCGCCTGGCCACCCAGGGGTTCGCGCTGGGAACCGCGTGCGACGGCTGCCCGCCCATCGCCGACCTGATGGGGCGGTTCCAGGCAGCTGGCGGCACGTTCCTCGTGTGCCCCATCTGCTTCAACGCGAGGAAGATCGACGCAGAGACGCTGATCGCCAACGCCTCCTTGGGCGGCACCGTTCAGCTCTGGGAGTGGATAGGCGACGGAGCCACCACCTTCAGCTACTGATGCCTGCCGTGACGACTCGGCCTATCGCCGCACGAAGGGACCCCAGATGACCGACAACGTGGGTGAGAAGTTCGCGCGGGCACTGGCCGACAAGGACTCAGCCGGGCTCAAGGCCCTCCTGCGAGCCGACGTCGACTTCCGAGCGATGACGCCGAACAGGTTCTGGGAATCGAACGACGTCGATGAGATCGTCGACGGGACGATTCTGGGCACATGGTTCGAACCAGCACGACGGATCACCAAGCTCGTCGCCGTCGAGACCGGCAGCATCGGGTCCCTCGAGCGCGTCGCGTACCGGTTCACGGTCGATCGCCCGGACGGCCAGTTCACCATCGAACAGCAGGCGTACTACGAGACCGACGGCGCGACGATCGCGTGGATGCGGCTCATGTGCACCGGGTTCCTCCCACTCGGCAGTGACGGGCCGACCGGGTCGAGCCATGCGCCGCCGGCGCGATAGCCGATACGCGCTCCCCACGACGCGATCCTGCTAACACGGGCCGGGTCGCGTCGGGGGAGCGGCGTGAGTCAGGGCCGCATGCGCCCGGTCTCGTATGCCCACATGGCCATCTCCACGCGGTTGCGGACGCCGAGCTTGCTGGTGAGGTTCGTCAGGTGAGTCTTCACGGTGCTGAGGCTGATGTGCAGCTCGTCGGCGATCTCGGCGTTGGTGCGACCGCGCGCGACCGTGACGAGCACCTCCTCCTCGCGGTCGGTGAGCGGTACCTGCGGCTGCGGTGGTGGCGCCGACGCGCCGCTGCGCGCGAACTCGTCGAGCAGCCGGGCCGTGATCACGGGCGCGATGAGCGCGTCGCCGTCGGCGGCCGCGTGGATGGCCTGCACGAGCAGCTCGGGTCCGCAGTCCTTGAGCAGGAAGCCGCGGGCACCGGCCTTGAGCGCGCCGTGCACGTACTCGTCGAGGTCGAAGGTGGTGATGACGACAACGGCGAGTGGGTGTGCGACGTCGGGGCCGGCGAGGATGCGTGTCGCCTCGATGCCGTCGACCTCGGGCATGCGGATGTCGAAGAGGCAGACGTCCGGCTGCAGCTCCCGGGCCATCGCGACGGCGCGGCGCCCGTCCGCGGCCTGGCCGACGACCTCGATGCCTGGCTGCGCGTCGAGGATCATCGCCAGGCCGGTGCGCACCAGCTCCTGGTCGTCGGCGAGAAGCACCCGGATCGTCATCGCGCCGTCGTCCCGCGAGGCAGCATGGCATCGACGGTCCACCCCCGGGGAGCGCTCGGTCCGGCGGCGAAGGTGCCGCCCAGCAGCGTGGCACGCTCCTTCATGCCGACGAGGCCGTAGCCGTACGACGTGCGCCCCGCTGGCGCCGGGTCGCCGTCATCGGAGACCGTGAGGTGCACGCAGTCTGAATCGCCCACGACCCGTACGTCGATGCGCGTGGCGCGACGAGCGTGCCGGATCGCGTTGGTGAGCGACTCCTGCGCCAGCCGGTACAGCGCCGACTGCACCGCGGGCCGCAGCTCGTCGAGGTCGCCCTCGAGCTCGACCTCGACCCGGGCGTCACCCGCAGGCAGGTCGGCGAGCCGGGCGATGTCGGCGACGCCGCGCTGGGGCGCCAGCTCCGCGGCCTCGCCGTCGCGCAGGGCCCCGACCATGGCGCGCATCTCGGCGAGCGCCCGGGAGGCCTCGGTCTCGATGACCCGCAGCGCCGTGACTGCGGCGTCGGGGCGAGTGTCGGCGAGCACGCGGCCGGCCTGCGCCTGGATCGCCATCGCCGAGACGTGGTGGGCCACCGTGTCGTGCAGCTCGCGGGCGAGCTGCTCGCGCTCGCGGAGCCGAGCACGTTCGACGTCGCGCTCGTGCGCGGTGTCCCAGTAGCGCACCGATGCACCGAGCACGGCGGGGAAGAGCAGGAACACCGTTGCGGCGATCGCGTCGGCCGGTGCGGTGTAGCTGCTCGCGACCCCGAGGGCACCCACGACGACGATGAGCGCGAGGCCCGCCACGATCGCCCGTCCGCTGCCCCACCGCGTGAGCGAGTACGGCAGCAGCAGCACGCACGCGGCCGAGTAGAGACCGATCGAAGCCGTACCCAGGAGCATGCTGGCCGCGGTGACGGCGAGCATCGACCCGAACGCCACGATGACGACGGGCAGCGGGTGGGTACGCCGCCACAGCAGTGCGACGATGGTGACCACCGCCAGCGCGATCGCGACGGGACGCCACACGACGTCCGGGCGCAGCAGGCCTTCGAGCAGAGCGACGACCAGCAGCACCCCCACGAGCAACCAGTCGCGCCACACGCGTGTCGGCGGGTCGGGAGCCGCTGGCTCCTCCCACAACGTCCGCAGGTTCGCACTGGCCACATCTGCAGCGTAGGTGACCTGCACGTGCCACGGATCGGTCATGTGGACGAGGACCGTCTACGACCGCGGGCCGAGGGAAGTCAGGGCGTCGCGGCCGATCCGGCATCGATCGCGTGGCAGGAGCCTGGGAGCAGATCGGCGGAGCGCCGACCGGGAGTCCGGACCGAGGAGAAGGCCATGAGCGGGTTGCTGTATCGATGGGGGCGCTACGCCGCGCGTCGTCCGTGGACGGTGATCGTGGTCTGGCTGGTGCTCTCCGTGGGAGTGGTGCTCGGATCGGCAATGGTGGGCCGGACGATGAAGGACTCCTTCGAGGTGCCGGGGCTGGACTCGCAGGCGGCGATCGAGCTGCTCGCGACGACCGGCTCCGACAACGCCGGAATCACCGCCCAGGTGGTGGCGACCCCGCCTAGCGACGGCGCCACCTTCACCGGCTCGACCGCCGCGAGCTCGCGGCTGGCCGAGGTGCGGACGGCCCTCGCGGCGATGCCGCACGTCGTCGACGCCACCCAGTCCGTCTCGCCCGACGGGCGCGTGGGGTTGATCCGGCTGCAGTACCCCACCGCCGAGTCCCTCTCGGCCGCGGACCTCGACAGGCTCAAGAGCGTCGTGGCGCAGGAGCGCGATCGCACGTCGCTCCGGCTGGAGTCCGGTGGCGAGCTGTACTTCACCTTCGAGGAGTCGGCGGCCGGCATCGGCGAGATCGTCGGCATCGCGGCCGCGATGATCATCCTCCTGCTCGCCTTCGGCTCGATGATCGCGATGGGGCTGCCCATCGGGCTGTCGCTGTTCGGGCTCGCGCTGGGCATCAGCTCGCTGTCGCTCATCAACCTCGTCTTCGACATCCCGTCGTGGGCGCCGCAGGTGGCCAGCATGATCGCCCTCGGCGTGGGCATCGACTACGCGCTCTTCCTGGTGACACGGCACCGCGAGTTCCTCGCCCTGGGGCTGTCGGTGCCCGAGGCCGCGGGACGCGCGCTGGCCACCGCGGGGCAGGCCGTGCTCTTCGCCGGCGGCACCGTGGTCATCGCGGTCCTCGGCATGGCCTTCGCGGGCATCCCGTTCATGACGGCCGCAGGCGTCGCGACGTCAGCGATCGTCCTGGTGATGGTGCTGGCATCTCTCACGCTGCTGCCGGCCTTCCTCGGCCTGGCAGGGCAGCGGATCAACCGCCGCGGGCACCGCGACGTCGTCGCCACCGATGACCACCCGGTGAGCCGTCGCTGGATGCGGTGGGGCACGCACGTCTCGCGCCACTCGTGGGCCTACCTCATCGGCACCACGGCCGGGCTGCTCGCCATGACCGCCCCCGCGTTGTCGATGCGGCTCGGGTTCCCGGACGAGGGCTCGCTGCCTCCCTCGCGCTCCGAACGTGTTGCCTACGACCTCGTCGCACAGGGCTTCGGCCTCGGCATCAACGGCCCGCTCGTCGTGGTCGTGGACACCGCCGGCGACGCCGACGTACTGACCCCGCTGCGCGACGCGATCGCAGCCGACCCCGGTGTCGCCTCGGTGACCGAACCTGCGGTGATCACGGGCACGCACGTGGCCACGATGCTGGCCTTCCCTGCCACCGCACCCCAGGACGCCGCCACCGTCGCGACCATCGCTCGGCTGCGCGACAGCGCCTTCCCGCAGGCCCTCGCCGGCACGACGGCGCAGGCCCACATCGGTGGCCAGACAGCGAGCTGGGCCGACATCGGTCAGAAGGTGCGCGACCGGCTGCCGCTGTTCATCGGCGCCGTCATCCTCATGTCGTTCGTGCTCCTCATGCTCGTGTTCCGGTCGGTGCTCGTGCCGCTCAAGGCCGGTGCCATGACCCTGCTGAGCCTCGGCGCTGCATACGGCGTCATCGTCGCGGTCTTCCAGCGCGGCTGGGGCATGGACCTCATCGGCCTGCAGTCCACCGTGCCGGTCATCCCGTTCATCCCGATGTTCATGTTCGCGGTGCTGTTCGGCCTGTCGATGGACTACGAGGTGTTCCTGCTCTCCCGCGTGCGCGAGGAGTACGTGCGCATCGGCGACAGCGACACGGCCGTGATCCGCGGCATCGCGTCGTCGGCGCGGGTGATCACCTCCGCGGCGCTCATCATGATCTGCGTGTTCATGGGCTTCGTGTTCGACGACGACCCCGCGTCGAAGATGCTGGGCCTGGGTCTGGCCACGGCGGTCCTCGTCGACGCCACGATCGTGCGCATGGTCCTGGTGCCGGCCACGATGCACCTGCTGGGGCGGGCCAACTGGTGGCTGCCCGGATGGCTGGACCGGCTGCTGCCGACCGTCGACGTCGACGGAGTGGTCCACCTCCCGCCGACCGGTGCCGACGACGTCTCGTCGTCCGGCGCATCCACTGGCGATGCAGGTCGAGAAGTGGGTGCCTTCCCGGTGTACTGACCGCGCCAGGCCGCCCGTCGGTCCGGAGACCTCGGCTCCGGGCCGACGGGTCTGTCGCCTCAGAACGACGATCGTGAACGGGCGCAATTCCCGCCACCTCCGTGCGTCGGTCGTCCGACAGGCACGCGGTCCGAGAGACTGGGGGCATGACTCTGCTGCGTGGTCCGCTGGCCGCCCCGCCGCGGACCCTCGTCGACGTGCTGCGGCAGACCGCGTCGGACCACCCGGACGAGCCGGCGCTCGACAACGGGGCGCAGGTCCTGACCTACGAGGAGTTCCTCGACGCGGCCGAGGAGGTTGCCGAGGAGCTGCACGCCGCCGGCGTCGGGCCGGGCGACAAGGTCGGGGTCCGCATCCGCTCGGGCACGACCGACCTCTACGTCGCGATCGCCGGCACGCTGCTGGCCGGCGCGGCCTACGTGCCGGTCGATGCCGACGACCCGGACGAACGGGCCCGCACCGTGTTCGGCGAGGCGGACGTCGCCGCCGTGCTGAGCGACGACCTCGAGCTGACCGTCCGTCGCACGAAGCCGCCGGTCGCCGACGGCACCGGTCCGACCACGTCCGACGACGCGTGGGTCATCTTCACGTCCGGCTCGACCGGTGCGCCGAAGGGGGTGGCGGTGTCGCACCGCAGCGCCGCGGCGTTCGTCGATGCCGAGTCCCGCCTGTTCCTGCAGGAGGAGCCGCTCGGGCCCGGTGACCGCGTGATGGCCGGGCTGTCGGTGGCGTTCGACGCGTCGTGCGAGGAGATGTGGCTGGCGTGGCGCTACGGCGCGTGCCTGGTGCCGGCGCCCCGCTCGCTCGTCCGCAGCGGCATGGAGCTCGGCCCGTGGCTGGTCGCCAACGACGTCACGGTGGTCTCGACCGTGCCGACGCTCGTGGCGCTCTGGCCTGCCGACGCGCTCGCCGCGGTCCGGCTGCTCATCCTCGGCGGGGAGGCCTGCCCTCCCGAGCTGGCGGCCCGGCTGGTCGAGGACGACCGGGAGGTCTGGAACACCTACGGCCCGACCGAGGCCACGGTCGTCGCGTGCGGTGCGCGGCTGACGGGAGAGCCGCCGGTGCCCATCGGGATGCCGCTGGACGGCTGGGACCTCGCCGTGGTCGACGAGGCCGGCATCCAGGTCGAGCCGGGCAGCACCGGCGAGCTGATCATCGGCGGCGTCGGTCTGGCCCGCTACCTCGACCCCGCGAAGGACGCGGAGAAGTACGCGCCGATGCCCACGCTGGGCTGGAAGCGCGCCTACCGCAGCGGTGACCTCGTCCGCTACGAGGAGGAGGGGCTGCTCTTCCTCGGCCGCGCCGACGACCAGGTCAAGGTCGGCGGCCGGCGCATCGAGCTCGGCGAGATCGACAGCGCCCTGCTGGCGCTGCCCGGAGTGACGGGAGCAGCGGCAGCGGTACGACGAACCGGCTCGGGCAACGCGCTGCTCGTCGGGTACGTCGCCACCACCGAGGACTTCGACGCCGCGGCCGCACTCGCGACCTTGCGGGCCACGATGCCGGCGGCGCTCGTCCCGCGGCTCGCGCAGGTCGACACCCTCCCGACCCGCACCTCGGGCAAGATCGACCGCGACGCGCTGCCCTGGCCCCTTGCCGCCGTCGAGACCGGCGAATCGACGCGGCTCGAGGGGACGGCCGGGGAGCTGCAGGACATCTGGGTCGAGATCCTCGGCGCCACCGTCACCGGGGCCGAGGACGACTTCTTCGACCTCGGCGGCGGCAGCCTCGCGGCGGCCCAGCTCGTGTCGCGGCTGCGCGCGACGTACCCCGAGGTCACCGTCGCCGACGTCTACGACCACCCCCGGATCGGCGACCTCGCCGTGGCGCTGGACGAGCTCGCGACCCCCGCGGCGTACATCGACCGCACGGTCCGTCCGGTGTCCCGTCGCTCTCAGGTCGCACAGATGCTTCTGACCGTGCCCCTGCGCACCATCACCGGGCTGCGGTGGCTGACCTGGGCCGCGCTCGGGACGACGGTGGCCGCCCAGTGGTTCGGGGTCGGCTGGCTGCCGACCGCGCCCTGGGTCGTGGTGGTGGCGGCCTGGCTGCTGCTGGTGTCCGCCCCCGGCCGGATGCTGCTCACCGCCGTGGGGGCCCGCGCGATCCTCGCCGGGGTGGGCACGGGCACCTACCCCCGCGGTGGCAACGTGCACATACGGGTCTGGCTCGCCGAGCGGCTCGCCGACGAGCTCGGCGCCGCCAACCTCGCGGGCGCGCCGCTGATGCGGCTCTACGCGCGGCTGCTCGGCGCGCACGTGGGCCGCCACGTCGACCTGCACTCGATTCCACCCGTCACGGGCCACCTCGTCCTCGGCGACGGCTGCTCGGTCGAGCCCGAGGTCGACCTGTCGGGGCACTGGCTCGACGGTGACCTGCTGCGTGTCGGCGCCGTCGAGATCGGTCCTGACGCCCGCATCGGCGCGCGCAGCACCCTCGGCCCGGGCGCGGTCGTCGGCGCCGACGCGGAGATCGCGCCGGGATCCGCGGTCTTCGGCGAGGTTCCCCGCGGAGAGCTGTGGTCGGGGGCGCCGGCCCGGCGGCGCAAGGCTGCCCGGGGACCGTGGGCCGAGCGGCCGCGCAACCGTCCGGTGTGGGTGCTGGGGTACGCAGCGGTCGCGGTCCTGATCTCCGCGTTGCCCGGGATCGCCATCCTCGTGGTCCTCGCCGTCGTGGCACCGCACCTGAAGGACGCCGGCTCGGTGTCGACCGCGGCCGTGCGCAGCCTGGCCTGGTTGCCGATCGCGACCGTCGTCGGCCTGCTCGTGCTCGCACTGCTGATCTGGCTCACGGTGCGGCTGCTCGGGCTCGGCCTCGCGCCCGGCGCCCACCCGGTGCACGGGCTGCGCGCCTGGCAGGCGTGGGCGACGCTGCGCGTCCTCGACGAGGCGCGCACCTGGCTCTTCCCGCTCTACTCCAGCTCGCTGACGCCGGCCTGGCTGCGGGCGCTCGGGGCGGACGTCGGGCCGCGGGTCGAGGCGTCGACGGTGCTGCTGATCCCCAAGCTGACGGCGGTGCGGGAGGGGGCCTTCCTCGCCGACGACACCCTGCTCGGAAGCTATGAGCTGGGCGGCGGCTGGCTTCGCGTGGAGCACGTGGAGATCGGCAAGCACGCGTTCGTCGGCAACTCCGGGATGGCCGCTCCGGGCCGCAAGGTCCCCAAACGGGGGCTGGTCGCGGTGCTGTCCGCCGCCCCGCGTCGGACGAAGGCGAAGGCCGGCACGTCCTGGCTGGGCAGCCCTCCGACCAAGCTGCGCCGGGTGGAGCAGAAGGTCGACCGGCGACTCACCTACGACCCGCCCACCCGCCTGGTGGTCGCGCG
>DATCCY010000130.1:0-29842 GCA_036510975.1 Candidatus Nanopelagicales bacterium
GCCGCGACCCGGTTCCGAGTCGAGCGTGAGAGTACCCCCGAGCAGCTCCATGCGTTCGCGCATGGAGTGCAGCCCGAAACCGTCGCGGGTGAACGGCACGGTGGCGACGTCGAACCCGTGGCCGTCGTCCTCGATGACGAACGTGGTCAGGACGCTGTCGTCACGGACCTGGACCACGGCCTTCGAGGCTCCCGAGTGCTTGCGGACGTTGGTGAGCGCCTCCTGCACCACGCGCAGGATCTGCACCTGGTAGCGCGACGGCAGCACGATGTCCTCGGCGCCCTCGGTGTCGAGGCTGGTCGGGATGCCGCTCTGGCGCTCGTACTTCTCGAGGTAGGCGCGAAGGCTCTCCATGAGGGCGCGGTCGACCCTGCTGGACTCGCGCAGCCCTAGGATGCTCTCGCGGACGTCGCTGTACGCCTCGCTGCACAGGTCGGCCAGGTCCGCCACCTCGTCGTGGACCTCGGCGATCTCGCGGACGTTCTGCTGCGCCTCGAGCGCCCTCAGCCGCAGGTGGGTGACGCCGAGGACCTGGGCCATGCCGTCGTGCATCTCCCGCGCGATGCGCTCGCGCTCGGCGATGGTCGCCGACTGGCGCAGCTGCTCGGAGAGCTGGGCGTTGATGATCGCGATGGCGGCCAGGTCCGTGAGAGTGCCCAGGAAGCGTCGCTCGCTGTCGCTGAACTCGGGGTCGGCGTGCCGGGCGAGCCAGACGTCGCCGAAGGATCCCTCCGGTCCGCGGACCGGCACCGTCATCGAGTGCTTGACCCGCGTCGTGGACCGGATGGGACAGACGAGCGCGTGCGAGTGGGCGTCGTGGACGTGCTCGGGATCCGGTGTGAGGCACACGGAACCGTCGCCGAGCGGGGTCGCGCCGGTGAGCTCGCTGTCGCCCTGCAGCGAGCGGGCGGTCGGCGAGTTGAGGGTGAGCACAGCCTGGTCGCCGCTGAGCAGCGAGCGAGCGTGGCTCATCACCGAGGCGAGAGTGTCAGGCAGCGGGTTCTGGTTCGAGATCTGCATCATCACGTCGTAGAAGGCGTGTCCCTCGAGCATGCCGCGCTTGAGGTCCTCCACGAGCTGGGCGGCCTGGATCGCGCCGGCGAGCTGCTGTCCGATCGTCTCGAGGGTCTGGTGCGCGAGGGCGTCCCGCGGGTCGATGCGCGGGCCGAAGCGCAGCCGCATCGTGCCGAGCGTGGTCGCGCCGGTGGTCAGCGGCACCTCGATCGTGTCGCCGCCGTCCGACGTCGTCGTGATGACGTCCGTGCTCTGGCGGGTGCGGATCGTCTCACGCTCGCCCGGCCAACGGCTGTCGCGCTTGAGGGTGACGATGCTCGCCTCGACCGCGCCGCTGGCGGTGATGACGCTGTCGAGGGCGGCGTCGAGCATCTCGTCGAGGTCGAGGGTGCTGCGCACCGCGCTGGACACCGCGTTGGCCGCGGCGAGCTCGCGGTTGCGACGGCGGAGCTGGCGCTGGGTGCGCTCGACGAGGCGGAGGATGAAGGTGGAGAAGACCACGATGCCGATCGCGGCCACGGCGACGAGCACGACGCCGAGGGCTCGGGCCCGGTCGTCCTGGTCGACGGCGATCTGGCGCACGACCTCCATCGCCGCGATGAACAGGACCGGCAGCACGATCGTGAGGGCGCGCAGGACCCGGTAGTCCGGCGTGTCCTTGGCCGAGCGGTCGATCAACCGGGCCGCCGTCGAGCGGGGTGCCGGGGCGCGGCGGGGCTCGGGCTCCACTGCGCCACCTCCTCGATCCTGACCTGACACCCGCTACGGCTTCCGCTGAGCATAGAACCCCGGAGTCCGGACGCCGCCGATGCGAAGGGACGAGATCTGCGAGCACCGTCACGCTGCCGGGGTGGACACGGCGATCCGAGGTCGTTCCAAGACGCGCGGTCGGACCGCGCGCGTCGTCGCGCCGACCACGGCTGCTGCCCTCGATCACGTCGTAGGCTGCCCGGGTGACCTCGACGTCGGAGACCACCGCTGCGCGTAGTGCGCGCCTCGACGACCTGGTCCGGGCCGACGAGAGCCTGCTCGTGGAGATGCGACGCGACCTGCACGCGCACCCGGAGCTGAGTGGCCACGAGACCGCGACGACGGCGTGGCTCGGGCAGCACCTGCGCGACCTCGGGCTCGCCCCGGTGCGGCTCGACGTCGGGACCGGCCTGGTCTGCGACATACCGGTCGGGGGAGCGGTCGCGGGCGACGGCGCCCCGGTCGTCGCGCTGCGGGCCGACATCGACGCCCTGGCCATGCAGGACGGCAAGCAGGTCGGCTACCGCTCGCAGCACGACGGTGCCGCGCACGCCTGCGGGCACGACGTGCACACGACGGTGCTGGTCGGGGCCGCCCGCGCCCTCGTCGCGCTCGCGCCCGACGTCGCCGCGAAGGGGCACGTGCGCCTGGTCTTCGAGCCGTCGGAGGAGTCGGTTCCCGGCGGTGCAGTCGACGTCATCGCGGAGGGCTGGCTCGACGACGTCTCGGCCATCTTCGCCCTGCACTGCGACCCCAAGGCCGACGTCGGCCAGGTCGGCTGCCGGGTCGGTGCGCTTACGTCAGCGGCCGACCTCGTGGAGGTCCGGGTGAGCGGGCCCGGTGGTCACACCGCGCGGCCGGACGCGACCGTCGACCTCGTCGACGTGCTCGGCCGCCTGGTCACCGACCTGCAGCCCGGGCTCGACCGGCAGACCGACCGACCGCGCGACCTGCAGATCGTCTTCGGCGCCGTCCACGCCGGCGACGCGGCCAACGTGATCCCGGCCACCGGGGTCGTGCGCGGGTCGCTGCGCACCCGCGACCACAAGATCTGGCTCCGAACCCCGGACCTGTTCCGCGGCGTCCTCGAGGAGATCCTCCGCGGGACGGCGGCGACCTGGGAGGTCGAGCACCGTCGTGGCGTCCCCCCGGTGCGCAACGACGCCGCCATGACCGCGGTCCTGGCTGCGGCCGCGACGCGCGTGCTCGGCCCGGACGGCGTGGTCGAGACCGAGCAGTCGCTCGGCGGCGACTCGTTCGCCTGGTACCTCGAGCGGATTCCCGGCTCCTACGCCCGCCTCGGGGTCCACGACCCGACGTCGTCGGCGCCCCGGCTGGACCTGCACGCCAGCACCTTCGACGTGGACGAGCGGGCGATCGGGATCGGGGTACGTGTCCTCGTGACCGCGGCGCTCGACGTGCTGGAGTCGTCGCACGGCTGACGTCGCGCCGCCGACCACGCCGGAGAAGACCGACGAGGACCGCGTCAGACGTCGTCCCAGGTGTGCACCGGCTCGTTGGTGTGCATGCGTACGACGTACTCCTGGGTCATGCGACGCAGCGACTGCTCGCGGGAGAGGCCCGTCGCCTCGAACCGGCGCACGGTGTCGCCCTGCCAGGTGGCGCCGTTGCGGCCCGACGTGCAGCGGCCCTCGATGACGCCGAGCAGCCGCTCGCGGATGTCGTCGTCCACCCCCCACTCGCGCAGGCCCTCGTGCGCCAGGGGAAGCAGGCGCCGCAGCACGAGCTCGGTCACCGGAACCTCGCCCGCTCCCGGCCAGAACACCGAGGCGTCGATGCCGAGCATCGCCGCCGCGTCGAAGTTCTCCTCGGCCGTCGCGAACGACATCTGGCTCCACACCGGCCTTTCCTGGCCCGCCAGCATCTTGAGCGCCCCGAAGTAGAGAGCGCCGTTGGCCAGCATGTCGACGACCGTGGGTCCGGCGGGCAGCACGCGGTTCTCTACGCGTAGGTGCGGACGCCCGTCCTGGATGTCGTAGACGGGCCGGTTCCACCGCCACACCGTGCCGTTGTGCAGGCGCAGCTCGTGCAGCGCAGGTACACCGCCGGCCTCGAACACCTCGACCGGGTCCTCGTCGTCGAGCACGGGCAGCAGCGCGGGGAAGTAGTTCGTGTTCTCCTCGAACAGGTCGAAGACGCTCGTGATCCAGCGCTCGCCGAACCAGACGCGGGGCCGCACGCCCTGCGCCTTGAGCTCGGCGGGGCGGGTGTCCGCGGACTGCGTGAACAGCGCGATGCGCGTCTCGCTCCACAGGTGCCGACCGAGGAAGAACGGCGAGTTCGCACCGAGGCCCACCTGCACCGCAGCGAGGCACTGCGCGGCGTTCCAGTGCTCGGCGAACTCGTCGGGGCTGACCTGCAGGTGGAACTGCAGGCTCGTGCAGGCGGCCTCGGGGATGATCGAGTCCGACGTGCGCTCGAGCTGCTCGGGACCGCCCCGGATGTCGATCAGCAGGTCCTCGCCGCGGGCCAGCAGCAGCTGCTGGTCCAGCAGGGCGTAGCGCGGGTTGCTCGACAGCGACTCCGGCGTCATGTGCTCGTCGAACAGCGTCGGCAGGATCCCGATCATCACCATGTGCGCACCCAGCTCGTTCGCGACCTTCTCCGCCGCGTTGAGCTGGTCGCGCACCTCGGTCTCGTACCGGGCGACGCCGTCGCCGCGAAGGTTGCGGGGCGGCACGTTGATCTCGAGGTTGAACTGCCCGAGCTCCTGCACGAAGGCCGGGTCGTCGATCAGCTCGAGCACCTCGCTGTTGCGCAGGCACGGGTCGCCGGCGTCGTCGACGAGGTTGAGCTCCACCTCCATGCCGGTGAGCGGGGTGTCGAAGTCGAAGCGCGACTCCGTCAGCATCCGGGCGAGAACGTCGAGGCAGCGGTGGACCTTCTCGCGATAGTGCTGCCGGTCCTCGCGCGTGAACGTGCGCGCCCCGACGTCCTCTCCCATGCGGACAGCGTGACGCACCCGGCACTCCCCTGTCCTTGGTACGCCGAGGCCCGTGCCGATCGTGTCAGCCCGTGCCCCTCAGTCAGTTGCGGATGAGGGTGCCCTTACTCGCGATCGCGACCGATGGCACAGTGGGCTCGTGGACAGCACAGCAGCGGCGGTCGAGGTCGTGACCCCGCGTGAGGTGCCGCTGGGCGGCCCGCGCGCGATGACGGTGCGGCGAACCCTGCCGCAGAAGGCCCGGTCGCTCATCGGCGCGTGGTGCTTCGTGGACCACTACGGCCCGGACGACGTCGCCGAAACCGGCGGCATGCTCGTCCCACCGCACCCGCACACGGGTCTGCAGACCGTCACGTGGTTGTTCACCGGCGAGGTGGAGCACCGCGACAGCGGGGGAGCCCACGCCGTCGTTCGTCCGGGCGCGGTCAACCTGATGACCGCAGGGCGCGGCGTCGCTCACTCCGAGGTGTCGACCCCCGGAACGACGACGCTGCACGGCGTCCAGCTGTGGGTGGCGCTGCCGACGGCCACGCGTGACGCGCCGCGCATGTTCGAGCACCACGAGCCGCCTGCCGTGCACGTCCAGGGGGCGACGCTGCGCGTCTTCCTCGGCGCCCTCGCGGGGTCGGTGTCACCGGTGCGCACCCATACGCCGCTGCTCGGCGCCGAGGTCGTGCTGCCGCCCGGCGGCCGCCTCGAGCTCGACGTGGAGCCGGCCTACGAGCACGGCGTTCTGGTCGACTCCGGCGCGGTCGCGCTGTGCGGCACACCGCTCGTGCGCGGCGAGCTCGGCTACACCGGCGTCGGGGCGCGGCGCCTCGTCGTCGAGGACCTCGACGGTGAGGGGGCGCGCCTCCTCCTCCTGGGCGGTACGCCGTTCGGGGAGGAGATCGTCATGTGGTGGAACTTCGTCGCGCGGTCGCACGACGAGGTCGTCGAGATGCGCGAGGAGTGGAACGCGCGCGGCGACCGCTTCGGCGTGGTGGAGGGCTACGTCGGTGAGCCGGCGTGGCTCCCCGCCCCCGATCTCCCGCACGTGCGGCTTCGACCGCGCAGCAACGCGCCCAACGCGGTGATCGGTTGAGCCGGAGGCAGAACGGAGCGACCCGGCCGGTTCCCGAAGGAGCCGACCGGGTCGCGTCTCCGATGCGGCGGGGGTCACGTCGCGTCAGATCTGTGGGCTACGCCGACTGACGTCCGTGCTTCTTGTAGTAGTCCTTCCACACCAGGCGGTGCAGCGGGATCCACCGCGGCAGGTCGCGCAGGACGGGGATGAACGGCGTGAGCGTGAAGGTGATGAGCAGGACCACGAGGATCGCCGCGATGATGACGTCCGCGTTGTCGGTCAGCGTGCGGGTGATGCCCGTGGCGTCGTCAGGCGCGTTGAACATCGGCAGCTGGTACCAGACCGAGGTGAAGGCGAGCCACTGCTGGCCGGGCCAGCTTCCGGCCTCGTTCATCATCCCCCAGGTGTTGCCCTGGAGGTTGAGCTCGGTGGCCTTGTCGTCCATGTAGGAGCCATCGCCCATGAGCAGCAGCTGCTTGGTCTGGTCGGTCTGGAAGAACTGGCCCTGACCGGTCATCGCGTTGTCGTAGGCACCGGAGACAGCCATCGCCAGGACGCCCTTGGCGAGGTCCGGCACGGGGCCGTAGTCGCCCTTGGCCACCGCGTCGAGGTGCAGCGCGCCCTGGTCGTCCGCCGTTGCCTGGATCGCGTCGTCGTACGCCGTGGCCCAGTCGGTCTGCTGCTTCGCGTCGGCGGCGTTCCACGTCTTGAGCGCCGCGGAGACGTCGTTGGGCTCCACCTGGCTCGACAGAGGCGTGATGACGAAGTCGTTCGCGGTGTCGATCGGGTGCGTGACGCCGCCCCACTTCTGGAACGTGAGCGGGCCGAGCGAGACGCCGTCGCCCTCGTTGTACGGCGGGCCGTACGTCGCGGTGCCGCTGGTGCCGGCGAGCTGCTGGACCTCGATGGCGTAGAAGTTGTCCGGAGCGTCGGCGGCCCAGCCCTTGAACGTGAGCGCGGGGTCGTCCGGGGAGCTGAACAGCGCGGAGAGGAAGATGACGAGCACGCTCACCACGACGAGGGCGATGGCACCTTCCTTGAGGATGTCGTAGTGGCGGTTCGGGCCGGTCCAGGGGCGTGCGTAGAAGGCCTCGCGTGCTTTGCGGGTCTCGCGGCTCATGACGCCACCTCGGAGGTCGCGGTCTCGGCGGCGGGTGCGACGGCGTCGTGGTCGATCGCGTCGATCGGCGGCACCACCCCGTGCTTGCGCACGAGGAGCACGTGCGCGGCCACGATGACGACGAGCACCAGCGGCAGCGGCGCGACGTGGAAGGTCACCATCTGACCGAGGTTCGTCACGTTGAAGACCGAACCGACGCCGATCGCGTTCATGACGTCCTTGGCCTCGAAGGCGATCCACTGGGCGTTGAAGTTCGTGGTGATGACGTAGCCGGTGAAGCCGACGCCGACCGCGGTGAGGAAGGCCAGGACGCCGGTGGCCCAGGTGAGAGCCCGCTTGCCGCGCCACGCAGCCATCCAGTACTTGCCCCAGAGGTGCACGACCATGAACAGGAAGAAGAGCTGCACGCTCCAGTAGTGCAGGCTGTTGAAGAACATCCCGGTCGACGACTCGTGGAACCACTGCACGCCGCCGAGCGTGATGACCACGCCCGAGGCGATCGCGATGATCATCGCGACGATCGTGAGCATCCCGAAGACGTAGATCCAGGACGCGACGTAGGACGGCTGGTGCTCCGGGAGCATCTTCTCCGGGGGCAGGGTGCGCAGCCACCTCTTGCGCGCCGCGCCGGTCCAGGTGGTGGGCTCGAAGTCGGCGCCCACGGGCGCCTCGGTGCCGTGGCTCATACCTCGTCCTTCCCACCGGGGAAGGGCAGTACGAGGGCCAGCACGAACAACGCCAGCATGATCACGATCATGATGAAGTTCGGGACGCTGACCAGGATCCAGCTGTCACCCAGCTGCCAGTAGGTGGCTGGTTGGTCGAGTGAGATGGCGAGCAGATTCATGACCCCTCCAGTGCGACGCGCGCTCCCGCGCGTCCTCACTCCGGACGCTCTCTCGACCCCGGCCCGCGTGTCCCGCCAGAAAGGTAAAGAGAAGGTCTCGCTCTGCTGAGCGTTCGCTGAGCCAGGCGACCCTCACTCCGCCTCCGGCTCAGGGGTCACGGGTCGCCGGAGGTGACCCTCGCCTCCGGCTCGGGCTCACTCCGGCTCGGTGTCACTCCGGCTCGGTCACGTCCGCGATCGTCGCTCCCACGGCCTCCAGCAGCGCCCGGGCATCGACGCCCACCGCCACCGAGTGCACCCCGCTGCCCAGCGTCACCTCGCCGCGCGAGGCGATCACGAGGTCCGCGACGACCGGCCACGCCGTGCTCGAGCCCAGCGGGGTGATGGTGCCGCGCTCGAAGCCGGTGGCGGCGAACGCCTCGTCGGCCGGCGGCATCGACATCCGCGACACCGCGAGGAGCGTGCGCAGCTTGGGCCAGGAGATCTGGCGCCCGCCCGGCACCAGCACGAACAGGTAGTCACCCTCACCGCGGCGTACGACGAGGGTCTTGACGACGTCGACGACCTCGACGCCGCGCGCCGCGGCCGCCTCCTCGAGCGACCGGACCGGGGCCGTGTGCTCGATGACCCGGTAGTCGAGCCCGGCGGACTCGAGTGCGGCGACCACCGAGGGTGCGGGTGCGCTCATGGTCGCGATCCAACCAGACGCCTGGTGCGGGCGGACGTCGTCAAGCGAGGGTGTCGACCGCGCGCAGGCCGGCGCGGAGCGCGTCGGCCAGGCGTGTGCGCAGCGGCGCGGCCCGCTCGACGAGCTCGCGCTGACGGCGTGCGTACTCCGCGCGGCCCTCAGGGGTCTCCACGGCGACGGGCGCATACCCGAGCTCGCGCAGGTCGTACGGCGCGGCCTCCATGTCGAGCGCGCGGGCGTCGCGCGCCAGCGCGAACGTGTCGGCGACCAGATCGCTGCCGACCAGCGGCGCGTGCTTGGACGACCACTTGTAGAGGTCCATCGTGGCGTGCAGGCAGCCCGGCTGCTCGAGGTCGGGCTGCGTCGCGCGGGTGGGGGCGAGCTCGTTGAGCGGCACCGCCTCCGGGGTGAAGAAGCGGACTGCGTCGTAGTGGGTGCAGCGCACTCCCTGCTCGTCGACGAGGTCGCGGATCGCCTGTGGCGCGAGGCGCAGCGGCCACGACTCGTGACGCACCTCGTCCTGCTCGAGGCCGTAGACCATCGCCCACTCGTGCAGCCCGAAGCAGCCGAGCCGTGCGGGCCGTCCGGCGGTGCGGCGCAGCAGCCCCTCGACCCACGCGAGGCCGTCACGCCGTCGGGCGACGTGCGCAGGGTCGACTGTGACCGTGCCGTCCGGGAGGGTTCGGTACGCCGGGTCCCGGGCCAGTTCCGTGGCACCCGAGAGCGCGACGCCCAGCCCCGGGTGCCAGCGGCGCAGCTGAGCGGCGCGGGTCGGGTAGTAGGTGAACAGGAAGTCGTCGACGGGGTGCCTCAGTCCGCGGGCGGCGCGGTCGAGACGGTCGGCCGTCCACGCGTCGACCCGCCGGGCGTGCGCCTCGGCCCGGGGACGCCAGACGGTCTCGTCGAGGACGACGAGCTCGGGGGCGGTCACGGTCACCTGGCCATTGTCCGGCACCGCCGCGTGCGCCGGTCACCGCCGAGGGCTCACGCCGTCGCGGCCCGCGGGGTCCGGCGCCGACGGGGACGACCGGTCACGTCGTCGGGATGCAGACCGAGCTCGGCGGCGGCCGCCTCGAGCCACAGCCCAGGCATCCGCTCCTCCGGCACGTCCGGGTCGTGCAGCGACACCTGCACGGCGAGACCGTCCATGAGCGCGGCGAGCCGCACCGCGGTGGCCTGCGGGTCCGCACAGGTGAACGTGCCCTCGGCGATGCCGGCGTCGATGACCTCGCGCAGGGTCTGGCGCCAGCGGGCGTCGAGCGCGCGTCGCAGCGCACGGGTCTGGGCGTCGCGCAGGGCCCGGACCCAGACCTCCATCCACAGCGCCCAGTTGCCGACGGCCGGGCCCGTGTCGGACCCGAGCTCGCCGATCAGCCGGAGCCGGTCGAGCGCGGTCGCGCGCGGCGGGACGAGACGCTCGAGGTCGTCGTAGAACGCGTCCTCGACCGTGCCGACGGCGGCCGCGAGCGCGGCGTCGAGGGTCTTGAAGTGGTAGACGACCAGGGCGGGCGACGTGCCTGCGGCCGCCGCGACGTCGGCGATCCGGGCGCCCGCGAACCCCTTCTCCTTGAGGACCTCGACCGCCGCGGCGAGGATGCGTCGACGGCGCTCCTCGGGGTCCTTCGCGCCGAGCGACGAGCGAGGGGGCATCGGCTCCTCCGAGACCGTCGGGTCCACGCCGTACGGCGTGACCGGTGCATCCTCGCGCAGACCCGCCGGCCAGTGGCGCGTACCTGTGAGGTTGGTGCCTCGCCCCGGGACAGGGGACGATGGCCGCATGACCGAGCCGACGCCTTCACCGAAGCGGCTCGACCTCGACGTCGACCTCGTGCCGGAGCAGACGAACGACGACACCGACACCGGCTGGGGTGGCGAGTCGCGCGCCGCGCCGGACCCGGCCGCGCTGCTGCGGCGCTACCTCGACGAGAAGCCCCCGCACCACGGCGACTGACGTCGCGTCGGGTGCGAGGGCTTCCGCGTCGAGGACTCAGGGAGTGTCGTGCTGCGCCTTCAGCGCGTCGCGGATCTCCTTGAGCAGCGCGATCTCCTCGGCCTCGGCCTCCTCGGCCGGGCTGGCGAACTTGTCACGGTACCTGTTCATCGGGACGACGAACACGAAGTAGAGCAGTACCGCGGTGAGCAGGAAGGTGATGATCGCCGAGACGATCGCGCCCCAGTCGATGTAGACGCCCACGGGGGCGCCCTTGTCGCCCACGGGGCCGCACTGCCCGGCGACGTCGTGGATGCACAGGACGTAGTCGCCCAGGCTCTTCGTCCCGAAGGCACCGAGGATCGGGTTGATCAGGTTGGCGACGAACGCGTTCACCAGCGCGGTGAACGCCGCACCGATGACGACGCCGACCGCGAGGTCGATGGCGTTGCCGCGGGAGATGAAGTCTCGGAATCCCTTGAGCACGAGCAGGACCTCGTGATGGGGGGACAGGCGTCGAGGACCCTAGTGGGCTCGGGTGTCCGGCGCGAGAAGCGGAGGCTACGCCGAGCGCAGGGTCACCGACAGCCGTGATCCGACCACGGCGGCGGCGATCTCGAGGGCCTGCGCCGAGGTGGTCGCGAGCAGGAGCACCGGCGCCGGCGTCGATCCGCTGCCGCCGAGGAGCCCGCTGCCCGAGGCCGAGGTCGTTCCGACGGTCAGCACGCGCACCCGGGACGCGACGACGCTCGCCGTCGCAGTTGCGGTGCCTATGCCCGTGCCCTCGCCCCCGCGTGCCGCGACGACGTCGACGACGTCGCCCGCTCGCACGCTCGCGAGCCCGGCGTCGTCGCTGAGGCGGACGGGCGTGGCCACGACGTCGGGACCCAGCGCCGCGAGCAGGCTCCGGCCGACGACGTCGCGGGCCCGGACCACCGCGCCCGCGACGACCGGCACGGCCACCACACGGCCGTCGAGGGCGGCGAGGTCGTCGGCGGCGTCGCGGGCCAGGGCGTCCTCCGGCCGCGGGACGAGCGCGAGGTCGGACGCCGAGAGGGTGGTGGCCGCGCCGAGGTCGTGGCGCGCGGTCACCACGAGGCGCGTCGTCGGCGGGGGCGGGTGCACCGCGGTCGTGACCGACCAGACCACGACGCCCGCGAGCCCGGCAGCGAGGGCGCGCCGGTGTCGCCGCCAGCGGCGCTGCCAGGCAGGCGGGCGGCCGGGGATCCAGTCCGGTCGACGTGCGCCGGACGCGGTCGGGCGGGTCGGGAGTCGGGGGAGCAGGCGCACCCGCGCACGCTAGGCGCGCACCGCCGCGGGTCGCGCCGCCCGTCCACAGCTCAGGCGGCAGAGCCCGAGGTGCCCGAACCGGAGGAGCCGGACGAACCAGACCCGGACGATCCCGACGCGGACGAGCCGCTGCCCGAGGAACCGGACGAGTCCGAGCCGCTGCTCGAGGAACCGGACGAGTCCGATCCGGACGAGCCGGAGCCGGACGACGCGGAGCCGGACGAGCCCGCGGAGTCCGACCCGCTGCTCGAGGACGACGACGCGGGGACGGTCGAAGGCGAACCGGAGCGGCTGTCGGTGCGGTAGAAGCCGGAGCCCTTGAAGACGATACCGACCGCGTTGTAGAGCTTGCGCAGGCGACCGCCACAGACCGGGCACTCGGTGAGGGCGTCGTCGGTGAACGACTGCACCACCTCGAGCGGCTCGCCGCAGGCGGTGCAGGAGTACTGGTAGGTGGGCACGGCGTACTCCTCGCGCGGGTCGATCACGTTGGCACTCGGGGGTCTGGAGTGCCAATGATGCCAAACCCACGGCGATGCGGCCAACTTCCCCCCGGGGGCGCAACGTCAGAGCCAGTCGCGACGCTTGAACACCACGTAGAGCGAGGCGCAGACCGCGGCCATGAGGAACAGCGCGAACGGGTAGCCGAGGTGCCAGCTGAGCTCGGGCATGTGCTCGAAGTTCATGCCGTAGATCGTCCCGATGAGGGTGGGGTCGAACAGGATGGCGCCCCAGCCGAGATCTTCTTCACCTCCTCGTTCTGGGCGTTGCTCGCCTCGGTCATCAGCTTCATCTCCTCGTTCTGCTTCTGCGCGACGCGGGTGGCGTTCACGGCGAGCATGTCGCGCAGCAGCTGGCGGAATCCCTCGACCCGCTCCACCACCAGGGTGAGGTGGTCGGCGACGTCGCGCAGGTAGCGCTGCAGCTCCTCGTCTATCTCGTACTTGTCGAAGCCGCCCTCAAGCGCCGTCAGCACCCCCACGAGCGGCTGCGCCGCGCGCTGGAACTCGATGACCTCGCGGGAGAGCTCGTAGATGCGCCGCGACACCTGCGGGTCGCCGGAGAAGACCTGGGTCTCGATCTCGTCGATGTCGTTCTCGAGGCCGGTGACCACGGGCTCGTAGCCGTCGACCACCTTGTCGACGAGCGCGTAGAGGATCGCCTCGGGGCCGAGCCGCAGCAGGTCGGGATTGCTCTCCACGCGTCGGCGTACGCCGGAGAGGTCGGGCTGGTCGCTGTGCCGCACGGTGATCGCGAAGTCGGGGCCGACGAAGGCGTGCAGCTCGCCGAACCGCACCTCCTCGAGGTCGTCGAGGTACCACGCCGCACGCAGCACGACGAAGAGCGTCTCGTCGTACCTCTCGAGCTTGGGCCGCTGGTGGGCGACGATCGCGTCCTCCACGCCAGCTCGTGGAGGTCGAACTCCGACGCCAGCGACGCGACCTCGCTCTCGGCCGGGCGGAACAGCCCCATCCAGGCCAGCCCGTCGGAGCACTCGTGCTGGCTCTCGTAGGTCTCGGCCAGGCTGCGTGGCGACGCGACGCGCTCGCCGTCGACGTAGACCGCGCGGTCGACCAGCCCGAGACCGCGCGAGGGCTCGGTCTCGGCGAGCTCCTGGGTCGTGACGTCGGACGGCGGCGTCGACGCGCGTCCGCGACGCGGTCGGACCGCGAACGAGCGGATGGTGGGCACACGACGGTCGGACATGCGCTCCTGGGCGAGCGGCGGGGCGAGGACTCGTCCTGACCGGACCCAGGTTCCGTCGGTGCCCTGAGGGCTCCGACCGGCGCGAGCGGTCAGGTCGGGAGGCGGGTACTGGGAGGTTGGTCGCTCATGGCGGCTGCCTCCTGTCCGGCGCACGGGCCTTCTCGACACTGCGCGCCGCACCGGCGCGCGCTCCACGCTAGCCCACGCGCACGTGGGACGGGCAGGCCTGCGGAACGGTCCGAGGGACCGTCCTCGCACGTTCGTCCGCGTCAGTCGCGGGTCAGCCGACCCAGCTCGTGCCCGTTGCGGTCGACCAGCACGAGGGTCGTGCCTGAGAACCCCGCTCCCGTCGCCTGCACGAGCCAACCGCCGACGTCGACGTTGTCGCACCCGATCAGGGTGGAGGCGCCGCCCGTCGCGATGAACGACCCTGCGTCGCTCGCGGCCCAGCGACCGCTCGTCTGGTTGCAGCCGTCGCTGGCGTCGTAGCCGCCCTCGGCCGCCAGGGTGGCGCCCGGCGGGGTTGCGCGCCCGGGTCCTCCGGAGCTCGTCGGCGCGAGGGCCTTCCAGTGCCCGACGAGCTCGGCGGCGGTGGCGGGTCGAAGCGACGTGGGCAGCGCGGCCGCCGGGGCCAGCGCCGTGCGCAGCGCGTCGGTCACCGTGGGCGGGTCGGCCAGCGAGGGCAGCAGGTTCGAGCCGGGCGTCGGGCGGCCGCCGGGTGCCAGGTGCACCACCGCGGTGCCGTCGGCCGTCTGCAGCACGAACCCGTCACCGTCTGCGGCGTAGCGGGTGACGGTCCGCAGCCACGCCGCAGTGGGGTCGCCCTGCTTCGGCATGCAGGCGCCGTCGCCACCGTCGATGTGTCCGACGAAGAGCCCGTGGTGGTCGGCGCGCCAGCCGCCCATCGTGTAGCCGCATGTCTCCCACAGCGACAGGTCGTCGCCGATGCGCAGGACGGTGCCGTCCTGCACCGCCGGGTCGCCTCGCACGAGCCACGAGCCCACGAGGGACACCGGGTCGGTGGACGGCGGTGGCGGGGTCGAGCCCGACAGGGTCGGGGAGGGAGCGGTGCCGGACGGCGATGCCGTCCCGGGCCCGCCCTGCGATCCGCAGCCGCCGAGGGCCAGCATCGCGACGAGGGCGAGGCACGTCACGGTCGGGAGCGGACGCATCACATCCCCCTTCGCCTGGTGGCGCGCGTCACGTGAAGCGGCGGCCGTCGCCTCATGGTGCTCCGACGTGACGTGACCCACACCGGTTCCGAGTGATGTTCACCTCCTCGCAAAGGTCCCGGAACCGGATGGAGATGGACGACAGGGACGTTGATGAGGACAACGACCACGAAGGAGGTGATCGACATGACGGCAACGACGGACCACTCACCGGAGACGGTGGAGGACCTGTACGCGCTGTGGGACCGGCTCCGCGCGGAGGCGATCAGCGAGAGCGACCGCCACGAGATCGACGACATCTTCGCGCGGCAGCTGCCCTGAGGTGAATCACGACGGCGCGGGTGATACCTCCCCTAGGGTCGGTCCTCCACGCAGGAGGTGACGATGACCGTCGAGGCCATCGGGCTCGGCAAGACCTACGGGAGCACCCGCGCCGTCGACTCGCTGTCCTTCGAGCTGCGCCCCGGAGTGGTCACGGGCTTCCTTGGCCCGAACGGTGCGGGCAAGTCCACGACGATGCGGCTCATGCTCGGTCTCGACCGCGGCGAGGGCACGACGTTGTGGGACGGGAAGCCGCTCGTCGACCACGAGCACGTGACGCGCACGGTGGGCGCGCACCTGGACGCGAAGTTCTTCCATCCGTCGCGCTCGGCGCGCAACCACCTGCGCATGCTGGCCACCGAGGCCTCCGTCCCGGCGACGCGCATCGACGAGGTGATCCGCCTGGTGGGGCTCGACGCCGTCGCCGCGAAGCGGCCGTCGGGCTTCTCGCTCGGCATGGGTCAGCGGCTCGGACTCGCGGGGGCGATCCTCGCCTCGCCCCAGGTGCTGCTGCTCGACGAGCCGGCCAACGGCCTCGACCCGCAGTCCATCCAGTGGCTGCGCGACTTCCTCCGGCACTACGCCGCGCAGGGCAACGTCGTGTTCGTCTCCAGCCACCTGCTCTCGGAGATGGCGCTGATGGCCGAGCACCTCGTCGTCATCGCCGCGGGACGGATGCTGGCCGACGAGCCGCTCGAGTCGTTCGTCGCGCGGAGCACCCGCAACGACGTCCTGGTCCGATGCTCCGACCCCCTTCTGCTCGCCTCCACGCTGCTCGCCGCGGGGGTGGCGGCGGTGCCCGAGGGAGCGGACGGGCTCGCGGTCGCGACGTCGGACACCGATCTCGTCGGTGACGCCGCCTTCCGTGCGGGCGTGGCCGTCCGCGAGCTGACCCGACGCACGGCGTCGCTCGAGGAGGCGTTCCTCGAGCTGACGAGCGACCAGCAGCAGTTCCGGACCGGGGAGACGTCGTGACCGCGGCGCTGCGCTACGAGTGGGTTCGGATCTCGACCGTGCGGTCGACTCGCATCTGCCTCGTGCTGACCCTGCTCCTCTCGGCGCTGCTCGGCTATGGATCGGCCAACCCGCACCACGACTTCGACCAGCAGGGCAACGAGGTCGGGCGGGTCTCGGTCGACTGGGTGGGCGCGTTCGCCATCCCGCTCTCCATCACCGTCGTGCTCGTCTCGGTCGTGGCGGCGCAGTCGATCGGGCAGGAGTACCGCTTCGGGATCATCCGGCTCACCCTCACGGCCTTCCCCCGGCGCATGCAGGTCAGCGCGGCGAAGGTGGTCCTCGTCGTCCTCACGGGAGTCGTGTTCGCGCTGGCCTCCTACGCCGGCAGCTGGATCGGTCTCGTCGTGCGCGGCTACCCGACGCCGCCGGACGGCGCGCTCGTGCCGGACGCGTCGTTCTTCCTGCGCGGCCTCGCGTTCGCGGTGCTGTGGGCGCTGTCGGCGTTCGCGCTCGCTGGCATCACCCGGCAGACGGCGATCGGCATCGCGGTGCCCATCGTGTCGGGCGTGATCGTCGAGCAGATCCTCGCTGCGGTCCTCTCGGAGAAGGCGTCGTGGCTCACCGACAACCTCCCGTGGAGCAACGCCGGGCGGTGGAGCGACGTCGAGCGGATGGCGGCGAGCGGCATCGAGGCGCCGCCCGGACTCGTCCACTCGACACCTGTCGGGTGGCTCGCGCTCGGTGTGTTCGCGGTCTGGGTGCTCGTCTTCCTCGTCGTCGAGACGGTGCTGTTCCTGCGGCGCGACGCCTGATCGTTAGGCTCCGCGCGTGAGCGCAGCCCGGGCCGACGAGATCGCGGTGGTCGCGGTCGGCGGGGTCGTCGGCGCGCTCGCCCGTGCGTCGATCTCCTCCGTGGCCCCGCACCACGACTCCGCGGCGTGGCCGTGGGCCACGTACGTCACCAACCTGCTCGGCTGCCTGGTGCTCGGCATCGTGCTCGACTGGGTCGACAACCGTCACACGGCCTGGAAAGCCGTGCACCCGCGCAGGTCGCGCCTGATGCGACCCTTCCTCGCGAGCGGCGTGCTCGGCGGGTTCACCACCTTCTCCACCTTCTCGGTCGAGACGTTCGGGATGCTGCGCGCGCACGCCGTCGGCCCCGGGGTCGGTTACGCCATCAGCAGCGTCCTGCTCGGAGTCGCGATGGTGGTCGTCGGGCGCTGGTTCGGCTCCGTCGTGTTCGGGCCGTCGAGGCTCGACCTGCGGGAGGACGAGGACCTGTGACCCCGCAGACCGTCCTGCTCGTCGCGCTGGGCGCGGCGTTCGGTGCCCCGCTGCGCTTCGTCGTGGAGCGTCGTCTCGTGTCGGCGTACCCCTGGGGGACCTGGATCGTCAACGTCGTGGGCTCTGCTGTGCTCGGTGCGCTGGCGGGCTCCGTCTCCGTGCTCGCGGACCCCGGTTCGGGAGCGGCTGCCGTGGCACTGGTCGGGACCGGTTTCTGCGGCGCGCTCACGACGTTCGGCGGCTTCGCCGCGCAGGTGCTCGACCTTGCAGCCGCGCCCGGTGGCGACGGCCTCGGGTCACGGTCCTGGCGCGCGATCGGTTACGGGTCGGTCTCGGTCGTCGCCTGCGTCGCTGTGGCTGCGCTCGCGTTCCTCGCGACGTCGGCGACGTCGGGCTGATCGGCGGCTCAGGAGCCCTACCCTGTGCGCGTGAGCAGACTCGGCAAGGTCCTCGGGATCATCGGCATCGTCCTCCTGCTCCTCGTCGTGGTGGTCGCGTCGTACGGCGCCTGGACCGTGCGACGGTCGTTCCCGCAGACGAGCGGCGAGCTCACGGTGGCGGGGCTGAAAGCGCCGGTCGACGTCCTGCGTGACGAGCGCGGTGTGCCGCAGATCTACGCCGACACCCCCGACGACCTGTTCTTCGCGCAGGGCTACGTGCACGCGCAGGACCGCTTCTACGAGATGGACTTCCGCCGCCACATCACGAGCGGTCGGCTCTCCGAGATGTTCGGGACGTCGCAGATCGACACGGACAAGTTCCTGCGAGTCTCGGGCTGGCGTCGAGTCGCCGAGAGGGAGCTGCCGATGCTGTCGGCGGAGACCCGGCGCAACCTCGACGCCTACACGCGCGGCGTGAACGCCTACCTCGCCGACCACTCCGGCGCCGCCGTGTCGCTGGAGTACGCCGTGCTCGCGCTCAGCAACAAGTCCTACACGATCGAGCCGTGGACGCCGGTCGACTCGATCGCGTGGCTCAAGGCGATGGCGTGGGACCTGCGCGGCAACATGCAGGAGGAGATCGAGCGCTCGGTCGAGGCCTCGATCGTGGGCCAGAAGCGCACGGCGGAGCTGTTCCCGCCCTACCCCTACGCGCGGCACCGACCGATCGTCCAGGAAGGAGCCGTGGTCGCTGGCGCGTGGGACCAGACGGCGAACGTCACGCAGGCGCAGTCCGCCTCGAAGGTCCCGTCCACGCCGACGGGCGCCCTGCCCGCGCTGGCGCGCACGGGCACTGCGATGGCGACGCTGGACTCGGTCCTGGGACCGATCGGTGAGGGCATCGGCTCGAACTCGTGGGTCGTGAGCGGCGCCAAGACCGCGAGCGGCAAGCCGTTGCTCGCCAACGACCCGCACCTCGCGGCGATGATGCCGAGCATCTGGTACCAGATGGGCCTGCACTGCCGCACGGTGTCGGACGCCTGCCCGTACGACGTCGCCGGCTACACGTTCTCGGGACTCCCGGGCGTGGTGATCGGCCACAACGCCACGATCGGTTGGGGCTTCACCAACCTCGGTCCCGACGTCACCGACCTCTACCTCGAGAAGGTCGTCGGCGACACCTACCTCAAGGGCACGACCGCGAAGCCCATCACGAAGCGCACCGAGGTCATCAAGGTCGCAGGCGGTCAGGACGTCTCCGTCACCGTCCGCGAGACCGAGGACGGCCCGATCGTGTCCGACGCCTCGGACGAGCTCACCACCGTGGGCAGGGACGCGCCGAACGCTCTGATCGCGCCGCCCCGAGGCGACGGCTACGCCGTGGCCCTGAAGTGGACGGCGCTCACACCGGCTCGCACGATGGATGCGCTTGCGGAGCTCGACACCGCCCGGAACTGGGACGACTTCCGCAAGGCCGCGTCCGACTTCACCGTGCCGGCGCAGAACCTGGTCTTCGCCTCAGTTGACGGAACCATCGGCTACCAGACCCCTGGCCAGATCCCGATCCGCGAGGGCTACGACGGCAAGTACCCCGCCCAGGGGTGGGACCCGAAGCAGAGATGGACCGGGTTCATCCCCTTCGACGCGCTGCCCAACGTCAAGAACCCGGGCGACGGCTGGGTCGTGACGGCCAACAACGCCTCGGTCTACCAGGACTACCCGTACTTCATCACCGACGACTGGAGCTATGGCGCGCGCAGCCAGCGGATCACCGACCTGGTGAAGCTCGCGACCTCCGGCTCCAACAAGATGACGCCGGACCAGATGCGCACGATCCAGTTCGACACCTGGAACGAGAACGCGTCGTTCCTCGTGCCGAGGCTCAAGGGTGCGAACGTGTCGGGCGCCACCGCGGACGCCGTGAAGCTCCTCTCCACGTGGGACTTCCGGCAACCGTCGGACTCCGCGCCCGCGGCGTACTTCAACGTGTTCTGGAAGAACCTGCTCATCGACACGTTCGGCGACGAGATCCCCCAGGACTACTGGCCCGACGGCGGCGACCGCTGGTTCACCGTGGTGCGCACCCTGTGGGACGACCCGACCAACGCGTGGTGGGACGACGTCACCACCAAGGACCGGGTCGAGACGCGCGACGACGTCGTGGTGCGGGCGCTCGACGAGGCGACCACCGAGCTCTCCGGACTGCAGGGTTCGGACCCCGCGGGCTGGAGCTGGGGCGAGCTGCACACGCTCACCGTCACGAACCAGACGCTCGGCAAGTCCGGTATCGGCCCGATCGAGAGGATCTTCAACCGCGGGCCGATCACGACGTCGGGCGGCGGCTCGATCGTCAACGCCACCGGCTGGACCCCGGCCAACGGATACACCGTCGACTGGCTCCCGTCGATGCGGATGGTGCTCGACCTCTCGGACCTCGACAAGAGCACCTGGGTCAACCTCACGGGCGCGAGCGGCCACGCCTACAACGCGCACTACGTCGACCAGCTCGACGCCTGGCAGACGGGCGCCACGTTCCCGTTCCCGTTCACCCGTGCGGCGGTCGAGGCGGCGGCCAAGGACCACCTGGTCCTCAAGCCCGCGTAGCGGCCGCGCCCGCCGAGACTGATCGTGCGGGGGTGTAGGCGCCCGGGACACCCCCATACGATCAGTCTCGACGGCGGTGGACTGGAGGTCGGGCGGTGGCTGGGGAGCACGGGCACGCGCATGACCACGGGCTCGCTTCCGTCGCCGTGACGCACCGGGGACCGCTCGCGTGGGTGCTCGCGATCTCGACCGGCATCCTGGTCGCGGAGATCGTCGGCGCGGTCCTCTCCGGCAGCCTCGCGCTGCTGGCCGACGCCGGGCACATGCTCACCGACGTCGTCGGCCTGTCGATGGCGCTGGTCGCGGCGACCCTGGCGCTGCGCCCCGCGACGCCCGAGCGAACCTGGGGCTACCGCCGCGCGGAGGTGCTGGCCGCGACCGCCCAGGCGTCGCTGCTGCTCGCCGTCGGGGTCTTCGTGATCGTGGAGGGCGTACGCCGCCTGGTCGATCCGCCCGAGGTCGAGTCCGGGCTCATGGCGGTGTTCGCGGTCGTCGCGCTGCTCGGCAACGCCGTCTCGATGCTGCTGCTCAGCCGGATCCAGGGCGGCAACCTCAACACCCGCGCCGCGTTCCTCGAGGTCGCCAACGATGCGCTCGGAGCTCTCGCCGTCCTCGTGGCCGCCCTGCTCATCACCTGGTTCGGCTGGTTGCGGGCCGACGCCATCACGTCGATCGCCATCGGGCTGCTGATCCTGCCGCGCACGGTGCGGCTGCTGCGCGAGTCGGTCGACGTCCTGCTCGAGGCGACGCCGCGCGACGTCGACCTCCTCGAGGTGCGCGAGCACATCCTGGGCGTTCCCCATGTCGTGGCCGTCCACGACCTGCACGCGTCCCGGGTGTCGAGCGACCTGCCCGTGGTGAGCGCGCACGTCGTCGTGGAGGACGGCTGCTTCCACGACGGCCATCTGCCGCCGCTGCTCGACGAGCTGCAGACCTGCCTCGCCGAGCACTTCGACGTCGCTCACTCGACCTTCCAGTTCGAGTCGGCGCAGCACGGTTCCCACGAGTCGGGGCGCCACGACTGACCGACGGCCTAGCCTGGCCGCATGACCCATCCGGTCCGCACTGCCATCGAGGCCCGCGACATCGACGCGCTGGCCGCCCTGCTCGCCGAGGACGTCGTCTTCAACAGTCCGGTCGCGTTCCACCCGTTCGTCGGCCGGGCCACGGTGACCGAGGTGCTGCGCAACGTGATGGAGGTCTTCACCGACTTCGGCTACGTCGACGAGCTGGTCGGCAACGGCACCCACGCGCTGATCTTCTCCGCAGGTGTCGGTGGCCGCACCGTGCTCGGCCTGGACCACCTGCGCTTCGACGCCGACGGTCTGGTCTCCGAGTTCACCGTCATGGTGCGGCCGCTCTCGGGCGTGATCGCACTGGCGGAGGCGATGGGGCCGCGCGTGGCGCACCTGGCGAAGGGCTGAGGCGCCGCGGTGCCCTCGCGCGACGCCGTGGCGCAGCGGCTTCGCGCGGCCGGCTGCGTCTTCGCCGAGGACGAGGCCGACCTGCTCCTGGCGTCGGCTCATGACGACGACGACCTCGAGGTGCTGGTCGCGCAACGCGCGGCGGGCCGGCCGCTCGAGCACGTGCTCGGCTGGGCGGAGCTGTGCGGCGTCCGGGTCCACGTCGACGACGGGGTCTTCGTGCCGCGACGGCGCAGCGAGCTGCTGGTCCGGGAGGCGGTGCGACTCGCGAGTGCCAGGTCGACGACGCCGGTCGTCCTCGACCTGTGCTGCGGGTGCGGTGCCGTCGGGGTGGTCGTGGCCACCTTCGTCGAGGGGGTCGAGCTGCACGCGGTGGAGATCGACGCGGGGTCGGCAGCGTGCGCACGCCGCAACCTCGCCCGGCTCGGCGGAGTCGTGCACGAGGGGGACCTCTACGCCGCACTGCCGGCCTCGCTGCGTCGACGCGTCGACGTCCTGGTGGCCAACGCCCCCTACGTGCCGTCGGACGAGATCGCCTTCCTGCCACCGGAGGCGCGCGACTTCGAGCCGCGCGTCGCGCTCGATGGGGGTCCGGAGGGCGTCGACGTACAACGCCGCATCGTGGAGGGCGCCGTCGAGTGGCTGTCGCCCGGCGGACACGTGCTCGTCGAGACGAGCGAACGGCAGGTGCCGCTCACGATCGCGGCGTTCGAGGCTGCCGGACTCACCCCGTACGTCGTGACCGACGACGACCTCGCCGCGTGCGTCGTCGTCGGTTCAGCCGTCCCGGTCGTGCGTCCATGACAGCACGCAGTCGGCGTCGGCCTAGAAGGAAGTGATCTTGACGATGCCGCTCGGTGTGACCGTGCACGTCACGTTCTCGGCCGTGGCCAATGCACCGTTCACGGCGCCGGACCCCCCGGACGACCGAGTCCGGCCCAGCCTGTTCCGCGTCTGACCCGACCCTCGTCCGGCTCGGTCACGGGCTCACACCATCTGGTACCCGCAGTCCAGCTCGACAACCTGCCCGGCAACGACCGTGAACTGCGGCCGCCCGCCGCACATCAGCGTGTACTTCCCGGGCGCCAGGGACACCGAGAAGCTGCCGCTCGAGTCGGCCGTGACGGTCATCCGGGTGCGTTGCGCGTCCTCGATGACGAAGTCCTGACCCGGCATCGGTTCGCCATCGTGGAACGACGAGAACCCGCCTTGCTTGCGCGCGACACCCGTGACCGTGCCCTGCGTCGAGGCGGAGCCGGCCAGGACGGCCAGGCACGCGGCGGAAGCCGCGATTCGGACTGACCTGCCAGTGCTCACTGCGCACCGCCCCGTTCGCGAGAAGTGTGCACCGACCCGGTGCCTCGCGTCCGGCGGGCCGCCGCGCGTGCGGCGAGTCTCGCGCCCGGCTGGGAGGGGCGCCTCGCGCGGCTGATACCAGCGCTACGAGCCGAACCTACCCGGGGACCGGCTCATCGATGCGGCCCGGACGGTCAAGCACGGGGTGATCGGCGTCGATCACCTCCACGTGGGAATCCGCACGGTCGTCGTCGTGGCCCTGGCCGCGTGGGTCGGGTGGCTGCTCGTCCGTGGCGTGATCCGGCGCAAGGTTCCCTGGATCGGGATCGCGGTCGTCGCGGTGCCGCTGCTGGCGCTGTTCTGGACCGAGCGGCAGTGGGTGTCGGCCGAGCAGCGGTTCAGCGCTGTGTCGCACTCGATCGAGCCGGCGTCGCCCGGCGTGCACTGCCAGCGGCTCGGGGAGGCGTTCACGTACGCGGGCGCCGACCTCGGCCACGTGTTCTTCGAGGATGGCATCCCGGTCGGGCCTGCGGTCATCGGCTACGAGACCTGCCAGAACCTCGCGGCCTACTGGCGCTCGAGCAGCGCCGAGAAGAGTCACCCGTCGCTCGACCAGGTGATCGCCGTGCACGTGCTCTCGCACGAGTCGGAGCACCTCCGCGGGATCATCGACGAGAGCCTGGCCGACTGCAAGGCGATGCAGCGGGACTCGACCACCGCGCAGCAGCTCGGGGCGACGGCGGCCCAGGGCCAGCTGCTCGCCAGGATGTACTGGATGGAGGTCTACCCGGACCTGTCCGCCGACTACGTGACGCACGACTGCCGCGAGAACGGTCCGCTCGACCGCACCCCGGACGACGGCGTCTGGCCCTGAACGGAACCGCCGGTCAGCCCAGCGGGAGGTAGCGGGTCGGGGTGAGCACGGCATCGACCCGTCGGTCGTGCGCTCCCGTCGGCACCGACGCCACGACGTCCTCGTCGTGCACGACCGCGACGAGCACCGGTCGCAGAGCCGGATCGACGTCGTCGAGCTCGGCGAAAAGCCGGTCGTAGTAGCCGCCTGCCTTGCCGAGCCGGTCACCTGCGAGGTCGACCGCGAGCGCCGGCGTGAGCACGACGCGGCACCCGAGCGCGACGAGCCCGTGCATCCCCGAGGCGACGACAGGTCCTGTGGGCTCCGGGATCCCGGGCGACACGGGACCGAGCGCGACGGACCCGGAGTCCCAGGCGAAGTCGAGACCGCCGTCGGAGCGGATCACGGGCAGGAGCACCCGGACGCCCGCGAGCTCGAACAGGTCGCGCATCCGACCCGTGCCCGGCTCCGTCCCGTACGACGCGTACGCGGCCACGCAGCCGCTGTCCGGGTCTGCGACGAGCTCCGCGACCTCCGGGATCACGCCCACCCGGACGGCCAGCTGGGCCTCGACGTCGGCGCACTCGTGGTCGGACCTGGCACGACGGCGCGCACGCACCTCGTCGCGGAGCGCGGCCTTGGCGTCCTCCGGCGGCAACGTCACGCACTCATCATGTCGTGCAGCACGTAGGGTCGGCACGTGCGCAGCGTCGAGGAACACCTGCAGGCCGTACTGGCCGGGGTGGTGCCGCTGTCGCCGCTCGACGTCACCCTCGTCGACGCCCGTGGCTGCGTGCTCGCCGAGGACGTCACCGCACCCTGGCCGCTGCCGCCGTTCGACAACGCGGCGACCGACGGTTACGCCGTGAAAGCGGCCGACCTCCTGGCGGCCAGCGACGGCAAGCCAGTCGTCATGCGCGTGATCGACGACGTCCCCGCGGGGTACCGGGCGAGCATGGAGCTGCGCGAGAGCACCGCGATCCGGATCATGACCGGGGCGCCGCTGCCCGAGGGCGCCGAGGCCGTCGTGCCGGTCGAGTGGACCGACGGCGGCATGCCGGAGGTGCGCTTCACCCGCAGCATCGCTCGCGGGGCCAACGTGCGGAGGCGCGGTGACGACGTGCCCCTCGGCGAGGTCGTGGCGACCGCCGGCGCCGTCCTCGGCCCGCGCGAGATCGCGCTGCTGGCCGCGGTCGGTCGTGGTCGCGTGTCGGTGCACCCGCAACCGCGGGTCGTGATCATCAGCACCGGCAGCGAGCTGGTCGAGCCGGGCTCGCCGCTCGCGCCCGGGCTCGTCGCCGACTCCAACGGCGTGACGATCGCGGCTGCGGTGCAGGAAGCGGGTGCCATCGCCTACCGCGTCGGACCGCTCGCCGACGACGCCAGCACGCTGCTGGCGACCCTGGAGGACCAGCTCGTTCGCGCGGACCTGATCGTGACGACGGGCGGTGTCAGCGCGGGCGCCTACGACACCGTGAAGACCGTCCTCTCGCGGCTCGGCACCGTGGAGTTCACGACGGTCGCGATCCAGCCGGGGATGCCCCAGGGCCACGGCATGCTCGGTCCGGACGAGACGCCGATCTTCACCCTGCCCGGCAACCCGGTCTCGGCCTACGTGTCCTTCGAGGTGTTCGTGCGTCCGGTCATCCGTCGCATGCTCGGTCACTCCCGCATCTACCGTCCGGTCGTCCGCGCGGTGCTCGTCGACCCGATCCAGTCGCCCGCAGGGCGGCGGCAGTTCGCGCGCGGGATCCTCCAGGTCGAGGACGGCCGCTACGTCGTACGCCCTGCCGGGGGCCAGGGCTCACACATGCTGGGCGCGCTGGCGAAGGCGAACGCCCTCGTCGTCATCCCCGAGGACGCCACCGAGGTGCCGTCCGGCACCGCCGTCGCCGTCCTCCGACTCGACGAGGTCTGAGGTCATGGGCGACAAGGGATTCACGCACCTCGACGAGTCGGGTGCCGCCCGCATGGTCGACGTCAGCGCCAAGGACGTCTCGGTGCGCACAGCCACGGCCACCGGTCGCGTGCTCGTCACCGCCGAGGTCGTCGCGCTGCTGCGCGACGGAGGCGTGCCCAAGGGCGACGCCGTCGCGGTCGCGCGCATCGCGGGCATCCAGGCGGCCAAGCGCACGCCGGACCTTGTGCCGCTGTGCCACCCCATCGCGATCCACGGCGTGAGCGTCGACGTCGAGGTGCGCGACGAGGCGGTGGCGATCACCGCGACCGTGCGCACCGCCGACCGCACGGGGGTGGAGATGGAGGCGCTCACCGCCGTCGCCGTCGCCGGACTCACGCTGATCGACATGGTGAAGGCGGTCGACCCGGGTGCGACGATCACCGACGTGCGGGTCGAGGAGAAGACCGGTGGCAGCACCGGCCTGTGGCGTCGCGACGGCGGTGCCTGATGCGCGCCCTCGTCGTCTCGGTCTCCACCCGCGCAGCGGCGGGCGTCTACGCCGACCGCACCGGCCCGCTCATCGTCGAGGCGCTCGCCGGCCTCGGCTTCGAGGTCGACGGCCCGCAGGTCGTGCCCGACGGGCCGGAGATCGAGAGCGTGCTGTCCTCCGCGGTCCACGACGACTTCGACGTCGTCGTGACCACGGGCGGCACGGGTCTGTCGCCGCACGACGTGACACCGGAGCACACCCGCGCGATCGTCCGCCGGGAGGTGCCCGGCATCGCGGAGGCCATCCGGATCGCAGGTCTCGACGCCGGCGTGCCGACAGCTGCTCTCTCGCGTGGCATCGCGGGCATCGCGGGCAGCACGCTCATCGTGAACCTGCCCGGCTCGCCGGGCGGGGTGAAGGACGGCCTGGCGGTCCTCGCGCCGCTCCTGGTCCACGCGGTGGAGCAGATCCACGGCGGTGGTGACCACGGGGTGACGCCATGACCGGAGGCTGGCCCGCCGTCCTCACCGAGGGGTCGATCGGCCTGCGCCCGCTGCGCCAGCGCGACTCGCGCGAGTGGCGCTCGGTCCGGGCCCGCAACGCGGAATGGCTCCGCCCCTGGGAGGCGACGAGTCCCGAGCCTGTTCTGGACTCGCCGCCGACCTACTCCGCGATGGTGCGCCGGCTGCGCACCGAGGCGCGCGAGGGCCGCTCGATGCCGTTTGTCGTCACCTTCGGCGGCGACCTCGTGGGTCAGCTCACGGTGGGCGGGATCTCCTGGGGCTCGTTGCGGTCCGCACACATCGGCTACTGGGTCGACCAGCGGGTGGCCGGGCGCGGCATCATGCCGACGGCGGTCGCGATGGCCACCGACCACTGCTTCGCCACGGGCCTGCACCGGATCGAGATCAACATCCGTCCGGAGAACGTGGCGTCGCGCCGGGTCGTGGAGAAGCTCGGGTTCCGGCCCGAGGGCCTGCGTCCCCGCTACCTGCACATCGACGGCGACTGGCGCGACCACCTGTCGTTCGCCCTCACGGTCGACGAGGTGCCCGGCGGCCTCGTCGCGCGCTGGAACGCATCCCAGTCGTCCACCCGCTGAGCGCGGGTGCGTCCCCCACGACCGCGTCGTAGGCTAGGTGAATGCTCAACGACCTGCAGCACCACGCCGACGCCGACTTCTGGTTCGACCCCGTCTGCCCCTGGGCGTGGGTGACCTCCCGCTGGGTGCTCGAGGTGCAGGAGGTCCGCGACGTCGCGGTGCGCTGGCACGTGATGTCCCTCGCCATCCTCAACGACGGCCAGGACATCCCCGAGGACTACCGCGAGTGGGTCGCGAAGGCCTACGGCCCGGTCCGCGTGCTCACCGCCGCGCGACTCGCGCACGGCGAGGACGTGCTCCTGCCCCTCTACACGGCCATGGGCGAGGAGCTCCACCTCGCCGGGAACAAGGACTACGCCGACGTGATCGCGAAGGCGCTCGCCGCGGCGGGCCTGCCGGCCGAGCTCGCAGCAGCGGCCGACTCGACGGAAAACGACGAGGCGCTGCGCGAGAGCCACGTCGCGGGAATGGATCCGGTGGGGATGGACGTGGGCACGCCGGTGATCCACGTCCAGGGTGCGGACGGCGACCGCGTTGCCTTCTTCGGACCCGTCGTGACGCCCGCGCCGAAGGGCGAGGCCGCCGGCCGGTTGTGGGACGGCACGCTGCTCGTGGCCTCGACGCCGGGCTTCTACGAGATCAAGCGGACGCGCACCGAAGGCCCCCGATTCGACTGAGCCGCAGCGGTTCTCACCGGCAGTCGGTGACGCGCCGCGGCGCAGTAGCGAGCCCGCGTCGCGTCTGCGCGCTGTGAGCCGCGACACGCCAACGGCGCGTGATGCGCACGGTGCGGTGGGATGCGTCGCCAGCGCTCTAGCCTCGGAACGTGTCTAGTCCCTCCGGCCTCCTCTACGCCGCCATCATCGGCATGTGGGCCGTGGTGCTGGTCCCGATGTGGCTGCGTCGCCACGACGAGGCGCAGGAGTCGAAGTCGGCCGACCGCTTCGCCCGCGCGATGGGCACGTTGCGTCGTGGTGACGCCGGCGTCGGAGGCACCAGCCATCGCGAGGTGCTCATGCCGCGCCGACCGAGCTCGGTGCGCGACACCCAGGTCGTCGTCACCGGCCCGCGCGGCACCCTGACCCCCGCTGCGGCGGCCGCCGGTCGCCGCCGCCGCGTCCTCGCCGTCCTCGGCTTGCTGCTGCTGCTCTGGGTCACCCTCGCGCTGCTGCACACCGTGCCGCGCTGGACCCTGGTCGTCCCCGGGCTCCTCGTGGGCGGCTTCCTGGTGGTCGGCCGCCGTCAGGCGTCGCTCGCCGCCGACCTCAAGCGTCGTCAGGCCCGCCGGGCCACCCTGGCGGAGGCCGCGCGCGCCGCCGACGCCCGCTACGGCGCCGGCGAGAGCCGCGCCCGCCGCGGCGGGCGCGTCGTGGCGCCGGCCCCGGTCGCCGAGCCGCAACCCGCGGCGCGCACCGTGGTCGCCGAGGCGTCGGCGCAGCGGCTCGCCTCCGGCGACTTCTGGCATGCCGTCCCGACCACCCTGCCGACCTACGTCACGGCGCCGCGCGCCACCAGGATCCCGCGCGTCATCGACCTCACCACGCCCGGCTCGTGGAGCGGTGCGGCGATGGTCGAGCAGGCGCGCGAGACCCTCGCGATCGAGCCCGTGGCCGACGGCGAGATGGTTGTCGGCACCTTCGAGATCGCGGTCCCGCGCGACCCGGCCGTCCGTGCGGGCGTCATGGTCGAGCCGTCGACGTACGCCGACCGCTTCGTCGAGGACGACGTCGAGGTGGCCGCGCTCGCCGCGGAGGACGACATCGACGAGTTGCTGGCAGACCCGCGCACGGGCGTCCACGGCGCCACCTGGCGTCGCGCCGCCAACGGCTGAGCGCACCACCCCCCGTCGAGACTGATCGTGCGGGGGCGTACGGCCGTCCCTCGCCCCCACACAATCAGTCTCGGTTTGGGGCCACCCGCGGCGCTTGCTACCCTGTGCGCACCGCAAGGGGCTGTAGCGCAGCTGGTAGCGCACCTCGTTCGCATCGAGGGGGTCAGGGGTTCGAGTCCCCTCAGCTCCACTCAGAATACGTACGTCAGTGCAGGTCAGCAATGCGGCGCCGTCTTCGAGGCGCACCTGGGTGCGCGAAGATTCGGCGCCGCTTGCTGTGGGTGGGTGGTGCGGTCGAGACTGGCTGGGTTCGTCGTGGTCGACCCCGATGTCCTCTGTGGTGCCGGTGAGCCTGTAGGTCAGCATGGTGGTGGAGGGCTTCCACGGGAACCGTGGATTGGTGCCGTGAGCCCGTGCGTCAGACTTTCGAATTCTCCCTGCCCTCCCCGCGACGGACGCCGAGTCCGTCGTGGAAAGGGGAGCTGTGGCCATGGAAGTCGTTCACGCCCGTTGCGCCGGGCTTGATGTGTCGAAGAAGGACGCGAAGGTGTGCGTCCGGATCGCCGGTGCGGGGCGCCGCAAGACCGTCGAGACGGTCACGACGTGGTCGTCGATGACCAACCAGATCCTGGCCCTGCGCGATCACCTGATCGCCGAGCGGGTGACCTGCGCGGTGATGGAAGCGACCGGGGACTACTGGAAACCGTTCTACTACCTGCTTGAGGACGCCGGGTTCGAGGTGGTGTTGGTCAACGCCCACCATGTGAAGAACCTGCCCGGTCGCAAGACCGACGTCTCGGACGCGACCTGGTTGGCCCAGCTCGGCGCCCACGGGCTGGTCCGCGGCTCGT
>DATCCY010000131.1:0-3323 GCA_036510975.1 Candidatus Nanopelagicales bacterium
GGTCGCCGAGCGGTCCGTCGAGCTCGTCGCAGAGCCGCTCCAGGTCCGCGAGGTCGTCCTCGTCGACCGCTTCGCCCGCCCAGCCCCACAGCACCGTGCGCAGCTTCTCGTCCTCGCTGAAGGTGACGCCGTGGTCGACGCCGTACGTCGCGGGCTCGGCGTCCGGCAGCACACGTCCGTGCAGCACGTGGCCGCCCTTGCGGTCGGCGTTGTTCACGACCGCGTCGAACAGGCACATCCGTCGCAGGTCGCGGTCGTCCGCGTGCACGAGGGTCACCGGCTCGCCCCCGTGCCCGTGCGCGTCGAGCACCTCGAGCCAGCCCTGCGGCGTCCTGCCCCGTGGGACGACGTCGACCAGCCCACCGCCCGGCACCATGTCGCCGCCGTCGGGCGCGCTCACCCACGCCTGCGCCATGCCCTGCCCGAACGGGCCGTCCTCGCGCCACACCGTGGGCGGCACGAGGTCCCAGCCCAGCGCGCTCGACACCTCGTAGGCCGCCACCTCGCGCAGGCCCAGGGTCGAGTCCGGGAAGTCCCACAGCGGGCGCTCCCCCGCGGTCGGCTTGTAGACGCAGGCGATCTCGACGTCGTCGAGCTCCGCGACCGCGAGCAGGGTGGCGTTGCTGGCGTCGACGAGCCGTCCCTCGACCGTGAGCGTGCCGCGGGTGAGGACCTCGAGGAGGTCGGAGGGGGAGAGCATCGGACGCGACGCGTCAGCGCCGGTAGCCGTTGGCCCGCGGGCAGATGTGACCCGTCGGCTCCAGCGGCTGGTTGCAGAAGGGGCAGGGCGGTCGACCGGCGGACACGACCGAGGCGGCGCGCTTGGCGAATGCACGCGCCTGGGCCCCGGTCAGCCGCACACGCAGCAGCGTGGGGCCGTCGTCGGGGTCCTCCTCGAGGTCGGGAACCTCGACGTCGTCGTCCTCGACGACCGCGTGCGCCTCGATGATGACCAGCTCGGTGTCGCCGTTCCAGCCGAGCGCCATGGCACCGACCCGGAACTCCTCGGTGACGGGCGGCTCGAGCGGGTCGAGGTCCTCGCTGCCCAGCGGCGCGGTCGCGGGGACGGGCGCCTCGCCGCCGGTACGTCGGACGACCTCGTCGAGGAGCGCGTCGACGCGTTCGGCGAGCGCCTGCACCTGCTGCTTCTCCAGGGCGACCGACACCACGCGGGCGCCGTCGCGCGCCTGGAGGAAGAACTGCCGCTCGCCGGGCTGGCCCACGGTGCCGGCGACGAAGCGCTCGGGCTGGTCGAAGAGGAAGACCTGGCGTGCCACCCGACGACCTTATCCCGGTGACCGGCTCGCCGCCTTCGCGCGCGCCCCGGGCGTCAGGTGCCGGCGCCGCCGCCCACGACCGCGTCCGAGGAGGGCGTGCCGCGACGTCGCTTCGTCTTCGGCGCCGGGACGAGACCGGACAGGTCGCCGCCGGTGTCGTTGGTCCGCAGGACGAACGGGCGGAGGTCGGTGTAGCGGATCACGGTCACCGAGCAGGGGTCGACCTGCAGCCGCTGGAACGAGTCGAGGTGCATGCCCAGCGCGTCGGCGGTGATGGCCTTGATGACGTCGCCGTGGGAGACCACGGCGTAGATCGGGTCGACGCCGTCGACGGAGAGCCGGGCGTTCCAGCCGCGGACGGCGCCGACCGCCCGCGCGGACATCTCGGCCATCGACTCGCCCTCGGGGCCGGGGAAGACCGCGGCGCTCGGGTGGGCCTGCACGACCTTCCAGAGCGGCTCCTTGGCGAGGTTCTTCAGCGGCTGGTTGGTCCAGTCGCCGTAGCGGCACTCGCCGACCCGCTCGTCGATGTGCAGAGCCGGCAGGGGGTCCCGCCCGGCGAGCAGGGCGTCGGCGGTCTCGCGGGTGCGCTCGAGCGGGCTCGTGACCACGGCGGTCAACGGGACGACGGCGAGCCGGGCGGCCACCGCTGCGGCCTGCTCGCGGCCCTTGTCGTCCAGGGAGATGCCCGGCGTCCAGCCGGCGAGGACACCGGTCGCGTTCGCGGCGGTCCGGCCGTGCCGGACGAGGATGACGGTGGCCACGCCGCGACCCTACGGGGCAACGGCCCCCGCTGATGTCACGATGGGCCCGTGATCCGCGGAATCGGCGTCTACGTCGACGGTGCCCCCCACGTGCGCATGGACGGCCACCTCACGCCGGGTGCCTCCTTCATGGAGGGCGACGTCCCGGTGCTCGAGCGGATGTGGGCCGAGGCGCAGGACGCCGGCCCGGACAGCTTCGTCTGGCTCGGGCTGCGCAACCCGACGCAGGAGGAGACCGAGCGGGCGGCCCGGGTGTTCGGCATCGACGACCTGCAGATCGAGGACGCGATGTCGATCGGGCAGCGACCGCGCTTCGAGATCGCGCGAGACCGCGTGCTCGCCGTCCTCAAGGTGCTCGACTACGTCGAGCCGACCTCGGACGTGGAGACCGGTCAGATCGCGGTGTTCGTCGGGCCGTCCTACGTCCTGTCGGTCCGGATCGGGGAGCCGGGCGACCTCACCGGGCTGCGGGCCGACCTCGAGGCCGACTCGCAGATGCTGGCCCTCGGGCCCCTCGCCGTGCTGCACGGGATCCTCGACATCGTGGTCGACGGCTACCAGGAGGTCGTCGACGAGCTCGCGCGCGACATCGAGCAGGTCGAGGAGCGGGTCTTCTCCCCCGCGCGCACCGACGACGCGGCCGCGATCTACCTGCTCAAGCGCGAGAACCTGGAGGTGCGACGTGCCATCGACCCGCTGCGCCCGGTGGCGGACAACCTCCTGCACGAGCGGCTGCGCGGGCTCCCGGACGAGCTGCGCCCCTACTTCCGCGACCTCGGCGACCACCTGCTGCGCGTGCAGGAGCTCTCGGCCCAGCACGACATCCTGCTCGCGACCGTGCTCGAGGCGTCCCGGTCGCGCCAGGCGGTGCAGCAGAACGACGACATGCGCAAGATCTCGGCGTACGTCGCGATGGCCGCTGTGCCGACGATGATCGCGGGCATCTACGGCATGAACTTCGACAACATCCCCGAGCTGCACTGGGAGCTCGGCTACTTCGGGGTCCTCGGGCTCATGCTCGTGATCACCGTGGTGCTCTACACCGCGTTCAAGCGCAGTGGCTGGCTTTGACACAGCGTCGCGGGCGAAGGATCAGGTCGCCGCGAGGTGACCGCCGTAGACGAGCACGAGCACGAGCGCGCCGAGCACGACGCGGTAGACCGCGAACACCAGCATGGAGTGGCTCGTCAGCCAGCGCAGGAGCCAGGCGATGGCGGCGTAGCCCACGACGAAGGCCACCAGGGTCGCGAGGATCGTGGGGCCCCAGGAGGTGGCGCTGTCG
>DATCCY010000132.1:0-8550 GCA_036510975.1 Candidatus Nanopelagicales bacterium
CGGCTCCGAGCTGCTGCCGAAGGATCTCAGCGCCTACGAGTCGCCCGCGAGGCCTCAGTCCGGTGAGAATGACGTCCGGGGCTGAGCCCGCGCCGGTGACCCAGGTCATGGCGCCGGACGGAACCCGCCCCGCGCAACGAACGTCCGACTATCGATGACGGGACCCATGGACGACACGACGCCAGAGCCCGAGGACGCCACCACGGTGGTCACCGCGGTCCCTCGTCGACGCCGCAAGCGCATCGTGATCTCGTTGGTGACCGCCTTCGTCGCCGTCGTGGCCGTCGTGGGTGGTTACGCCTTCTGGGCCAAGTGGCGGGTCGACCAGGCCCTGGCCAGCGTGCGGTCGGACCTCGTGTTCGAGGGCATCGACCCCGCCTCGCGACCGCCGGAGTCGCCGGACGGCGGCATGACCTTCCTCATCGCCGGCTCGGACGTCGTGTCGCCTGTCTCCACGACCGGGACGGAGGCCGGCTCCGTGGCCACCGAGCTCGTGGCCCCGAGCGTGACCGCCGCGCCGAACGCAGGTCCAGGTCGCGCCGACGTGATCATGCTGGTGCACGTCGACGGCACCCACACCAGGGCGTCGGTCGTCTCGATCCCGCGCGACTCGCTGGTGACCATCCCCGCCTACGTCGACTCCTCCGGGGTCTCGCACCCGGCGGCGCAGCGCAAGATCAATGCCGCCTTCTCCCTCGGCGGCGGTCGCCTGCTGGTGCGCACGGTCGAGGGCCTCACCGGCCTGCGGATCGACCACTTCGCCTACATCGACTACGAGGGCCTCATCAAGCTCATCGATGCGATCGGTGGAGTCGACGTCCTCAACCTGCACGCGACGAGCAACGTGTACGACAACCCCCAGTGGAACTTCCCGAAGGGCGTCATCCACCTCGACGGTGAGCTCGCCCGAGTCTGGGTCTCTCAGCGCAAGAACCTGCCGCGCAGCGACCTCGACCGGGCCCGCAACAGCCGCATCCTCATGCAGGCCATCGCGAAGAAGCTCGCGAGCCCTGCGGTGATGGCGAACCCCGTCGAGCTCCAGCGTGCGCTCGACCTGCTCTCGACCGTTGCGACGGTCGACGAGACTCTGACGCCGGGGGCGATGAAGAGCCTGGCGCTGGAGATGCGCAGCATCGACATCCCGTCGATCGTGATGCGCACCGCTCCGACGACCGGCAAGTCCGTGGTCAACGGCGAGACGGTGTTCCATCTCGACACGACGCTGATGCCGTGCCTCTGGAAGGGCATCCAGGACAACGACGTCCACGCGATCAGCCTCTGCACCCTGGCCTGAGGGTCGCAGCGGCGGCGACCTCCGACCTCAGCCCGCTGCCGGGGTCTCCAGGACGACCTCCAGCAGCCCGGTGACGCGGGTGTGCGCGGTCCTCCAGTCGAGCGTGCTGCGGTCCACGTCCGGCCCCGGGGCCCCGGCCAGCCACCAGCTGCGCACCGCGCGGGCGAGGCCGTCGGCATCCCCTGCCCGCCCGACCGCAGTTGCGCCGGGAGCGTCGCGGACTCCGCGGATGTCGTAGCCGAACGACGGGCGCCCGACGGCTGCCGCCTCGAGCTGCACGCGCGGGAGACCCTCGCGCTCGGATGTGTGCAGGAGCGCGTGCGCTGAGGCGATCGCCGACGCAGGTTCCTGACGACCGACGACGTCCACCCCCTGGGGCGCAGCGGACCGGACATGCTCCAGCAGGGGACCGTCACCGAGCATCGACATCGTCACCTCGACGCCGAGGCCGCGCAGGTTGGCGACCACGGCCAGCGCATCGAGCGGTCGCTTGTTGCGCACCATCTCGCCGATCCAGACCATCCGCAGCCCGCCGTCGGTCGGCGGCATCGGGGCCGGTGCGAACCTCACGAGGTCCAGGCCGACGCCGGCCGGCAGACGCAGGACCGGCGAACTGGGCCGGACCCGGGACGCGAACCACTCCTGGTCGGTGCTCGAGAGCACGATCACGCCGGCCGTGGCGCGCAGCAGGACCTGCTCGACCGCGAGGAAGGCGGCGTCGCGACGGCGTGGGTGATCGGTCATGTGCAGGCCGTGGCAGAAGTACACGATGGGCACCCCGACACGTGCCGTGCGCACGATCGCAGAGGCTGTCGCCGTGTTCGTGAGGACGACGTCGAGCCGCTGGTCGCGGACCCAGGCCCGCAGCTGTCGGTGGGCCGCGCCGTTGACGGGGCTCGGGTCGCGGGTGATGCCGCGGATCACGACCGACCCGTCGATCCGCGAGGCCGAGCCGTCCTCGGCCGGCCCGCTCGCAGGCGCGACATGGTGCCCGTCGGCCCGCCAACGGTCGACCCAGGCCGGGAAGAACGCGTCGAGCGTGACGGGGATGCTCGTGAGAAGTCCGATGCGCATCGTCATCAGGATGTCAGCACCGCGGCGCGCCACGCGGGAGCCCAGGCCGCGAACGAGTAGTGCTCGCGAACGCCTGCCACTCCGGCCGCGGCCGTCGTCGCGCGGTCGGCTGCCGACGCCGACAGCACGTCGACGAGGGCGTCGGTCCACTCCGCCGTCGTGCTGGCGTGCAGCCCGCCGAGGCGATCGAGCGCGTTGGCGTTGGCCCCGACCGGCGACCCGACCACCGGCACTCCCGCGGCGGCGTACTGGAGGAGCTTGTAGGCGCACTTACCGCGGGCGAACTCGTCGTCGGGCAGCGGCCCGATGCCGACGTCGAAGGAGGCGAGCGACTCGCGCCAGGTCTGCGGCGTCCACGGGACCCGCTCGACCATGCGCTGCACCGGGCCGAGGTCGGCCTCGCCGGCGCTCACGACGCGCAGCACGGCGCCCGTCCGTTCGTGCACAGCGAGGAGCGCGTCGGCGACGTCGAGCAGGTAGCGCTCCGTGGCAGGGCTGCCGATCCAGCCGATGACCGGCACGGGAGGCACGTCGTGCTGAGCGCGCACGACGTAGTCGTCAGGCTCCACGCACGTCGGGACGACGACCACCTCGCGGTTGAGCCGCGCCGCCCAGCCCGCGAGCACCTCGTTGCCGACGACCACGCGGCGGGCGCTGCGTGCCGCCCGTTCCGCCTTGAGCCGCTTGGGGAACAGCGCCGCGGGGTCGGGGAGGTGCCGCACGTCGGCGTAGAGCGCGTCGTCGACGTCGTAGACGCCCGGGGCGCCCGCGAGAAGCAGCAGGGACTCCACACCGCCACGGCTGAACGGCGTGGCCTCTCGAAGCAGGAGCAGCGGGCCGCCGACGTCGAGGTGCCGGAGGCCGCGTTCCGCCGCCCACGCCGCGCGAGGACGGCGCGCGAGGTCCGCCGGTCTGTTGGTCGAGGTGCCGATGTAGTCGACGAGGTCGACCTCGAGGCCGAGGTGGGCCGCCCACTCGAGCCCCCGCGCACGTGTGGTGGCCGCGCCCGCGCCGTACGCCGAGACGACCGTGAGGCGAGGCGCGATCACGTCGAAGGCCCTGGGGGCGGGCCGACGCCGAGCCGCCGGGTGATCGGTCGCGGCGGACCGAGCAGCCAGACCGAGCCCGGACGTCCGCTCTCGGCCCACTGGAGCCGCAGCGCACGCCACCGGGCACGCTGCCCCTCCGGACGCCAGGTCACGGTTCGGGCGAGGAGCTCGACGACCGCGCTGGTCCGGCCCAGCACAGCCGGGTGCCGGGTGATCCCCGAGAGCCGGTAGTAGCGGGTGCGGCTGACGCCGAGCACCTGATGGGCGAGGCCGCCCGACTCCCGCGCGCTCGAGCCGGCGTCGTGGCGGCCCACCTCGAGCGGGTCGTAGCGGATGACGCCGTCGCACTCGCGGATCCGGTCGGCGATCTCGACGTCCTCGAAGTAGAGCTCGTAGCGCTCGTCGAAACCGCCGATGCGCAGCCAGGCGGCCCGGCTGAAGAGCAGCCACGCGCCGTCGGCCTGATCGACATCGCGCACCTCGTCTGCGGGACCCGGGTCGCGGTAGGCCCGCCAGCCGACGACGGCGCGCAGCAGCTCACGGCGCAGCGTGGGGCGGGGATGAAGGTTCGTGGGCGCCGACCCTCCGGCGCTCGTGAGGCGGCCGCAGACGGCCAGCACCCGCAGGTCGACGAAGTGGTGGGCCAGGACCCGCGGGTCGACGGTCAGATCGACGTCCGGGTTGACCACGAGGACGTGGTCCCAGCCGTCGACCGAGCTCGCCGCCAGGTTGACGCCTCGCGCGTAGCCGACGTTGGAGTCGGGCCGCAGGCACTCGAGGGACGTCACGCGCCGATCGGCGGGCGAGTTGTCGACCACCACGAGGTGCGCGTCAGCGAAGGCCGACACCTGGTCAGCGAGCGAGCGGACCTGGTCGTCGTTGCCGAAGGCGACGGTCGTCACGAGCAGGGTCATCGCTCCACCCCCGCCCTCCCCCGTCGACCGGGTCCTGCCGTGGCCGGTCACAGCCAGGCGGCGACGTCCACGCCGAACCGGGCGAGCAGCTCGCGAGGCACGCGGTCGCCGTCGAAGACGATCTCCGGCCGCGTCAGGATCTCGCGCTTGACCATCGGGACGTTGAACGTGAGCAGGGTGCGCCATCCGTCCACGGCCGGGTTGGCCCCCGGGGGGGCCAGCGTCACCGCGGGGAGGTACGCCTGCATGGCGTAGCCCTCTCTCCGGAGCCGTCGCGCCAGACCGAGCTCACCGCGCCTGATGACCTTGCGCTTGGTGCGCTGGTGCCGGATGCCGGACCAGAACCGCCGGAGCGGCTCCTCCCCCAGCACTCCGCCGCGGAATCCGAGGAAGAAGCTCTGCAGGTGGTAGCGCTCCTGCTGGCTCGACGTCAGTCCCCACACGTCCGCCGACGACTGGTCGAACGCCCGCAGGACGTGGTCGATCGGGCCGAACGGCCCGATGAGCGAGTCGTTGACCAGCAGGACCCGGTCGTCGGCGACGACCTCGGGCCAGGTGCCGAGCGCCGTCGACCAGGAGCCGAAGTCGTAGCCGTGGTTGGGTCGGCGGGCCACCACCACGTCGTCGGGGATCGGCACCGGCCAGGTCAGGCGACCGGGCGCCTCGCAGCTGGAGACGACGGCGACGGCGTAGCCGTGCCGCCACAGCTCACGGACGAGCATGCTCAGCGAGCGCGTCTGGTCGGTACGCGCCGACCAGGACGCCACGAGCGCCACACCGGTGCCTCGCGACAGCACCGCGGGGTCACCGCGCTCGATCTCGGTGATGTCGTGGCCGATACGACGACGCTGACCCCGGCCGAGCACCTCAGGCGCCCCTCATCGAGCGGATCCTGCGCAGCGGTGCGGTGAGACGCCACGATCCGGACTTCCGCATGTTGCGCAGGTGCTGGTAGGTGACCTCGAGCTCCTCGCGCAGACCTTGGATCTCCCGCCGCAGCATGTTGTCGTCGGCGTCGCGGAGGTCGACGTAGCCGGCGAACTGCGGGGTCTCGAAGCGCGTGCTCTCGTCGCGCCCGGCGACCTCACGTCGCAACGCCTCGAGCTCCAGGGACTCGAGGGCGACCTGACGCGGCACGGAGAGGAGGTCCCACGACCCGGACACCTCGGCGAACGGTGCCGGCCGCTGGACCTTGTCGACGACGACGACGGAGTCGTAGACGTGCAGCGAGGCGATCACGTCCGACAGCGGTGACGGCGGCGTGTCGCGCGACCAGTGGTAGGCGTTGACGTCGTCGATGCGGCGCTTGAGCCAGGACACGAACGAGTGAGGCTCGTCGAGCCCACCGCCGTACTCGGGGCGGTAGGACGTGTGCGTGTCCTCCACGAGCAGGACGCTGCGGTCCGCCATGAGCGGCAGCAGGACCTCGGCAGTCGTGATCTGCTGCTCCATGGTGTGCCCGCCGTTGTCGATCACGACGTCGAAGGGGCCGTGCCGGTCGCTCAGACGCCGCAGGAAGTCGGGGTCCGACTGGTCGCCCAGGGCCGCGACGTGGCGAGCACGGGCGGCCTCGACGTTGCCCGGATCCAGGTCGGCCCCCACGAGCCGGGCGGTGGGCCCGAAGTAGTCGCGCAGCAGGTCGAGCCCGCCACCACCGTGCGTCCCGATCTCGAGGACTCGGGCATCGGTCCCGCGGTAGACGGACAGGTGATGGTCGTAGACCACGAAGTAGTGCGGCCAGGTGTCGAGCGGGCGGCCGCCGCGGTTGGCCAGGAACCACGCGTAGAGCGGGTTGGCCGCCAGCCGCGACGCGGCGTCGGAGCCGTAGAACGCCGCGCGGTAGCACTCGTTGACCAGGTCCCGACCCTCGCCCGATGCCCGGAGCTCGTCGCCGAGCGCCCGGGCCACGTCCGCTCGCGACTCGGCGGAGCCCACGAGATCGCTGATCCTGGCTACGGCGTCGGCGTCGAGCAGCGTCGTCGAGGCCACCGCCTCGGCAGCGCGCTGCTCCGGCGCCGTCATGATCTCGCGCAGCACCGCCGTCAGGTCATCCGCCGTCGCCATGCCGTTCTCCCTCGTCGTGGTTCGCCATGGGCCCCGACACGTGGGTCCACTCACCGCGCATCCGGACGAGCCCGGGCTCGTCGGCACCGTGCCCGCGGACCTTGATCGTGGCCTGACGCTCGGCCTGGTCGAAGAAGTGACCTCGGTTCGCGACCGCCACCGACAGCGTGAACGTGCCGGGGTTGAGGACCAGCGAGTCGACGTGGAAGTCGACGAAGCCGACGCCCTGCTCGATGTGCCACGGGCCCTGGCCCGACGAGTTCGGGCCTGCGACGCCCACGCCGGACTCGTGCACGAACGTGACCCCGAACGTGGCCTCGGGCACGTCGTACAGGGCCTCGTAGTGCAGCCGAACGGTCGCCGGGTCGTCGGACAGCAGGACGACGGACTCGGCACCCTCCCCGTCGAGGACCTGGACGCGTGAGACCCGGACGTCGCCGCTGCCGGTCCTGACCTCGCCGCTCCCATCGGGCGCGGACACTGCGGTCGGGTCCACGTGCGACGCCTGACCCTCGCGGCGGTTGACCCGGTCGAGGTAGCCGCGCACGACGTCTCGGGAGGCTCCGACGGCCTGGACCTCGCCGTGGTCGAGCCACACGACGTTGTCGCAGATCTCCTCCATGAGGCCGAGGTCGTGCGACACGAGCACGATCGTGGTGCCCCGCCGGCGCAGCTCGTAGAGGCGGTCGAAGCACTTGCGCTGGAACTCCTCGTCGCCCACCGCGATGACCTCGTCGATGGCGAGGATCTCCGGCTCGACCGTCACAGCGATGGCGAAGCCGAGACGGACGAACATGCCGCTGGAGTAGACCTTCACCGGGGTGTCGATGAAGTCGCCGATGCCGGAGAAGTCGATGATCCCGTCCATCGCGGCGTCGACCTGGCTGCGGCTCATGCCGAGGATCGCGCCGTTGAGCCTGATGTTCTCGCGGCCGGTCAGCTCGCCGTGGAATCCCGCGCCGAGCTCGAGGAGCGCGGAGAGGCGACCGTCGACCATGACGTCGCCCGACGTCGGGCGGTAGATGCCCGCGATGACCTTGAGCGCCGTCGACTTGCCCGAGCCGTTGTGCCCGACGAGCCCGAAGGTCGTGCCCCGAGGGACCTCGAAGCTCGCGTCCTTGAGTGCGAAGAACTCCTTGCCCTTGCTGCCGCGCCCGCGGACGAACCGCTCCTTGAGCCCGGTACGCCGTTCCTGGGCCAGCCAGAACCGCTTGGAGACCTCGTCGAGTCGGATCGCGGCGTCGGTCACACCTGCTCCCCGATGTCGCGACCACGCCGGTCGAAGGTGAGCGTGGCCAGCCCGAGGCACACCAGCGTCCAGATCAACAGCGCCCCCCAGGTCGCTGGCCCCGGCACCACCGCGGCGTAGGCCAACGACCGGAACGACTCGATGAACTGCGCCAGCGGGTTCAGCTCGAGGATCGCGCGCACCGGGATGCCGTGCCACGACTCGGGTGCCAGCGTGATCGGGTAGATCACCGGGGTGAGGAAGAAGAGCAGCTGCAGCACCACGGTGATCAGGTAGGAGAGGTCGCGGAAGGAGACGTTGAGGGCCGCGAGGATGTAGGTCACCGAGCCCACGAAGACGACGAACAAGGCGGCCCAGAAGACGATGAACAGCCACGAGAGCCCTACGTTGCCGACCGCGAGCAGGATGACGAGAACGATGCTGAGCTCGATCCCGGTCTGCATCAGGCTGCTGAGCACCGAGCCGATGACCGGCGCGTAGGACGGGAAGTAGATCTTCTGCAGCAGCGGGCCCGAGGCGAGCAGGGAGACGACACCGGTCGTGATCGTGCTGCTGAACCCGGTCCACACGACGAGACCGGTGAGCAGCCAGAGCGCGTAGTTGCCCGGCTTGCCGTTGGCCATCGGCGGCGGAGTGGTCCGGAAGATGACCGAGAAGACGAGGGAGTAGATCACCACGGTCGCGATGGGGACGATCAGCGACCAGGCCCAGCCGAGGATCGCGCCCTTGAACCGGGACTTCACGTCGCGGACCGCGAAGTTCCAGATCAGCCCGGAGTACGCCCACGGAGGTGCCGAACTGCGCACGCTCACAGCCACGCCTCGTGCCCTCCGTCGCCCTCGCAGTCGCACGGTCGGCGCGACGGGGTCTCCAGCGACCCGCACGCAGTCTACGGTCGGCCCGGGC
>DATCCY010000133.1:0-10222 GCA_036510975.1 Candidatus Nanopelagicales bacterium
TCGCGGCGGCGGGTGTCGGCTCTGGCGCGAGGGTACGCCGTACCCGCTGCGCGCCGCCGTGGGTTGGTCCGCTCCGTGCGACCCGGCTCAGCCGGCGCGCCGACGCCGCAGCACCTCGCGCATCGGCGGCACGCGGGTGCCGGCGCAGGACATCATCCCGAGGCGCACGTTCGTGCGTGCCTTCCCGATCGTGGAGAAGGACGGCTGGATCTGGGTCTGGACCGGCGAGAAGGAGAAGGCCGACGTCGCGGCCGTCCCCGACACGCACTGGATGACCGACCCCGAGTGGGCGACGGTGACGCACTCGTTCCCGTTCGCGTGCCGCGCCGAGTTGATCCACGACAACCTGCTCGACCTCACCCACGAGTCGTTCATCCATCTGTCGACCGTCGGCGACGACTACATCTACCAGCACGGCATCACCGTCGTGGTCGACGGCGACGTCGTCTCCGCCGACCGGCTCATGCCCGGGGTCGTCGCTCCCCCGCTCTACGCCTCCACGATGGGACTCACCGGGCTCTGGGACCGCTTCCACTGCACGGAGTTCCACGCACCGAGCTTTCACGTGCTGCACTCGGGAATCACCGGCCAGGGCCGGCCGCGCGAGGAGGGCTATCTCATCAAGGTGATGAACGGCATCACGCCGATCGACGCGCACTCCTCGCACTACTTCTACGCCTTCTCGCGCAACTTCGGCGTCGACGACCAGTCGGCCACCGAAGCCCTCGTCGAGGGACTCGGCACGGTGCTGCAGGAAGACGCAGATGCATTGGCGCTGCAGGAGATCGGCCTGCAAAGCCGACCGGCCGGTGAGTTCGACGTGCTCATCGCGCAGGACGCCGGCGTCGCGAAGGCGCGCAAGGTCATGGCACGCCTGCTGCTCGCCGAGCAGACCGGCAGCACCGTCGCGGACCTCGAGCCGGCGTCCACGTGACCAGGTCGATCGTCCACGCTCGGACCGTCGTACTGCGGGCGCGTCGATGATGCTGCTGCTGCGGGAGCCGGCCGCGGAGCTCGACCCCTACGACGTCGAGTCCGAGGTCGAGATCGCCGCGAGCCCCGACACGCACGCGCGTCGACCGTGGGAGTGGGACGTGCGGCTCACGCATCGTCCGGAGGGTCTGTCACGCGTCTTCGACGGCGCAGGGCTCGGACGCCACCACGTCGACGTCCGGGTGCGACCCGACGTCGTCACGGCCGACCTGCGAGCGGTCGCCGTCGACATCGCGACCGCGCTCGTGCGCGAGTCGCGCGAGCTGTGGGTGCTGGTCGTCGAGTCCGGTCGACTGCAGCAGGGTCGCTTCGTGCTCGCCCCTGGCGACGTGCTCGTGTGCGAGGGGGACGACCCGCTCGCGCTGGAGGTCGCCGCAGCCGACGGCGGTCAGGTGTCGATGGCACTCGTCGCGCTGAGACGCGTCGACGGTCAGGCCCTGCGCTGGGTGCCCTGAGCGATCGGGACGACCGGGGTCAGAGCCGGTCGTTGAGGTAGTCGGGCTGCTCGTAGCGGCTCAGGCCGGCCGACGCGGCGCAGATCTCCTCGAAGTGGTCCTGGGAGTGCGCGCCGACACGCGCGACGACGGCCTGGGCGACGTGCAGCGTGAGCATCGAGGCCAGCACGGTCGTGTGCGCCAGCAGGTGAGCCGCCCGATCCACCTCGTGCACCACTGCGACGCTCGCCATGGGAACCTCCTCAAGCACGGGACCGGCCGCTGCCGCTCCTCACCCCTGTGATCGGCACCTGAGGTACGCCGACTGAGCCTCTCGAGGCACGAATCCCGCCGGTGTGCGCTGCGGGCGGAGAGCCGACGTAGGGACTTCTCCCCTTGGTCCTCGGCCGGTCACCTGATCGAATGCACCCGACGAAGGAGGGGGTCGGGCATGACCACGAGCACGACGACGCCTGGCGTCGGCGCGCGCCCGACCACGTGGGCGGCGTACGCCGGGGCTGCGCTGGCGATGGTCGCCTTCGCGGCCAACTCGCTGCTGACCCGCTCCGCCCTCGACTCCGCCAGCATCGACGCCGCGACCTTCACCACGGTCCGCCTCGTCGCCGGAGCGGTCGCACTCACCGCGATCCTCGCGGCCCAGGTGCGCCACCGCCCGCGCGTCCTGGCGCGCCCGGTGCCATGGCGGACCGCCGGGTTCCTGTTCGCCTACGCCGCGGCGTTCTCCCTCGCCTACCTGCGCATCGGCGCCGCGACAGGGGCGCTCGTGCTGTTCGGCACGGTCCAGACGGTGATGTACTCCGCGGCGCTGCGGCGCGGCGACCCGATCGGCGTCAGCGGGTGGTGGGGGCTCGGGCTCGCGGCCACGGGCCTCGTCGCGCTCGTCGCACCGGGAGTGACCTCGCCCGACCTCGTCGGCGTCGCACTGATGATGCTCGCCGGAGCCGCCTGGGCCGGCTACAGCCTCGCCGGACGCGGCACCACCGACCCGATCGCCGCGTCGGCTCGCAACTTCGTGTGGAGCGTGCCGCTCGTGGTCGCCTTCGAGCTCGTCGCCGCCGCCGTTCGGCCCGCGTCGATCCACGCGACCGCGCACGGTCTCGTGCTCGCGGTGGCGTCGGGCGCCGTGGCCTCCGGGATGGGCTACGCGGTCTGGTACTCCGTGCTGCCGAGGCTCACCCGAGTTCAGTCCGGGATCATCCAGATGGCGCCGCCGCCGATCGCCGCCATGGGTGGGCTTCTCCTGCTCGGCGAGCCGATAGGCCCGCGCGTGGTGCTGTCCTCGGCCCTCATCCTGGCGGGCGTCGCGGTCGGCGTGCTCGGTGCCCGCAGGCGCACCTGAGCCGGGAGGTCACCGACCTCGGGCGGCCTGCACCGCGGTGGCGAGCACCGGGTTGTCGATCTCGGCCGCGAGGAGCTCCGCACCGTCGGCCGCCCCGGCCGCCCCGAGAGCCGCCGCGTGCAGGAGGGCCCGGACGGTCATCTCGCGCATCGCCGTGCGGGACGACAGGCGGTGCATCGCCTCGACCCAGGAGCCGACGTGCGGATGGTCGTGCCGCAGGCCGAGCTCGCACTGGGCGTCGAGGATGTGCGCGTCGAGCCACACGTAGGGGTCGGCCATCCGGTTGCACCGGGCCCGGGCGTCGGCGAGCAGGTCGAAGGCCAGCGCCGCGTCGCCGTCCGCCTCGGCCACGAGCGCGAGTCCGCGGGCGGAGATGCCCTCCCAGCACGGGTCGCCGAGCTGGCAGGCGCGCGCGAACGCCTGGTCGAGAAGGGATCGCGCGGTCTCGATCCGGCCCGCCGCGATCTCGACCTCTCCCCGCAGGGCCTGCGGCCACGGCAGGAACGCGAGCCACCTGTCCTTCTCGGCCAGCGCGATCGCCGTGTCGAGCTCTCCCGTCGCCGCCTCGAGGTCGCCCCGCAGCAGGTGGAGACGGCCCAGCATCGACGTCGCATACGTCTCGCGCCGCAGGTCACCCGCCTCGCGGGCGAGACCGATCGCGTCCGTCAGCAGCGCGGCCGCCGACGGGTAGTCCGCCCGGTCGCTCTCCACGGACCCGAGATAGGTGCTCGCCTTGGCGGCCATGGAGACATCCGTGTCCGCGAGCGACAGGGCGTCGGTGAGCCACAGCTCGGCGCGGTCGTACCGCGCGCGCAGGAAGTCGACGTAGCCGAGCTCGGCCCGGATCGCGGCGAGGGACGCCCGCTGCCCGTCGGCGCTCGCGATCTCGTCCGCGGCGTAGAGCGACGCGATCCCCTCCTCGTCCATGCCGCGCAGCGAGTGGATGAGCGTCTCCCCGACCACGAGTCGCGTCTCCACCTGCAGCCGCCGGTCGGACGCACGGTCGGCGAGCACCACGGCCGAGCGCAGCGAGGCGAGCCCGGCGTCGGTGGCTCCGGCCGCCACGGCGGCCGCTCCCGACTCGAGGATCGCCTGCACCGAGACGCTCCCACCGATCGAGGTCGGGCGTGCGATCTGCTCCCCTGCGGCAGACCGGACGGCCGGCCCCGGTGCGGTGCCGAGCTCGGACTCGAAGAGCCGCGTGCACGCCGCCAGCTGGTTCGCCGCTGCCCGCTCGTCGCCCCGACGTCGGTGCAGCCGGATGAGCAGCGCCTGGTTGTTCTCGTCGAGCGGGCTCATGTCGACGACCCGGGTCGCGCAGCACACGGCCTCGTCGAGCTCGCCCCGCGACATCAGCGCCTGGGCCGCCTCGTGCAGGACTGCCTCGGACGCCGCGCGCAGGCGCTGCTGCCCGGAGAGCAGCCAGGCGTCGAACCCGGCTGCTCCGCGGACGTTGACGCCCTCGAGCAGCGTCGATCCCAGGCCGGGGAGCGCCAGCGCCTGCGTCCAGGTGCCCCGCGTGACGACGTCGACGTCGACCACGGCCTCCTCCGGCAGCCGGAGCTGCACCGGGTCGCCGTCGAGCGACGCGGCGACGCCGAGCCCTCGGCGTACCTCGGCCAGGTTCCAGCGCAGGGCGCGCAGCGGGTCGTCGGCCTCGTCGAAGAGCAGGCCGGCGAGCCTACTGCGCGTGGGCGGGCGCTCCGCCATTAGCAGGTAGGCGAGCAGCGCCCAGCTCTTGCGGCTGCGGAAGCGGTAGTCGACGTCCGGGCCGGCCTCGATCGTCGGCCGGCCGAGGAGGTGCACGGCCAGCGTCATGGTCGACCATCGTGGCACGTCACCGGCGCCCACCCCCGCCGATCGCGGGTCCTGAGCCGCCTCCCGGAGGTGCCGTCGGGCCCGACGAGCGAGCGACGGGCCCGACGGCGGGTCTCACTCGTGCTCCGAGACCAGGAAGATCTCGTCCGCCACGAGGCCGTGCGCCTCCCGGTGCACGGTGTTGGCCGCCTCGGCGTCGGGCGCGTCGACGAGGCAGAAGATCTTCCCGGCCTCCTCGTCGACCCAGTACTTCAGGTAGTGGACGCCGTGCGCGTCCTGGTGGGCGAGGTCGGCCTCGTGCGCCGCGGCGACGTCCGCCGCGCCGACTCCGCCCTCGATGCTGTGGACGTCCATGAACAGTGCCATCGCTTCTCCCGACAGGTCGTGGTCCCGGCGCACCGGGTGTCCGATGCGCACGTGGACGAGCCAAGCGCGGGCGCGTGTGACGCGGCGTGTGACGGACTCGCTAGTTCAGCCGGCGGGTGCCCTCGGGGACGCCGCCGAGCGCGACGGCGGACTCGACGAGGTTGGCGTACGCCGTGAGCGCGACGTTCTGGCTCCACGGCCCGAACGAGCACCGAGCCACCCCGAGCTCCTGCATGCGCGCGAGCGGGATCGCGCCGGGCACGGCGATCATGTTGATCTTCTGCGGGCCGAGGGCCTCGACCAGCGCCACCACGGTCGGCTCGTCGAACTTGCCGGGGACGAAGAAGGTCGAGGCACCGGCGTCGAGGTAGGCGCGTCCGCGCTCGATGGCGTCGGCGAGGACGGCTGCGGGGTCCTTGTCGCCGGCCCGCAGGAAGGCGTCGGTCCGGGCGTTGAGCACGAAGGGGATGCCCGCCGACTCGCCTGCGGCGACGGCGCTCTCGACCGCCTTGACGGCGTCGGCCAGCGGCTTGAGCTGGTCCTCGAGGTTGCAGCCGACGATGCCGACCTCGATGGCCCGACGGACGGTCTCACCGGCGTCGCCGTAGCCGGCTTCGAGGTCCGCGGTGACGGGGAGATCGACCGACGCCGCGATCCGGCCGACGGCGGCGATCATCTCGTCGCGGGGGATCACCTCGCCGTCGGGGTAGCCGTGCGAGGCCGCGATGGAGTGGCTTGCGGTGGCGAGGGCCTTGACGCCCGGCGTCTCCGCGACGACCTTGGCGGTGATCACGTCCCAGACGTTGACGAGGACGAGAAGCTCCGGGTCGCTGTGCAGACGCTGGAGCTCGCGGGCACGGTCGGCAGTGGTCGTGGTCATGCCCGTCACGATAGGTGGGGTGCGCTGACGGCGCGACTCCCCCCTGGAGGGAGCGAGGGCTTGCCTCGCCCAAGATCGCGGGTACACCAGGTCGCCTGGGCCGTTTCCCCGCGCCAATCTGCTGCGCCGAAGAGCCGGTGGACACCGGCGCGTATCGTCATGAGCAGTCCTTGACATGACCGGTGGCCGACACGACGGCCGGCCGATCCGGGAGCGCTGCACATGACGGCGAGGAGCCGGAGATGCACCCCCCGGAGAGCGGGCTCACCGTTGCTGTCGTGTCCGACAGCCTGCTCCTCGGCGACGGCCTGGTCGCCCTCCTGGAGCGCATCGACACCCTCGAGGTCGTCGGGCGTGCCCGGCGCGCCGACGATGCCCGGAGCCTCGTGGAGTCGATCCGCCCCGACGTGCTCATCGTGAGCCTGCGCACCGCCGTCGTGACCTCGCCGGAGATCATCGCCGCCGCGCGCGACCTGCGGCAGGCCCACCCCGACCTCGGCGTCGTCGTGCTCAGCGACCGGGGCGACGGCTTTGCGCTCGAGCTGCTGCGCGGCGGCTCTGCGCGGATCGCCTACCTGCTCGACGACCAGCTGCCCGACATCGACGCCGTCGTGCGCGCCGTCCGCCTCGTGGCCGAGGGCCAGTCCGTGCTCTCGCCGTCCATCCTCGACGCGCTCGTCCGTCGCCGGGACGACCCGCCGATCGACGACCTGACCCTGCGCGAGCTCGACGTGCTCGAGGAGCTCGCCTACGGCGCGTCCAACGCGGCCATCGCCGAGTCCCTGCACCTGTCGGTGAAGGCGGTCGAGCGGCACGTGAGCACGATCTTCCGCAAGCTCGGTTACACCGACCACCGGCTGCTCGACCGTCGGGTCAGCTCCGCCGTGGCCTTCCTGCGGTCGCGCACCAACCCCTTCGCCTGACCACGACCTGGCGGGACCCCTCGTGACGCGGGCCCGGGTGATTCCACGGATCAGGCCGGGTCTCGAGTCGTCCGCCCCCGGCGCCGACTCCGACGGTCACAGCGATGGCGCGGCGCTCGGGGCGATGTCGCCCCCGGCGCGCAGCGCCGCGATGAGCAGGACGACCGACCAGGGTTCGGCGCGGTAGCACCCGGACGCGACGACGGGAGCCGTCTCCGGCCCGCTGATGTCGTGCGGGCTGTCAAGCGCGGTGTCGATGAACCGTCTCCAGGGCAGCCCGTCCGCGACCGCCGGCAGCTGGAAGTCCAGGGGCTCGCCGTACATGTTCAGGATCGCGTGCACCATCCGCGAGCCGAGGACGCTGCGGACGGTGACGGCGAGGCTGTGGGAATCGTCGCCGAAGTCGGGTTCGTGCAGGCGAACACCGTGGAACTCGACCTGGGACTGCGCGAGGAACTCGCGCAGTGGGAGGCCGTGGACGGCCTGCGTCATGTCGAGGTTGAGCCTGAGCCGGATCAATCCCTGGGTGAATCGAAACACGTCGTGGTGGCGGTCCAGGAGCGACCAGTCGAACCAGGACACCTCGTTGTCCTGGCCGTAGGCGTTGTTGTTGCCGAACTGCGTACGTCTGGCCTCGTCACCCATGGCGATCATGGGCACGCCCATCGAGATCAGGGTGATGCCGAGGAGGCTCTTGACCTGCCTGGTGCGTCGTCGCTCGATCTCGGGGTCGTCGGTCGGCCCTTCGACACCGCCGTTCCACGACCATTCGGCATCCGAGCCGTCCCGGCCTTGCTCGAGGTTGGCCTCGTTGTGCTTGTGGGAGTGGGACACGAGGTCGTTGAGCGTGAACCCGTCGTGGCAGGTGACGAAGTTGACGCTGTGTTCGATCTCGGAGGGCCGCCCTGCGTACATGTCCGGGCTGGCCAGCAGCCGGTCGGGCAGCGCACGCACGGTCGCACGGTCGCCACGGACGAACCGTCGGACGTCGTCGCGGAACCTGCCGTTCCACTCCCTCCAGCGGTCGCCGACGAAGGAGCCCACCTGGTAGAGCCCACCTGCGTCCCAGGCCTCGGCGATGATCTTGGTGGATGCGAGCCACGGGTCCGTCTCGATCTCCCACAGCACCGGCGCGTTCGCCATCGGGCGGCCGTCGGAGTCCCGCGACAGGACCGAGGCCAGGTCGAAGCGGAAACCGTCCACGTGCATGTCCGCGACCCAGTGGTGCAGTGCGTCGACCACCATCCGGCGGACCACGGAGTGGTTGGCGTTGAGGGTGTTCCCGCAGCCGGTGTAGTCCGCGTACGTGGCACGGTCCGTCGGGCCGAGCAGGTAGTACGCCTCGTTGTCCAGGCCTCGCCAGCAGCAGGTGCGACCCTCGGCACCGCCCTCGGCCGTATGGTTGAAGACGACGTCGAGGATCACTTCGATCCCGGCTCGATGCAGTTCCTTGACCATGGTGCGGAACTCGTCGAGGACACCGAGCGGGTCGCCGGCGGTTGCATACCCCGGGTGGACGGCGAAGAACGAGATCGGGTTGTAGCCCCAGTAGTCGGGGAGACCGGACGTGGAGTTGCGCGTGGCATGCGCCTGGACGGGCATGAGCTCCACCGCGGTGACTCCGAGGGAGCGCAGGTAGGGGATCTTGGCCACCAGCCCGGCGTACGTCCCGCGCAGCCGTTCGTCGAGGCCGCTGCTGGGGTGCGCGGTGAAGCCACGCACGTGCAGCTCGTACACAACTGTTCGGGCGAACGGCCGTTGAAGGGGGGCATCACCCTCCCAGTCGAAGACCGACAGGTCCGCCACCACGCTTCGAGGCCCGAGCGCGGGATCGCTCGGCTGCACCACTGCGGTCGCATAGGGATCCAGCAGTACGGCACCGCCGTCGTGGCGCAGGCCCTCGTCCGGCAGCCATGGGCCGTGCACCCGCCATCCGTACACCTGGCCGGACCGGATGCCCGGGAGGTCGATGTGCCAGTACGAGTATGTGTGGTGGGTGACCGGATCGAGGGTGACCACCCGATGGGGCTCAGGTGCGTCCGGGGCATCGAAGAGCAGGAGTTCGACCGAGGTCGCGCTCCTGGCCCAGACCGAGAAGTTGACCCCGTCCGGGCGGACCGTGGAGCCGGGCGGCCACGCGCTCCCCGGACGCGGCGTCGCCACCGCGACGGCGGACCCGGCCAGGAGGCTGTCCGACATGCTCCGCGCCTAACGGGAGGCGCGTGCGCGCGACGCGAGGTCGGGCTGGGCAGGGATGGTGACGGTGGTGAGGTCGACGACGCTGCGGTGCAGGGCCCAACCCCTGATGACCGAAGCGGCGGATGCCGGAAGGTCGGGGCCGTCGGTGAGCCAGGTTCTCAACCGCGCGGCGCACGCGCGGCATGCTGGTCGGTCGGGATAGGGCCGAGCGTCGCTCACCGGTGCCTGGCAGGTGGGGCAGGTGTCGTCGGCGCGGTCGAGCGCAGACCGGACCCAGGCCGGGTGCTGTGTCGTCATCGTGAGCACGAACAGCGTCCCGCAGTGCGGACAGTGCAGCATGGGCTCGACCGCCATGCCCCGCGCCCGCGGCCGCACCCACACCTCGAGGTTGTGGCCGTGACGGCAGGCGTATCGCTCGCGGAAGGCCAGGATGCGGATCGGTTCCATCGCAACCGTCCCCTCTCCCCCGCCTCTCCAGGCTAGGCCTGCCCCGGCCGGGAAGCCAGGGGACCGCGGCACGACCCGGTGAGCCCACTCGACGTCAGCACATCTCCGGCGCAGCGGCCCTCGCGCCTAGGCCGCCTCGAGCGGGTGCCCGAGCGGTGACGACCGATACATCCGGTCCGTGTCCACCAGCGTTCGATGCGGCGCTCTCGGCGGGTAGCCTGACCCGCGAGAGGTGCGGAGCACAGTCCCGAAGTTCGTCCGCCTCAAACCCCTTCTCCCGGGCCGTTAGCTCAACCGGCAGAGCAGCGGACTTTTAATCCGCGGGTTCTGGGTTCGATCCCCAGGCGGCCCACCCCGTGACCTGCATCGATACCCGATTCGCCAGTGTCACCAGGGCGATTTGGGGCTGACCTGGGTTCATTCTGGGTTCGGCGGTCTGTGCGCGGTACCGGCGCTGCTACGGCGGTGGCGGGCGAGGAGCGACCGTCGGTGAGGGGCCTCGCGTCGAGCTCGGCCTCAGCGCACTCCGCGGACGGGCAGGATCGCGACGGCTCCGACGATCGCGCAGACCCCGGCTGCGGCGTACAGCACGGCATAGCTGCCGCCGCCGACGAGCAGGATGGCCGGTGCGACCGCTGGAGCGATGGCGAAGGGGAGAGCGCCGGCGATGTTGAACACGCCGAGGTCCTTGGCGATGCTGTCCTCGTCCGGCAGCACGTCGACGACGAGCGCGAGGTCGACGGCCACATAGCTGCCGAAGCCGAGCCCGCTGATGGCCATCCCGACCAGGAAACCGTTGAAG
>DATCCY010000134.1:0-2494 GCA_036510975.1 Candidatus Nanopelagicales bacterium
CTACCTCACCGCCGACCTGCTCATCCGCGGCGACCACCGAAGCGTCCAGGCCCTCGAAGCCGACCTCCGGGCCTGGTCCGCCGACTGGAACGCAGACCCCAAGCCCTTCGTATGGACCAAGCCCGCCGAGCAGATCCTCGAACGACTCGGACGACTAATCACACGAATCTCAGGCGCAGGACACTAGTTTGTTGCTCTCTATGGAACCAAGGCGTCCTTCAAGGCAACGGCGGCCAGGATGGTGGGTGTGGACCTGCCTGTGATGCCCCCGGTGGCGCCGATGCTCGCCAAGCCCGTGTCCGGCGTGCCTGAGCCCGACTCGGTGGTCGGAGGGCTCGTGTACGAGCCGAAGTGGGACGGCTTCCGCGCCATCGTCTTCCGCGACGGCGACGAGGTGGTCCTCGGCAGCCGCAACGAGAAGCCGCTGACCCGCTACTTCCCCGAGATCGTGGACGCCGTGCGCTCGAGCCTGCCTCCACGGTGCGTGGTCGACGGCGAGATCGTGGTGCGGACCGGCGAGCGCCTCGACTTCGGTGCGCTGCAGCAGCGCATCCACCCCGCCGACAGCCGAGTGCAGCGCCTTGCTGCGGAGACCCCCGCCTCGTTCGTGGCCTTCGACCTGCTGGCCCTCGGCGGCGAGGACCTCATGGCTCGGCCCTTCGCCGACCGGCGTACGGCGCTGGAAGGTGCTCTCGCCGACGCGCAGCCGCCCGTCCACCTCACCCGGATCAGCGCCGACCTCGACGAGGCCCGCCGCTGGTTCGAGGTGTTCGAGGGCGCGGGCCTCGACGGCCTCATATGCAAGCCGCTGTCCTCGACCTACCAGCCGGACAAGCGGGTCATGCTCAAGGTGAAGCACGCGCGCACGGCCGACTGCGTCGTCGCCGGCTGGCGTCCGCACAAGCAGCGCGGCGCGGACGGCCGGCAGATCGTCGGGTCGCTCATGCTGGGTCTGTACGACGACGACGGGACGCTCCAGTCGGTCGGCGTCTCCGCGTCGTTCCCGATGGCACGACGCGCGGAGCTGGTCGACGAGCTCGCGGCGTACGCTCTCGGACCGGACGACGAGCACCCGTGGTCGGCCTGGCGTGATGCCGAGGCGCATCAGGACAACCGGCTGCCCGGTGCGGTGTCGCGCTGGAGCTCGGGCAAGGCGCTCGACTGGAACCCGCTGCGGCCCGACCTCGTGGTCGAGGTCGGCTACGACGCGATGGAGGGGCCGCGGTTCCGGCACACCACGCAGTTCAAGTGCTGGCGCCCGGACCGGACGCCGCAGTCCTGCACCTACGAGCAGCTCGAGCGACCCGTGCGCTACGACCTCGGCGACGTCCTCAAGGACTGAGCGTCCGGGACGCGGACGGTGGCGACCTACTTCTTGCGACCCTGGACGTCCTCGCCCTTCATCATGCGCCAGGCGACGACGCCGATCACGACGAGCAGGACGAAGAACAGCACGATGAGCGTGAAGACCATGGCAGGACCCTACCGGCGCCGTAAGGACCGCGCGTCAGGAGTCACTCCGGGCGTTCGTCCCCCTCGGTCCTCGCGCGGCTGGGCTGCACACGCATGGGCTCGCCCGGCATCTTCGGGGTGTCACCAGCGGGAGCACTGTGCAGACCCGCACGACACGCACGAACTCTCGGAGCGAAACTCGCCAGGTTGTCTGGCGACTGACGAGAGGCGGAACGACACCATGACGACCACAGAAACCGTACCGAGCGCGACGACGACGACCTGCTCGCCCTGGTGCGACCCCGTGGTGCACGACGCCTGGACGCGCAATGCCAGCCCCTTCCTGTCCCACGTCGGCGGGCAGGGCGTCCTGACCTCGACCCAGGTCGGCGTCTGGGTCGAGCGCGGCGACGAGCTGACCACGGCGGGATGGATCACGGGCGAGGCCGTGGTCGGCCTGCTAGGCGTCCCCAGGACCATGACGCCCGAGGACGCCCGGGAACTCGCTGCGCGTCTCGTGATGCTCGCGGACCTCGCTGAGGCGCCACCTGCCAGCGCGTAGCGTCACCCTCGACGACCCCGCCACGTCTCCCCCGTCGTGGCGGGGTCGTCGCACGTCCGGGCATGGGTTGAGGGTCGCAACCGACCTCGGCAGGTGTACCGGCGCGACCCTCGGGGGCCAGCGTCCTCGGTCGTCGAGCTTGTGTCCCGCTGAGTCAGCGCGGCTCGAGGCGGGACGCGGGCAGCGCCAGCTCGTGCGTCATCGGCCAGCCCTCGGACGTCCACCGGACGTGGCGGACGACCGCGCCAGGAGTCGGCCTCGCGATACCAGGCGAGCACCTGCCCGGTCCAGCGGTCTTCGCCGTCGATGACGACGCACGGCCTGGGATCCACGGTGCGACGGTACGCGGGCCACGACGTGCGAGCGCCCCGACCGTGCGAGTGGTCGGGGCGCTCGTCACTGTCGGTGCGTCACGGTGCCGCCCCCCGATGAGGTCGACGGCGACGGAGGTCGGCGGCGTGTCGCTTTCCGGCGCGGCCC
>DATCCY010000135.1:0-10311 GCA_036510975.1 Candidatus Nanopelagicales bacterium
CGACGGCCCGCCTGCCCGCGTCGCTGCCGGGCGACCGCTCGCCCAGCAGCGCCCCGCTCACCCTCGCGCCACGCCTGGTCGAGCTGTGCTTCCAGACCGCCGGTCTCTGGGAGGCCGCCCGGAGCGACCGGCTCGCGCTGCCGTTGGGCGTCGGGAGCGCGCGGGTGCTGCTCGACCCGACAGCGGCCCAGGTACCGCTCGTGGCGCACGCGGAGGTCCACGACGGGCATGTCGACGCCCTCGTCGTCGACGACGAAGGTCGAGTCGTGGTCCGCCTCGACGGCTACACGACCGTGCCCCTGACCGCCGTCCCGGACGACGTGCGCGCCTCGCTGCACACGGCATTCGGCTCGGGGACTCGGGAGTGAGGAGCGTGCGACGGCTCGGAGTCCTCGACCGGGGCGAGCCCGCGGTGCGGGTGCTCTCCGCGGCTGGGGAGCTCACCGACCCGGTCACCGGGGAGCGGCTGCGCACCATCGCGGTGAGCACCGTGCCGCGGGCCCGGGCCTGGTGGGCCCGCGAGGCGAGCGAGACCCTGGTCATCGAGGCAACCCAGGGGGGCGTCGTAGAGGTGCCCGACCTCGTCGCCGCCCTGGTGGCGGCCCGCGCCGACGCGGTCTGGCTCGGGCTCGTGCCCTGCACCGACCGGGCCGTGCTCGCCGAGGAGTGCGCCGGGGCCGGCATCCTCGTCCTCGGCCCCGATGCGGCTGCCATCCGCGCCTTCTGCACCCCGACCGCTCTGGCCGCAGTCGCGTCGGCGGCCGGGGTGCCCGCCCGGGCGACCGGCGCGTTCCCCGATGGTGCCCGACGACTCGAGGTCGACGCCCTGCGGGACACCGTCGGAACCGTGTGGACGCTCGGCCTGCGTGAGGTGACGGTCCTGCGGGACACCTGGGCCATCCTCACCGAACTTCCCGCCACGGGGGTGCCCGACGAGACCGCGGCGGCGATGGAGGCGGCCGCGCGCGCACTCCTGGAGCACGCGGCATACCGCGGCAGTGCGGTGGTCCACTTCGCGCTCGAGCGCGACGGCTCCTTCGCCGTCACGTCCGTCGACACCGATGGCCGGGTCACCCAATCCGGGGTGGAGGAGCGCACCGGCGCCGGCATCCTCGGCATGCGCTTGCGGGCCGACCTGGGCGACCCACTGCCACTCACACCTCCGGCCGGGGAGGGCTGGACGGTCGAGGCGCGCCTGCTCGCCCACGACCCCGACCGCGGGTACGCACCGACCGGGGGACGCGTCGAGGTCTTGACGCTTCCGGTCGGGACCGGCGTGCGGGTCGACGCGGCCCTGCGGGTGGGGGACGTCGTCGACGCTGTGCTCGACCCCGTCGTCGCGACGGTGACGTCCTGGGGCCGCGAGCGCGCCCAAGCGCTCTCGCGACTGCGTCGGGCCCTGGAGCGCACGAGCGTCGTGCTCTCCGGCGGGGCGACCAACCGCACCGGTCTCATCGCCGTCCTCGGGGCGCCTGCCGTCATCGAGGGTCCACCTGATCCGCAGTGGTATGCCGGACAGCTCGCCTCGGGCGCTTTCGTGCCCGAGCCCGACCCCGTCGCCCTCGTGGCAGCGGCGATCGAGGTCTACGACGCCGACCTCGCCCTCGTCCAGCGCTCGTTCCGGGCCAGCGCCGAGCGGGGACGCCCCGAGCACCCCGAACGCGTCGGCGTCGCCATCGACCTCGGCTACCGCGGCAGTCGGTACCGGCTGCGAGTGGACCGCACGGCGCCGGACCGCTACCGCGTCCACGACGGCGCGCGCCTCGACATCGTGGTGGACTCGCTCAGCCCCCTCGAGCGGCGGATGCTCGTCGCCGGCCGAACCCGGCGAATCCTCGCGGTGACCTCGGACGAGGCGATCCGCCTCGAGATCGACGGCGTCGCCCACACCGTCACCCGCGAGGACGGCGTTGTCGTTCGCGCACCCGCCCCGGCCCTGGTCTGCGCCCTGCTCGTGGCCGTGGGTGACCGGGTGACCGCCGGCCAGCCGGTCGCGAGCCTCGAGTCGATGAAGATGCTGAGCACGCTCACCGCGCCCCTGACCGGCACCGTCACCACGCTCGCGGTGCTGCCCAACCAGCAGGTCGAGCAGGGCGACCCGTTGATGTGGGTGAAGTCCGCGGAGGAGTCACGCCTGCTGCCCAACCTGCCCGCCGGGAGCGACGGGAAGGTCGTGGACTTCGGCACGCTCCTCGTGGAGGACGAAGCGCCGCCGGCCGACGTCTTCGACGACCTCACGGCATACCTGCTCGGGTTCGACCTCGACCCGGGCGCGGCCAAGGCGCTGCGGACCGCGTACCGGAGCCGCGTGGACGTGTGTGGTGCAGCCGACCGGGACCTCATGGCACGCGAGGACGCGTTCCTCGACCTCTTCGCGGACATCGGCTCACTCTTCCGCCCGCGGACCGAGGCCGAGGCGCTCGGTGATGCGGACGAGGTGGACCAGAGCAGCACGCAGGAGTACGTCCTGGAGTTCCTGCGGTGGCTCGACGCCGACCGCGCGGGGCTCCCGGCGCGCTACCAGCGGCGGCTCGAGCGGGTGATCGCGCGGTACGGCATCGACAGCCACGGCGACCGTGGCGGGCTCGAGCGGGCGACGTTCTGGTTGTTCCGCGCGTTCTCTCGGGTCCCCGAGCTCGCCGACCTCGTCACCGAGGTGCTGGGCCGTCGGCTGCGGCACGCCGGTGAGCTGCTCGGGCGAGCGAGCGCCGAGGACCGGGTGCGGCTCGAACGGCTCATCGGGGCGACGCAGGGACGGCAGCCTGCGGTGACCGACGCCGCTCGGGACGTCGTCTACCACTGGTTCGAGGAGCCGGTGCTCGCCCGCGTGGTCGCGGAGACCGAGGCCGAGATGCGCGACCACCTGGCCGAGCTCGCCGCCGACCCGATCGGGCCCGAACGCGCCGACCGGATCGGCAGGCTGGTCTGGTGCCCCCAGCCGATGCGCTCGATGCTGCTGGGTGCGTGGCTCGGTGCGCGGGACAGCGGGCCCCCCGAGGGGACCGCTGAGAGGACAGCCGGTGGGGCGGGCGGAGTCGCCGCATCTGCTGCCAGGGGAGCAGTGTTCCGCCGGGCGCTGCTCGAGACCTACCTCCGTCGCTTCTACCGGATGCGCGACCTGCACGGACTGGACTTCGACACCCAAAACGGGCTCGACCTCGCCCACGCGCGCTACGAGCTCGACGGTCTGCGCGTTCACGTCGTCGCCGGGTACCTGCCGGTCGACGACCTCACGAGGGCGTCCCGCCTCATCGACCGGCACCTCGTCGAGCACGCCGGCGACCGGGAGGTCGTCGTCGACCTCGTCGTGTGGCGGCACGGCCCCCGCACCGAGATCGACGTCACCGCTGCCGAGGCCGCCGGCCTGCTCGCCGAGTGTGACTTCGGGCGACCCCTTCACCGCCTCGACCTCACCATCACCTCGCTCGCGGGAGGCGGGCCGGAGCGCGACCGCACCCAGCACGTGACCTACCGCTCGGACCCCGACGGCTTGGGCTTCGTCGAGGACATGATCTACCGCAACCTGCACCCGATGCTCGGCAAGCGTCTCGACCTGTGGCGGTTGTCGAACTTCGAGCTCACGCGCCTCCCGTCGCCCGAGGACGTCTACGTCTTCGACGGCGTCGCCAAGGACAACCCGCGCGACCACCGGTTGTTCGCGCTTGCCGAGGTCCGCGACCTCACCCCCGTCCGCGACCCCAACACCGGTCGGGTCACCTACCCCCGGCTCGGCCGCAGCGGTCTCGCGGCCCTCGCCGCGATGCGGAGCGCGATGGCCCGCTACCCCTCGCGGGAGCGGCCCGTCGCCAACCGGCTCGTGGTGTGGGTACGGCCGACCTGGCACATCCCTCGGGAGGAGTGGCGCCATCTCGCCATGACCTACGAGGGCCTGGCCCGCGGAGCCAGCCTGGAGAAGGTCGTCCTGCACGTCACCATCCCGGAGACCGACCGCCGCGGCCGTCCGGTGCTCGAGGACCGGATCGTCGTGCTCGAGGGGCTCGGCGCCGGGGGACCGACGATCCGCATGCGGCACCCGGGCCCCAACCCGGTGCGCACCCTCACGCCGTACGACCAGAAGGTCCTCACCGCGAGCCGCTTCGGCACCCCCTACCCCTACGAGGTCGTCAGGATGCTGACCCCCGCCGAGGGCGACGCGTCGCCGTTCCCGCCGGGCGGCTTCCAGGAGCTCGACCTCGGTGCCGGCGACGAGCTGGTCCCCGTCGACCGGGAGCCGGGAGGCAACACGGCCCACGTCGTCGTCGGGCTGATCACCAACCGCACGCCGGTCCACCCCGACGGGATGACGAGGGTGGCGATCCTCGCCGACCCGACCCAGGGCCTGGGGAACCTCGCCGAGCCGGAGTGCCGGCGGGTCAACGCCGCGCTCGCGCTCGCGCTGGCGCGCGGCATACCGGTCGAGTGGTACGCAGTGTCGTCCGGTGCCCTGATCGCCATGGACTCGGGCACCGAGAACATGGACTGGATCGCGCTCACCCTCCGCCGGCTGATCGAGTACACCCAGGCCGGCGGCGAGGTCAACATCGTCATCACCGGGATCACCGTCGGCGGCCAGCCGTACTGGAACGCCGAGGCCACGATGCTGATGCACACCAAGGGCATCCTCGTGATGACCCCGGCGAGCACCATGGTCCTGACCGGCAAGCAGGCCCTCGACTTCTCCGGCGCGGTGTCCGCGGACGACAACCAGGGCATCGGCGGGTTCGACAGGGTCATGGGGCCGAACGGTCAGGCCCAGTACTGGGCGCCCAGCTTCCCGGAGGCGTGCACGCTGCTGCTCCGGCACTACGACTTCACCTACACCGTGCCGGGCGAGCGCTTCCCCCGGCGCAGACCCACGAATGATCCGGTGGACCGCGACGTTCGCACCTCCCCGCACACGCGCCTGCCCGAGTCGGGGTTCACGACGGTGGGCGACGTCTTCGACTCCAGCACCAACCCCGAGCGCAAGCTGCCGTTCGACATGCGGTCGGTGATGCGCGCCGTCGCCGACGCGGATGTCGAGCCGCTCGAGCGGTGGCGGGCGTGGCAGGACGCGGACACGGCGATCGTCTGGGACGCCACCGTCGGCGGCATCCCGGTGTGCCTGATCGGCATCGAGTCGCACACCGTTCGGCGCACGGGGTTCGTCCCCTCCTACGGGCCCCCGTCCTGGACGTCCGGCACGCTCTTCCCGCAGTCCTCGCGCAAGGTCGCCCGGGCCGTCAACGCGGCCAGCGGGAACCGCCCGCTCGTCGTGCTCGCCAACCTGTCGGGCTTCGACGGGTCGCCGGAGTCGATGCGCCGCTGGCAGCTCGAGTACGGCGCCGAGATCGGCCGTGCGGTGACGAACTTCGACGGTCCCATCGTGTTCGTCGTCGTCTCGCGGTACCACGGCGGTGCCTTCGTCGTGTTCTCCAAGGCCCTCACCGAGACGATGGAGATCGCCGCGGTGGAGGGATCCTTCGCCTCGGTGATCGGCGGTGCTCCGGCCGCGGCGACCGTCTTCGCGCGTGAGGTCAAGCGGCGGGTCGAGCGCGACCCGAGGGTCGAGAGCGCCCGCGCGGAGGCGGCGTCCGCGAGTGGCCCCGAGGCGGCCTCGCTCCGGTCCCGGGCGGCCAGGGTCGTCGACGAGGTGCGCTCGCACAAGCTGCACGAGGTCGCCGACGAGTTCGACGCCATCCACACCATCGAGCGTGCCCTGCGAGTCGGGTCGGTGGACCGGATCATCCCGGCGTCGACGCTGCGCCCGTACGTCGTCGACGCGCTCGAAAGGGGCATGTCGCGCACCGCCGAGGGCACCTCCGCGGCTACTCCTCCGGGGTGACGAGCGGCCGATCGACCCAGCTGTGCACGGGCCTGGCCAGACTCATCTCGACGGCTCCCGGAAGCACTCGCGGAGGGTCCAGGTGGACCTCAGCGGCGACGGTGAGGAGGTAGGCGCCGTCGCGGCGCCACCACCCCGGCATGACCTGGCCGCCGCGCCAGACCGCGGTGAACCGGGCCCACCCGTCGCCGCGGGCGTCGGACGCCAGGGTGACCTCCACCCACCGGGTGTCCGCGCGGAGCCCGAGGTGCAGCACCTTGAGCGCCGACTCCTTGGCCGACCACACCAGGTTGGCCGCTGCGTCCTGACCCAGCCGGGGGTCCTGTGCAGCTGCGCCCCTGACCCAATCCTGCTCGGCCCGGGTGAGGAAGTCGGTGACGAAGCCCTCGCTGCGTCGTTCGACGAGCTCGAGGTCGATCCCCAACGCCCCACGGGAACCGCCGCCGACGGCACCGATCAGGGCGACGGCGCATCCCGCTCGGTCGGACAGCGAGATCTCCCAGGGGGCCACCGCCCCTTCGATCGAGACGTACGGGGCGCCGGTGATCCGGTTCAGCACCTCGATCCGGGCGAGCGAGACCGGGCCGGTGTCGAGCCCGACCCGGGCCGCCACGGTCCGCTTGCCAACCCACCGACGCAGCAGGTACTCGTTGCGCCGCTTGGTGAAACGCAGGGCCTCGAACCGGGCCCGCTCCCGGGCCGACAACCACTCCAGCCCGTCGGGGAGGGCATCCTCGTGGCCGGCCCACCAGTGCCTCTCAGCCGCAGGCTCGCCACGGCGGGCGGGGGCAGCTGCCGTCCCCGATCCGCCTTTCGCGTCCACCCCACCATCGTAGGGAGGGGAACGGGCCGCCGGACACGGAGACCGTTCCGCCCGGTGCACGCTGGCGTCCGCCGAGTCGGGTGGCCTGCGGAGGTGCACCGCAAGACCGGGGGTCAGCCGCTCGTTGACCCACCACCGGCCCAACATCACCGGGTCCGCGGCGGCCACGACCACCTGCTCCCATTCCAGGCCCATCCTGGAATCTACGGCCGCCACGCTGCTAACGCACTACTGACCATGAGGCCTAGGTACGTGGCTTGCCGCTGAGGGTGCACGCGATGTGCCGCTAACGGGCGGTGAGATGCAGGGTTCGTCCGACAAGATGGGGTCCTGTGAACATCGAACCTGTCGCACTGCGCGGCTCTCGTGTTTGGCTCACCCCTCTGACGCGAAGATTCGCGGTGCGCTGTACAAATTGCATAAGAAGCACGTCGAGCGCCGTGAATCTTCGCGCACCACGGTGCGCCGGAGGCGCCGCGTTGCTGACCCTCGATGACGTGGATGCCCTCACCGTGGCAGCGACCGACGGGCAACTGTGGCGCCTTCCCAACACCAGCGTTCCTGCGCCGGCCGACATGCGGGACCGGGTTCTGTCCTACCTGCTGCGCCAGGACGCCGGGACGATGCTCTCCCTGACCGTTCGTGCGCCGGACGGCCGGGCGGTCGGGCGGTCAGCCACACCAGTTTCTGGGACATCGACGCCGCCAACCGGCGAGTGGAGACCGGAGGCAGCTGGTACGCCGAGTCCGTCCAGGGAACCGGCCTGAACACCGAGGCGAAGCTCCTCATGCTGGCGCACGCCTTCGAGCAGTGGGAGTGCGTCGCGGTGGAGCTTCGGGCCAGCTCGGTCAACCAGCGGTCTCGCAGGGCCATCGAGGGCCTGGGCGCCAAGCTCGACGGCGTCTTTCGCAGTCACCAGGTGATGGCCGACGGGAACCTGCGTGACACCGCCGTGTACTCGATCCTGGCCGACGAGTGGCCGGCGGTCCGTGCCCTTCTTCTCCACCGCCTCGACCGCCTCAACCGCCCCAGAACCTGACAGGCCTCTTGGCTGCTCAGCGTGCGGCCTGCGATGGTAAACACATGGCGTACAAGATCACGACCACAGACGGTCAGACGTTCGAGTGCAGCGAGGTCGGCCACCAGGTCGACGGGTCGGTGTCCATTCAGGTCGGCGGCCGCAAGCTGAGGTTGGCGCCGCACTACTGGCAGATGATCGAAGGGGAGCCCGGCGACCGAGACATGGAGGAGCCGGTTCGCTAGACCTTCCACCGCACGCGCCCGGAACCGATACAGGGTGGAGCGCGTCGCCGAACCTTCGCGGCCATCTAGTCAAGAGCGTGGGTGATTCGGGCTGACACACCGACCGCAATGGCCGCGGTGGTGCCGCCAGCGCGCGGCCTGTGCCGTTCGCGCGCCACGGCGTGTCGGCCAGCGCGCCGAGCCCGCCGCCGAGCGGCGGCTCACGCAGGGAGTCGTCCAGCGGCTCGAACGGCAGCGCCTCCAGACTGACCGGCCCGTCCACCCTGGCCCGGGTCTCCCCCGACGCACCGGTGCCGGTGGGGCTGAACCGCCAGGCCGCCCGGACACTGGTCTGCATCACCGTCGCCGCGACCTCGTCGCGGACCGCGTGGCGCACCGCCACCCACAGCACCGACCAGGGTGCCGCGCCTCACGTAGCGACGGTCGGCTCAGCACCTCCCAGGCCCGTTCCCAGCCCGACGCCTCCGCCTGCTCCGCGGCGGCGCCCTGCAGCCGGCTGGCGACCACCAACGGCACCACGATCCGGGCGCGGACCACCCGCAGCAGCTCGCACGCCGTCGGACCGTCCCAGCCCTCCGTCGTGATCCGGTCCAGCGCGGCCAGCAGCACGTCCGTTGAGCGGGTATCGACCCACGTCCGACCAGAGCCGGTCGCAGCGTTCGACGTTGAGCGGCGGGGGGGCGGTCGACGGCCGCGCGTCCAACATAGTTGTCGCCGTGCGGTGGTGGTCCATGAGGGTCTCCCAGGGGTCGGTGTCCAGTGACGCCGCCCCACGGTGCTCAGCCACCCTCGCCAGAACCCTCGCCACTCGGCTGGCGAGACTCCCGGCGACAGAAGTCGATCTATCGCCAGGATGAAGGGACCCTCCACCGGCGGCGCGCGCATGCCACCGGCCGTGGTGCGTCGGACCCTCGATCGTCGCCGTGGCACCGCCAACGCCGGACGGAACCGTGCAGGCCACGACGGGCACGGTCCGCATCGTCAACGGCAAGCGGCGCTCGTTCATGCGGGACATCCCTGGATTGGCTTGAGTGGTGCGCCCTGCACCCTGCCCAGCAGCTATCGCCGAGACCCTCGCCAGTCGGGTTGGCGAGGGTCTTGGCGATAGAAGTTGATCTATCGCAAGCTCGCGGTGGCGACCTTCAAAGAACCGGCGGCGGGATCGCGTCCCGCCGCGCGGACGCGGCTGCCCGTCGACCACTGTTGTGGATCCAAGGCGTCACGGGGTATCGGCTGGGGCGGGTTTCAACCAAGCTGCCACATCGTTCAACTGCCGTATGACTGTTCGCACGTCGTACTCGGTCCACGTGCTCATCGCCGGCAACGGTCGTGCGCCCCGGCGAAACAGGCGAGGGCCATGCCACACTCACAGCGAAAGGTCTCGATCCGCGCCCACGCCGCACCCAGTCCGTGGATCCGTGTCACGTGCGTGTCACGCGGCGCCCGCCATCGACCGGACCGGCCCGGCACCGGCGGGCACGGCCCGAGCCGCTGACGCGAAGATTCGCGGTGCGCTGTACAAATTGCATAAGAAACACGGCGAGCGCCGTGAATCTTCGCGCACCACGGTGCGCCGGAGGCGCCGCGTTGCTGACCTGCGGGAACGCCACGGATCATCACCGGGGAACACCGTCCCACCCGCCCGCGGGATCACTCAAGATCCACGGACAGAAACTCCGACGACCAAGTCCACCCCGCCTGCTACCTGGGCCCCAGTCAACGCTGGGGGCAATCGCTGTCAGCTCGGAGACGACCCACGCGGCGAGACGCTGTTGCCCGGAAGCCACACCATCACCAGGGCGTGCCACTCGCCCGTCACCTCGTCCCGGTACCAAGCGTGGACGGTACCTTCGTGGCGGTCGTCCCCCACGGCCCACCCAACACGGCCTTCCCGCGCCGGCAGCGGGCGAGGTCACAACGATGCGACCACGCTCGGCGAGCGCTCTTCGGAAAGGGTCCGGTTTTCGGCCCATGCCACCAGCCGCCATGACAAACAGTGTGACACACGCTCGAACAGATGTTCGAGCGTGTGTCACCACCTCGCATAGCCCAGTCGCTACCGGTGGCCAGAGGGCGACCGTCGGCCGTAAACAGTCGCGTCCGCTGCGGCAATCGCTCACACAAGATCGTCCGTGGAAGCACCGTGGAAGCACCGATAGCCCCACGAGTCGCCAGTCAACTCCACTGGTGGACACTCCATTAGGCCTCTGACGCGAAGATTCGCGGTGCGCTGTACAAATTGCATAAGAAACACGTCGAGCGCCGTGAATCTTCGCGCACCACGGTGCGCCGGAGGCGCCGCGTTGCTGGACCTGCGTAAACGCCAATCTGCAACAGTGGACGACACGCCCGGGAGGACCTTGACACGGTAGAGGTCACAGGTTCAAGTCCTGTATCGCCC
>DATCCY010000136.1:0-15424 GCA_036510975.1 Candidatus Nanopelagicales bacterium
GGCTCGTCCGCAGCTCGCTGTCGGGCAGACCCTCGAGCTTGTCCACGATGACGGATCGGAAGTAGTCGAGATAGCCGAGAAACACCTCGGTGCGCGAGTCAACGACAACGGTGGGCGACGGGAACGGAAGACCCATGAGAACGGAGCCTGCTGCCATCCGTCGAAGCTGCGCAAGGTGACCTGCGAGAAGCCCGGTGCCGCGGGTGGTGTGCGGGTCAGGTGAGGGACAGGGAGGTCTGGGCGATGCCTTGGCCCCAGGAGACGATCTCGTTGGTCGGCAGGTAGGCGGTGCCGTCGTCGGTGTAGTCGACCTGGGGGTCGGCGACGAACCGTACCTGTCCGGCGGGGTCGATGAAGTAGATGATGTTGGTGTGGATGATGTCGGCGGTGGAGCTCTTCTCGGCGACGGCGATGTCGTAGGCGTCCCAGACTTTCTGCATGTCCGCGACGCTGCCGGTGACGAAGTGCCACGAGGTGATCGAGTTGAGCCGGTGCGCGGCGGAGAAGGAGGCCACGTCGGACACGGTGGCGTAGAAGCTGTTGACGTCGACCGCGACGAAGACGACGTTCGCCGCTGATGCGCCCAGGTTGTGGTAGGCGTCCAGGGACTCCTGGGACACGATCGGGCAGATGTCCACGCAGTGCGGGTCCATGAGCGTCAACACCACCGTCTTGCCCTTCAAGCTGGCCAGTGACAGGTGCTGCCCGTTCTGGTCGACCAGGGTTAAGTCCGGCGCCGCCCTGGCGGGAACCGGCGACAGGCCCATCAGGTGAGCCGTGTCCGTGGAGACGCTCGACGGGATGCCGTCGGCCGGCAGGATCCCCGAAGGGCCGGCTGCCACCGGCAGCTGCTGGAGGCCGAGCGGCGGGCCTGGCCGACGACCACGATCACCATCGGGACCGCGACCAGCACCGCCTTCCACAGTGCGACGATCAACATCGTGTTGCGTCGCCGACGTGGCGACGACTGCCCGGGCTGCGGGTCGACCACCCGTTCCACCGTGCGCTCGGCCATGCGAACAGACTCCCTCAGTCCCTAGGCCCGCACCCGTGGACGACCCGTGCGCAGTCATTGCGCACGAGCGCGGAGGCGCCGCCTAGGGAATCGAGGTAGAACCGGCGCCGACACCGTCGGTCATTGGGCGCTCCCAGCGGCCAGGGTGGTCAGCGCGTGTCGGGCAGCGAGGCGGAGGCTGCTGTCTGCCGCGGGGTGGGAGTCTCGGACTCGACGATGGAGGCGAACAGCCGCTCGTAGTCGTCGACCATTCGATCGGAAGAGAAGCGGGCGAGGGCGTCGGCGCGGCACTGCGCCCGGTCAAGCTGACCGACCGTGTGCACCGCGGCGACGGCCGATTCCGTGTCGTCGACGAGGTAGCCGGTGACGCCGGGCCGCACGATCTCGGGCATCGAGCCTCGGGGTCGTGCGACCACGGGGGTTCCGGTGGCGAGTGACTCGACGACGGCAAGGCCGAACGGCTCGTCGAAGTTGATGAGGTGCAGCAGAGCTCGCGCTCCGCCGAGGAGGCGGTCGCGTTCCTGCGGTCCCACGGGTCCGACGTAGGACACGGTGACGCCGTCGACGTGTGGGGCGACGTGGCGGCGGTGGTAGTCCTCGTCGTGGACGACCCCGGCGATCACCAGGGGCAGACCGGCGAGACGGGCGACCTCGATCGCCTCCCGCGTGCCCTTGTCGGGGTGGATGCGACCGAGGAAGAGCAGGTAGCCGCCGTCTCCAGCGCCGAGCGTGAACTGCTGCGTGTCGATGCCGTGGTGGATGGTGGCGGCGTACGTGAGGTCCGGGTGTCGGTCCGCGTCGCTGATCGAGACGTAGTGCGCGGTGTCGTCGTAGGCCCGGAAGACGGGAACGATGCGCTCCGAGGAGAACCCGTGGATGGTCGTCACCATCGGGGTCTTGGTCAACCGGCTGAACGCGAGCGGCAAGAAGTCGAACTGGTTGCTGATCACGTCGAACTCGCCGGCACGCTCGAAGACCGCCGCGATGTGCAGCGCCTCGTACACCTTGGCGTCGACTGAGGAGTCCTCCTCGTACCCGGCGGGAGCCTCGGCGTGCAGCCGCGCGGACGTCCGGGAGTCGGCCGTCGCGAACAGGGTAACGTCGTGCCCACGGGCCACGAGCCCCTCGGCGAGGGTTGAGGCCACCTGCTCCCAGGGCCCATAGGACCGCGGCGGGACGCTGTGGGCGATCGAGGCGAGCACGGCGATCCTGACGGTGTCCTCCAGCGGGGCGATTCCCTCGAAACTACAAGGAAATCCGGGGTGCCGAGAGCTGGTATCCTGAACCGGTCAGACAGACCCGGACTCTGCTCCGGTGGTCGGCGCCGCCATCATGGTCGGGCGCTTTCGGGATGGCGACCTCTCGCATCCGGGTTCGGCAGCATTCGGCTGCAGCGCAAGTCATGGGAAGCAGGCCCTCGTGGGCGTTCGATTCGGTGTTCTCTCGACCTATCCCTCCACCCAGTGCGGGATCGCCACCTTCGCCGAGGCCCTCGTGGCGCACCTCCAGCGGTCCGGGGCCCACGTCGGAGTCGTGCGAATCGTTGACGAGCCCCAGGAGCAGACCCTCCCCGTCGTCCACCAGTGGGTGACGGGGCGTCGGCGCGCGACCGAGGACGCGGCCCGGGTGCTGGACGGCTACGACGTGGCACTCGTCCAGCACGAGTACGGCATCTTCGGTGGGGAGGACGGGCGAGAGGTGCTCGACGTCGTGTCCCAGCTCGACGTCCCGGTGATCTCGGTCTTGCACACGGTCCTGACCAACCCCACCCATCACCAGCACCACGTCCTGGCGCAGCTGTGCGACGCGTCCTCGGCGCTGGTCACCATGACCGACACGGCGCGGCAACGGTTAATCGCCGGCTGGGGTGTCCACCCGTCCCGGGTCTCCGTCATCACCCACGGCGCCGAGCACAACCTGGCCGACGCACCCGAGGGGGCGCCGGCCGTCGGGTCGCCACCGACCATCCTGACCTGGGGCCTGCTCGGCGAGGGCAAGGGCATCGAGTGGGCCTTGCGCGCGTTGGCCCAGCTAAGCGACGTCACCCCGTTCCCGACGTACCGCATCGTGGGACAGACGCACCCGCGCGTCCTGGAACGCGACGGGGAGGCCTATCGCGAACGGCTCATCGGCCTCACTGAGCAGCTCGGGCTCTCGTCGTCGGTGAGCTTCGACGGCCACTACCTGCCGGGCCCGGCGCTGCGAAGCATCGTGCGCGACGCCGACGTGGTCCTGCTGCCCTACGACTCCCGCGACCAGGTCACCTCCGGCGTGCTCACCGAAGCGGTGGCGGCCGGCAAGCCCGTGGTCTCCACCTCCTTCCCGCACGCCGTTGAGCTGCTCTCCGGCGGTGCCGGGCTGCTCGTGCCGCAGCGTGACCCAGAGGCGCTCGCCCAGGCCCTGCGCCGCGTCCTCACCGAGGACGGCCTCGCCGACCAGATGGCGGCGACCTCCCGCGGCCTCGCGGCGTCGCTCCTGTGGCCCGCCGTCGCGGCCAGCTACATCGACCTCGGACGGTCCCTGGTCGCCGTTCGGCCGCGGTCCGTCGCCTGATGTCGGAAGGACTCAGGTTCGACCATCTGGAACGCCTCTCCACGCCGCTCGGTCTCTATGAGCACGCGCTCGGCACCACCGCGCGGATCGAGCACGGCTTCTGCGTCGACGACGTCGCGCGCGCACTCGTGGTGACCTCCCGTGAGCCCGCAGCCTCGGCGGAGGTACGCCGCCTCGGCGACACCTACCTCAGCTTCGTTCTCGCGGCGCAGCACGACGACGGGCTCATGCACAACAGGCGCCACGCCGACGGGGCGTGGATCGACACCGCAAGCTCCGACGACCACTGGGGCCGTGCACTGTGGGCGCTCGGCACCGCAGCCGCCCACCTGCCCGACCCCGTCCAGGCCGCCCGGGCCCGCCACGGCGCGGCGAGGGCGATGCGGGCCCGATCACGCTGGCCGCGCGCGATGGCCTACGCCGCCGTCGGGGCCGGGCAGCTGCTGCACGCGAACCCCGACGACCGGGCCGCGATCCAGCTGCTCGCCGACGCGCGCCGTGTCCTCGGCCGCGTTCGTGCCGAGATGTCGTGGCCGTGGCCGGAAGCCAGGCTCACCTACGCGAACGCCGTGCTGCCCGAGGCGATGATCGTCATCGGCGATCACCTCGACGACACTGATCTGAGAGCCCGCGGGCTGTCCCTGCTGCGCTGGCTCGCGGCTGAACAGACCATCGACGGGCGGCTGTCCTTGGTTCCCTCCGGTGGCCGATCCCGTGCTGACTCCCGGCCCGGCTACGCCCAGCAGCCGATCGAGGCCGCGGTGCTGGCGGAGGCCGCCCGGACGGCGTACGAGGCCACGGGTGACGACCGCTGGACGACGGTGATCGCGCAATGCGTGGCGTGGTTCGAGGGCGCCAACGACGGCGCGGTCGCCATGTGTGACGCGTCGAGCGGCGGCGGCTACGACGGGCTCGAGGCGCACGGGGCGAGCCAGAACCAGGGCGCCGAGTCGACGCTCGCCTGGCTGTCGACCCTTCAGGTCTCGCGAGTCCCGCGGGTCGCGGCTGCCCGGTGACGCGCACCAGCGAACCGTCCTGGGTTCGTCGAACCGATCACGTGCTGCGCCCGGACCCCGCCCGAGTCGTCAGCACGATCTTCCTCCCCGGGCAGGAGATGGCGGCCTCGGGGGAGTCGCGGTCCACCGCCGTGCTCGAACGTGTCCTCGCCCTGTCCGAGTCCGACGTCGAGGAGACCCTCGCCCGCGTGGTGGAGTCCTTCGGCCCCCGCCACCGCGACCTGCCCGCCGCCTGGGCGACGAACTCCGGGCTGCTCAGGCACCGCCTAGTCGGCTCGGGCCGCATCTCGGCCGCACGGCTGCAGCTGATCGGCGCGTACTTCACCCAGGAGTACGCCGTCGAGGGCGCCGCCCTGTTCAACCCATCGATGGTCGAGCATCCCGACCAGAGCGGACTGGAGCCCGGCTCGACCCGGTTCCTCATGACGGTGCGCGCCGTCGGCGAAGGGCACGTCTCGAGCGTCGAGCTGCGCACCGGCGTCATTGACGTGCTCGACGTCGTCCGGCTCGACCCGCCGCCCACGGTGGCGGTGCTGCCAGCGGGGACGGCGACGACCTACGTGGGCGACGTCTTCGCCCAACAGCTTCGAGAGCACGGCGGGGACCACGCGAACTCCGACTTCGTGCTCGACGCGCTCCCCGCGACGTTCACCCGACCCGAGCTCGACCTGGCGCTCGCCCAGCTGCGCGACCAGCTCCTCACCCGAGGATCCGCGGTGCGCACGATCGAGCGCATCGAACGGATCGCGGCCTGCAACTACGCCATCGAGTTCCCGGCGTCGTCGTCCCCGCAGGAACGGGTGATCATGCCGCGCTCTCCCTCGGAGAGCCATGGGATCGAAGACGTCCGCGTCGTGCGGTTCCTCGAAACGGACGGCGGCCCCGCCTACCTCGCGACCTACACGGCCTACGACGGCAGCAGCATCTCGTCGCAGCTCCTGCAAAGCGACGACTTCCGCACCTTCACCGTCGCGCAGCTCAGCGGACCAGGCTCGAAGAACAAGGGCATGGCGCTGTTCCCCCGACGGGTCCGCGGCCGGTACGTCGCCCTCTCCCGCGCCGATCGTGAGAGCAACGCCGTGACCACGTCGGTCGACCTGCGGCACTGGGAGACTCCGGTGCTCGTCCAGACGCCGCACCAGCCGTGGGAGATCGTGCAGCTGGGCAACTGCGGCCCGCCGATCGAGACCGAGTCCGGATGGCTCGTCCTCACCCACGGCGTCGGTCCGATGCGCCAGTACAGCATCGGTGCGCTGCTGCTCGACCTCGACGACCCCACCGTCGTGACCGGCCGACTCTCCCGCCCCCTGCTGACCCCGGCCGCGGACGAGCGCTCCGGCTACGTGCCCAACGTCGTCTACTCGTGCGGAGCCATGCTCCACGGCCGCACGCTCGTGCTCCCCTACGGCTGCAGCGACTGGGAGACCCGGATCGCTCTCGTCGACCTCGACGGCCTGCTCACCGAGCTGCGCACCGAGGGGGCCGGGCCCACCCTGACGGTGCGCCCTGCCACGAACCAGTCCCGTCACCGTCCCCAGGAGACCCCATGACCGCCCCATGCGCCGAGATCGCCACCACTCCAGTCCAGGACAAGCCCTGGGGGCACGAAGTCATCTTCGCGGCCGGTGAGAACGGATACGTCGGGAAGCTCATCGCCGTGACCGCTGGCCACGCGCTGAGCCTGCAGTACCACCGCGAGAAGGACGAGACGATCAGCATCGTTACGGGTGAGGCGCTGATGGAGTACGGCCCAGCGGCCGACCGGCTCGACCAGCGGGTCCTGACCGCCGGTGACACGATCCATCTGCCTCCCACGATCGTGCACCGCATCACAGCGGTCACCGATGTGGTCTTCGTCGAAGCCTCCACCGCGGCGCCGGGCTGGCGCGACGACGTCGTCCGCCTCGCCGATCGATACGGGCGCACCGGTACCAACGCCCCGTGAACCGCCCCTGAACCACCCCTGCCAGCAGTGATGGTGCCGTCGGCCGGTGTTCTCGGCCCGCGACCTAGGCTGATGCGTATGCCCGCACTGCCTGGCCAGCGAACGTCGCTTCTGCTCGAGCTGGACCTCGCGGCGCCACCCGTCGAGGTGCACGCGGACGACCCGCTGGCTCGGCTGCGTGCCCGTGGCCGCCAGCAGCTGCGTCCCATGCTGCGCGCCCTGCACGACGCTGCGGCCGACCGAGCCGTGGTCGGGCTGATCGCCAGGGTCGGCGGCCCGCTGCCCTGGGCGGTCATGCAGGAGCTTCGCCTGGGGGTGCGTGCCTTCGCGGCGAGCGGCAAGCCGACGCTCGCCTGGGCGGAGAGCTTCGGTGAGGGCTCCGCCGACATGACTGCCTACGTCCTCGCGACCGGGTTCGACGAGGTCTGGCTGCAGCCCGGCGGAGGCCTCGGCCCGCTCGGCGTCGCGGTGGAGACGACCTTCGTCCGCGGTGCGCTCGACCGGCTGGGCATCGAGCCGCAGCTCGAGCAGCGGTACGAGTTCAAGAACGCTGCCGACCGGATCATGCGCACCGAGCTCACCGAGGCCCACCGCACGGCGCTCGACCGGCTCGCCGCGTCGATCTTCACCGACGGGGTTGCCCTCATCGCCGAGGGGCGGGCGATCGACGTCGACCGCGTGCGCGAGCTCGCCGACACCGGGCCACGCACCGCTGCACAGGCGCAAGCGGCCGGGCTGGTCGACGCCGTCGGCTACCGCGACCAGGCGTACGCGGCGATGCGCGCCCGGGTCGGTACCGACGTCGAGCTGCTGTTCGCCGACCGGTGGCATCCACGCCGCCGTCCGCACGTGCCGGCGCGCCGTGTCGACCACGTCGCTCTTGTCGAAGTGCGCGGCACGATCGCGTCCGGACGCACCCGTCGAGGACCGACGGGAGGCGTCGTTGGCAGCGACTCGGTCGGAGCGGCCCTGCGCGCCGCAACGACCGACGAGCGGGTCCGCGCCGTCGTGCTGCACGTGGACTCCCCGGGGGGTTCGGCGGTCGCGTCCGACACGATCTGGCGCGAGGTGTGCCGCGTACGCGACGCCGGCAAGCCGGTGGTCGTGTCAATGGGCGCGGCAGCAGCTTCGGGCGGCTACTACGTCGCCTGCCCCGCCGACGTGATCGTCGCGCTGCCCTCGACGCTCACCGGATCCATCGGGGTCTTCGGCGGCAAGATGGTCGTGCGCGAGCTGCTCGACCACCTCGGGCTGACCACCGGGACGGTCTCGCGCGGGGCCCGGTCGTTGATGTACTCGGCACGGCGAGGCTTCAACGACGACGAGCGCGAGCGGCTGGCCGCCACCCTGGACGCGATCTACGACGACTTCGTGGCCAAGGTGGCGCAGGGCCGCGGCCGCCCCGTCGCCGAGATCGAGGACATCGCCCGCGGCCGGGTCTGGACGGGCAGCGACGCGCTCGGCGTCGGCCTCGTCGACCAGCTCGGCGGCCTGCGCGAGTCCGTGCGCATCGCCCGCTCACGCGCCGGCCTGCCGGCCGATGCGCCGGTGCTCCAGCCCCTGCACGTCGCCCCGCTGGCCCGGCTGGGACGGGCGAAGCACACCGAGGACCCGCGTGCGGTGCTGAGTGCGACGGTCCCGGGGCTCCCAGACCTCGCGGCGGCACTGGGACTGGCCACCACCTCCGCACTGCGCATGCCGGCGATCACGGTGCGCTGATCGCTGCGCGGCGGAGTGGCCGACCTGCGCAGGCGCCCCGTCAGTCGCTCGCGAAGACCTCTGGGTGGCTGGTGAGGGCCACCCTCGTGCGCCGGATGTGGCCGACCAGGAACCGCTCTGAGTCCTCAGGATCCCTGCGGCTGATGGCGTCGAGGAGGAGCCGGTGCTCCGCGTTGACGACTGCCGCGCGGTCGTTACCCGCGAGCAGCATGAACGCCCGGCGATAGTGCTGGGTGGAGTTCCACAACCGCAGCGTGGTGGCGAGCAGCATCTCGCTCGGGCACGCGGCGTACGACGTCATGTGGAACTCGCGGTCGAGCACGAGGAACCGGCTCACGTCGGTGTTGAGCTCGATCTCGCGCTGGATCCCCTCTATCCGGTCGATCTGCGCGTCGGTGATGTGGTCGAGGCTGTCGATCAGGGTGAGCGGCTCGAGCCGCTCGCGCATCCGGTAGTACGTGTTGACCTCGCGAAGGCTCAGCTCCGGGATCCTCGCCCCGCGGTTCGGGGACAGCACCGCGAGTCCCTCTGACTCCAGGATGCGCAGCGCCTCCCGCACCGGGAGCCGGCTGGCGCCGAACCGGACGGCGATCTCGTCCTGGCGCAGCCACTCGCCCGGCCGGATCTCACCGGCCAGGATCGCGTCCATTAACGCGGTGGCGATGCGCTGGCTGGTCACCGACTCCGGCGGCGCGGCCGCGGGGGTTGTCGTCGCCTCGTGTGTCACAGGGCCGCCTAGAACCGGGACGGATCCTTGTCGAACGCCTTGCCGTGCGGATACGAGACGAGCTCGAACTGCATGCCCCACGGTGACAGGAAGTAGACCCAGCGCTGCCCCTCCGACGGGCCGCGGCTCGTGGTCGGATCACCGAGCACGGTGACCCCGGCCGCCCGCAGGTACGCCACCGCCGCGTCGAGGTCCTCGACGTACAGCGCGACGTGGTGGCCGCCGACGTCGCTGTTCCGCGGCGCCACGGTCTGCTGCTCGGGCGCCTCGTACTGGAATACCTCGAAGACCGCCTGGCCGCCGCAGCGGAAGAAGTGCAGCCGCCGCATCACGGCCCGCGGGTCGACGTTGAGGTGCTCGGCCATCCAGTCGTCGTCCGACTCGAAAGGGCCGAGGGAGTACATGTACTCACACCCCAGGACGTCGACCAGCCAGGCCCTGGCGGCCTCGAGGTCGGGGACCGTGAAGCCCACATGGTCGAGCCGGGAGAGTCCAGGGACAGCCACGTCGCCTCCATATTGGATCCCAAACCGCGCCTCAAGATGGCACATCACGCACAACGATGTCCAGAGCAGGGTTGTTATTGGATCCATCGTGTGTCACGATCGCGCCGTCTGTCGCCCGTGAAGGGGGCTTCCATGCCGACGCACAACCACCTCGAGCCGACCGTGGCCTGGACCGAGTTCGTCGTCACCGAGGCGGACTGGGACGCCGCGTCCCCGTCGCTGCTGACGTCGATCCTCAGCCAGCTGGTGCTCATCCGCACGTTCGAGGAGTTCGTCCTCGAGCTGGCCGGCGAGGGCCTCATTCACGGCCCCGCGCACTCGAGCATCGGCCAGGAGGGCGGCGCCGTCGGCTCGGCCATCGGCCTCACCAGCGAGGACACCGTCAACGGGTCCCACCGCGGGCACCACCAGTTCCTGGCCAAGGTGCTCACCCACCTGCACCCCGAGGGCATCGACCCCACCAAGGCGGTCCCGGACGACGTGCGCGAGGCGCTGCTGCGGACGCTGCGCGAGATCTGCGGCCTCGACCGCGGATTCAGCCACGGACGTGGCGGCAGCATGCACCTGCAGTGGCTCGAGGCCGGCGCCATCGGCACCAACGCCATCGTCGGCGGCGGGGTGCCGCTCGCGGCCGGGTCGGCCTGGGCCCACCGGCAGGCCGGCACCGACGCGGTGGCCTTCACCTACTTCGGCGACGGAGCCATCAACATCGGCTCGACGCTCGAGACGTTCAACCTGGCGGCCGCCTGGAAGCTGCCGCTGTGCTTCTTCGTCGAGAACAACCGGTACGCAGTCTCCACGCACGTCGACGAGGTGACCGCCGAGAGCCGGCTGTCGGGCCGCGGCCCCGGGTTCGGCATCCCGAGCTGGAAGGTCGACGGGATGGACCCCCTCGCTGTCTACCTGGCGACCCAGGAGGCCGTCGCGCACATGCGGGCCGGCAACGGCGCCACCCTCATCGAGGCCGACCTCTACCGGTACTTCCACCAGAACGGCCCGTTCCCTGGCAGCGCGTTCCGCTACCGGACCAAGGAGGAGGAGGCCGAGTGGCGCGCCCGCGACCCGATCGACACCACCGCGCGAAACCTGGTCCGCCGAGGGATCCTGACGCAGCACGACGTCGACACCACGATCGCCCGGTCCAAGGAGCTGATGGCTGAGCTCGGCGGCATCCTCCTCGAGCCCAAGCCGGGCGGCAAGCCCAAGGAGCGGCAGATCAAGGCGGCCGAGTGGCCGGACCCGGCCTTCGTCGACCAGGGCGTGCGCGGCGACCTCGGCGAGCTCGCTGGCCTGGTCTTCACCGACGAGTCCGACTTTGCCGGGCAGCTCCAGGACGTGAAGTACATCGACGCCGTGGCCGACGTGCTGGGCCGGCGTCTCGAGACCGACCCTCGCGTCGTCATCATGGGCGAGGACGTCCACCGGCTCAACGGCGGCACCAACGGCGCGACCCGGGGGTTGAAGGACCGGTTCCCCGACCGGGTGCTGGGCACGCCCATCAGTGAGAACGCCTTCACCGGCCTCGGTGGGGGCGTAGCGCTGGACGCCCGGTTCCGGCCGGTCGTGGAGTTCATGTACGCGGACTTCATGTGGGTCGCGGCCGACCAGCTGTTCAACCAGATCGGCAAGGCCCGCCACATGTTCGGTGGCGACAACAAGGTCCCGTTCGTGCTGCGCAGCAAGGTGGCCATGGGCACCGGGTACGGATCCCAGCACTCGATGGACCCAGCCGGCATCTTCGCCACCTCGGGCGGCTGGCGGATCGTCGCGCCGTCGACGCCGTTCGACTACGTCGGTCTCATGAACACCGCGCTCGCCTGCGACGACCCGGTCCTCGTGATCGAGCACGTGGACCTGTACGCGTCGACCGGCCCGGCCGTCCCGGACAACTTCGACCACTACCTGCCGGTGGGCAAGGCCGCGCTGCGCCGCAGCGGCTCATCCCTCACGATCCTCACGTACGGGGCCATGACGCCGCACGTCCTCGCGGCCGTCGCCGAGACCGACGCCGACGCCGACGTCGTCGACCTGCGCTGGCTCGACCGGGCCAGCCTCGACTGGGACACCGTCACCGCGAGCATCAAGAAGACGAACAACGTGCTCATCGTCGAGCAGGGTGCGGTCGGCACGTCGTACGGAGGCTGGCTCTCGGACGAGATCCAGCGCCGGCTCTTCGACTGGCTCGACTCACCCATCGAGCGGGTGACGGGTGGCGTCGCGTCTCCGAGCATCAGCAAGGTCCTGGAGCGCGCCGCGTTCGCCCGGGCCGAGGAAGTCGTGGCCAAGCTGAACGAGATCGCGGGAGCCTGACGTGCCTGAGATCCTGCGCATGCCGGAGGTCGCCGCGAACGTCACCGAAGCGGTGCTCTCGGCGTGGAACGTGCCGGTCGGGTCCGAGTTCGCGGCCGGCGACACCCTCGTCACGGTGGAGACCGACAAGGCCATCGTCGACGTCGAGGCGGAGTCCGGCGGCGTCGTGCTGCGCCATCTGGTCGGCGCGGGCAGCCACGTCGAGGTGGGCTCTCCCATCGCCGTGTACGGCGGCATCGGTGAGGCCGTGGCGGACCTCGACGCGTTCCTGGCCGGCATCGGAGTCGCGGCCGCCGCGCCCGAGACGACTCGGGCCGCCGCGGCCGAGACCGTCGTCACGACGGTCCAGCCGGCTGCCGTGGCGCACCGCAGCAACGGGACCCGGGTCTTCGCCAGCCCGCTGGCGCGCCGGCTGGCGCGGGACGCGGGGGTCGACCTCGCCGTGCTGGCCGGGACCGGCCCCGGTGGGCGGGTCCGGCGACGAGACGTCGAGTCCTACCTAGCCAAGGCGCCCGTGACGCCGGGCCAGTCGATGGCAGCGACGCCGAAGGGTGGCCGCCCCGCACCGGCGTCGGAGGCGGCGTACGTCGACGTCCCGAACAGCCGCATGCGCAAGGCGATCGCCGCGAGGCTGACCGAGAGCAAGCAGACCGCCCCACACTTCTACCTGCGCGGCAGTGCCCGGGTGGACCGGCTGCTGGCCGTCCGTCAGGAGATCAACGACGGTGGTGACTTCAAGGCGTCGGTCAACGACCTCGTGGTGAAGGCGGTGGCGCGAGCGCACACGCTCGTCCCCGGACTCAACGTCCAGTGGACTGACGAGGCGATCCGTCACTTCGCGCGGGTGGACGTCGCCGTCGCCGTGGCCACCGATCACGGCCTGGTGACCCCCGTCGTCCGGGGCGTGGACCGGCTGTCGCTCCGGCAGCTGGTCGAGGCGGCCCAGGACCTCGTCGCCCGCGCCAAGACCAAGACCCTTCAGCAGAACGAGCTCGAGGGTGGCGCGATCAGCGTCACGAACCTCGGCATGTTCGGCACGGAGGAGTTCGCGGCGATCATTAATCCGCCGCAGGCCGCCATCCTCGCGGTCGGCGCGGCCCGTCAGGAGCCGGTTGTCGTCGACGGGGCGCTCGAGGTGGGGACGGTCATGCGCGTGACGCTGTCCGTCGACCACCGAGCCGTGGACGGGGCCACTGCCGCCGACTGGATGAAGGCCTTCCTCGGCCTCCTCGAGAGTCCGGCGCAGATCCTGGTCTGACCGGGCTGCTCTAGTCCGTGGCAGGGCTCGCGGCTGCTTTGGCCCTGAGGTGGACGGCGAGCGACGACATGTCGTGCTGCCCGAGGCCGTCGAGGCACGCTTCCCGCACGAGCGCCGCGACGGTGTCGCTGACGTCGGTCGCAGTGCCCAACTGATGTTCGAGCGCGGAGATCAGCCGTAGGTCCTTCACGACCAGGTCCAGCGAGAAGGCCACCGGGGCCTGGTCCGGGTCCTCGAAGGCAGCGCGCTTGTACGCCACGAACGGAGCCGCGGCGGCGCTGCTGGTGAACAGGTCGGGCGCGGCGCTGCGGGGCCCGCCCGCCCGCTCCACCATCACCAGGGCCTCCGACAGGGCGGCGTTGAGCGCGTGGACCACCAGGTTCACGCCGAGCTTGAGCGCGGCCCCGGCACCGGACGGGCCGCAGGCGATCCACCAGCTGGCCAGCACACCGAGCACCTCCTCCGCCGTCCCGACATCCTCCGGCGCGCCGCCGCACATGACTGTGAGCGTCCCGTCACGGGCGAAGCCGACGCTGCCGGACACCGGCGCGTCCACGAGCGGCGCGCCACGGCGCGCCAGCCTCTCCTGGGTCGCTGCCACCGCGAAGGGGCCAACCGCGCCCACGTCCACCCACACGGTCCCGGGCGCGATCCCGGCCAGCGTACCGTCCGGACCCGACAGGACGGCGTCGAGGGCCGTCTCGTCGGCCAGCATGCTCACGACCATGCTGCGACCGGTGACCGGCTCCCGCGGAGTGGTCGCCACCGTCACGCGGGACACGTCCGCAAGGCGGGTCGCCAGGTCGCGGGCCTTCGCTTCGTCCCTATTCCAGACGACGAGCTCTGCGTGAGCGGCGGCCAGTCGCTCGGCCATGGCCATCCGGCCCAGGCCGAGGAACGCGATGGGCGCTCGATCTGGATCGCGCTGCTGTGCCTGGTGGTGCTTGGCGTCCTGCTGTCGCCGACCACGTTCGGGCGCTATCTCTACGCCGCGGGCGGCAACGCCGAGGCCGCCAGGCTCGCCGGGGTGCGGATCAACCGGGTCCGGATCGCCGCGTTCATGGCCAGCGGGGCGGCGGCCGCCATCGGCGGGGTCATCGACGTCTCTCGGGTCCTCAGTGCGCAGTCCACCTCCGGGGACGGGCTCACCTTCACCGTGCTCGCCGGCAGGGTCGTGGGCGGCACCTCGATCCTGGGCGGCGAGGGGGCCGTGTGGCGGACGAGCATCGGCGTGCTGTTCATCGCCCTCGTCGGCAACGGCTCCGACCTGCTGGGGGGTGGACCCGCTCTACCAGCAGGTCACGCTCGGGGTCATCCTGCGGCTCGCCGTCGGAGCCGATGCGCTCTCCCGCGCCCGTCAGTAGGCGGGACTGGACGAGCACGGGGTCCAACTGCGTGACTGTCGGTCTACACCGACCGAGCCGAGGAGACCCGGTGACTGAGCGCGACCAGGCCAGTCCGAGCTATCCCACGTCGTTGGGCACGTCGGAGGCCTCGACCATCTCGTTGCTCGGCCAGGACCTAGCCGCTGACCTGATGGGGAAGGTGGGGTTCGGGGAGCTGGCGTTCTGGCTGGTGGCGATGCGTCGTCCGTCCGCAGGGGAGGTGCGGGTCTTCGAGGCCGTGCTGGTTGCCCTGGCCGACCACGGGTTCACGCCGACGGCGATCGCTGCTCGGCTGACCTATCTGTCGGCGCCGGACTCGCTGCAGGGCGCGTTGGCGGCGGGACTGCTCGGGGGCGGCTCGCGGTTCCTGGGGGTCACGGAGGACTGCGGCCGGTTCCTGGCTGACGTGCTGGCCAGCCAGGAAGGTCCGCTGCCGGTGGACGACGCTGGGTGGGACGCGCTTGCGCTGCGCGCGGTCACCGAGGCGCGGGCAGCCGGGCGGCTGGTGCCGGGGCTGGGGCACCCGGTGCACAAGGTGTTGGACCCGCGCACCCCTGCGCTGCTGGGCATCGCGGAGGAAGAGGGGCTGCGCGGCCCGCACCTGCGGCTCTTCGAGGCGGTGGGCCGGGTGCACCCGGCCGTGCTGGGCCGGACGCTGCCCCTCAACGGGGCAGGGGTGTGTGGCGCGGCGCTGGCCGACCTGGGGCTGCCGGTCGACCTGCTGCGCGGGTTCGCCCTGCTGGCCAGGGCCGCCGGCCTTCTCGGCCAGATCGCCGAGGAGCGGCGCAGCCCGATCGGCATGGACGTGTACCTGTCGGTAGACCGCAACGCCACCTACGTCCCCGCCGAGCCCGACTAGCACTACAGCCGCACTTATGGGGCGGCTCCTCGAGCTGCGTGGTGGCAGCGTCGGGCGCGCGCTTGGTGTCGTGGTCGCCAGCGTGACCGGCCGAGGGTGAAGCGAGGTTCGGCTGGTTGCTGCCAGACGAG
>DATCCY010000137.1:0-6864 GCA_036510975.1 Candidatus Nanopelagicales bacterium
CGAACCAGGCATTGCGCGGGTCACCTCGGCTAATGTCGCGAGCAAGCGACGAGGGAGGCTGCACATGCCGGGACTCGACCGAGACGACCTGAAGATGGTGCTCGACTCCATCACGGAGTACGCCGACGCGAACCTCCCCGACGAGCGGCTGCGCGAGCTCGACGCGGCCGACGAGTTCCCCGAGCAGACCGTCCGTCACATGTGCGGCGAGGGCCTGGGGGTGTCGTTGCTGTTCATCCCCGAGGAGTACGGCGGCATGGGCGGCGGGGCGTTCGACGTCTACCGCGTGTGCGAGCGCATGGCCGCGATCGACCTCGGCGTGGCCACCAGCGTGCTGGCCACGTTCCTGGGCAGCGACCCGATCGTCTTCGGCGGCACTGCCGAACAGCAGGAGCGGTTCCTCGGCGCGATCGCCGAGCAGGGCCTGCTCATGGCCTACGGCGCCACCGAGGCCGGCGCCGGGAGCGACCTGGCCTCGTTGCGGACCGTGGCCACGCCGGTCGAGACCGACGGTCAGGTCACCGGCTACCGCATCTCGGGAACCAAGCAGTGGATCTCCAACGGCGGCCGGGCCGACCTCTACACGATCCTCGCGCTGGCGCCGGGTGGACCCACCTGGTTCGTCGTCGACCACGACACCCCCGGCTTCAGCATGGGTCACCACGAGGACAAGCACGGCATCCGGGCGAGCAACACCGCCGCCCTCACCCTCGAGGACGTCGAGGTCGACGTCGACCGCCTCGTCGGGGGCGTCGAGGGGCTCGGGCTCGTGCAGGCGCAGGCGGTGTTCGGCTATACCCGCCTCATGGTCGCGGCGTTCGGTCTGGGCGCAGGTTGGGCCGCGCTCAACCGGGCGATCGTCTACTCCACCATGCGGATCCAGGCCGGCAGTCCCTTGTCGGAGAAGCAGGGCTACACCCACAAGCTGATCGTGCCCCACGCCGTCGCGCTCGAGGCAGGTCGCGCGTACATCGAGGAGACCGCCGAGCGCATCGACCGTGGTGAGGAGATGCTCAACACCGAGGGAGCGATCGCCAAGTACCTCTCCAGCGAGGCCGGCAACGCCGCCGCCGACGCTGCCATCCAGGCGCACGGTGGTTACGGCTACACCAAGGAGTACATGGTCGAGAAGATCAAACGCGACGTGCGGATCACCACGATCTACGAGGGCACCTCGGAGATCATGGAGATGACCATCGCGCGCGACCGGTGGCAGCAGCACCTCAAGACGCGCGGGCAGTACTACCACGACCGGGCGGAGGCCCTCGAGGCGCTCGCCGTCACCCATCCCGAGGTGGGTGCGGCCACCGCCGCGCTGGCGCTGCACTCGCTGGCCGAGCTGCTCGAGCTCGCGCGGGTCCACCGGCTCACCCGTAGCCAGCACGTGCTGTTCCGCGTCGGGGAGCTCGTCGCCCGCGCCGAGGGGGCCGAGGCGCTGGCCCGCCGCGCTGCCCGTGCCGCCGACGGCGACCTCCCGGCCAAGGCCGATCAGCGCTTCGACGCCGCCGCGCTCGCCGTGATCAGCCGGGTGTACGCCCGCGAGGCCGCGCACCGCGTCGGCGTCGACGGGTTGCGCTTGATGCTCGGGGCCGCCGCTCCGGGCGAGCTCGACCCGGCCTCGGCGTCGTTCTCGGCCCGCGTCGACGCCGTCGCCCGGGTGCAGGCCGGTCTCATCGACGACATGTCCGAGGTGGCCGCGGCCATCTACGCCCAGCTCCCGCACGGTCGCTGACCGTCGTCGGCACCGCCGCTCCTGCCACCCGGAGGTTCCAGGCCATGGCCGGCTCGACCCGATCCATCGCCATCGTGGGAGTCGGGGCCGTCCTGCCCGATGCTCCCGACGTCGCGTCCTACTGGCGCAACCTGACCGAGGGGCGCTGCTCCATCGGCGACGTGCCCGCCGACCGCTGGAACCCCGAGCTCTACTACGACTCCGACCCGCACGCGCCGGACAAGACGTACTCGGTCATCGGTGGCTGGGTGCGTGACTTCGACTGGGCTCCGCTGCAGTGGGGCCTGCCGGTGCCGCCGAAGGTCTCTGCCGCGATGGACCGCACGCAGCAGTGGTCGGTGGCGGCCTCGCGGCAGGCCCTGCTCGACTACGGCTACCCGGAGCGCCCGCTCGACAACGACCGCACCGCGGTGGTGCTCGGCAACGCGATGGCAGGCGAGCTGCACTACCTCACAGCGCTGAGGGCGTACCTGCCCGAGTACGTCGAGGTGCTCAAGGCAGCGCCCTCGTTCGCCTCGCTGCCGTTCGAGCTTCGCGAGGCGCTGCTGGCCGAGATGTCGACCGTGTCGCAGGAGCGGTTCCCGGTGATCACCGAGGACTCCATGCCCGGCGAGCTGAGCAACATCATCGCCGGCCGCGTGGCCAACCTGTTCAACTTCCACGGCCCGAACTTCACCGTCGACGCGGCCTGCGCCTCGGCCCTGGCGGCGATCGACGCGGCCGTCCAGGGTCTGGAGGAGGGTCAGTACGACGCCGTGATCACGGGGGGCATCGACGCCAACATGGGGGCGCCGAGCTTTATCAAGTTCTCCGCGATCGGCGCACTGTCGGCGACAGGAACGCGGCCGTACCGCGACGGTGCCGACGGGTTCGTCATGGGCGAGGGAGCCGCGGTCTTCCTGCTCAAGCGGCTCGCCGACGCCGAGCGCGACGGCGACCACATCTACGCGGTGCTGCGCGGCATCGGCGGGTCGAGCGACGGCAAGGGCAAGGGCATCACCGCGCCCAACCCCATCGGCCAGGAGTTCGCCGTCTCGCGTGCGTGGCAGAACGCCGGGCTCGTACCCGACTCGGCCACCTACATCGAGGGGCACGGCACCTCCACCCGGGTCGGCGACCTGGTCGAGGTCACGGCGTTGTCGAAGGTGTTCGCTGGGCTCGGTCTGGCGCCCAGGTCGATCCCCCTGGGTTCGGTGAAGTCGAACATCGGCCACCTCAAGAGCGCGGCCGGCTCGGCCGGCCTGCTCAAGGCCGTGCTCGCGCTCGACCACAAGGTTCTCCCCCCGAGCCTGGGTGACCGGCCTCCGAGCGAGGCGATCGACTTCGCCACCTCACCGCTGTACGTCAACCAGACCCTGCAGGAGTGGGCAGCCGACCCCGGCCAGGTCCGGTCGGTCGGCGTCAGCGCCTTCGGCTTCGGCGGAACCAACTTCCACGTCGTGGCGGAGGAGTACGTGCCTGGGCGGATCCGCCCCGAGGCCGACCCCCGCTCGTTCGCCGTCTCCACACCCACGTCCCCGCGGTCGGCCACCGTGGTGGGCAAGGCGCCGCTGCGCGGCTCGTTGGTCGTGGGCGGCGCCACCGACGCAGATGTCGTCGTGCGGCTGCGCGAGGTGGCCGCCACCGCGGCGGCCGGCACCGCACCGGCCCCCGCCCCGCCGTCGCCGGCCGACCTCGGCTCGGCGGTGCGCGTCGCGATCGACTACGGGGACTCCGAGGAGCTCTCCGTGCGGGCGGGCAAGGCCGTCACGGCGCTGGAGGCGGGCAATCCCGCGATGTGGAAGGCGCTGCGCAACCAGGGCGTGTTCGTCGGCAGGGGCCCTGCGGCGCGGGTGGCCTTCCTCTACACCGGGCAGGGCAGCCAGTACGTCAACATGCTGGCCACCCTCAAGGACGTCGATCCCGTGGTGAACGAGGTCATCGTCGAGTCCGATCGGATCACCACCCGGCTGCTGGGCCGGCCGCTGAGCAGCATCGCCTTCGCCGATCCGGCCGACCCCGCCGCCATGGCCTCAGCCGAGACCCAGCTGCGGCAGACCGAGATCACCCAGCCGGCCGTGCTCACCACCGATCTCGCCCTCACCCGCCTGCTCGAGTCCTACGGCATCGCACCGGACATGGTGATGGGCCACAGCCTCGGCGAGTACGCGGCACTGGTGGCCGCCGGGGCGATGCCCTTCGACGACGCGCTGGAGGCAGTGGCGGCGCGCGGGCACGAGATGACGGCCGTGTCGATGGGCGACAACGGCCTGATGGCCGCGGTCTTCGCTCCGCTCGACGAGGTGCAGGCGGTGCTCGACGAGGTCGCCGACTACGTGGTCATCGCCAACCTCAACTCCACTGCGCAGGCCGTGATCGGCGGCTCGACGCCCGGGGTGCGGGCGGCCATGGAGAAGCTCACCGCCCTGGGGCGCCAGGTCGTCCAGCTCCCGGTGAGCCACGCCTTCCACACCGAGATCGTCGCCCCCGCGGCCGAGCCGCTCAAGGCGGTGCTCGCCAGGCTGCACCTGGAGTCGCCGACGATCCCCCTCGTGGGCAACGTCACGGGAGGCTTCTACCCCACCGGCCCCAATGCCACCGCCGCGATGATCGACCTGCTGGGGCGCCAGATCGCCTCGCCGGTCCAGTTCGTCGCCGGCCTGCACACGCTGTACGACTCGGGCGCCCGGGTCTTCGTCGAGGTCGGTCCCAAGCGCGCCCTCCACGGCATGGCCGAGGACGTGTTCGGTGACGACCCCGAGGTCTCGGTCCTGTTCACCAACCATCCGAAGCAGGGGGATGTCGTGTCGTTCAACCAGGCACTCACCGGCCTCTACGCCGCCGGTCTCGGTGCGGCAGGGGGGTCGGCTCAGCCGTCGCCCTCGTCCGCACTGGCCCCCGCTGATGCGGGTCCGGCCGCCGCCGTCGTGGTTGCCCCGGCTGCGGGCGCCGCCGCCACGCCCGCCGCTGACGACCTGTACTCCCGCCTGGGGCACGTGTTCGCCGACGCGCTCGCGGAGGGCGCCCGACTCCTGCAGGGCGCCCCCGCCGGGGCCACCGCCACCGTCGACGGCGCCGGCGGCGAGCCCGTGGTCGTCACCGGCGCGGGCCTGGCGCTCCCCGGGCGCGAGAACGTGTTCGGCGACGACAACATCAGCGTCCTGCTGCACGGGCAGTCGCTCATCGACACGATCCCGGTGGGTCACCGCCACGCGATCGTCGACAAGCACATCACCCGCCTCGTCAAGTCCGAGGCCGGCGGCGGCCGGTTCGAGACGATCGACAGCGCCGCCGACGTCATGAAGCTCGCCGGACGTGCCGGCCGGCTCGACATCACCGACGAGTACGGCGTCCCGGAGGATCTCGTCGCCGCGCTCGACCGCACCACCATGCTCGCGATCGGCGTCGGCCTCGATGCGCTGCGCGATGCCGGCATCCCGCTCGTGCTCCACTACAAGACCGCCACGACGGGCCGTCAGATCCCGGACCGGTGGATGCTGCCGGAGGCCTATCGCGACACCACCGGGGTCATCTTCGGCTCGGCGTTCCCCGGTGCCGACGCGCTGATCTCCGAGCTCGACGCCTATCACCAGGACGAGTCCGTGCACGAGCGCGTCCAGCTCCTCCGCGAGCTCATCGCGCGGCTCGATGCCGCGTCGGACCCCGTGATGCGCGAGGACATCGAGCGGCGGCTGCACGAGCTCGAGCGCCAGCTCGAGTCCGAGCCCTACCGGTTCGACCGCAAGTTCCTCTTCCGCGTGCTGTCGATGGGGCACTCGCAGTTCGCCCAGTACATCGGTGCGCGCGGGCCCAACACGCAGGTGAACGCCGCCTGCGCCAGCACGACCCAGGCGGTCGCCATCGCGGAGGACTGGATCCGGGCCGGCCGATGCGACCGTGTGGTCGTCGTGGCCGCCGACGACGTCACCAGCGAGGCCCTCCTCGGCTGGGTCGGCGCCGGCTTCCTGGCGTCCGGGGCCGCTGCCACCGACGAGGTGGTCGAGGATGCGGCCCTGCCCTTCGACCGCCGTCGCCACGGCATGCTGCTCGGGATGGGCGCGGCCGCGCTCGTCGTGGAGAAGGCCGGGTCCGCCCGGGAGCGAGGCATCCGGCCGATCGCCGAGGTGCTCGCCAGCGAGATCGCCAACAGCGCGTTCCACGGCACCCGTCTGGACAGCGAGCACATCCGTGGGGTCATGGCGCGGCTGATCAGCACCGCCGAGGCGCGGTGGGGTGTCGACCGCACCGAGGTCGCTGCCGGGACCGTGTTCGTCTCGCACGAGACCTACACTCCCGCCCGCGGTGGCAGCGCCCAGGCCGAGGTCGACGCGCTTCGTCACGTGTTCGGTGCCATGGCCGACAAGATCGTCGTCGCCAACACCAAGGGCTTCACGGGCCATGCCATGGGTGCCGGCATCGAGGACGTGCTCGCGGTGAAGTCGTTGGAGACCGGCATCGTGCCCCCGGTGCCCAACCACCGGGAGATCGACCCGGATCTCGGCCCGCTCACGCTCTCGCGGGGCGGCTCCTACCCCGTGCGGTACTCGTTGCGGCTCGGGGCCGGGTTCGGCTCCCAGATCGCGATGACGCTGTACCGCGCCGTGCCGTCACCGACCGGCCACACGGCCCTGGACCGGCTGGGCTACACCAGCCGCATCTCCGACCCGGCGGTGTGGTCCACGTGGCTCTCCGCGGTCACCGGGCTCGCCGCCCCGACCCCTGTGCTCGACCACCGGGTGCTGCGAATCCGCGACGACGGGCCGCCGGTGCGCGAGCCGGTCGTCGCCCCGCTCCCTGCGGTCGCACGCATCGTGCCTGCTGCAGGAGTGCGCGAGCCCGGCCCGCTGGCGCCTCCTGTCGCGCCGCCCAGCCCGGCACCCGCCGCAGGGCCCGCGGCACCTGCCGCAGCACCCGCGCCGGTGGCCGCTGCGGTGGTCGCACCGCCCGCACCGGCCGCTCCCGTGGCACCGGCCGCGGTCGCACCGGCTGCACCGGCTTCGGCGGCTGTGGCTGCGGAGGCGGCGGCGGTGGTGGTCGATCCGGTGGAGGCCGCGGTGCTGGCGGTGGTGGCGGCGCAGACGGGCTATCCCACGGACATGCTCGACCTGGACCTCGACCTCGAGGCGGACCTGGGTATCGACACGGTCAAGCAG
>DATCCY010000138.1:0-10255 GCA_036510975.1 Candidatus Nanopelagicales bacterium
GCGACGGCCGTCCCGGTCGGGCTCACGGCGCAGGGGGCGAGCGTCGGCATCAGCCTGCCCCCGATGGACGTCCACACATGGACGACCGGAACGCACACCCTGTGGTTGCGCGGCATCAGCAACAACGGCGGTGTCGAGACCGCGGGTCCGTTCGCGAGCATCTCGGTGCGCATCGACAACACGGGTCCCGCTGTCGTCGGGCTGGCGCTCTCGAGCTCGCACGTCAACGGCAAGTCCGACGTCGCGATCACCGCGTCCCTGGACGAGCGCAACACCGGCGGAGGTCTCGCCGGAGGCCCGTTCGGAACACCGGCCACCGGCACCGGTGCCCGGTTCTGGGTCGACGGCTCGGCGACCGTCCCGACAGCGGGGTTCGCCAAGGTGGACATCCCGACCAACGGGCCGCGGAGCGTCGCGTCCGTGGACGGCGTGCTCACCCAGGCTCAGATGGCCGGCCTGACCGACGGGACCCACACGCTCTGGGTGGAGGGTCGCGACGACCTCGGGCAGTGGGGTGCCGCGGAGAAGACGGACCTCGTCATCGACCGGACTGCTCCGGTGACGACGCAGGTGACCCTGAACCCGGCCGCGACCAACGGTCTGTTCAGCCCCAACAAGCCGGGCAACGTCACCATCACCGCGACGGTGTCCGACACGGCCAACGGCAGCCGCGTCACCACGGTCGAGGGATACGTCGGGACGGTGAAGGACTCCGGCTCGGCCGACAGCCTCTACTTCTCGCCGCTCGGCGGGGACGTGTGGCAGGCCGATATGCCGCTCGCCTGGCTCGCCAGCTACACGAGCGACCAGGACATCCCGATCATCGTGGTCGGCACGGATGCAGCGGGCAACCGCAGCAAGGGTTTGGAGGCATCCGCGACGGCGAAGATCCGCATCGACCGCACCCCGCCGACCGTGGTGCTGAACCGGTTCGCCACGCGTCCGCGTCCGACCACCGTGCTCCGGATCCGTGGTGCGGTCACGGACGTCGCTGCCCCGAGCGGGGTGGCCACCTCGGGCATCGCGTTCGCGGAGTGGTTCATCGGAGCGGACCCGGGGCTCGGCAAGGGGCACCGGATCACCGCGACATACGGCCCGGGCGTAACCCAGATCTCGGACGACTACTCCCTGATCGGCACGGGTCTGAGCGGGCAGCAGATCACGGTCACGCTCCGGACGATGGATCGGGCGGGCAACGTCGCAACGGCTACGCCGCAGAGCGTCAGGATCGGGACCATCCCGGCGGCGTTCGTCAACGGGTTCGCCGCGGCGGATCCGCAGCAGTGGACGGCCGGACCGCTCGGAGTTCCCGGAGCGGCTCTCATCCTGCCGGTCGGGAAGACCGCCGGGCAGCGGGCGCTGTCGGTGACCCTCGGCGCGGTCGGCTACTACGAGAAGAGCCTCACGGGCGTGGTCGCGGACAACTCGCTCGCGAAGCTCAACGCCGGCTTCTCCCTCGTGCTGGGGCGCACCTACCCCGGCTGCTCGTCCGCCGCGGCTAGCTCGTGCAAGCCCGTCACCGTGTTCACCGGCGTCGGGGCGAACGGAAGGGACGTCGTCACGGTTCAGTACCAGCGGCGGAGTGCGACCAGCGCACCGCTGTTCCGCGTCGTCGCCGCGACCGGCACGAAGCTCACTGCAGGTCGGTGGACCGCCGTTCCGGTGGCAGCCGGCTACTCGGTGACCGTCGGCTGGACGTCATCGACCAAGGGCGGCGCCGTCCTGCGGGTCAACAAGACGGCTGTCGCGTCGGTCTCGGCCAACACCGCGAGCCTGCGGGTGGCCACCGTCCGTCTCGGGATCCTGAAGGCCGCGTCCCGTGCGAGCGGTCGCATCCTGGTCGACACGTTCTACCTCGTCTGAGCCCACCCTTCGAGAAACGAGCCACATCATGACCAGTTCGACAGCCGGCCGTTCACGGGTGGTCGCTCTCGGGGCGGGGGTCGCCCTTCTCACCGGCGCGCTCTTCGCGGGCTCGGTGCTCGCCAACCAGGCGGCATCCGCCGCGGGCGGCAACCGCCCGGTTCCGATCTCGAGGCAGGTCGAGTCCTCGAGCGGCATCCGGGTGATCGCCGCCCACGTCGTCGGCAGCGGTGGCATCGTCGAGCTCACCTACCAGGTGCTCGACCCCACCAAGGCCAGCATCGTGGAGGGCGACGTCGCCAAGACGCCGAAGCTCACGCGGGTCGGCAGCGGTGACACGTTGCAGAACACCGCAGCCATGCGTCACGGGCACACCATGCGCTCGGCGGGCACCTACTTCCTGCTCTACTACAACCAGGGCGGCGCCGTGAAGGCCGGCGACTCGATCGACGTCACCATCAGCGGCACCACGCTCACCGGGGTCCCGGTCACGTGAGCCACCTGCGCAGGCTGCTCCTTACGGTCCTTGCTGCGCTCGTCGCGGCGGTCGGCCTGCTGGTGCTGCCCGCGACGCCTGCGTCAGCTCACGCGCAGGTGATCTCCAGCAACCCCACGGACGGCCAGCGCATCGAGACCAGCCCACGCGAACTTCTGGTGACCCTGTCCGAACCGGCCCGTCTCCCGTCGATCGTCGTGTCCCTCGTCGGGCCCAACGGCCTGGTGACGTCGCTCGGCGCGGCGGCGGAGAAGTCGCGCGACGGGGCGGGCCACCAGGTCGTGTCGGTCCCCGTCACGGCGGAGCTGCCGACCGGGCTCTATCGGCTGTCCTTCACCGCGACGTCGGCGTTCGACGGTCACGAGACGGTGTCCCAGCTGGTCTTCGGCGTGCGCACCGATGTCGCCGCACCGATCGGCACCGAGGGTGCCATCAGCACGAACACGCTCCAGGACGGCGTGCGGGGTGTCGTGCAGGGCGTCCTGCTGTTCGCCTCCGGCATCGCGTTCGGGTTCCTCGTCCTTGCCGCGGTAGCGCGTGGTCGCGGCCGCGTCGCCGCCGGCATCGCGGGTGTCGCGGGTGTCGTCGCTGCGGTCTGCTCGGGGCTGATCTGGCACGAGGGCAACGGCCTGCTCGTCGCTGTCGCGGGCGTGCTCGGCGCCGGGGCGTTGACGGTCCTCGCACGACGCGGCCCGGATCGTGGACGCGCCCGGACCTGGGCGACGGTGGTCGCCCTGGTGGTCGCGGTCGGTCCGCTCGCGCTCGTCGGCCACGTGGCCTCCGAGGGTGGGCTCTTCCTGCTGGCCGCCGTGCTGCACGTGGTCACGACCGCGGCGTGGATGGGCACCCTGGTCGGTGCGGCCGTGCTCACCCGCGGTTGCCCGGGCGACGAGCGGCTGCCGATCCTGCGTCGTACGTCGATCGTGGGTGGCTCGACCTTCCTCGTCGCGATCGTCAGCGGACTGCTGATGAGCCAGTCGGTCGTGCCGAGCGTCGGCGGCCTGGTGGGCTCGGCCTACGGCTGGGGCCTGCTGGTCAAGCTCGTGCTGCTGATCCCCCTGCTGCTGCTCGCCCTGGTCGCGCGGGAACGGCTCCGCGGCGGTCGCACCACGCCGGTCGCGGTCGAGGCCGCGCTCCTCGTCAGCGTCGCGCTCGTCGGCGTGTTCGTCGTCGCGCAGCCGCCGCCCGTGGCGGCACGCTTCCAGCCGACGCCGACGTGGGTGGCCGACTCGGGCACGATCTCCGACACCGCTGACGACCTTCTCGTCTCGACCCAGATCGACCCGAACACCCCGGGTCAGCGGTTCCTCGTGATCCGCGTCGACAACACACGCCGTCCGGCGCCGGCGCCGATCACCGGAGTGGTGGCGTCGCTGGGCGACACGGCCGACGTCGCCATGACGCGCGGCGACGACGGACTCTGGACCGCCTCGGTGAGCGTGCCGCAGTCGGGGCCGGTCCTGGTGCACGTGGCCGTCACACGCCCAGACATGCCCGTGGCTGTGGTCTCGACCTCATGGACCGTCGCGCCTCGCCCCGGCACGCAGTCGGGTGGCCCGACGCTGACGCCCTTCGTGGCGTCGGCGATCGGAGGGCTTGTCGTGTCGTGGCTGCTCCTCCTGCTGCTGGAGAACACCGTGGGCCGGCGGCGTCGCGGCCCCGCGCCCTCGGATGAGGTGCCCGAGGACGAGGCGGCCAACGACGAGGCAGCCAAGGACGAGGCGGTCGAGAACGAGCTCTCTCAGCCGGCCTCGGTCTGAGCCCTGTCGACGGCCCGCACGATCAGTCGGCGTCGCCGCGCCGCAGCTTCTTGACCCGGCGAAGCGGTCGAACACGATCGAGGTGATCAACGCTTCGGAGAAGACGTTGGCGACGGGCCGGTTCGACAACTCCACGGTCGGGTATCGGGAGATGCGTGCGCTGGCCAGGAAGTGGCCGGACCGCGTCTGGGTGTCCGATGGTGAGCGGGTCCTGGACGTGCCGGCGAAGCTGTCGACGCGTCCGTGCTATGGACACCGGTCATGGTCGCAAGAGCGATCCTGCGGACGCGCACGCCGTCGCGGTGGTCGGGCTGCGCAGCCCTGGGCTGCGCGAGGTCAGCCTCGACGATGAGACGGTCGCGTTGAAGTTGATGTCCGAGCGCCGCCGCGACCTGGTGCGTTCGCGGACCCAGGCGATGAACCGGCTGCACCAGATCCTCATGCAGCTCATCGCTTCTGGGGCTCCCAAGCAGCTCACTGTCGCCCAAGCCACGGCGTGGTCGCGACCGTGCGCCCGCGTGATGCAGTTGGTAAGGCCCGACGTCAGCTCGCGGTCGACCTCATCGACGATGTCGTCGTCCTCGACCGCAATATCAAGGCCATGGAGGCTCGGCTCAGCGAGGCAGTCGCTGCGACCGCGACGCACCTGACGGAGATCGTCGGGATCGCCGCGGTCACCGCCGCAACCGTCATCGGCGAGGTCGGCAACGTGTCCCGGTTCGCGACCGGCAACCACTTCGCCATCTACACCGGGACCGCACCGATCGAGACGTCCAGCGGCGAGATCGTGCGACACCGTTTGTCCCGGGCCGGCAACCGTCGCTCCGCCTGCAGACGACGACCGGCGGAGCGAACGGTGGCCTGTTCTTGCGGGCCGAGAGACTCAATGCGCAGGCGGCGAACTTCACGAAGCGGGGTCGATGGAGTGAACGAGTCGGTCAGACTCCGCTGCTGGAACTCAGCCACGGGGAGGGCTTCCTCGCGGTCCTGCGCGGTATGAGTGACGAGCCTGGCCTCTACGTTCTCGACGAGCCGGAATCGGCCCTGTCCTTCGACAACAGCCTCGCCCTTCTTCAGATCATGGTGGACATGCGCGCGAGCGGGAGCCAGATCCTGCTGGCCACACACTCCCCGGTCCTGGCGGCGGTCCCCGGTGCACGACTGCTTCAACTCGACGACACAGGCATCGCCGAGGTCGCCTACGACGACGCCGACTTGGTCACCGCGTGGCGGAGGCTTCTCGACGCACCCGATCGCTACCTCAGGCACCTGAGCTGACCGCTCCTCAGCCGATCGAGCTCGCACGCCCGCGGCAGGTCTGGTCACAGTGGTCCTGACTTCTGTTGTCCTCTGGTGCTGGTTCGCCAGAGTGGCCCGGTGAATCAGCGTGCGGTGATCGATGCGGCGTGGGGTGCCGTCTCGTCGTCGGTGTTGCGTGGTGACCCGGCCGCAGCAGCCGCGACCGTTCCCGCCGCCGTACACGAGGGCTTGCTGCAGACTGCCGGCCCAGCCGCGTTGCTGGCCTTGCAGTCGAGCCCAGCTGGGCGAGAGGTCGAGGCTCTGCTCGACGGGTTGCGCGACCGGGACTGCCCCGGAGACGACGTCCTGATCGAACTGCTCAACGCCGCCGCGGCAGGCACCGGGACCGGCCGCGCCCAGCTCCAGGTCGAGCTCGAGATGCTCGGTGACGTCCTCAACGACCAACGGGGTGGCTACCTCGACCTGACCACCGGAACGGTCTGGCCGGCCGAGCTGGTCGATGACGGCCAGGTCGAGGGCCTCGAACCTTTCGAGGAAGCGGACCCGGAGCTGTGGCTGGACGTGCCCTGGGAGGGTAGCCGCGACGCCTACCGCGACATGGCGGACTTCACCGCCGAGCTGACCGACGAGCGGTCCGTGGTGACCTGGGAGCGGCTCTGGAGGGCAAGGGCGCGTTCCGCCGCTTCGAGGACGCCCTGAACCGGCACGAGACCTACCGGGTCCACTGGCGGGTGTTCTCCACCGAGCGGCACTCCTGCAGGGCACGAGCGTGGCTTGCCGACCAGGGCTACGACGCCGTCTCCTGACCTGGTCCTCCCCGTCTGAGTCGAAGGGCACTCCTCTTGCACTGGGTGCCCGCCGTCACCTGAGCCGGTCCGTCGTGGGGACCCGATTTCAAGATCATCGTTGCATGACTCTTCTGGCTCCTCCGGATCGGCGGGTGTTCCAGGCGCCGGCGAGGTCGTGAACTTTCGGTCCAGAAAGGGGCTCGGATCGACTGCCAAGTCGTCGGCAGCTGAGCACCGCATGTGGGCACAGTGTCGGCTCGCGATGACCTCCGAGGCAGGTTGACCGTCCTCGCTCTTTCGGTTGCGGACGACCCGTTCAACCGCGACCCTGGCCCTGGCCCTGGTCCCATGGCTTCGTGACAGCCGACTGACCCGAATCGCAGCAGACATGTGCATCGGGTCTGGCCGCGTCCAGTCGGCGCCTCCACCCCCCGTTCCTGGGCCGTGACGCGAGCCCCTCGAGCCGTCCCGGTCGCCGGATGAGCAAGATCAACGTGGGCTAAACGTGGGCTAAGTGAGGGCGAATCGGGGGCCAGAACGGTTATCCAGGGTGATGAGCGGCCAATGAGTGAATCTCGAAATCCTCTGTGCCACAATGGATTTCAGTGGAGCGGGTGACGGGAATCGAACCCGCACTGTCAGCTTGGGAAGCTGATGTTCTGCCATTGAACTACACCCGCGTGGTGCACCCTCCGGCGCGGGACGCCGTCGAGCAGGCGCCATTATGCCCGATCCTCGCTCGGGGTCCTCAGGCCCGTCGGGGGTCGTCGGCGGGTCGACTCCGGCGCAGGTCCGCGGCGCGACCCGAGCGTGCGATCACGGTGCCCTGGAACGCCAGCGTCGCCCAGCCCGCGATGGCCATGCCGGTGACGTTGAGCAACAGCTGGGCGGCGCTGCCGCGCATCTCGAGCCAGTCGCCGAGGGCGAACGCGAGCGCCGTGTTGGCGGCGGCCGGGATGGTGGTGACCGAGATGAAGACGCCCGCGAGACCTCCCGTCTTCGCCGACGTGAGCGACAGGACGCCGGCCACGCCCGCGATGAGCGCGACGATGAACGACCACCGGTCCGGCGAGTAGATGAACGCCGTCCCGGGCCGCTCCCGCACCAGGTCGGCGACGTCGAGCCAGCCGAGTCCCCGGGCAGCCAGCGCCGCGAGCGTCGTGACGGCGATGGCGACGGCGAACCCGATGACCAGGGTTCGGATCGCCTGGCGGAGCAGTGTGCGCCGCCGGCGTACGAGACCGACCCCGAGGGCCGCGATCGCACCGAACTCGGGGCCGAGGACCATCGCGCCGATCACCAGGATCTGGGAGTCGATCGGGATCGCGATGCCGGCGATGAGCGTCGCCATGATCATGAACGCGAGGTAGGTCCAGGTGAGCTCGCTGTCGTTGTACGCGCGCTGCGCCACCTCGGGCCACACGACCGCGTCCGCACCCGCACCCGGCGCCGCGAGCATGGCGTCGAACGCCGGCCGCGACACCCACGTGGGCACCTGCTCGACGCGCACGGTGCCGGTCTCCTGCACGCCGGTCGCGAGGATGAGCTCGAGCACCTCCTGCGAGGACTCGCGGGGCACGTCGAACCGGATCTCGTCGCCGGCGGGTCGTTGCAGCACGCCTGTCGTGACCGACACCGAGGTCACGTACGGGTCGTCGGCGAGCACCGCGAGGAGCGTGCCGGTCGTGGCGGTGGGGGAGGCGATCTCGACGTGAAGCATGGTCCGATCGTCGCGTACCAAGGCGTGCCGCTGCCGGTGATCCGCGGGTGCCGGCGATCGGGCCGGTGGGTGCGCGTGACCGGTCGCTCGAGCCTCAGCCGGTCGTCGGCGGCAGGGTCGGGATGGCGACCTGCGTGTCGCTGTCGGCGGTGAGGGTGAGGACCACCCGCGCGCCGTAGGCCACGTTCTCCCCCGGCAGCGGTGCCTGCGCGGCCACCTGGCCGGGCTGCTCGGTCGGGTCCGGCGGAGCGGTCGCCGGGTCGATCGCCACGGTGTAGCCCGAGCGCAGCAGCGCGGTGATGGCGGCGTCGCGCCCGAGCCCGCGCACGTCGGGCAGGGGAGGGGTGAGCCCGGTGAGCTTCGTGGTCTCCGGCGAGGGGAAGCCCTCCACGGGGAGCGAGGCGTGCAGCGTCCTCATCAGGTCCTGCCAGATCGGGCCGGCGACCGAGCGGCCGTAGACCGTCCCGAACGTCCGGCCGTACGCCGTGATGTTGTGCAGCGGGTAGCGCGGGCCGCCGCGCGGGTCGCCGATCCACACGCTCGCGGCATACTGCGGGGTGAAGCCGCTGAACCACGTGGCCGCGGAGCTGTTGGTGGTGCCCGTCTTGCCGCCCGCGGGGTGCGCGCCGAGGTCGAGGCCGGCACCGGTGCCGCCTCGGCCGAAGACGCCGCGCAGCACGTCGGTGACGGCGGCGGCGACGTAGGGCGACAGCGTCCGGTGGCAGTCGGCGCCCGGGACCGGCAGCGCTGCGCCGTGCCGGTCCTTGAGCGAGGTGATCGCCAGCGGCTTGCAGGTGATGCCGCCGCTGGCGAACGTGGCGTAGACCCCGGCCATCTCCAGCGGCGAGACGTCATAGGCGCCGAGGGTGAGCGACGCGTCCCTCGCCGTGATCTTGTAGCGGCCCTTGCGCGGCAGGCTCGTGATGCCGAGGCGTCCGGCCATGTCGGCGACCGCCACGACGCCGTACTTCTCCTCGAGCTGGACGTACCACGTGTTCACCGAGGCAGCGGTGGCCTGGTAGGCGTTGAGCACGCCGTTGTTGCGGTCGTTGTCGTTGTGGAACCCGCCCTTGGGGTAGTTCATGGTCGCCGGCTTGTAGCCGTTCGGGGTGTCGAACCGCGTGCTCAGCGAGAAGCCCTTCTCCAGCGCGGTGGCCAGCGTGATCGGCTTGAAGTTCGACCCCGGCTGGTACGCCGCCCGCACGGGCAGCACGATCTGGGTCTGCCCCTTCGCCGCGTCGCGCCCCCACTTCTTGTTCGTCGCGATCGCGACGACCTCGCCCGTCCCCGGTCGCACGACGGCGATCCCGGCGGCGACCCGGTTGGTCGGCTCGAGCGCGGCGTCGGCGGCGGACTGCGCGGCGGCCATCGCGGCGCGGTCCAGCGTCGTGCGGATCGTGAGGCCGCCGCGGTAGAGCAGCTCGGCCCGTGCCTCGGGCGTGGCCCCGAAGGTCTTGTCGGTGCTCAGCACCTGCAGGACGTACTGGCAGAAGAACGGGTACGCCGACGCCCCGCAGCCCTGCGCGGGGTCGGTGAGGGTGAGCCTGACCGGCGTGGCCTCGGCCGCGGCGTAGTCCGCGTCGGCGAGACGCCCGGTGCTGTGCATCCGCGCGAGGACGACGTCGCGCCGGGCCTTCGAGCGCTCGGGGTGGTCGGCCGGGTTGTAGTTGGTCGGCGACTTCAGGATGCCGACGAGCAGCGCGGCCTGCGGAACCGTCAGGTTCTTCGCTGTCACGTTGAAGTAGTGCTTGGCCGCGGCCCCGATCCCGTAGGCGCCGTCGCCGAAGTTCACCGTGTTGAGGTAGCGCTCCAGGATCTGGTCCTTGGTCAGCTTCTTCTCGAGCGCGACGGCGAGGCGCAGCTCGCGGATCTTGCGGGTGAGCGTCTGCTCGGTGACCGCCTTCTCCTGCGCCGCCGAGGTGGCCTGGGTGAGCAGTAGGTTCTTGACGTACTGCTGGGTGAGCCCCGAGGCGCCCTGCAGCGACCCGGACGTGCCGTTGTGCAGCACCGCCCGCGCGAGCCCGGTGAGGTCGACCGGCCCATGGGTGTAGAACCGGTCGTCCTCGGTGGCGAGCAGCGCGTCGACGACATGCGGCGACACCTGCTTGAGCGTGAGCGGCAGCCGGTTCTGGCCGTAGAACACCGCGAACGTCTTGCCGGCGGCGTCGGTCATCACGCTGCGCTGGGGGAGCTCGGCGTCCAGCGGGAGCTCGGCGGGCAGGTCCTCCCAGGCGTAGACCGCCTGCCGGGCGGCGTACGACGGCGGCAGCACCAGGGGTGCCGCGAGCAGCGCGACCACGACGCCCGCGAGGGCGGACCACAGCGCCCACGGCAGGATCCGGCCGAACCGGCGCGGCACCGACGCCCG
>DATCCY010000139.1:0-14803 GCA_036510975.1 Candidatus Nanopelagicales bacterium
GCCAAGAAGGCCTGACGCACTGACGACGACTGAAGGCCCGGCACCTCACGGTGCCGGGCCTTCAGTCGTTCCAAGCCGCCTCGGTCGCGGCGGATCGGCCTCAGTCGTCCTCGGCGTCGAACGTCTCGTTGCGTGCATGGATCCGCGCGAGGACTCCTTCCGCCTCCTCTCGCGTGGCATACGGGCCGAGACGTTCGGAGTTCGGGTCGCCCGCTCCGACCTCGACCTGCTGGGTGCGCAGGTTGAACCACCACTGCTCAAGCGTCATCGCTCCTCCTCGTCGCACGTCGTCGGCGCGAGCCGCTTCGTCGTTCTGCTCCTAGACTGACCACCATGCCACTTCAGCCCGGTGTCATCAGCCCGATGCGTTCGGTGCCGCCGCACATCCCCCGTCCCGAGTACGTTGGCCAGAAGCGCGCGGCGCGTCACACCGGCCCGGAGGTCAAGGACGCCGAGACCATCGAGCGGATGCGCCTGTCCGGGCGGTTGGCAGCCCAGGCCCTCGCCGCCGTCGGCGAGGCGATCGTGCCCGGCGTCACCACCGACGAGCTCGACCGCGTCGGTCACGAGTTCCTCTGCGACCACGACGCCTACCCCTCGACGCTCGGCTACCCCGGGGGCGGTCGCGGACCGGTCTACACCAAGTCGCTGTGCACCTCGCTCAACGAGGTCATCTGCCACGGAATCCCCGACTCCACCGTCCTGTGCGACGGCGACATCTGCAACATCGACATCACCGCGTTCAAGTACGGCGTGCACGGCGACACCAACGCCACCTTCCTCGTCGGCGACGTCGACGGGGAGTCGCGGCTGCTCGTCGAGCGCACCCGCGAGGCGACGATGCGCGGCATCAACGCCGTGGCGCCGGGGCGCCAGCTCAACGTCGTCGGTCGCGTCATCGAGTCCTACGCCCGCCGGTTCGGCTACGGCGTCGTCCGCGACTTCACTGGTCACGGCATCGGTACGGCGTTCCACAGCGGCCTCGTCGTCCCGCACTACGACGATCCGAGCGCGACGACCGTCCTCGAGACCGGCATGACGTTCACGATCGAGCCGATGATCAACCTCGGCACGCACGAGTGGACGATGTGGGCGGACGGCTGGACGGTCCTCACGGCCGACCTGCGTCGCTCGGCGCAGTTCGAGCACACCGTGCTCGTCACCGAGTCCGGCGTCGAGATCCTCACCCTGCCGTGAGACCCGGAGGGTGGTCGGCGCGGTCGGTCGCGCCTTCGCGGGCCTCGCTCCCCTAGCCTGGCCGTATGACCCGCTCCACCACGCTGCTGGCCTGGCCGCACGACGTGCGCACCCTTGCGATCGACATCGGCGGGAGCGGCTTCAAGGCGGCGATCCTCGATCCGATGGGCGTCATGCTCACCGAGCGGGTGCGCGTCGACACGCCGTATCCCTGCCCGCCGCACACGCTCGTCGAGTCGCTGAGGGCTCTCGTCGACGGGCTCGGCGACCACCACCGGGTGTCGGTCGGCTTCCCCGGGCTCGTGCGCGCTGGACGGGTGCGCAACATCCCATCGCTGACGCGGGCGTCCTACGACGGCGACTCCGACCCGGACCTCGAGAAGGCCTGGCAGGACTTCGACCTCGCCGGCGCGCTGTCCGACGCGTTCGGTGTCCCGGTCAAGGTCGCCAACGACGCCGACGTCCAGGGCTGCGCCGTCGTCAGCGGCGAGGGCTTCGAGTTCGTGATGACGCTCGGCACCGGCGTCGGCACGGCTCTGTTCCTCGACGGCCGGCTGCTGCCGCACCTCGAAGGCGGTCACGCCCCGTTCCGCAAGGGCGAGACGTTCGAGGACCAGCTCGGCAACGTGGCGCGCCAGGAGGTCGGCAACACCCGGTGGGGTCGCCGCGTGGTCAAGGCGATCGCCGCGTACGAGAGCTTCCTGTTCTTCGACACGATCCACATCGGCGGGGGAAACGCCAAGCACCTCGACGCCTCGACCCTGCCGCCGCACGCGCGCATCGTCAGCAACACCGCGGGGATCATCGGCGGGGTCCGGCTCTGGGACCTCGACCAGTGATCGACGCCGAGCAGTTGTACGACTTTCAATCACCTTCGCGGATCGGTAGTGTGAGCCCGTGACCCCGTGGCTGACGCACGAACAGCAGCAGCACTGGCGCGCGTACATCGCCGCCACGACGCTGCTCGGTGAGCGGCTCTCGCGCGAGCTGCAGGCCGAGCACGGGCTCAGCATGGCCGACTACGAGATCCTGGTCCGGCTCTCCGAGGCACCCGAGCGGCGGATGCGGATGAGCCAGCTCGCGGAGTTCACCCTGGCCAGCCGCAGCCGGCTGTCGCACCAAGTCGACCGGCTCGAGAAGGTCGGTCTCGTCGAGCGCACCCCGTGCGCCGAGGACCGTCGCGGGGCGAACGCGGTGCTCACCGAGCAGGGCTGGAACCTTCTGGTGCAGGCCGCACCGACCCACGTCGAGGGAGTGCGCGCACACCTCGTGGACCAGCTGACCCCCGAGCAGTTCGCCGCGCTCGGCGACGCGCTCTCCGTCGTCGCACAGCACCTGCAGGGCATGGCACCGGACTGCGAGACGAGCGACGCCGGCGTCCTCACCGACTGACGCTGACGCAGCGTCATCTCCGCCCGGCTTCGCACCACGGCCCGGGCACGGGTCGAGGGTCGCACCCGAACCTCGGCAACATCCATCCCGGCGCGACCCTCGGTCCCACAGCATTCGCCGCTCCCGAGCCGGTGTCTCGCTGAGCTTCGGATGACGTCCCGACGAGCCGGCTTGCCGACGGGACAGCGTTACTTCTGCGCGACTAGCGTGCTGTGCATGGAGACGATCTACGTGTTCGTCGGGGGCTCACGCGACGGTCAGACGATGCGGAGCGAGGGCGAGCTGATCACCCTGGTCCGGTCGGGGCTCGAGGTGTTCGCCCTCGACGACCCCCCGGACGAGGTGATGGCGGGCAGTGGCTTCACCTACGTTCTGCGCCTCGTCGAGGACCCGTTGCCCGAGGCGCGCTGGTCCACCGTCTAGGGCCTGCCCGAAGTTGGTAGGGACTGGTGCCGGTCCACCTTCACGGTTGCGCGTCGGAACGGAACGTCTCGGCAGCGTCGAGCGCGCCCATCCGTACTAACGCGGCGCGGCGGCAGGCTGAGCTGGCGCGGGGTCGGGGTGTGCAGACGAGCCGGTCTGTAAGCCGGATTCTGTCCCGGTCGCGAGCGACCGGGGGCGACCATCCATCTGGGGCCGTCGTCTCCGACGACCTCGGTGCGGTCTACCCGCAGGCTCGGACGGGCCGTCCTCGAACGCCTGCGCAGGTGGCCGGAGCCACCCTTCTTGACCTTGCTCCGGGTGGGGTTTGCCGAGCCGTGACGGTCACCCGCCACGCTGGTGGTCTCTTACACCACCGTTTCACCCTTACCGCCGTTGCCGGCGGCGGTCTGTTCTCTGTGGCACTGTCCCGCGGGTCACCCCGGGTGGGTGTTACCCACCACCCTGCCCTCTGGAGTCCGGACTTTCCTCAGCGGGAGTCCCGAGGGACTCCCACCGCGGCCGCCCGACCGACTCGTCTGCACCGTCAGGGTACCGCGGTCCCTCCGGTCCTTGTGCCGATCCACGGCTCAGGCGGGGGCGAACTCGACCCGGCGGCGCGACGGGTCGGCGCTGAGCAGCCGTACCGTCACACGCCTGCCGAGCCCGAGGCCACCGCCTCTCACGTGTGTCCGGACCGCGGGCCAGTGCAGCTGCACGACGTCGTAGTCCTTGCGCTCGTCGACGACGACCGCCTGGTACTCCTCGCCGACATGGGACTCGAGCAGCACCGACTCGACGAGGTCGACGCAGGCGCGGTCGAGCGCGCGTGCCCGCTGGTCGGCTGCGCGCATCTCGTCGGGCAGCGCGGGCAGCCCGTCGAGGACCCAGTCCGGCGCGGGGGTCCCCGCGGCGATCGAGAGGCAGCACTCGGCGGCGTATCGGTCGACGAGCCGCCTCAGCGGTGCCGTCACGTGGGCGTACGCCGCCCCCACCGCCGCGTGCCTCAGCACGTCCGGCTCGTCGTCACCCGCGGGACGCAGCACCTGCGTGTAGCCCGCGGAGCGCAGCAGGATCGTGACGAGGTTGAGGAAGGCCGCGTGCGCCGGCGTGCGCGGGTCGAGGTCGCGGACGAGCTCGGCGTACGACGTCTCCGCGGGCCAGTCGATCCCGAGCGCCACCGCGGTGCGTCGCAGCCGCTCGTAGTCGTCGTTGGCGGGCGGTGGCATCGTGCGCACGATGCCGACCCCGGCGTCGAGCATCATCCGCGCCGCGCTCATCCCCGTGAGCAGGGAGATCTGCGCGTTCCACGACTCGACCGGGTGCGGTGCCCGCATCGCGAGGCGGTAGCCCGGGCCGTCGTCCTCGATCTCCTGGTCGGGCACGCGCACGTCGATCCCGCCGCGGGCGACCTCGAGCTCCTGCCGGAGCAGCCCCACCTCGCGCAGGCAGACGAGGGAGTCGTCGGCGGTGCCGGCGTCGATCGCGCGCTGCACCTGGCCGTAGGACAGCTTCGCGACGCTGTGCACGAGCGCGCGCTCGAGGTCGACCTCGACCGCCTGACCCGCCGAGTCCAGGTCGAGACGCCACAGCAACGTCGGCCGCACGACGTCGGGCAGCAGGCTCGCCACGCCCTCGGACAGGACCGGCGGGTGCAGCGAGGTACGCAGGTCGGGGCTGTAGAGCGTGACACCTCGGCGGTGCGCCTCGAGGTCGAGCCAACCGCCGGGCCGCACGAAGGTCGCGACGTCGGCGATGGCGTAGTGCACGCGGTAGCCGGTGCCACGCCGTTCGATGAACACGGCCTGGTCGAGGTCGGTGGACCCCGTGGGGTCGATCGTGACGAACGGCAGGTCGGTGACGTCACGTCGCACCGACGAGTCCGGGGTGGGCGGTGGCTGGGTCCCCGCGGAGATCGCCTCCGCCTCCGCGAGCACGTCGTCCGGGAAGGTCGTCGGAACGCCCTGCTCGTCCCGGACCGCCTGGAAGCCGGCGCGGAGCACGTCGCCCTGCCTGGCCTGCGCGCGCAGCCAACGACGGGTCACCCGGCAAACCTACGGTCCGAACGCCGGCTCAGCAGCCGGATACGACCCGCGGTCGCGGCGCGTCGTCACGTGGGACAGGATCGGCGGGTGCTCGTGCTGCTGCCGCCCTCGGAGGGCAAGACCGCGGCGCGGTGCGGGAAGCCGCTCGACCTCGCCGGGCTGTCCTTCCCCGGGCTCACCGCCACCCGCGAGACCGTCCTCGAGACGGTCGTCGCGCTCGCCCGACGCGATCCGCAGCAGGCTCTGGCCGTGCTCGGGCTCTCGCGGCGCCAGCTCGACGAGGTCGCGCGCGACGCAGTCCTCGAGACGGCGCCGACCGCGCCGGCGTCGAAGGTCTACTCCGGGGTGCTCTACGAGGCCCTCGACCTGGCGTCGCTGGACCCGACCGCGAAGCGCCGCGCGCAGCGACAGCTCGTCGTCTCGAGCGCGCTGTTCGGCGCCTTGCGCGTCGGCGACCGGATCCCGGCGTACCGGCTCTCGGGCGACACCAGCCTGCCCGGCATCGGTCCCGTCTCGTCGCTCTGGCGCGACCCGCTCGCGTCCGCGATGAGCGAGGCCAGCGGTCGGTCGCTCGTCGTCGACCTGCGTTCCGGGGTCTACGCCGCCATGTGGCGGCCCACGGGCGACGTCGCGTCGCGCACCGTCGCGGTGCGCGTGCTGCAGGAGCTGCCCGACGGCAGCCGCAAGGTCGTGAGCCACTTCAACAAGGCGACGAAGGGCCGACTGGTCCGACAGTGGCTGCAGGACGGCGCCGACCCTCGCGACGCCGACGACCTCGCCGACGCCTGCGAGAAGGCCGGCGTCATCGCCGAGCTCGGTCCGCGACCTCGCAGCGGAGCGGTCCGCGGGCTCGACGTCGTCGTCTCGGACCTCTGAGGCCGCAGGGTCGCGCCGACACATCGCGCGCCAGCGCTTGAGGGCGCGCATCCCCACCCCCGAGCCGGGCAGGATCAGCGCGTGCCGCCCCTCGTCCTCGACTCCCCCGCCGGCCTCGAGCCGCTGCGGGACCGCATCAGCAGGTCGCAGGGCGCACTGGTCCTGACCGGGGCCGGGCTCGGCAGGGGCTCCGGGCTGCCCACCTTCCGCGGTCACGGCGGGATCTATGAGGACGACGGCATCGCCGACTTCCACCATGCATCGGGGCTGCCGGGAACCCTGCCTCGCCTCTGGCAGTTCTGGGGCCCGGTCCGCACGCAGGTCGCGGCGGCGCAGCCGCACGCGGGGCACCTTGCCCTGACTGCCTGGCAGCTCCGGTCGGCCACCGAGGGCTGCGACCTCACGCTCGTCACGCAGAACGTCGACGACCTGCACGAACGCGCCGGCTCCCCGATCGTGTGGCACCTGCACGGCAGCCTGTTCGCCGTCCGGTGCCTGGACCCGCTGTGCGTCTTCACGACCGCACCGGACTCCGAGCCGCGGACGACTGCCCCACCCCGCACGGTCTGTGGCGGGCCGCTCCGGCTCGACACCGTGCTGTTCGGCGAGCAGGTCGACGTCGACGCCCAGTGGGCCGCGCGGCGTGCCGTGCGCGAGTGCGACCTCTTCCTGGCCGTCGGAACATCCGGTGTGGTCGCTCCCGCCAGCGCACTGGTCCGCCATGCCGCCGACGTGGGCGCGCTGCGCGTCTGCATCGACCCGGGCGAGGTCGCGAGCCCATTGTTCGACGTCCACGTCCGCATGCCCGCCGAAGTTGCGCTGCCGCTGCTGCTCTCCTGAGAGCGAGGTGGTTCGGCTACCCCGCTCAATCCACAGCCTGTGGACGGAATTGACTGATTCTTTAATGTTCCCAACGGTTCTCGACCTTAGACCGACGGCGACCTCGAGATTCTCGCCCACCACCCCGACGGCACCATCCGGTGGCGCACCCGCGACGGCCAGACCGGCCTCACCCCACCACGCCCCTACCTCCCCGAGCCGGGAACCGAACTCGGCGAGGACGACGAGGAACCGCCGCCCTTCTGACCGCCATGCGCGGCGGTTCCCGATCGCGGCCGGCGGGCATGGGGACGCACCGGAAGTTTTCACTAGAACACTCTTGTATCGAATCTTCGAAACGCCTACCTTCAGGGCATGAGCGACCCAGGGACCCGCCCGTACCGCTCTGCGGTGCGCGAGCAGCGGGCCCGTGAGACACGCCGGCGCATCCTCGAGGCGGCCACGACCATGTTCGGTGTCCGCGGCTGGGCCGGCACCGGCATGCGTGAGGTGGCGGACGCCGCCGGCGTGTCGGTGGAGACCGTCTACAAGAACTTCTCGTCCAAGGGCGAGCTGCTCCATCGCGTCATCGACGCGATCGTCGTGGGCGACGACGAGCCGGTCCCGCTGGCGCAGCGTGACGCCTACCTTGCTTTGGCAACAGGGGACATGGCGGAACGTGCACAGGCCGCTGCCGCTCTGGTGACCAGCATCAACGCGCGGCAGGCGCCGCTGCTGCCGGCGATGCGCGAGGCATCATCCAGCGACGCGACGCTGGCCGCCCTGATGGCCCAGCTGCATGACCAGCGGCGGCTCGAGTTCAGCCGCGGTGGCTCGCTGGTCGCGAGTCGTCAGCTCTCCGACGGCGAGGCAGATGGCCTCTGGGCCCTGCTCAGCGTCGATGTGTACCTGCTCCTCACACGCCACGTCGGCTGGACCGACGTGGCCTACCGGGTCTGGGCGGGCGACGCCATCGTCGCGCTCCTCGACACGTCCCGCCGCTCCGCTCCCGCACGTCCATCACTGTCCTGAGGGGGACGACCATGACCGACGCACTCGAAGCACCGGCAGACACGCGTGTCATGGGAATCGTTCACCGTGCGCTGCGGCGCGACCTCGCTCGCGCCCGAGAAGTCCTCGCTGTCGAGGACGCTCTGACCCCGGCCCAGCGCACGGCCGTGGGCGACCACCTGCTGTGGCTCATGGCGTTCCTGCACGAGCACCACGAGGGTGAGGATCGCGGACTCTGGCCGCGCGTCCGCGCCGCGAACCCGGACGCAGGACCGCTCCTCGACCAGATGGATCGCGACCACCACGCGATCGCTCCCGGGATGACCGCCCTCGAGCGAGCCGCCGAGACGTTCCGCCGGGGCGGTCCTGCGGCGCCCGTCGTCGAGGCCATCGACGTGCTGGAGGCGAGCTTGCTGCCGCACCTGAGGCGCGAGGAGGACGAGACGATGCCGGTCGTGTCGGCCAGCCTGAGCCAACGAGACTGGGACGCCTACGACCAGGAGGAGAACATCGAGAACCGCTCTCCGCTCAGGCTCGGCATGGTCGGTCACTGGCTCATCGACAGCCTGACCCCCGACGCGGCGGAACTGGTCACGGGACTCGTTCCGCCGGCGAAGCGCTTCGTGCTCCTCCACGGGATCGGCCCGCTCTACCGCAGGCAGGCTCGTCGCCGTTGGGGTCCTCAGCCTTCCGGATTCGGTGTCGATCGCGGTCGCACGTTCCCGCTCCCCACCCACGGGACTGTCAGCGCCGAGGTCCCGGCGACGCCCGAGGAGATCTGGACCGTGCTCTCCGACCCCACCCGAGTCGGTGAGTGGAGCCACGAGGCAATCGGCGCACGATGGATCGACGGCGCCGACCGGGCCGTACCTGGTGCCTGGTTCCAGGGCCGTTCACACGCCCGGATCTTCGGCTGGGGGCGGCACTGCCTGGTCACCGTGGCAGAGCCGAGCCGCCACCTGAGCTGGCGAACCCGCGGTGGGATCGGACACGACTGCACCGAGTGGTCCTACACCCTCGAACCCACGACCGGGGGGACTCGCATCACGCAGACCTTCACCGTGATCACCGTTGCCCGGTGGTATGCGACGGTGATCTCCCTCGCCGTGCCTGCGCACCAAGGCCGCGCGGACGCCCTCACCCGGGACCTGCGCGATCTCGGTCGGCTCGCAGCCTCCGACCGAGACCTCGCCGGCGTGACCCCACCCCGAGGATCCTGAAGCGCACCCGAGAGCGCACGTCGGATCCGTGCGGGTGGCACCATGCGGTCATGTCCTCGTCGCGCTGGTCCTACCGCTCGGAGTGCTCGATCCTGTCGATCGGCAGCACGGGGTCCGTGCTGTCGATCGGGTCCGTCGGCGCGGTGCTGTCCATCGGCTCGGTGGGATCCGCTCTGTCCGCGTTCTCCGCCGGATCGTTCGCCAGCATCGGATCATTGCTCTCCGCCGAGTCCGTGGGGTCCGCCCTGTCGTGGCGTTCGCGCACCGCCACGATGGCAGCCGGCCGGACGCGGACGTGACTCCTGCGCCGGCCAGGGCCGGCGCCGACGACTGGGAGCGGCTGCGACGTCGCGCCCGGATCCTGCTCGTCGCCGCCGCCGCGGCTCTCGGCGTCGTCATCGCGCTCGCGGTGCTGGCGCAGCATGCATCGTGGACGACGTCACTCGTCGTCGGCGTGCTGAGCGCGGCAGCGATCTGGGGCGTCGGCGCATGGCTCGTCGACCGGACGATCGACGGCGCGATCGAGGACGAGCGACTGGGTCGCTAGCCACGACGTACAGCCCGTACCGACGACCGGCGCTCCCGCCCGTCACGCCCGCGCCGGCAGCACGCAGAACTCGTTGCCGGACGGGTCTGCGTAGATCCGCCACGGCCGGTCGCCCCACTCCGGGTGGAGCTCGCGGCCGCCGCGCTCGGCTATGCCTGCCGCGACGCCGTCGGGGTCATCCCCGCTCTCGAGCCGGATGTCGAGGTGCAGCCGGTTCTTGGTCGCTGTCTTGGGGGCGGACTCAGGGCAGAGCTGGAGGATGGGACCGAGCAGCGACGGGTGGCGCAGCGACGGGTTCACGGCGCCGGACACGGCGGTCCAGCCGGTGAGCCAGGACCAGAACTCCGCGTCCGTGGCCGGATCGGCAGAGTCGAGCGGGAGCCCTGCGATGGGTCCGGTGCCGGCGTACGCCGCTCGATCCTCCATGACGCGGCACAGATTGCCCTCCGGATCGCCGAGCACCGCCCACGGCACATCGCCCTGACCGATGTCGAGGAGTCGCGCGCCGAGCCCGAGCAGCCGGTGGACCTCGTCGGCCTGCCGGGCACCGCCCACGAGATCCAGGTGGAGTCTGGGCGGCTCGGACGGTGGCTCGGTGACGCGCTGGAAGCACAGGTCGAGCACCGGCCCGCCCTCGATGGTGAGCCGCGTCTCGAAGCCATCGGGCTCGTCGGTCAGCCGTTCGGCCCCGAGGACCGCCTCCCAGAACCGGCCCAGCTGCTGCGGCTCGACGGCGTCGATGACGAGGTTCTCCAGGTACACGTGCTCACGGTAGGTCCAGCGGGCTGGGCGAGGGCGCCGTCGCGAGAAGCCGGTTCTCGATGGCATCGGCGGCTGCCGGTGGTCCGCCCGCGGCCTTGAAGCCTGCGGCGACTCGGGCCGCGCCCTCGGACTTGGTGATGGCTTCGGCCACCTTTGAGCGCAGTCGTGGTGCGGTGAGTCGGCTGGCGGGCAGTCGTGTTCCGGCGTCGGCGATCTGCACGCGGCGGGCGACCTCGAGCTGGTCACGACCGAAGGGGACGGCGCAGACGGGAACGCCTCGGGCCAGGGCCTTCTGGGTGGCGCCCATCCCTCCGTGCGTCACCGCGCACACCGCCCGGTCGAGCAGCGGGCCGTGGGCGAGGAACCTCTCCACGTGGGCGTTGCTGGGGACCTGGTAGTCCGCGGGCTCCCCCGATGGCAGCGTCGCGATCACGTGGAACGGCTGGTCGGCAAGGGCCTCGAGTGCGGCCTTGACGAGTCGCCCGTCGTCCTGGAACTCCGAGGAGGTGGTGACCAGGACGAGGGGCTGGTCGATGTCGGCGAGCCAGGCCGGGGGTTCGCTCGGGGGTTCCCAGTCGCACGGACCGACCATGACGACGTTGTCGGGCCAGTCGTCGCGCGGGTACTCGAACGGCTCCGACGTCATGTACACCAGCAGCGGGGGTCGAAGGAAGAGATCGTCGGCGTGACCGAGCGCAGGCAGGCCCAGCCCGGCGCGGATGCCGTTGAGCGGCGGGACCATCTCCCTCTCGATCGTGCCCAGGACCACCGGGCGCAGCAGACGGTCACGGGCCCGACCGAGCGGCCCGCGCGCCGGTGAGAACCCGGGACCGTACGGCGGGACATGAGGCGATCGCATCGCCAAGGGGTAGGGGCAGAAGGCCGCCCAGGGGCCGCCCCGTTGCTCGGCCGCGGCCAGCGCACCCCAGGCGTTGATGTCGACAAGGACGACGTCGGGCTGCTCGTCGCCGATGGCCTGGCGCAGGTCGTCGGCGTCGAACTCGGCGCGGGCGCAGAAGCCGCGCACCGCTGCCGCCAGCGCCTTCTGCGGGCTGCGCGCCCGCCAGTCCTGGATCTCGACGGCTTCGACCTGCGCGCTGATCGGTGCGGCGCTGAAGCCGCGGCTGTGCATGAGCGGCACCTGCGAGGCCAGGGTGCGCACGCTGATGTCATGACCGCGCCGGTGCAGCTCGTCGAGGATCGAGGTCAGCGGGAACAGGTGCCCGCGCGCGGGTGAGGTGTAGGCGAGGACGTGGGCCATCAGGGTGCCTCCAGCAACGGGGTGAGCAGCTCGACGAGCGCAAGCTCGGTCTGTCGCCGGCTGAGCCCGGAATCGCGGCGCAGCAGCTTCCAGGTGTAGACGTCACAGATGGCGACGATCTGAGCCAACCGGCGCCGGCGTTCGGCACCGGACCGCCCGTCAAGTGCCGGAGCGAAGACACCGGCGCACCAGTCCCGGTGCACTGAACGTCCCAGGTCGACGAAGGCCGTGAGACCGGGGAGCCGCTGCTCCTCAGCGAGCATCTTCAGGACCCGGTCGCCGGTGGCCTCGTAGTTCTCGACCAGCACCGCCACCGCCGCCGGAACGTCCCCGACCGGTGCCTGCTCACGTACGCCCCGCTCCCGTTCCGCCTCGCGGGCAGCGCCGGCCTCCAGCATCCCCTGCTTGCCTCCGAACCGACGGATCAACGTTCGCACCGTCACTCCAGCGCGCGCAGCGACCTCGTCCAGCGAGATCTGGTCCGACGGACGCTCCCAGAACACCTCTGCGACCGCATCGAGGATGCGCTCGCCGGTCTCCTCGGTCGCCCGCGCGCGGGCAGTCATCCGGTACGGACGAGGGACGGCTGATTCCATGTCATGGATGGTGACATGGAAGTTCGGCATCGACAAGGGCCCACCCTGGGATGCCCGCGACGAGCGCCGACAGCATGCGGGACGGGCGAGACCTACTTGCGAGTCGCACCCGCAGGACGGCTAGGGCAGCCAGGTCTGGTTGAGGCCCTCGAGGTGGCCGGACTCCGCGAACGAGCGCATCGACGCGTTGCCGTCGGCGTACCAGGTCAGGGTGGTGATCGAGGCTGGGGCGAGCTCCATCCGGTTCATCGAGCCGAGGGGGGCGCCGAGGGCGCGGGCGGTCAGCGACCGGATCGTGCCGACGTGCGCGGCCACGATGATCCGCTTGCCGGCGTGGTCGGCGAGCACCCGATCCAGCGCGTCGGACACGCGGGTGAAGATCTCGCGAAGCGACTCTCCCCCGGGCGGTGCGACGTCCGGGGAGGCGAGCCACGCGGCCATCTCGTCGGGCCACCGCTCCATCACCTCGGCGAAGGTGTAGCCGTCCCACTCACCGAACCGGCCTTCCTGGAGGCCCTCGACGACCACCGGCTCGAGACCGATCCGCGCTCCGATGATCGACGCCGTCTGACGCGTCCGGAGCATGGGCGAGCACACGAGCACGTCGCCGCCGCCGCGCAGGACGACCTCGGCGGCCGCGGCCTCGACCTGACCCACCCCCAGCGGTGCCAGCTCGGGATCGAACCTGCCGCCCGAGCCGGAGAACCGGCGCTCGAGCGAGTGCGCCGTCACTCCGTGGCGCACGATGAGCGTCACAGTCGGCGCGCCGATGTCCGGGCCCCAGCCGACGATCGCCGGCCGCGGGTTCAGGTGCACGCCCTCGGGCACCGGCGCGACCTGCGTCTCCACCTCGAACGCATCCACCCGGCTGCGCCGGATCGTCCCGGTCCGGCCGCGCTCCACGGCGTCCATCGACTCGTTGGCCAGGGCGTCCGCCGCCTTGTTGCGCTCGCGCGGCACCCAGGTGAAGGTGATCCGCTCGCGAGGGACGACGTCGCGGGCCTGCAGTGCGATGCGCCGCAGCGTGTCGTTCTTGATCGCCCAGCGGCCCGACATCTGCTCGACGACGAGCTTGGAGTCCAGCCGAGCCTCGATCTCGGCGTCGGGGTCGATCTCCATCGCGGCGCGCAGACCCTCGAGCAGGCCGGTGTACTCGGCGACGTTGTTCGTCGCGACGCCCAAGTGGTCGGCCAGCTCGACGAGCGCCTCGCCCGTGGCCGCCTCGCGGACGACCGCGCCGTACGCCGCCGGACCCGGATTGCCCCGCGACCCGCCGTCTGCCTCGACGACGAGACGGCGGTTCACAGCCCGGACTCGGGCGTACGGACGAGGATCCGCCGGCACTCCTCGCAGCGCAGGACCGCGTCCGGGGCGGCCTCGCGGATCCGACCGATGTCGTTGGGATTGAGCTCCATCCGGCACCCCTCGCACCGCCGCTGGTGCAGCGCGGCGGCGCCGACGCCGTCGTGGTCGCCGCGCAGCTTCTCGTAGAGCGCGAGCAGGTCCGCGGGGATATCGGCGAGCACCTTCGTCCGCTCGCCTCCGACCCACTCCTTGTCGCGCTCCCCGGCCGACCATGCGTCGTCGCGCTCGGCGGTGGCGACGTCGAGCTCCGAGCGCAGGCTGTCGCGCTCCGAGGTCAACGTGCCCAGCGCCGTACGCGCCTCCTCGAGCCGCTCCATGACCTCGAGCTCCGCCTCCTCCAGGTCGCCCTGGCGGCGGGCCAGCGAGGCGATCTCGTGCTGCAGGTTCTCCAGCTCGCGCGCGGACGAGACGCGGCCGGAGTCGAGCAGCTCCTGGTCCTTGGCCGCGCGGGCCCGCACCTGCTCGACGTCGGTCTCCGCCTTGGCGAGGCCGCGCTCGAGGTCGTCGACCTCGGTCTCGCCCGCGACGATCCGGTCGCGCAGCGCGGCGAGCCGCGACTCGAGTCCGGCGATGGTCGCGAGCTGCGGCAGGGTCCGACGTCGGTGCTCGATCTGGTCGAGGCGGGAGTCGAGCGCCTGCAGCTCGAGCAGGCGGAGCTGGACGGCGGGCTCGGCGATCACCGGTCTCCTCGTGTTCTGGTGTGTCGTGCGGTCGTGCGCCCCGGCGCGGACGCCGGGCTCGGGGGTCCACCGTAACGCCGCGGCCGCGGGTGGGGTCACCCCGAGGTCACGCCCGGAAGGTCCAGGGGTCCGTGACCGTCGTCGACACCAGGACCTCGACGTCGTACCCGGCGCCGCCGAGGTCGTCGGCCAGCAGCGCCGCGACGACCGGCACCCACGGCCACTCGGACGCGAAGTGCGCCACGTCGACGACCGCCGGGCCGGCGGTGGCGCGGAAGTCCACCGTGACGTGGTGCTTGAGGTCGCTGGTCACGACGACGTCCGCACCGGTCGCCGCCGCCGCAGCGAGGGAATCGCCACCGGACCCGCCGAGGACGGCGACCCGGCGTACGACGCGCTGCGGGTCTCCGGCCACCCGGACTCCGTGGGCCGTCAGCGGGAGGGCGTCGCGCACCCGCTCGGCGAACGCGGCCAGGGACAGCGGCCCCTCGAGGTCGCCGACCCGCCCGAACCCCGCGGCCGGGTAGTGCGCCGACGGCACGACCGGAGTCACCGACCCGAGACCGAGAACCCCGGCGAGGGCGTCGGAGACGCCGTCGACCGCGACGTCCG
>DATCCY010000140.1:0-24654 GCA_036510975.1 Candidatus Nanopelagicales bacterium
GTGCAGCTTCTCGCCGGGCCGCAGGCCCGAGTAGGCGATGACCGCGGGGCGCCCGGCATGGGCGGCGAGCGTGCGTGCGAGCTCCTCGATGCTGACCGGCTCGCCCATGTCGAGCACCAGGGTGTCGCCGCGGTGGCCGCGCGCGGCCGCCTGGATGACCAGCTGGCAGGCCTCGGCGACGGTCATGAAGTAGCGCGTCACGCGCGGGTCGGTCACGGTGATCGGGGCGCCGCGCGAGATCTGGTCCTGGAAGGTCGTGACGACCGAGCCGCGCGAGCCCAGGACGTTGCCGAAGCGCACCGAGAGGTAGTCGCGGTCCTCCTCGGTCGCGACCCATGCGGTGAGCCGTTCGGCGACGCGCTTGCTGTAGCCCAGCACGCTGATCGGGTCGGCGGCCTTGTCGGTGGAGATGTTCACGAACCGGGACACGCCGGAGGCCACGGCGGCCTCGAGCACGTTCCAGGTGCCCCACACGTTGCTCTTGACGGCCTCCTCGGGGAAGCGCTCGAGCACGGGGAGGTGCTTGAGCGCGGCCGCGTGGAAGACGACGTCCGGCCGGATCTCCTCGAACACCTCGCGCATGCGCACGGCGTCGCGGATGTCGGCGAGCACGCTCGTATCGTGGGTGAGCAGCGCGCGCCCGTAGAGCATGAGCTCGACGGCGTGCAGCGCCGACTCGTCGCGGTCGAGGAGGTAGAGCTTCGCCGGGCCGAACCGGTGGATCTGCTTGCTGAGCTCGGACCCGATCGAGCCGCCCGCGCCGGTGACCAGGACCGTGCGGCCGGACAGGTAGCCGGCGATGTCCTCCACGCTGATGTCGATCTCGTGGCGGCCGAGGAGGTCCTCGAGGTCGATGTCGCGGATGTCGGCGACCTGCACCTCGCCGTGCACGATCTCCGAGAGCGGAGGGAGCACCTTCACCGTCACGCCCGCGGCGTCGGCGTTCTTGATCACCCGACGCATCGTGCTCGCGGTGACCCCCGTGATCGCGACGATGACGACCTGCGCGCCGGTGTCGGCGACCGCGTCGGCCATGTCGTCGCCACGGCCCAGCACGGGGACGCCCGAGATCACGAGGCGCTGCTTGTGCTGGGCGTCGTCGAGGATTCCGACCGGCAGGTAGTGGCTGTTGAGGTCGCGCAGCATGTTGGTGACCAGCTGCGCGCCCGCGTCGCCGGCGCCGTACACCAGGGCGGGGACGGCGTCGGTCGGCCGCTTGCGCCGGTCTCGCCAGGTGCGCACGGCGTAGCGGACCGCGAGCATGCCGACGAGGGCGAAGGCCATCGACACGGCGACCGCGGACAACGGGACCGGCCTGGTGGTGCCGACGAGCGAGGACACGACCATGAGGGTCATGCCGGCGAGCGCGACGGTGGCCGCGACGCCGCGGACCTCGTCGAAGGAGCCGTAGAGGTAGCGGCCGCGGTAGAGGTGCACCTGCAGGCCGACCAGGCCCTGGACCACCGTGACGACGAGCCAGCCGAAGAGCAGGCCCATGTTCTGCGGGTGGGTGTTGAGGTCGAGGAAGCGCAGGTGGGCCGCCGAGACGATCGCGAGCGCCCACACCGCGGAGTCCGCCAGGTACTGGCCGAGCATCCGAGCCCGGTGCGAGCCCGCGGCCCGGTGCATTCGCCTACGCACGTCGCCTCACAGTCGTCCCCCCGTCGGACGCCGATCCGATAACTGACCCCGTACGCCGTTCAGGCTAGCGACTGCGGCCCCACCAGGGGTAACCGGCGTGTTTCGTTCCCGCACCGTGATGTGACCGGGGTCACGCTCCGACCGCACCCGCGGTGCTCAGCCGCAGAGGTCGTCCGCGGCCGTCCGCGCCTGGACGACGGACGGGCGGGATGTCGCCTTCGTGGTGGTTGATCCCACGCGCACCTTCTGTGCTCCCGTGTACGACGCCCCCACCGTGACCGAGATCGTGCGGCCGAGGCCGGCGACGGCCGTCAGCGTCGACCCGGGGATGGCAGCGGCGACGGTGCGGGCCGACTGGTCGAACCTGGGGTCGTAGCTCACGACGGTGGGGCCGCCGACCGGTGCGGGCGCGTTCGTCGCGCGGCCGGACACGGCGAAGCCGACGCCTGCGAGGTCGTTGGCCGCCTTAGTCCCGAGCCCGGAGGTGGCAGTGCCGTTGAAGACCTTCACCGTCACCTGTCCGGGTGACACGGTGACCGCCGGGGCCGCGGCGGCAGCGGCCGTCACCGGGGCCACGATCGGGGTGTCGTGGTTGATCGCGGCGAACAGCTGCGGGGCCTTGGTCGGGTCCCACACGAGCACCTGACCGAGGCCGGCCACCCGGCGGGGCGCCGCCAGCGGGACCGTCGTGAACGCGACGTTGCCGGGGTTGGTGCCCTTGAGCCGGTCGGCGAGCGCGAGGAGCTGGTCCTTGCCGAGGCCGGCGTCGGTCGTGATGCTGCCCGCGACGGCGGACAGGAAGCCGTTGAGCTTGACCGGGTTGAGGATCGTCCCTGCGCTCGTGGCCTTCTTCACGATCGAGGCCACGAACTTCTGCTGGCGCTTCATCCGGCCGAGGTCGGCCGTGGGGTCGACGTAACGGGCCCGCACGTAGGCCAGCGACTGGGGGCCGCTGATGGTCTGCCGGCCGGCCGGCAGGTTCAGGCCCGACTTCTGGTCCTTGAGCGGCTTGGCCAGGCAGACCTCGACGCCGCCGACGGCGTCGACCATCTGCAGGAAGCCGTTGAAGTTCAGCTCGACGTAGTGGTTGATCGTGACCCCGGTCATCGCCTCGACGGTCGAGACCATGAGCTTCGGACCGCCCTCCTCGTAGGCGGCGTTCAGCTTGGCCTGGTGCGACCGGTGGGTCTTGCCCTTGTCGTCGACGTAGGTCGGGATCGTGGCCAGGGTGTCGCGGGGGAGCGAGACCACGGTGACCGCGTTCGCGTCCGCACCGATGTGGACGAGCATCATCGTGTCGGTGCGCGGCTTGCCGTAGTCGGCCGTGCCGAGGTGCAGCGCGTCGGCCTGCACCCGGGTCAGGCCCGCCCGGCTGTCGCTCGCGACCACGAGGATCGTCATCGGGTCGCTGGAGCCGGTGTCGTCGGTGGAGGTCAGCCCCGGGATCGAGATGTGCGAGACCTGGCCGACGTAGCGCGTCACGCCGGCCCACGCCACGCCGCTCGTGAGCAGGACGCCGACGGAGACCACGCCCGCGGCGACCCGCAGGCCGCGCCGGGCACGAGGTGCGGTCGTCGACACTCCGGCACGGCTGGTGCGCGGTGCGTTCGCCACGTGGAGCCCTCCTGGTCGGCCGACGATCCGTCCACGGTACGACGCAGGCGGGCCGACACCCGTGCCGCAACGCCGCGTGAGGTGGGTCACCCGTGCGCGGTCGACTACGGTTCTCAACGCCATGTCCAGCGCCCCCACCCCCGCCGAGCGGCCCGTGACGGACCAGACGCCAGCGCCCGGGGTCTCGGTCGTGGTCCCCGTGCTCAACGAGGAGCGCCACCTGCGCGACGCGGTCGACCAGATGCTCGAACAGGCCTACCCGGGCCCGCTCGAGGTGGTGCTCGCGCTCGGCCCGAGCCGCGACCGCACCGACGCGATCGCGGCGGAGATCTCCGCCGCGGACGCGCGGGTGCGCCTGGTCGCCAACCCCACCGGCCGCACCCCGGCGGGCCTCAACGCCGCCATCGCCGCCGCGTCCTACGACGTCATCGTGCGGGTCGACGGCCACGCCCTCGTGCCCGACGACTACGTCGCGGCAGCGGTCGAGACACTCGGGCGCACCGGCGCGGACAACGTCGGCGGGATCATGGCCGCGGAGGGCGAGACGCCGTTCGAGGACGCCGTCGCCCGCGCGATGACCTCGAGGCTCGGCGTGGGTGCCGCGGCGTTCCACGTCGGCGGCGAGGAGGGGCCCGCGCCCACGGTCTACCTCGGCGTCTTCCGCCGCGCGGCGCTCGAGCGGGTCGGCGGCTACGACGAGTCGATGGTGCGCGCCCAGGACTGGGAGATGAACCACCGCATCATCGAGACCGGCGGCCTGGTGTGGTTCACCCCGCGGATGCGCGTCACCTACCGGCCGCGGCCGAACGTCCGCGCGCTCGGCAAGCAGTACTTCGAATACGGGCGCTGGCGGCGCGAGGTCGCGCGTCGGCACCCGGAGACGCTGTCGGGCCGCTACCTCGCTGCGCCTGTCGCGGTGCTCGGCGTCGTCCTGGGCACCCTGGCCGGCCTGCTGTCGGTCGGCGGTCCCGCGTGGCTCGCGCTCGGCTGGCTCGGCCCGGTCGGCTACCTCGCCCTGATCCTGGGCGGCTCCGTCGTGGTCGGGCGCGGCCTCCCCGTGCGCGCCTGGCTCCTGCTGCCGGTCGTGCTCGCCACGATGCACATGTCGTGGGGCATGGGGTTCCTGACCAGCCCCCGCCGGCTCGCGGGCGCGGACCCAGCACCGCCGGCCGTCCCGCCCGCGGCGGAGGGCGGCTGAGTGCACATCCTCATGCTCGTGGCGACCTCGGTCGCCACCGACACCCGCGTGCTGCGCGAGGCGTCGGCGCTCGCCGACGCCGGACACCAGGTCCACGTGATCGGCAAGGACGTCCCCGAGGGGTTCGAGCCGACCCACCCGGGCGTCACGGTGTCCTCCGGCGGTGCGCGCTCGCCGCTGCGTCCCGGCCGCGGCGCCTCCGAGGGGTCGCTGTCCGCGCGCGGGTTGTTGCCCGCCCACCTGCGCCTGGCCCGCTGGGCGCTCCTGCCGCAGCACCGCAACGCGGCCTTCGGCTCCTGGGCGCGGGCCGCGGTCGTCGACGGGCGCACCCGCGAGTACGACGTCGTTCACGCGCACGACTACACCGCGCTCGAGGCCGGCGACACGCTCGCGCGTGCCGCCGGGGTGCCGCTGGTTTACGACAGCCACGAGCTGTGGGCCGGCCGTCCGCGCGAGTACCGGCCCACCCCGCTGCAGGACCGACGTGAGGCTCGCACGGAGCGCGAGCTCGGCACCCGGGCTGCCGCGGTGATCACGGTCGGCGACGGCGTCGCCGAGGCGCTGCGCACCCGCTACGGCTGGGACCACGTCGTCGTCGTGCGCAACACGTTCCCCGACCCCGGCCCGGACGCCCCCGCCCCGGCGTCACCCCCCACCGGGGCCGTCTACGCCGGCCGGATCGCGGCCTACCGCGAGCTGGAGGCCATCGCCGCGGCGCACCTCCCGCTGCCCGTGACCCTGGTCGGCCCGGCCGACGCCACCTGGCTGTCCCAGCACGCTGAGGCGCTCGCGGAAGTCGAGGTGCGCGAGCCGGTCACGGTCGACGAGGTGACCGACCTGCTGCGGGCCGCCGGGATCGCGCTCGTCACCAACTCCGACCAGTGGGACAACCACCTCCTCGCCCAGCCCAACAAGCTCTTCCACGCGGTGCACGCCGGGGTCCCCGTCGTGGCCACGGACGTCCCGGAGATGCGTCGGGTCGTGGTCCAGCACGGCCTCGGCGCCCTCTACCGCGCCGGGGACGCCGCCGACCTGGCGCGGGCCTTCCGCGAGGTGGTCGCCGAGCATGCGACGTACGTCTCACGGGTCCTCGCTGCGCGCCCGGAGCTGTCCTGGCAGGCCGACTCCGAGAGGCTCGTCACGCTCTACGCCACGCTCGGCGGCGGGGTCCGGGCCTGATCCTCCGGTAGACTCCTCCTGCTCCCACCCCCTCCATCGCCCCTCCTACGGTGCGGAGCCCCGGAGGAACACGTGAGCTCGACGACCCCGACGCTGTCCGCGAACGCCGTGGAGCGCGCCCGGCAGTCGACGGAGGTCCGCGTCTTCGAGCCGCACAAGGTCGGCCTGCCGCCGATGAGTCGCTACTTCAAGGACATGTGGGCCCGTCGCTCGTTCGCCAACGAGCTGAGCCGCGCGGAGATGCGCGCCGCCCAGACCAGCACCTTCTTCGGCCGGCTGTGGCTGGTCATCAACCCGCTGCTGCTGTCGCTGGTCTACTTCCTGCTGGTCGGCATCCTCAGCGGCAAGGCGCTCTCGCTGATGAACTTCGCGCACCTGCTGGTCACGCTCTTCGCCTTCTACTTCATCAGCAACTGCATCACCGGCGGCGCGATGTCGGTCATCAAGGGCTCCAAGCTGGTGATGAACCAGGCCTTCCCGCGCGCGCTGCTCCCGATGTCGGCCGTGCGCACCTCGCTGCGTCGCTTTGCCCCCACCCTCATCGTCACCGGCGCGATCATGCTCATCGCGCGGGTGCCGATCGGGTTCGCCACCTTGATGGCCATCCCGGCCTTCGCCATCCTCATGGTCTTCGGCGCGGGCCTGGCGATGCTCTTCGGCACGCTGCAGGTCTACTTCCGCGACACCTCGGCCTTCCTGCCCTACTTCGTGCGCATCTGGCTCTACCTGTCGCCGGTGATCTGGACCGCGGAGGCCGTGGTCGGGGGGAAGTTCGACCTGCCGATCATCAAGTTCAACCCGCTCTACCCCATGTTCGTGGCGTACAACGACGCGCTCCTCCGCAACGAGGTCTCGGCCCCGTGGATGTGGGCAGCCGGCATCGCCTGGGCCCTCGTCGCCTTCGTCGGCGGCGGTCTCTACTTCATCTCGCGCGAGCGCGAGTTCTCGGTGAGGTTGTAGTCCTGTGAGCTTCGACGTGAACACCCCTGCGGCTGCTGCCACGGCCCCGACCGACACGATGGCGCCCCTCGCGCACTCAGAGGAGGCTGCCGCCGAGCAGCGCCAGGTCGTCGGCATGGACCGCTCCAGCGAGGTCGCGGTCAAGGTCGAGCACCTCGACGTCGTCTACCGCACGTCGTACGAGAAGGTCCCCACCTTCAAGTCGGCCCTCAAGCGGCTCGGCAAGGGCGAGCGGGTCGTCAAGGAGGTCCTCGCGCTGCAGGACGTCTCCTTCGAGATCACCCACGGCACCGTGCTCGGCATCGTCGGCCACAACGGCGCCGGGAAGTCCACCCTGATGCGCGCGATCTCCGGGATCCTCCCGCCGTCCAGCGGTCGCATCGAGGTCCACGGTCGTCTCAGCACGCTGCTCGCCCTCGGCGTCGGCTTCAACACGGCGCTGTCCGGCACCGAGAACGTCATGCTCGGCGGCCTCGCCGCGGGCCTCTCGCGCGACGAGGTCAACGAGCGCTACCAGGAGATCGCCGACTTCGCCGAGCTCGGCGACTTCATCGACATGCCCATGCGCACGTACTCGTCCGGCATGTTCTCCCGCCTGGCCTTCTCGGTGGCGGTGCACATGGAGCCCGACGTCCTCATCATCGACGAGGCGCTGTCGGCCGGTGACGCCAAGTTCAAGAAGAAGGCCGCCCAGAAGATGGACGAGCTGATGGGCCAGGCGCGCACGATGCTGCTCGTCAGCCACGCGCTCGGCACCATCAAGGACATGTGCAACGACGCGATCTGGCTCGACCACGGTCGCCTCATGCGCCGCGGCGACCCCACGGAGATCGTGAACGCCTACCTCAAGCACCTCGAGGTCGGCGATGACGCCAGCGCGATGGAAGACCTCTGACCCCGACGTACGACGTCACGGTCGTCTCGAGCGGCCACGATGTCGCCGACGCCCGGTTGCACCGGCAGGTGGCGGCGTTCCGCCGCGCGGGGCTCGCGGTCGAGGTGCTCGCGCTCGGTGATCCTGCGGCAGGGCCACGCGATTCCACGGTGCGCACCCACGCGCGTCGAGGCGCGGGCGGCCGCGTGTCCGACGCCCTGATCCGCCCGTGGAGCGCGCGCGGACGCGTGCTCGTGGTGCTCGATCCCGACGCCGTGCCCGCCGCGCGTCTCGCGGGCGGTGTGCTGCGCCGTCCGGTCGTCGTCGACGTGCACGAGGACTACGCCGAGCTCGCGCGCGACCGGTCCTGGTCGTCGGGCGTCGCCGGCCCGGTCGTGCGCGGCGTGCTGTCCGGCGTGACGCGGCTCTCGCGCGGTGCTGCGCTCACGGTGGTGGCCGACGACCAGGTGCCGCCGCACTCGGCCCGTCGACGGCTCGTGGTGCGCAACCTGCCCGACACCTCGATGCTCCCGGAGCCGGCGTCGAGATCCGCTGAGCCGCGGGCGCTGTACGTCGGCGACGTGCGCCGCTCCCGTGGCCTCTTCGCGATGCTCGAGACCCTTGAGGCTGCGCCGTCCTGGACCCTCGACGTCGTGGGCCCGGTGTCGACGGCCGACCAGCCCGACCTCGACGCGTGGCTCGCGTCGTCGCCCGCAGCGCGGCGCGTGCGGTTCCACGGCCGTCGCCCGCCGACCGAGGCGTGGGCGTTCGCCGCCGGCGCCTGGGCGGGTTTGTCGATGCTCGAGGCCACCCCGGCCTTCGTCGCCGCCGTGCCGAGCAAGGTCTACGAGTACCTCGCCTGCGGCCTGGCCGCCGTCGTCACGCCGCTGCCGCGCCAGGCCGAGCTCGTCACCGCGGCGGGCGCGGGAGCCGTCGTCGCATCGGCCGCCGAGGCCGCGGCGCTGCTCGAGTCGTGGTCCGCTGATCCTGCGCTGGTCGAGCCGATCAGCACCGCCGCCCGCGCCTGGGCCGCCCACGAGCTGACCACCGCCGCCTACGACGAGCTCGCGTCCCGGGTCGCCGCCCTCGCCCGCGGCTCCCGCCCCTGACCCGAGTACCTGGCGCAACGGTCGTTTCGGGGCCCCCGGTGGCGACAGTTGAGCCAGGTATTCGCGGTCCCTTAGCGGGTGGCTCTGCGGGTGAGGGCGGACGCCGCGGCGGGCAGGCCGTAGACGACCTCCGGGCCGTCGGGGAGCGGCAGGGCCTTGCCGAGCTGCCAGCCGGCCCGGACCATCGGCGCGTCGACGGCGACCACGACGTCGGCGTTGCGCGCGAGCGCCATCACGGTGTCGTTGCGCTTCACGGCCCTCCAGGAGCGCGCCGGCTCGGTGATCGCGCCGGAGACCTGGCCGCGAGCCCACCGGACGCGCTTGCGGGCCGTGCGGACGACCTTCGACGCCGGGTTGCCGCCGCCCGCCGGCGTCGCGGGTTTCTCGGTCGCTGCGGTGACGGCCCCGGTCGCTGCGGTGACGGCCGTCGGGACCGCGGGGGCCGGGGGAGCGGGCAGGGCCGGGGCGAGCAGCACGACCTCGTCGACGGCGTCGGCGAGCACCTGGCGCGGCGGGACCCGGGTGCCGAGGGTCACCCGGTGTCCCTGGGCCCGCAGCTCGGCGGCCTCGGCGGCCACCGCCTCGTGCGAGGTGCTCGACTTCCCGATGAGCAGCAGGACGTTCACTCCGGGGCCTCCGAACCGGTCGTGGGCGCGCCCAGCACCTGGGCGCGCAGCGCGCTGATGCGCGGTTCGAGCTGGCGGTCGCGACGGAACGCCTGGGCGAAGTCGTAGGCGGCGCAACGGGTCTCGGCGTCGGCTGTGCGGGCGCCGTGAGCGGCCGCCAGCAGTGCGGCAGTGACGTCCGCGGTCGCGAGAGTCGCCGCGGGGTACCACAGCGGGTAGCCGTGCAGCAGGTCCCACGCGTGTCCGCTCGGGTCCTGCACGGACACGATCGGCAGCCCGGTCGAGAGGTAGTCGAACAGCTTCCCGCCGGTGATGTAGCGCCCCTCGCCCTGCAGCAGCAGGAGGACGTCGAAGCCGGCGTAGGTCTCCTTGAGGGCGGTGCGGGTCACCGGACCCTCGTAGGCCACGCCGACGTCGGCGCCGGTCTTGAGGAGCGCGGCGAGGTCGGGCCGCGGCGTCCGGTAGAAGCCGAGGAAGCCGTGGATGTGGGCCTGCGACCCGGCGAAGGACGGGTCGGCGTACGCCGCGCGCCAGCCGTCGAGGAATTCGCGCACCGGCACGACGGGCGTGATCGTGCCGACGTAGCCGAAGCTCACGGGGCGGTCGGCCGGTGCCGGGGTCGAGGGGTGGCCGGGGTCGAACTCCGGGTCCCAGCCGTTCATGACGACACGCATCCCGGCCGCCGACTCGGGGTACTCGGCCCGGTGCCACTCGGCGATCGGCCCGTTGACGAACCAGGCCTCCGCGGCGTCGGCGAGCATGGCGCGCTCCACCTTCGCGGCCCGCGACCCCGGCTCGGTGAGCCGGCCGCCGGTGAAGGTGTTGAGGCTCCACGCGTCGCGGTAGTCCATGACGAACGGGACGCCGTGCGCCTGGTGCAGCTTCCACGGCGCGGTGAAGTCGACGTTGGGGTTGGCCGTGCCGATCGCGAGGTCGACGGGGTGCCGCGCGTGGACCTCGAGCGCGGCTCGCTCGATCGGCCTGCGCCAGGGGCCGTAGTGCGTCTCGGGGAACGGGCGCTTCTCCAGGCGGGCGCGGGTGCGTCGCCACATGCCGGGGAGGTAGACCCGGGTGCGCGACCAGCGGCGCAGGTCGGTCTCCATGCCGGGCCATGCGAACGGCACGCGGACGAGCTCGATCCCGGGGTGGATGCGTTCCTCGAGCGCCGGGTCGGACCCGGTGTAGCGGTCCCACATCTCGCGGTCGGTCGTGATGACCGTGACGTCCCACCCGTCGTCGGCGAACGCGTTGGCGGTCGCGAGCGCGCGGTAGACCCCGCTGCCGCGGCTGGGCGGGAATCCCCAGGCGACGTAGAGCAGGTGCGGGCGTCGATCGGCGCTGCGCGCGCCCACTACGCCGGGCCCCGCTCGAGCAGCACCGCGGCGACCTGCTCCGCCGCGTGCCCGTCGCCGTACGGCGTCGACTGGGCGGCCGTGGGGACCTCGCGCACGGCGTGGTCGCGGACGAGCGCGAGGTCGGGGTCGAGCAGGTTCCAGCCGTCGTCGAGGGTCTCGAGCCACTCGGTCTCGGTGCGCAGCGTGGTGCACGGGACCCGGAGGAGGAACGCCTCCTTCTGCAGCCCGCCGGAGTCGGTGACCACGCCGCGCGAGCGCAGCACGACCGAGACCATCTCGGGGTAGGGCAGCGGCGGGCCGGAGTGCAGCGAGCCGCCATCGAGCGCGATGCCGAACTCGGCCGCGCGCGTCACGATGCGCGGGTGCGCGAGCAGGAGCACCGGGAGCGGCAGGTCGCGCAGCGCGGCGACGACGGCGGCGAGGCGCTCCGGGTCGTCGGTGTTCTCGGCCCGGTGCACGGTGGCGACGAGAAAGCCGTCGGCGACTGAGATCCCTTCGGGCAGAACAGGTTCCTGGCTCGTCACTGCGTCGCGTACGCGGTAGCAGACGTCGGTCATCACGTCGCCGACGACCACGCTGCGGTCGCCGAGACCCTCGTGGACGAGGTGGCTCATCGCGAGCTCGGTCGGGGGCAGCAGGAGGTCGGAGGCATGGTCGGTGAGGACGCGGTTGTGCTCCTCGGGCATGCGGCGGTTGAACGAGCGCAGGCCGGCCTCGAGGTGCGCCACCGGCACGTGCAGCTTCACCGCGGCCAGGGCTCCCGCGAGCGTCGAGTTCGTGTCGCCGTAGACGAGCACCCAGTCCGGACGGTGCTCGTCGATGACGCCGTCGAGCGCGGCGAGCATCGCCCCGGTCTGCACGCCGTGGCTGCCCGAGCCGACGCCGAGATGAACGTCGGGCTCGGGGATGTGCAGGTCGGCGAAGAAGACGTCGGACATCCGCGTGTCGTAGTGCTGGCCGGTGTGCACGATGACGTGCTCCACCCGGCCGGTCGCTGCCAGCGCCGCGGAGACCGGCGCGAGCTTGACGAACTGCGGTCGCGCCCCGACGACGCTGAGGACCTTCATCGCGCCACGCTATCGCCGGTCGTGGCCGCGAGCAGTGCCTCCACGCGCGGCTTGAGCTGCAGGTCGCGTCGGTAGCGCGCACCGAAGTCCAGGCACGCCTGGCGCGTGGCGACGTCGGCCTCGCGAGCGGCCCGTGCCGCGGCGCCGATCGCCTCGGCGATGTCGTCGGGATCCAGGGTCCGGCACGGGAACCACAACGGGTAGCCGCGCAGCACGTCGGTGGCCGCGTTGCCGGCGTCGTGGACGGACACGATCGGCTTCCCGGTGGCGGTGTACTCGAACACCTTGCCGCTCGTGACGTAGGTGCCGGTGCCGAGGATCAGCAGGCAGACGTCGAAGCGCTCGTAGACCTCGGCGACGGCGTTCTTGGGGACGGGTCCGTCGTAGGAGACGCCGTAGGGCGCGGCGTCGGCGACCATCTCGACGAGGTGCGGGTGCGGGTTCTTGTAGAAGCCGAGGTAGCCGCGGATCGAGGCGCGCGCGTCGGCCATCTCCGGCGTGCGCGCGCGGGCGCGGCGCCAGCCCTCGAGGAACTCGGTCACCGGGACCTTGAGCGAGATGGTGCCGATGTAGCCGAAGGTGAGCGGACGGTCGGCCGGCGGGACCTCCGGCGCGTGGTCCGGGGCGAGGTCGGCGTCCCAGCCGTTGGAGACGACGTGGATGCGGTCGGCGGCCTCGGGGTAGTGCCGTCGGTGCCACGCGGCGATCGGCTCGTTGACGAACCAGATCTCCGAGGCGGAGTCGACCAGGCGCTTCTCCCACCCCCCGACCTCGCTGGTCGGCTCGTGGACGAGATGCCCGTCGAACACGTCGAGCGTCCACGCGTCGCGGTAGTCGAGGACGTAGGGGACGGCGAAGCGCTCGTGCAGGTGCGCGCCCGCGGTGAAGGCGACGTTGGGGTTCGCCGTGCCGAGCGTGAGGTCGACCGGGCGGCGGGCGTGGATCTGCTCGGCCGCGGCCTCGATGATCGGGCGCCACGGGCCGTAGGACACCTCGGGGAACAGGCGCTTGTCGGCGCGGGTGCGCAGGCGGCGCCACACCTGGGGGGCGAAGATCCGCAGCGCCGACCACTGGCGCAGGTCGGTCTCGAGGATCGGCCAGGCGAACGGCACCCGCACGACGTCGATCCGCGGGTCGACGAGGTCCTCGAGCGAGGGGTCGGCTCCGGTGAACCGCTCGAACACCTCGCGCTCGACCGTGAGCACCGTGACGTCCCAGCCGTCGGCAGCGAACGCGTTGGCCGTCGCGAGCGCGCGGTAGACCCCGGAGCCGCGGCAGGGCGGGAAACCCCACGCGACGTAGAGCAGGTGGGGACGACGCGCCGGGTCCGGCATGCGTCCTCCGATCGGTGACAGCGTCTCGCGCGGTCCGGGTCCCGCCCGGGCGTCGATAGGCTAACGCCATGCGCGAACACCTCCCGCCGTCCGTGCGCGCGGCGGCCCGGGGGGCCCGCCGCCGGGTGAGGATCGCGTCGCGCTGGCTGCACAGGCCCGACCCGATGCCGGTCGCGCCCGCGCCGTCGGACGCCTCGGTCCGGCTGCTCATCGGCCCGGCCAACTTCGCCGGCCAGGGCTACGAGTGGGCCCGCGCGGTCGAAGGAACCCTCGAGGACGTCTCCGCGACGTCGTTCATGCTCGGACGCGAGCGACTGGTCTTTCCGGCCGACTGGGTCGTCGAGCCCGCGGTGTGGGTGAACCCGTGGTGGCAGCGTCAGCAGACCCGCGACATCTACGCCGGCTACACCCACGTGCTCGCCGAGGCGCTCAAGCCGCTCATGGGCACCCGCTACGGCAACGACGTCAGCGGCGAGGCCAAGCGGATGCGGCGTCACGGCCTCACCGTCGGCCTCGTGGCCCACGGCTCCGACGCGCGGCTCCCGAGCCGGCACGCGGCCGCGAACCCGTGGTCGCCGTTCCGCGACGCCGACGACTGGGACGTGCTGCCGAAGCTCGAGGAGCGCGTCGCTCGCCACCAGCGGATCTACGCCGCGCACCACGCCGCGGGCGGTGCGGTCTTCGCGACCACGCCCGACCTCCTCGACGACCTGCCCTACGCCGTGTGGCTGCCCGTGGTGATCCACCCCGACGAGTGGCGCACCGACGCACCGGTGATGGAGCGCGATCGGCCGCGGGTGCTGCACATCCCGAGCAACCCGAGGATGAAGGGCACGCCCTACGTCGAGCCCGTCCTGCTCGCGCTGCAGGACGAGGGTCTCATCGAGTACGTCACGGTCGAGGGCGTCGAGCCGCACGAGATGCCGGCGCACATCGCCGAGGTCGACATCGTCCTCGATCAGGTCGCCCTCGGTGCCTACGGCGCGATGGCCGTCCAGGCGCTCGCGGCCGGGCGCGTGGTGCTCGCCCATGTCACCGAGCAGAACCGGGCGCGGCTGCCCGAGGACCCGCCCATCGTCGAGGTGACCCCGGACACGGTCGAGGCGGTGGTCCGCGGCCTCGTCGCCGACCGCGAGGCCGCGCGTTCCGTGGCCGCGCGGGGTCCGGCGTACGTCGACTCCTGGCACGACGGCAGGCACGCGGCAGCCGTGCTCGCGCCCTGGCTCGGAGTCCCCGTTCCCGTGGCGACAGGCCCGTCCACGCCTGCGTGAAGCCGCTCACACCCAACCCGCCGGACCTCCGGATCGCCGGGGGAGGAGGTCGCGTGCCGGTATCCTGGGGCGACCGACAAGGAGCCCCTCGACCCATGACCACAGCCGCATCAGCGCGCCCCGGCGTGCGCATCGTCGACTCCGCCGACGTCGACGACCGGGCCGAGATCGGTGAGGGGTCCAGCGTCTGGCACCTCGCGCAGGTCCGCGAGAACGCCGTCCTCGGCCGCAACTGCATCGTCGGCCGCGGGGCCTACATCGGCACCGGCGTCACGCTGGGCGACAACTGCAAGATCCAGAACTACGCGCTGGTCTACGAGCCCGCCGTGCTCGAGGCGGGCGTGTTCGTCGGCCCCGCCGTCGTGCTCACCAACGACCACTACCCGCGCGCGGTGAACCCGGACGGCACGATCAAGTCCGGTCACGACTGGGAGCCCGTCGGCGTCACGATCCGCGAGGGCGCGTCGGTCGGCGCGCGCGCGACCTGCGTCGCGCCCGTCACGATCGGCCGCTGGGCGCTGGTCGCCGCCGGCTCCGTGGTCGTCAAGGACGTCCCGGACTTCGCGCTCGTCGCCGGCGTCCCGGCGCGGCGCATCCGGTGGGTCGGCAAGGCCGGCCTCCCGCTCGAACCCGCCGGCGAGGGGCAGTGGGTCTGCCCCGAGACCGGCGCACGCTACGTCGAGAACGACGAGACCCTCACGGAGGCCCAGGCATGATCCCCGCAGCGAAGCCGCTCATCGGTGACGAGGAGCGCGAGGCGGTCGACCGCGTCCTGCGCTCCGGCATGATCGCCGGTGGCCCCGAGGTCGCGGCCTTCGAGCAGGAGTTCGGCGACCAGGTCGCCGGCGGCTGGACCTGCGTGGCCGTGAACTCCGGCACCGCGGGCTCGCACCTCGGCCTGCTGGCCGCGGGCGTCGGCCCCGGCGACGAGGTCATCGTCCCGTCCTTCACCTTCGCCGCCACCGCCAACTCCGTCGCCCTCACCGGCGCCACGCCGGTGTTCGTCGACATCGAGCCGGACTACTTCTGCATCGACCCGGTCGCAGTCGAGGCCGCGATCACGCCGCGCACCAAGGGCATCCAGCCGGTGCACCTCTACGGCCACCCGGCGAACATGACCGCGCTGCGTGTCATCGCCGACAAGCACGGCATCGCCATCTACGAGGACGCGGCTCAGGCGCACGCGGCGGAGTGGAACGGCCAGCAGGTCGGCACGTTCGGCGACTTCGCGATGTTCTCGCTCTACCCGACCAAGAACATGACCTCCGGCGAGGGTGGCATGGTGTCGTGCGCGACACCGGAGCTCGCCCGCCTCGTGAAGCTCTACCGCAACCAGGGCATGGAGAAGCGCTACGAGAACGAGGTCGTGGGCTTCAACGCGCGCATGACCGACGTCCACGCCGCGATCGGCCGCGTGCAGCTCACGAAGCTGGCCGGCTGGACCAAGCAGCGCCAGGACAACGCCGCGTTCCTGTCGGCGAACCTGCGCGGGGTCGTCGTACCGCAGGTCGCGCCCGAGGCCACCCACGTGTGGCACCAGTACACGATCCGCGTGGTAGGCCAGGACCGAGACGCATTCGCCGCCGAGCTCGGCAGCCGCGGTGTCGGCAGCGGGGTCTACTACCCGATCCCGAACCACCGGCTCCCGTCGCTCACGCACTTCGCGCCGGACCTGCACCTCGAGCAGACCGAGATCGCCGCGCAGCAGGCGCTGTCGCTGCCCGTGCACCCGGCGCTGTCGCAGCAGGACCTCGAGACGATCGTCGAGACCGTCAACGCCGTCGCCGCGGCGGGTGCCTGATGACGTTGCGCGCCGGTCTCATCGGCCTCGGCATGATGGGGCGTCACCACGCCCGCGTCCTCGGATCCCTCGAGGGCGTCGAGCTCGTCGGCGTCGCAGACCCGGCGGGTGATGTCCACGGCGTCGCCGGCAGCCGTCCGGTGGTCGGGTCGGTCGAGGAGCTCGTCGCCCTCGGCATCGACTACTGCATGGTCGCCGTACCCACGGCCTACCACGAGGCCGCGGGCCTGGCGCTGGCCGACGCCGGCGTGCACGCGATGATCGAGAAGCCGCTGGCGCCGGACGTCGAGTCGGCCACCCACCTCGCCCAGACCTTCGAGAAGCTCGGGCTCGTCGGCGCCGTCGGGCACATCGAGCGCTACAACCCGGCGCTGCAGTCGCTGCGCACCCGGCTGGAGAACGGCGACCTCGGTGCGGTCTACCAGGTGGCCACGCGCCGCCAGGGACCGTTCCCGGCGCGCATCGCCGACGTCGGCGTGGTCAAGGACCTCGCGACCCACGACATCGACCTCACCGCGTGGGTCACCCAGCAGCCGTTCACCTCGGTGATGGCGCGCACCGCGCACAAGAGCGGCCGCGAGTTCGAGGACCTCGTCTCGATCACCGGCCAGCTCGCCGACGGCACCGTCACCAGCCACCTGGTGAACTGGCTCTCGCCCATGAAGGAGCGGCTCACCGTCGTGACCGGCGAGAAGGGCACCTTCGTCGCCGACACCCTCACCGCTGACCTGACCTTCTACGCCAATGGCACGATCGACACGGAGTGGGACGCCATCGCGAAGTTCCGCGGGGTGTCCGAGGGCGACGTCGTCCGCTACGCCATCGCCAAGCCCGAGCCGCTGCGCACCGAGCACGAGGCCTTCCGCGACGCCGTCCTCGGCCTCGAGGGCGCGTCCGCGCGCATCGTCACGATGCGCCAGGGCCTCGCGACCGTGGCCGTCGCCGAGGCCGCGATCCGCTCCGCGCGCGAAGGCGTCGTCGTCACCTTCTGACGATGCCGACCCGGCGTCGAGGCGGCCACGGCGGCCGTCACGCGTCGGAGCACTCGTTCGGCTAGGGCGCGATGGCGCGTGAGAGCGTGCGGCGCAGGCGTACGTCGATGCGGTTGCTGCGGCGCTTCTTCTTCTCGATCAGCGCGATCGTGGCCGGGTCGTTCTCGGCCTTCCAGCGCGCCTCGCGGTTGGCCAGCTTCACCTTCCGCCTCTCGTGGAACGGCCCGTCGGGCAGCTCCCCGAGCTCGGCGACCACCAGGGCCTGCAGGTCGGCGACGACCCGGTCGCGGATCGCCTGGTCCGCCGCCGACAGCTCGGCGCTGATGTTGCCCTCGTGCCTGCGGTAGAGCCAGGTCGGCGTCGTGCTCACGGCGAAGGTCCGACCGTCGAGCATGAGCCGCACCCACAGCGGCAGCAGCATGATGCCCGTGAGCGAGGGGTCCCAGGTCAGGTCGCGCACCAGCTCGGTGCGCACGACGGCACCGTCGTTCACCACCGAGTAGCCGCGGGCGAGGTCGCCGACGTGCGGCGGCTCGAGCACCATCGTGCGCGTGGGGCGCAGCAGCGGGTCGGTGAGCTGGTACGACGTGGACACGACGTCGGCGCCCTCGGACACGAACGACATCGCCGTGCTCACGTGCATCGGGAGCATCGCGTCGTCGTCGCCGAACAGCAGGTGGTGCGAGGTCTCGACGAGCTGGACGCCCCTCGCGATCGCGACGCCGGGGTCGCGTCGGCCGTCGTGCTCGACGATCCGGTGGTAGCGGGTACCGAAGCGCTCGGCGACGGCACGGGTGGCGCCGTCGTCCTCGGACGCGTCGTCGACCACGAGGATCTCGGTCCGGGTGCCGGTCGTGCGCTCGGCCTCGGCGGCCGCGGCGAGGATCGACGTGATCGTCGGGACGAGGAACTCCGCGCGCTCCCGCGTGGGGACGATCACGGTGAGGGACGACGTCACGGGACAGGACTCCGGGGCCGGGGCGGGCGGGACGTCACCACGGTAGGGCAGACGCGGTGAGGCGGATCACCCCCGGTGCCGTGCTCGCGGGATTCAGGCTCGGCGGTCGCCGGCCGGTATCCTGGAGGCTCACCGCCTCGTAGCAAAGGTCCCCCGTGAAGATCACCGTCGTCGCCCTGGGCAAGATCGGCCTCCCGCTCGCCGTGCAGTTCGCCTCCAAGGGCCACGAGGTCATCGGGGCCGACGTCAACCCCACGACGGTCGAGCAGGTCAACGCCGGGGTGGAGCCGTTCCCCGGTGAGGCGTTCCTCGGCGAGAGGATGCAGGCCGCGGTCGACGCCGGCCTGCTGCGCGCGACGACCGACACGGCCGCGGCGGTCGCGGAGAGCGACGCCGTCGTCGTCGTGGTGCCGCTGTTCGTCGACGCCGACGGCGTCCCGGACTTCGGGGGGATGGACGCCGCCACCCGCGACATCGCCCGCGGCCTCAAGCCCGGCACGCTCGTGTCCTACGAGACGACGCTGCCGGTCGGCACCACGCGCGCCCGCTTCGCGCCGATGCTGGCACAGCTCTCCGGCCTGCGGGCCGGCACCGACTTCGCCCTGGTGTTCAGCCCGGAGCGGGTCTTCACCGGCCGGGTGTTCGCGGACCTTCGCCGCTACCCCAAGCTCGTGGGCGGGATCGACGCCGAGAGCGGCAAGCGTGGCGTCGCGTTCTACGAGGCCGTGCTCGACTTCGACGAGCGCCCTGACCTCGCCCGCGCGAACGGCGTCTGGGACCTCGGCAGCAGCGAGGCCTCCGAGATGGCCAAGCTCGCCGAGACGACCTACCGCGACGTGAACATCGGCCTCGCGAACCAGTTCGCCCGCTTCGCCGCGGCGAACGGGATCGACGTCTTCGAGGTCATCGACGCCTCGAACAGCCAGCCGTTCAGCCACATCCACCGCCCGGGCATCGCCGTGGGCGGGCACTGCATCCCGATCTACCCGCGGATGTATCTCTGGAACGACCCTGACGCCACCGTGGTGCGCGCTGCACGCGAGGCCAACGTGGCGATGCCCGAGTACGCCATCGCCCTCCTCGAGGGTGCCTACGGCGACCTCGCCGGCGCGCGCGTCGTGGTGCTCGGTGCTGCCTACCGCGGCGGCGTCAAGGAGACGGCGTTCTCCGGCATCTTCCCGACCGTCGAGGCGCTGCGCGCCCGCGGTGCCGAGGTGCTCGTGCACGACCCCATGTACACCGACGACGAGCTCGCCGGCTTCGGCTGGACCGCCTACCACCGCGGCGACGCCGCGGACGCCGTGGTCGTGCAGGCCGACCACGCCGAGTACCAGGAGTGGACGGCGGCCGACGTGCCGGGCGTCCGCGCGCTCGTCGACGGCCGCCGCGTGACCGACGCGTCGCGCTGGACCGGCGTCACCCGCCGCGTCCTCGGCACCCCCTGACCTGCTGTTGATGTGTGCTGAGCACGGCTCCCGCCCGCGCTCAGCACACACCGACGGCGGTCGGCGCGCTCACGGGCGCCAGGACCGGTGCAGGTCGGTGAACGTCGCGTCGAGCAGCTCGTTGAGCGTCGGCCGATCGGCGGCTCCGGACCTTCTCAGGGCGAGGTCGTGCAGCAGCGCCGTGCGCACGAGCGCGACGCACGTGCGCGCCAGCGCCTCGCTGCGGAACGTGAGCAGGTCGTCGTCGGGCACTCCGTCGCGCAGCAGTCGCTCGCGGATCGCGGGGGCGAGCGCGGTCTCGAGCACGAGCAGCCGCATGCGCATCTCGCGGGGTCCGTCGGCACGCACGAACTCCGCCGGCACGCGGTCGGCGTAGAGCGAGAGCAGGGTGGGGCCGTCGCTGGCCCGCATGAGGGCCTCCGTCGCGAGCACGACGCGCTGCACCGCGGTGACGGCGTCCTCGTCGTCGGGGCGCGCCCGGATGGCCGCGCTCACCGGCCCGAGCCAGTCGCCGGCCGAGGCCAGCACCAGCTCCTCCTTGGCGCCGAAGTAGCGGAAGAACGTGCGCTCGGTGACCCCGGCGGCCTCGGCGATGTCGCGGACCGTCGTCTGCTGGTAGCCGCGCTCGGCGAACAACCGCTGCGCCGCCTCGTGCAGCGCTGCGCGCGTGACCCGCTTGTGCTGCTCGCGGCGTCCGGTGGGCTCGGTCACGGGGCCAATTCTGTCATGGCTGACACTTTGGCGTAATCTGCTCGACGTGGCACATCTTGCGCCGGCCGCGGGGCCGGCCCCTGTGGAGTCGGCCCCGGCGATCCGGGCCGAGGCCGTGAGCAAGGTCTACCGGCTCGGCGCGGTCGAGGTTCCGGCGCTGTTCGACGTCTCGCTGGCCGTCGACCCGGGCGAGATGGTCTGCATCATGGGCAAGAGCGGCTCGGGCAAGAGCACGCTGCTGCGCCAGCTCGGCCTCATCGACCTGCCCACGAGCGGCCGGATCCACCTCGAGGGCCGCGAGGTCACCGGACTGTCCGAGTCGCGCCGCGCGCGGCTGCGGCTCGACCGGCTCGGCTACGTCTTCCAGGAGTACGCGCTCATCGCGGCGCTCACCGCGGCCGAGAACGTCTACCTGCCCGCGCTCATGCAGGGGCAGCGGCGCAGCGAGTGCCGCGCGCGAGCGACCGAGCTGCTGGCGCAGGTGGAGCTGGCCGACCGGATGGATCATCGGCCCAAGGAGCTCTCCGGAGGCGAGCAGCAGCGCGTCGCCATCGCCCGTGCGCTCGTCAACGGGCCGGTGATCGTCTTCGCCGACGAGCCGACGGCAAACCTCGACTCGATCTCGGGCGGCACGGTGATGGAGACGCTGTCACGACTCAACCGCGAGCTCGGCGTCACGGTCGTCTTCGTCTCGCACGACCCCGACGATCGCCGCTGGGCGACGCGGCTCGTCGCGCTGCGAGACGGCCGGCTCGAGAGCGACGAGCGGGTGGCACCGTGACGGCGTTCCGTCGTACCCGGGTCGCGCTGTTCCTGGCCGTGCGGTCGCTCGCCCGCGGCAACGCCAGCATCACGCTCATGTCCGTCGCGATGCTGACGGCCATCTTCATCAGCGTCATGTTCCTGCCCTCGCTCATCGCGGGCGCCACCGACGGGCTCAACAAGCAGGTGGTCGGCACGCTCACCGGCGACCTGAGCATCACGCCCACGACGGGGTCGGCGATCCACGACGGGACGGCCTACCTCGCGCAGATCCGAGGCACCGCCGGAGTGGAGTCGGCCACGGGCATGCGGCGCGTGGGCAACGAGGTGAGCCACGGCTCGGAGTCGGTCGCGGTCGGCGTCGACGCCATCGAGCCAGTGTCCTACGCCGCCGTCTTCACGACGCCGCAGCACCTCATCGAGGGAACGTTCCTCAGGCAAGGCGACCGCGACGGGATCGTGCTCGGCATCGGGGTCGCAGGCGCCGACCAGACGCGGCAGCGCACCTACGGCTCGTCGCTCAAGACCGTGCACACCGGCGACAAGGTCGATGTGACGCTGGCCGGCGGGCAGAGCCGCACCTTCGTCGTGCGGGGCGTCTACCAGAACAACTTCCCGCTGAGCGACCAGGGCGCGTTCGTCACTCTCGACGCCGCCGACTCCCTCGTCTCCGACACCGACGTCTCCGAGCAGCTGCGCACGACCTTCGACGCCCTCGACAGGCTGACATCGACGCTGCACACGGCGTCCGGGACGTCTGCGACGCTCGCCAAGGGAGCCAGCGGTGTCGCGTCGGCGCTGGACACTCTCGCGTCGAGCGCGTCCTCGCTCGCCACGAGCGCCTCCTCGGTCGGCACGGGCGCCGACCGCCTCGCGTCGAGCGCCGCCGCCGTCGCAGCGAGCGCCTCGTCGCTGGCTGCAGCCGGGCAGTCGCTGGCCGACGGGTTGCAGACGGCGTCCACGACACTCGGCAATCCCGCCGTGACGAGTGCGACCGCGTCGGCGACGGCTGCGGCGACCGCTGCGCAGGACGCCGCGGCCCTCGTCGCGACGTGTCCGTCCTCGACACCGGCGTATTGCACCGCGGTCGGCCACCACGCGACGCTGTCGATGGACGCGGCCACCACCGCTGCCGGCTCGGCGAGGGCCACCGCCACGCTGGCCGGCTCGGTGACGAAGGCGGCCGGCTCGGCGGCGTCGCTCGCCTCCGGCCTCACGTCGCTGGCAACGGCCACGACGAGCCTCGCGACCGCCGCGACCACGCTCGCCGACGGCACCGCCGGTGTCGCCTCGGGCGCGGCTCGCCTGGCCTCGGCGGCCGACGAGGTGCGCACCAGTGCTGTCCACGTCGGCTCCGGCGCGGGCTCTCTCGCCGCCGCCCTCGCCAAGGGCGGCGACGTCACGGGTCCGAGCAAGGCCGACCGCGACGCCACTCTCGCCAGGCTCGATGCGCTGGGCACTGCGCCGGGCAAGGACTCGTTCACGCGCATCGTCGTCGTCACGTCGCCCGGCGCCGACGACGCGCAGGTGCAGGTGCAGCTGGGCGCCCTGCGCTCTGACGTCCAGCTGCAGAGCCCCGCTCAGCTCGCTGCCGCGATCCAGGACCAGCTCGACACCTTCGAGCTCATCGACCGGATCATGCGCGTGATGTCGCTGCTGGTCGCTGCGATCACCGTCATCATCATCACCTACGTCGACCTCGCCAACCGGCGTCGGCAGATCGGCATCGAACGCGCCATCGGCATCCGGTCGGCGGCCATCGTGGGCAGCTACGTCATCAAGTCGATCGTCACCGCGGCGGTCGGCACGGTGGTGGGCTACCTGCTGTTCCGGTTTGTTCTCGTCCCCGTGGTCGACCGGCACCCGTTCCAGTTCCCGAGCGGCCCGGTGACGCTGCTGATCGTCCCGGAGGTCACCCGGTCGAACGTCGTGATCCTCATCGTCGTGGCGGCCGTGGCTGCGTTGATCCCCGCGGTGCGCGCCGTGCGCATGCGCATCCTCGACGCCATCTGGGGCTGATGGAGGCCGAGCTCCATGAGCAACCGCGCAGCCCGTTTCCGAGAGATCCACACCCAGGTGTTCACGGCCACCAGGCGCAGCCGGCATGTCGCTGCCCGACGGCGACTTGCAGATGTCGTTCCGCGTGGCACTTCTGACGGCGAGCGAGAACTTCGCGGGCCCGAACGGCGTGGGGTTGCCTGTGAACACCCACCGCACGGTCAAGTAGGACAGGTGTGAGGCGAAGCGGTTGATGTCAAACGTCGTCGGCCTTTCCACTCCTCCGGACGAACTTGCCCACGAAGCGCCGAATCAGGCCGGGTTGTTCGTGCGCTTGTTTGTGTCGCTCGCCAGCAGGCCCGGTCTCGTCGGGCCCCGCGTCCGGTCCGGGGCGTGATGGAGTACCCGGGGGTGGTGGAGGGTTATGAACAAACTGCTTGCTCGGGTACCAGTTGGGTCCGCTAGGCGAGCTCATTCGTTGGCTCCTCCGGAGTCAGTACACGGTGTGGGGATTCCACGATCCGGTACGAACGTCGACCACCATCATCCGCCGCACGGGCCCTCGTGGGGAGGAACTCCGACGTTGCTCCCTCGCGCGGCCCGGGCGTCGAGCGAGAGGGAATCAGAACGGGCACGGTGGCGCCCCGGGGCGGCTAGTGCGGGGGAAGGGCGTAGGTGTCGTCCGGGACCAGCACCGTGGTCTGCCGGGGCCGTGGGTGGCGGATTCGCCACGCTGCGCGCAGCACGATCCCGCCCCCGAGCGCGAGGAAGATCAGCGCCGCGCCGCGTCCCTGGGCCGAGTGGTCACCGAGGATCAGCCGACCGCCGGGAAGCTGCGTCGCCTGCTCGCTCGCACCCACGGCCGGAGTGTCGGCGTAGGCGACGGTGACCGCAGCGGTAGCACCGTTCGGGGCCACGAGCACGACCGTGTTGGTGCCTGCGGCCCCGTCGTCGGTCACCGACACAACGCGCGCCGCGACCACCGGGGAGGCCGACGCGACGAGGAAGGCCACACCGAGTACCAGGCAGATCGCGGCGAGCAGCCACCTGAAGTGGTCCCACAGGCCACGCTTGGACTCGAAGTACTCGGCTGTCTCGCCCTTGTAGCCGAGCGTGCCCTTGCCTATCTGGTGCTCCCGCAACCCCATGTCAGGCTCCCCGTCGATTCGTGCGCCCGACCACGTCGGCACAAACCATGGTCCACCCGCGAGACATCGAAACGCGTGCTATTGCCAGTTCGACACCAGGAAGGCGAACGAGAACGGCAGGTCGCGCTCGCCACCTGCACCCATGGGCTTGCCACACCTGTCGAATCCTCGGTTTGGCCGGAAAACCGCGGATTCGACAGGTGCGGTGAGCGCACGGAGCCCCGGGCGCGATAGTCGGGTCCTTCTCGGGTCGGGCAGGGCCTTTCGGCCGAGCCGCATGGCGTTCGGGTCGGTGGTCTTGTCGCGCCCTGCTGGTCAGGGCCGGAGTCGTCGGCGGCGCAGCGGCGGTGGAGTGAAGACCCGGCAGTCTCGCCGTCGCCGTGGCCGCGTCCACCGACGCATGCGCGTCCAGTGTGAGCGACAGTGGAGCGAGGCCGGAATCCCTTGTCCCGCAGCAGATAGCGGTCGTCACTATCCACAGGGAAGCGCTGCGGCGTGTCATCCGCAGGGCGGGCCGATGAGCAGGTCAGGCGGGGATGGCCACCGTGAGGGGGGCGCCCGTCGCGGCGACGACCTCGTCGGCGGTGACGCCGGGGGCGGTCTCGACCAGG
>DATCCY010000141.1:0-36098 GCA_036510975.1 Candidatus Nanopelagicales bacterium
CGGCGGCGAGCCGATGCTGTGGGACTTCGGCTCGGCCGCGCGGCACCACCGGCTGTACAGCCCGTGGCTCGACCCGGCCAACTGCCACGCGGGCATGCTCGGGCTGCGCGGTGCCATAGCGCCGACCGCCGGCCTGATGCGCGACGCCGTGCGCCAGATCAAGGGCCTGCTCGAGGACGCCGGCGTCGCCGATGCGCCGGTGGGCGTCGACATCGTCGAGCCGCCGTTCCTCTTCGAGATGCAACGCCAGGGGCTCAGCGTCGTCGATGCCCAGCAGCTCATGCTCGACGCGCGCCAGATCAAGTCCCAGGACGAGATCGTGCTCCTCAACCAGGCAGCGGCGATGGTCGACGGCGTCTACCAGGAGATCGTCGAGGTGCTGAAGCCGGGGATCCGCGAGAACGAGATCGTGGCCCTGGCCAACAAGCGGCTCTACGAGATGGGCTCCGACCAGGTCGAGGCGATCAACGCCGTGAGCGGCGAGCGCTGCAACCCTCACCCGCACAACTTCTCCGACCGGATCATCCGCCCCGGCGACCAGGCCTTCTTCGACATCATCCACTCGTTCAACGGCTACCGGACCTGCTACTACCGGACGTTCAGCGTCGGCAGCGCGACGACCAGCCAGCGCGACGCCTACACCAAGGCGCGGGAGTGGATGGACGCCTCGATCGGGATGATCCGTCCCGGCGTGGGAACCGACCAGGTCGCTGCGGTGTGGCCCGCGGCAACGGAGTTCGGCTTCGAGAACGAGATGGCCGCCTTCGGCCTCCAGTTCGGTCACGGGCTCGGGCTCGGCCTGCACGAGCGGCCGATCATCTCGCGTCTCAACAGCATGCGAGAGCCGATCGAGCTCCAGGTGGGCATGGTGTTCGCTCTCGAGACCTACTGCCCGGCGAGCGACGGCTTCTCCGCCGCACGCATCGAGGAGGAGGTCGTCGTCACCGAGGACGGGCCGCGGATCCTCACGCTCTACCCGGCGCAGGACCTCGTCATCGCCAACAAGTACTGATCCTCGAGCAGAAGGGCGCGGCCGTGGCACACGACCACCAGGAGCTCCTGAACGGCCTCCTGACCGACCTCTGGATCGGTGGCGCCGCTCAGCCTGCCTCCGACGGAGGCCGATTCGACGTGACGGATCCGGCGACGGGCGACGTGGTCGCCTCGGTGGCCAACGGCACGGTGGACGACGCGCGCGCCGCCGTCGAAGCCGCTGCGGCCGCGGCTGACTCGTGGGCCGGCACCGCACCGCGGGCCCGGGCGGAGATCCTCCGCAAGGCGTTCGAGCTCATGACCGCCCGTGGCGAGTTCCTCGCCCACCTCATCTCGCTGGAGAACGGGAAGGCATTGCCGGACGCGCGGGGCGAGGTGGCCTACGCCGCCGAGTTCTTCCGCTGGTACTCCGAGGAGGCGGTCCGGATCAACGGGTCCGTCTCGACCGCGCCGTCCGGGGCCAACCGGATCGTCGTGCTGCACCAGCCGGTGGGGATCTGCGTTCTCGTGACCCCGTGGAACTTCCCGGCGGCTATGGCGACGCGGAAGATCGGGCCGGCCCTCGCCGCGGGCTGCACCGTGATCCTCAAGCCCGCGAGCGACACACCCCTGACGGCCCTTGCGATGGCGCACATCCTCGCCGAGGCGGGCGTGCCCGCCGGCGTCGTGAACGTCCTTCCGGCGCGCAGGTCCGGTGCCGTGGTCTCCGCCATGCTCGACGACCCGCGCGTGCGCAAGCTGTCCTTCACCGGGTCCACCGAGGTGGGGCGCGTCCTGCTCAAGGAGGCCGCGGACCACGTCGTCAACTCGTCGATGGAGCTCGGCGGCAACGCCCCGTTCCTCGTCTTCGCCGACGCCGACCTCGACGCCGCTCTCGACGGCGCGATGATCGCGAAGATGCGCAACGCAGGCGAGGCCTGCACGGCGGCGAACCGCTTCTACGTCGAGGCGGGCATCGCGGCCGAGTTCAGCCGTCGGCTCGCGGAGCGGATGGCCGCGCTCGTCGTCGGACCGGGCTGCGACGACGGCGTGCAGGTGGGTCCGCTGGTGAACCTCGAGGCGGTCGACAAGGTCGACAGCCTTGTCCGCGCAGCGCTCGACCAGGGTGCGACAGCGATCCTCGGTGGAGCCCGAGCGGACCGCGCCGGGTACTACTACGACCCCACGGTCCTCACCGGGGTCGCGGCGGACTCTCCCATCCTCGACGAGGAGATCTTCGGACCGGTGGCTCCGATCGTCACCTTCACCGACGAGGACGAGGCGGTGCGGATGGCCAACACCACCGAGTACGGGCTCGTCGCCTACGTCTACACGCGGGACCTCGCCCGCGGACTTCGACTGTCGGAACGGCTCGAGGCCGGCATGATCGGCCTCAACCGCGGGTTGGTCAGCGACCCGGCTGCGCCCTTCGGCGGCGTGAAGCAGAGCGGCATTGGTCGCGAGGGCGGCCACGAGGGCGTGCTGGACTACACCGAGTCCAAGTACGTCGCCGTCCAGTGGTGACTGCCGGCTGGGCGTAGTCTCCCTCGGTCGGGCGGCTCCGCCGTCCGGCCGAGGTGACCTCAGTGGAAGAAGTGGCGCGTTCCCGTGAGGTACATCGTGACGCCGCCGGCGGTGGCCGCTGCGATCACCTCGTCGTCGCGCACCGAGCCGCCGGGCTGCACGATCGCGCGCACGCCGGCCTCGGTGAGGACCTCGAGGCCGTCGGGGAACGGGAAGAATGCGTCGGACGCCGCCACCGCATCGCGCGCGCGCCCGTCACCCGCGCGCGTGACCGCGAGGCGGCAGGAGTCGACCCGGTTGACCTGCCCCATGCCGACGCCGACCGCCGCGCCGTCCTTGGCGAGCAGGATCGCGTTGCTTTTCACCGAGCGGACGGCGCGCCACGCGAAGGCGAGGTCGTGCAGGGTCGCAGCGTCGGCAGCCTCGCCGCAGGCGAGGGTCCAGGTCGCGGGGTCGTCACCGGCGGCGTCGATCTTGTCGGTGGACTGCAGCAGCAGGCCACCGCTCACGGGGCGGATCTCGATGCCGCCGTGCGTCGGCACGTCGGCCGCGACGAGCAGGCGCAGGTTCTTCTTCGCGCTCAGGATCTCCAGCGCCTCGGCGTCGAACGCCGGGGCGACCACCACCTCGGTGAAGACGTCGGCAACCTGACGCGCCATCGCCGCGGTGACCGGACGGTTCGCGGCGACGACGCCCCCGAACGCCGAGACGGGGTCGGTGTCGAACGCCTTCGCGTGCGCTTCGGCGATGTCCGTACCGACCGCGATGCCGCACGGGTTGGCGTGCTTGATGATCGCGACCGCGGGCTCGGCGTGGTCGTACGCCGCGCGCCGAGCCGCATCGGCGTCGACGTAGTTGTTGTAGGACATCTCCTTGCCCTGCAGCTGCTCGGCCTGCGCGAGCCCGGGGTTCGGCGTGTGGTTCGTGACGTAGAGCGCGGCGCGCTGGTGCGGGTTCTCCCCGTAGCGCAGCACCTCCGCGCGCTCCCACGTCGCACCGAGCCAGGCCGGGAACCCGGTGCCGGCGTCGGTGGGTGCCACGACGTTCCCGAGCCATGACGCCACCGCGACGTCGTAGTTCGCCGTGTGCACGAAGGCAGCGGCGGCGAGCGCCTGGCGCTGCTCGAGGGTGAAGCCACCTCCGGCGACGGCCGCGAGGACCTCGGCGTACTGCGACGGGGAGGTGACGACGGCGACGCTCGGGTGGTTCTTGGCTGCGGCGCGCACCATCGTGGGGCCGCCGATGTCGATCTGCTCCACGCACTCGTCGGGGGTCGCTCCGGAGGCGACCGTCTCCACGAAGGGGTAGAGGTTCACGACCACGAGCTCGAAGGCCGCGATCCCGAGCTCGTCGAGCTGGCGCTGATGGTCCTCGAGGCGCGAGTCGGCGAGGATCCCGGCGTGCACGCGGGGGTGCAGCGTCTTCACCCGGCCGTCGAGGAGCTCGGGGAAGCCGGTGAGGTCGGCGACCTGCGTCACCGCGATGCCGAGCCCGGCGATGCGCGCGGCGGTCGACCCGGTGGACACGATCTCGACACCCGCGTCGGCCAGGCCGCGGGCGAGCTCGTCGAGGCCGGTCTTGTCGTAGACGGACACCAGGGCGCGACGTACGGGTCGGGTGCTCACGGGATGGTGACCTTCCTGCCGGTGACGGTCCAACCGTCGCGGGCCATGCGCCCCACGACGTCGACGAGGAGCTCGCGCTCCGCCGTCTTGATGCGTTCGTGCAAGGACTCGACGGTGTCGCCGTCGAGGACGTCGACGGCGCGCTGCGCGAGGATCGGGCCGGTGTCGACGCCGGGGTCGACGACGAACAGCGTGCACCCGGTGACCTTGACGCCGTGGTCCAGTGCCTCGGCGGGCCCGTGCATGCCGGGGAAGGACGGCGACAGCGCGGGGTGCGTGTTGACGCAGCACCCTGCGAAGCGCTCGAGAAAAGTCGGGCCGACGAGCTTCATGAACCCGGCGAGCACGACGATGTCGGGGTCGTAGCCTGCGACCGCGTCGGTGAGCGACGCGTCCCAGTCCTCGCGCGTCGGGAAGTCCGGGACGCGGACGACGAACGTCGGCACTCCCGAGCGCTCGGCGCGGGCGAGACCCTCGATCTCGAACCGGTCCGCACCGACCGCGACGACCTCGGCGGGATACGCCGGATCCTGCGCCGCGTCGAGCAGCACCTGCAGGTTCGTGCCCGAGCCGGACACGAGCACCACGAGCCGGGTTCGGGCGGACGGGCGGTCGGAGGGCACGCGGTGTCCTTGGTGTCGCTGGGCTGCCGGGCAGTCGTCCCCGATCCTACGGCCGGTCCGGTCGGTGCTCGCCGGTGACCCAGATCGTCGGGGTGATCCGGACGACGAGGGTGCACAGCACCGCGCCGGCGGCCACCAGCCCGAAGGCCACGATGCCGGTGACGAGCGGCGCCGGCCCGAGCCCGACCAGGCGGCCGTCGCCGAGCGAACCGCGGGACAGCGCCGCCAGCACGACGGTCACGACGCCGAGCAGCGCCGCACCGCCGAGCACGGCGCCCACCTCGGGCAGCAGCGCGAGGTGGATGCGCCGGCGGAGCACGACGGAGCCGACGATGCCTGCGGCCACGGGGAGCAGGAGCAGGAGCGGCCCCGCCGCCGGAGCGTCCGACGGCACCGCGCCGAGCATCGGAACACCGGGGAGGAGGCCCCCGGCGGCGTAGAACGGGTCGACCGTCGCGCCACCGCCCACCCCGAAGCCCGGCCCGAGCACGTAGGACAGGGTCCAGACGAGCAGGTTGGGCAGGTAGGCGAGCGATACGAGCAGCACGCCCACGGCGTCGCCGACACCGGGTGCCAGCTGGTGGGACATCGACGTCACAGTCGACCAGCGGGCGGCGAGCGCCACGCCCGCGACGGTGCCGACCGCGACGGCGAGCGCGGCGCCGGAGGCTGCCGCAACCAGCCCCGCGGCGCGGAGCAGATCCGGGACCCGCGCGCGCAGGCCCGGCAGCAGCCCGGCGCCGTCGACGACGCCGGCGGACAGCCCGAGAACACCGACGACCACGGACCAGACGAGCGCCGCCAACGGCGACACCGTGGCGCCGCCGAGCGTCGCGCCCTGCGCGACGAGGAACGCGACCGTGGCGTACGTGGCGGTGCCCGCGACGACGATGAGGCCGGCATCGGCGGGGTCGGTGGTGGCCGTGACACGGGCCGCCCATCGGCCGGCCCGCTGCAGGAGCACGAGCGGCAGCGCGAGCAGGAGCATCGGCAGCAGCGTGACCGAGGCCGAGGCGGTGTCGACCGTTGCGTGGTGCGCGGCGAGCCACACGACACCGGTCGCAGCCATCGGAGTGACCAGCCCGTCGCCGCCGCGCGCGGAGACGGCCCACACGACCGTGACCAGCACGCCGAGACTGACCAGCGCCACGGCAGCCGCCCACAGCGCGGCTGTGACCGCGGCGACCGGCAGCGTCCCGACGACGTCCTGCCTGCCGCGTCGGGGTGGTCGAGGAGCCAGTCCGACCCGTGGCGGGGTCGGGGGTCGCTCGAGCATGGACGTCACCCGTCGATGCTCGCACCCGACGTCGTCCGCTCCCCCGAGCGACACGGATGATCCACCACGCGATCGCGGCTCGTCAGTCGTCGCGGTGCCTCCGGAGGACCACGTCGTGCTCGCAGACCAGGATTCCGTCGTCGCCCGCCACGAAGTCGCGCACGCGCGAGTCCTTCACGCCGAACACCCCTGTCTGAGTCGAGACCTCGTCATACGAGGATCCGCGCAGGGTTCTCCAGCAGATCGACCAAGACCTGCATCCACTGCGCCGCAGTCGCACCGTCGACCGGGCGGTGGTCGACCGAGAGCGTCACGTGCATCACGGTGGTCACCGCGAGCGCGCCGTCGGCCACGACTGCTTCCGGCCGGGCGGCGCCGACCGCGAGGATGGAGGCCTGCGGAGGGTTGATGATGCCGGCGAACTCCTCGGTGCCGAACATCCCGAGGTTGGTGACGCTGATCGTCCCGCCCTCGAGCTCGCTCTGCTGCAGTCGTTTGTCCTTGGCCCGCACGATGAGGTCCTGGGTGGTCGCGACCAGCTGGTGGAGCGAGAGCAGGTCGACACCGCGCACAACAGGCGTCACGAGACCGTTCTCGGTCGACACGGCCACTGCCACGTCGACCTGGCTAAAGTGCCGGATCGCGTCGCCGGTCCAGATCACGTTGAGGTCCGGCACCAGCGTGTGCGCGCGCCCCACGGCCTTCACGACGAGGTCGTTGACGGACACCTTCGGGCCGCCGCCGGAGTTGATCTCGGCGCGGAGCGCGAGGAGCCGGTCCACCTTCGCGCTGCCGCGGAGGTAGAAGTGCGGTGCGGTCTGCTTGCTCTCGGTGAGGCGAGCCGCGATCGCGTTGCGGATCCGGCTGTTCGGCACGTCGACGAACTCCGGCGCTCCCGCGGCCGACAGCGCCGCGGCGGCGGCGCGACGAGGGGCTGCAGCGGGCGCGGCTGGCGGCGCGGTCACACGATGGCTCTCGACGTCGCGACGGCGGATGCGACCCCCGGGGCCGCTGCCGGTGAGAGCGCCAAGGTCGACGCCGGCATCGCGGGCGAGCTTGCGCGCGAGCGGGCTCGCGAAGACACGCGACGACCGGTCGGACGAGGCCGTCTCCTCAGCCGTCGTCGATGGGCTCCCGACATCAGCCGTCGGAGCCGCTGCAGCAAGCGACGTAGGAGCCGTTGCGTCGACGCCGATCTGGGCGAGGAAGGCGTCGACATCGTCGACCTTCTCGCCCACCGCTGCGTAGACGGCGATCGGCGAGCCGACCTCGACGTGGCTTCCGTCCCCGACGAGCTGGCGCAGCATCACGCCGGCGCTCTCGGCCTCGACGTCGACGACGGCCTTGTCGGTCTCGACCGTCACGATCGCCTCGCCGGCGGCGAACTGCGCACCGACGGCGACGTGCCAGGTGGAGAGGACGGCCTCGGTGACGTTGGCCGACACCTCGGGCATCCGCAGCAGCTCAGGCACGACCGTCTCCCGAGATCTCGCGGAGCTTGGCTGCCACTTCCTCGCTGCGCGCGAAAGCGGCCCGCTCGAGCACCTTGCTGATGCTCGGCGACGCGACTCCGCCGGTGACGCGCTCGATCGGAGCGTCGAGCCAGTCGAAGAGCCGTCGCTGGATCTCGTCGGAGAGCCAGCCGCCGTATGAGGTGCCGACCGCCCCCTGCTCGGCGATGAGGACGTTGTTCGTCTTCCTGATGCTCGCGGTGACTGTGTCCCAGTCGAGGCTGGCGCGGTCCAGCCAGCGCAGGTCGACGACGTCGGCATCGACGCCGGTCTCCTCGACCGCGGTGAGCACGTAGTTGGTCATCACGCCGTAGGTGAGGATCGTGAGCGCCGAGCCGCTACGCCGCACTGCCGCCTTGCCGACGGGCAGGTAGTGGTCGAAGTCGCCGTCGAGTGCCTCGCCCGACGAGGCGTAGAGGTCGACATGCTCGATGACGACGACCGGGTCGTCGCAGGCGAGCGCGGTGTTCATGAGACCGACGTAGTCGTACGGCGTCGAAGGCGCGACGATGCGCCAGCCGGGTGCGGTGGCGAAGATGCCGGCCGGGTCCATCGAGTGCTGCGAGCCGTATCCGGTGCCCATCGCGACCTTGCTGCGCAGCACGAACGGCACCGCGTTGTCGCCGCCGAACATGTGGCGAGCCTTGCCGATCTGGTTGAACAGCTGGTCGGCCGCGACCCACATGAAGTCGGCGTACATGAACTCCACGACCGGACGGAACCGGCCGTCGAGCGCCATGCCTCCACCGAGGCCGGTGAAGGCGTTCTCGCTGATGGGGGTGCCGAGCACACGGTCGGGGAACGCGTCCTTGAGGCCGCGGGTCGCGCCGTTGGTGCCGCCGTTGAGGCGGTGCACGTCCTCGCCCATGACGACGATGCGCGGGTCGGTCTCCAGCCGACGGCCCATCACGCCGGCGACCGCATCGATGAACTTCGTCTCGACGGTCCGTCCGGCGTGGTCTGACGCGTCGGTGAAGGTGATGCCCTCGAGCTCGCTGAGGTCGCCGCGGACACCGGTGTCGACGAATGCCGGATCCGGCCACTCGTCGGCCTTGATCTGCCGCTCCTTGGGCTTGCCGCCGGGCTTCGGCTCGAGGATCACCTCGCCGAGCTCGGCCATGAGCGCCTTCGCGCGAGTGATCGTGCCATCGACCTCGTCCTGCGTGAGGATCCCGCGGCGCACGAGATGGCGCGCGGTGGCGTCGATCGGGTCGCGCCCGCGCCACTGCGCCTCCTCCTCCTTGCTGCGGTAGCGGAACGCGCTGCCGGGGAAGGGGCCGTTCTGGTGGAAGTAGCGGTAGACGTCGGCCTCGATGACGGTCGGGCCGTTGCCCGCGCGCATGTGCGCGAGCGCCTCCTGCATCGCGAGGTGGACGGCGAGCGGGTCCATCCCGTCGACCTTCCAGCTCGGGATGCCGAATCCCGGACCGCGTCCGGAGAGCCGGGGCTCGGCGGTCACCTCGGCGACGTGGGTGGACACGGCGTACTGGTTGTTCTCGATGAAGAAGCAGATCGGCAGCTTCCAGGCACCCGCGAGGTTCAACGTCTCGAGCGTGGAGCCGATGTTCGTCGCGCCGTCACCGAAGTAGGTGACTGCCACGGCGTCGGTGCCGGCGTGCCTGTGCGCCCAGGCGGAGCCGGCGGCGAGCGGCACGCCGCCGCCGACGATCGCATTGGTGCCGATGGCCCCGGCCTCGAGCCACTGCAGGTGCATGCTGCCGCCGCGACCGTGGCTGAAACCGCGGTCGAGACCGCAGATCTCGCGCAGGGTGCGCAGCAGGGTGTCGCGGACGTCGTCGGGCAGGGGCGCCGTGGGATCGATCCCCTTCGGGTGGAGGTGCGCCAGGACCTTGGCCAGGAACTGGTGGTGCCCGCGGTGCGACCCGTTGACGGTGTCGTGCGAGGTGAGCGTGATCGCCGAGCCGACGGCGCCGCCCTCCTGGCCGATGCTGGAGTGCGCCGGGCCGTGGATCAGGCCCTCGCCGGCGAGCTCGAGGACGAACTCCTCGAAGGTCCGGATCAGCACGAGCTGGCTCAGGATCGAGGTCAGGAGGGCCGGCTCGGCGGCGTCCCAGTCGGCCTCGGTGACGACGAGCTCGATCCACGGAGCGGCGGGGTCGATCTGCTGGTGCGTGGGCATGGGGGCCTCCTGCGCGGACGACTGACCGCAGGATCGTGACAGAGGTTGGATCCAATAACAAGTACTCTTGCCGGATGCCACGCTGACGTGGGACGCTCGGAGGGCACTTTCGGATCCAATAAGGAGTTCGTATGGGCATTCCCGGACTGTCGCGGCTGGACCACGTCGGGTTCACGGTGCCGGACCTCGAGGCCGCGCACGCCTGGCTGGTCGACGTCCTCGGTTGCGAGTACATGTACTCCCTGGGCCCGTTCCAGGCCGAGGACGACTGGATGGCCGAGCACCTCAACGTGGACCCGCGCGCGGTGATGCGCCAGCTGCGATTCTTCCGCTGCGGCGGCCAGGCCGTGTTCGAGGTCTTCCAGTACGAGGCGCCGCAGCCGTCGAGCGACGTGCCGCGCAACAGCGACATCGGCGGGCACCACGTCGCCCTCTACGTCGACGACCTAGACACGGCGGTCGACTACCTCCGCGACGCCGGCGTCACAGTGCTCGGTGATCCCACCACGAGCCGCGGCGCCTCCGAGGGGCAGCGCTGGGTCTACTTCCTCTCCCCGTGGGGCATGCAGTTCGAACTCGTCTCCTATCCTCACGGCAAGGCGTTCGACCACAACCCCTCCCTCTTCGCCTAGGCGGCACCGGTGACACTGGACAGCACGGTCGGTACACCCGCCGCGGCGTCCGAGGTCGTCAGCAGCCTGCGCATCGCGACCGCGCTGAAGGACGCGATCCTCGCGGGCGAGATCCCGCCCGGCGAATGGCTGCGGCAGGACGAGATAGCGATGCGCTTCGGGGCCAGCCGGCTTCCCGTGCGCGAGGCGCTGAGGATCCTGGAGTCCGAGGGTCTGGCCGAGTCCTCGCCCAACAGGGGCGCCCGAGTCCCGACGCTGAGCCTGCACGAAGTGCACACCTACTACCGGATGCGAGAGCGCCTCGAGCCACTCACCTTGATCGAGAGCCTCCCCCACCTCACCGACGAGCAGGTCGATCACATGGAGTCGATCCAGGAGGCGATCGAGCTCAACACCGACGTCAGCCATTTCCTGGTGCTCGACCGCGAGTTCCACATGACGTCGTACGCCGGATGCAGGAGCGAGATGCTGCTGGCGACCACTGTGCGGCTGTGGAACTCCACGCAGCACTACCGCCGAGCATTCATGCTGCTCGCGGGCAACGAGCGCGCGGCCATCGTCAACGCCGAGCACCGGCTGCTGCTCGATGCGGTGCGCCGCCGCGACCCGGAGGACTGCGAGCGCTTGCTCGAGGGTCACATCCGGCGCACCCGGGTGGCGCTCACGAGCCACCCGGAGCTGTTCACCGCGTAGCCCGGCGTCCGACATGACCGCGGCGTGGAGCCGTCAGACGAGCACCATCCCGCCGTCGATCATGATGACCTGACCGGTGAGGTAGTCCGAGTCGCTCGATGCGAGGTAGAGCGCAGTGCCGACGATCTCCTCAGGCTCTGCTGCCCGGCCGCGTAGGATGTCGGCACTGAACTCCGCCGTCGGCGTCAGCGGCCGGTGTAGCGCAGGATTCCGGCGTAGAGACCGGCGGCGACCTTCTGGCGCCCCGCGGTCGACATCGCGAGCGCGGCGTCGGCGGCGTTGCGCATGTTGAGGGTCTCGACGGTCACCGTCGGCACGTTGGACATGTTGATCGCGCCGGTGTCCTTGCGGACCTGGATGGTCTGCGAGAGGTACGTCGAGCGCGGCAGACCCTGCGAGACCATGCCGGCGACCATCGCGGCTGCGAGCTTCGCGGATCCGGCGTAGATGTCGTCGGTGTAGCCCTTGTAGTACGCCGGGGCGATGACGTGGAAGCCGCGGCCGCTCGACGGCGCGCCGTCGCCGTGCACCTGGACCATGAATGCGGCCTTCTCCTGCGCGGGCAGGGCACCGCGGGCGCCGACGCACGGGCCGTAGGTGTCGTTGGTGTTGCGGTCGCGCGTGACGACGACGGTCGCGCCCTGCGCCACCAGCAGACGACGCAGCCGCGCGACGACGTCGAAGGTGTACGTCGCCTCCGGGTAGCCGGCGTTGGTCGCCGTGCCGGTGGTGTTGCACGTCTTCGTGAGGCCGACCCAGTAGGTCTTGTTGATCGCGCTGATGTGGCTGCCGTTGCCGACGTCGTGGCCCGGGTCGAGCGCGATCACCAGGCCGGAGAGACGGCCGGCCTTGGTCGGCGAGAACTCCACGGGCTTCGGCCACGCCGGGTTCCAGGCGGCCGAGGGATAGGCGTAGCCGCGCGGCCACCAGCGAGGCGCGACCGGCACCGCGTGACCGCCCTCCCACGACGACGGTGCCGGACCCGCGGCGAGCGGACGCACCGACGACGACGCGAGGGTGCGATCACCGGGCACGGCCGCCGAGGTCGGAGCGGTCATGACGACGGCCGGCACCACGGCAGCCAGGAGCAGTGAGATGCCGGCCGGTGTACGACGCATCCCGCTAGGCCTGGGTGCCGGTGATGATCTCGCGCATGAGGCGCGCGGTCTCCGACGGCGTCTTGCCGACCTTGACTCCCACGGCCTCGAGCGCTTCCTTCTTCGCCTGCGCCGTGCCCGACGAGCCGGAGACGATGGCGCCCGCGTGGCCCATGGTCTTGCCCTCGGGCGCGGTGAAGCCGGCGACATAGCCGACGACGGGCTTGGTGACGTGCTCGGAGATGTAGGCCGCGGCGCGCTCCTCGGCGTCGCCGCCGATCTCGCCGATCATCACGATCGCGTCGGTCTCGGGGTCGGCCTCGAACGCCGCGAGGCAGTCGATGTGCGTGGTGCCGATGACCGGGTCGCCGCCGATGCCCACGGCGGAGGAGAAGCCGAGGTCGCGCAGCTCGTACATCATCTGGTAGGTCAGCGTGCCCGACTTGGACACGAGCCCGATGCGCCCGGCCTTGGTGATCGTGCCGGGGATGATGCCGGCGTTGGACTTCCCGGGGCTGATCAGACCGGGGCAGTTCGGGCCGACGATGCGCGTGGTGCCCGAGTCCGCGGCGTACTGGTAGAACGACGCGGTGTCGTGCACCGGGATGCCCTCGGTGATGACGACGACGAGCGGGATCCCGGCGTCGACGGCCTCGACGACAGCTGCCTTGGCGAAGCGCGGCGGCACGAAGACCACCGAGACGTCGGCGCCGGTCGCGGCGACCGCGTCGGAGCAGGAGCCGAACACCGGGATGTCGCGACCCTCGGCCGTGACGGTCTGGCCGCCCTTGCCGGGTGTGACGCCCGCGACGATGTTCGCGTGCGACCCGAGCATGCGGATCGTGTGCTTCGTGCCCTCAGAGCCGGTGATGCCCTGGACGAGGATCTTGGAGTCCTCGGTGAGGAAGATCGCCATGGTGTCTCAGGCTCCCTGTGCCGCAAGCTCGGCCACGCGACGCGCAGCTCCGTCCATCGTGTCCACGAGCTCCACGAGCGGGTTCGCCGCGTCGAGGAGGATCTGCCGACCGAGGTCGGCGTTGTTGCCGTCGAGGCGTACGACGAGGGGCAAGGTGGCGGCCTCGCCCTTGGCGGTCAGCAGCTCGAGGGCCTGCACGATGCCGTTGGCGACCGCGTCGCACGCGGTGATGCCGCCGAAGACGTTGACGAGCACCGCCTTGACCTCGGCGTCGGAGAGGATGATCTCGAGCCCGTCAGCCATGATCTCGGCGCTCGCGCCACCGCCGATGTCGAGGAAGTTCGCCGGCTTCTGGCCGCCGAACTCCTCACCAGCGTAGGCGACGACGTCCAGAGTGCTCATGACCAGACCCGCGCCGTTGCCGATCACCCCGACCGAGCCGGAGAGCTTGACGTAGTTGAGGTCCTTCTCCTTGGCCCGCAGCTCGAGCGGGTCGGTCTCGGTGAAGTCGACCAGCGCCTCGTGCTCCGGGTGACGGAAGCCCGCGTTGTCGTCGAGGGACACCTTGCCGTCGAGCGCCACCACTTCGCCGGTCGGCGTCTTCACCAGCGGGTTGACCTCGACGAGCGTGGCGTCCTCCTTGACGAAGACGTCCCACAGCTTGATGAGCACGTTGATGACGCCCTCGCGGACCGAGTCGTCGAAGCCCGCGGCGTCGACGATCTCCTCGGCCTTCGCGCGGTCCACGCCGACGAGCGCGTCGACGGGCACCTTCGCCAGCGCCTCGGGGCGCTCCACGGCGAGCTGCTCGATCTCCATGCCGCCCTCCTTGCTCGCCATCGCGAGGAAGGTGCGGTTCGCGCGGTCGAGGAGGAAGGAGACGTAATACTCCTCCGCGATGTCGGCCGCCGGGTTGATCAGCACCTGGTGGACGACGTGGCCCTTGATGTCGAGGCCGAGGATGTCGTGGGCCCGGTCGTAGGCCTCCTGCGGGTCCTTCGCCAGCTTCACGCCGCCGGCCTTGCCGCGGCCGCCGGTCTTCACCTGGGCCTTGACGACGACGAGGCCGCCCATGTTCTCGGCCGCCGCCTTCGCCGCCGCCGGCGTGTGCACGACCTCGCCGCTCTGCGTCGGGACGCCATGGCGCGCGAACGCGTCCTTCGCCTGGTACTCGTACAGATCCACCGCGGTGTCCTGACTTGGTCGAGGGTGTCGCCGGTGCCGTGACTCGAGCTCAGGAGTGCCGAGGCCGAGCACGTGACGCCGACGAGGAGGAGACGCCACCGAGCCTAGCCCGGCGCCCTCCCGCCGGAATCCCCCGGTACCGCCCCACGGCACGCTGCGACGCAGGTCACAGCCGCTCGGCGCGCGCCACCGACCACTCGCCGCAGCAGCCATCGGCGGCCCCGCCACTGACCGCAGTGGCCACTCACTGCGGTGGTCCGCGTCTCCTGCCGAGACGTGGCGTGACCGCGAGATGCCACGAGCGCGTGCGCCACATCTCGGGCAAACTCGCCGTGATGTGGCGTCACCGCGAGATGCCTGGAGCGCCGGCGCCACCGCTGGCGCGGCACGGCATCTCCACCGATGCCCCTGGCGGCGTGTCCTGCACGTCCTCGCGCCGGTCCGACCCGGCTCGGGCACAGGCCGCGCGCAGGGTCGGGACCGTGTCTGGCCGTCATCGCGCGCTCCAGGAGATCCCTGGTCTCGCCGACCTGTTCGCCGGTCAGCAGGGACTGGCGCGACGCTCCCAGCTCTCCGAGCTCGGAGTCTCCCGGGACCACGTCGCCCGCCAGGTAGCCGCCGGCCGCTGGCAGCTCCTGGCACCCGAGGTCGTCGCGGCCGACAACGGCCGCATCGATGACGCGCAGCTGCGCTGGCGGGCGGTGCTTCACGCCACCTGCGGCTGGCTGGGCGGCCACTCCGCGCTGCACCAGCTCGGGCTCACCGGCTACGAGCCGGAGCGGATCCACGTGCTCGTGCCGCGGGATCGACGCCCTGCGCCCCTCCCGGACGTCGTCGTCCACGTGACTGATCGTGTCCCCGGCCCACCTCCGGAGCTCCGCGAGGGACTGGCAGTCACCGGTGCGGCTCGAGCCGCGGTCGATGGTGCTGCCTGGGAGCGGTGGCCGCGCGCCGCGGCAGTTCTTGTCCTGTCGGCAGTGCAACAACGGCTCGTGAGCCCGGCGGACGTGCTGGCCGAGCTGGCCGGCGCGGGCCGAGTTCGGCACCGGGCAGTCGTGCGCGACGCCATGGCCGAGGCGGGCGCGGGTGCGGACTCGCTCGCCGAGATCGACGTGCTCCCGCTGCTGCGGCGGGCGGGTCTGCCGTCTCCGCGGCGGCAGGTCGAGGCGCACGGTCACCGCCGGGACCTCGAGGTGACGCTCGCGGACGGGAGCGTGCTCGTCATCGAGATCGACGGTCCCGCGCACGACAACCCTGAGTCACGATGGGCAGACGCGGCACGCGACACAGGAGTGGCCGCCGACGGCAAGCTGCTCGTGCGCATCCCGTCGTTCGCCGTACGCCGTCGTCAGCTCGAGGTAGTGACCCGGCTGACGACGATCCGCCGGGCAGCCGAGGAACGCGTCGCGGCCGCACAGCCACCGCCCGCGCGCTGATGCCACCCCATCGAGACGTGGCATCAGCGCGAGACGTCAGGCGCGCTGACGGCACATCTCGGGGGGAATCACTCAAGCCGTGGCGTCAGCGCGAGATGCCACGAGCATTGACGCCACGCCTCGGAGCAGGTGGACGCGAGCGGGTCACGCCGGGGTGGGCGCGGGTTACGCCGGGGTGCCGACCTTGGCGACGACCCAGTCGACGATGCTCTGCGTCGTCGCGCCCGGCGTGAAGATCTTCGCGACCCCGGCCGCCTCGAGCTCGCGGACGTCGTCGTCGGGGATGATCCCGCCGCCGAAGACCACGATGTCGGTGGCGTCGTGGGCGGCGAGCTGGTCGAGCACGGCGCGGAACAGCGTGAGGTGCGCACCGGACAGGATCGACAGGCCGATGACGTCGGCGTCCTCCTGGATCGCGGTCTCGACGATCTGCTCGGGCGTCTGGTGCAGGCCCGTGTAGACGACCTCGATGCCCGCGTCGCGCAGGGCTCGGGCGACGACCTTCGCCCCGCGGTCGTGCCCGTCGAGCCCGGGCTTCGCCACGACGACGCGGATCGGGGCTCCGGATGGCGTGCGGGGAGCTGCGGCGGTGCTGCTCATGGCGGCCTCTCGGGGCGGGTCACGGGACCGGGACTGACTCGTCCCGAGCGTAGCGAGCCGCTCTCCCGGCACGAACCCCCGGCGGCCCTGCGCCATCCGGACGGGACCGTCCGTGTCGACTTCCCATGCCCCTAACCGGCAGCGCTACTCTCACAAGCGTGCCGACGACGCCACATCGCGACGACGCCCGGGAGCCCGGGCGTCTCGAGCGCATGGCCCGGGCCTTCGACGAGGCCCGCGACCGGGTGACCGCCGCCCGCCGCGCGGTGATCTCCCCCGTCGGCCTGCGCGGGACCGCCGTCGAGGCCGCCTGGTGGACCGTGCACCTCGCGATGTACCCGTTCAGCCTGTTCGACGAGCGGACCGAGGAGGTCCTGCAGCACCAGCACCTCGGGGAGCTCTCTCCCGTGCAGCGCGGTCTGGTCGTGGGCGACGTCGAGGCTGCCGGCACGCCGATCATCCTGATCCACGGCATCGTCGACAACCGCTCGGTGTTCGCGCTGCTGCGCCGCGGACTGCGCCGACGCGGCTTCGGGCGGGTCGTCAACGTCAACTACTCCAGCATCTTCGGCGACGTCCGGGTGCTGGCCGACCGGCTCGGCACGATCGTCGAGGAGGTCTGCGAGGAGACCGGCTACGAGCGGGTCCACGTCGTCGGCCACTCCATGGGCGGCCTCGTCGCGCGCTACTACGTCCAGCGCCTCGGTGGCGACGAGCGGGTCCACACCCTCGTGACCCTCGGCACCCCGCACGCCGGCACGCTCTGGGCCTTCACGATGCCGCACCCCCTCGTGCGCCAGCTGCGACCCGGCAGCGACGTCGTGCGCGAGCTCGCCGAGCCGGCGCAGGGCTGCCGCACCCGCTTCGTCGCGGTGTGGAGCGACCTCGACCAGCTCATGGTCCCGAAGCAGTCGGCGATGATCGTGCACCCCGACCTCCAGGCGCGCAATGTCTTCGTCCGCGGCGTCGGCCACCTGTCGCTGCCGGTCGACGGGCGCGTCGTCCACGAGATCTGCACGACACTCGCCCACCTCGACCACGAGGGTCACACGCTGGCGGCGGGAGCGACCTCCATCGCCTCGAGCACGGGCCGCAAGAGCGGCCGCCGACCAGCCGACCCTGCTGCACGGGTGGCGCGAGGCACCTCGCATCCCTGAGCATGTGCGGGTGCGTCGGTCCGGGACGACCGGGCGACGGGCCCGTCCCGCGGCGCTCGTCGCCGTCCTCGCGCTGCTCGCCCCGCTGTCCATGACGACCCGGGCCGTCGCGATGCCGCTGCGCGACGGCACCGTCACGAGCGCCGACTACTACGACGACTCCGCCGCCCTTGCCCGCGCCGACGCGCACGACGAGGCCGACGTCGCGGCACTCGGCAACGCGCGCATGCCCGAGTGGATGGCGCCGGTCGAGCAGTACGACATCACGGCCCGGTTCGGCGACCGCGGCCGGCACTGGACCACCCGGCACACCGGTCTGGACTTCAAGGCACCGTGGGGCACCCCGGTCTACGCCGTCCACGACGGGACCGTCGTGAAGCTGGCGTGGCACCACGCCTACGGCTGGATGGTGCTCCTCGAGATCTCTCCGGGCGTGAGCGTCTGGTACTGCCACCTCTCGGCCGTCACGATCGAACCGGGTCCGGTGCACGTCGGCCAGCAGCTCGGTCGCATCGGCACGAGCGGCAACGCCACCGGACCGCACCTCCACCTCGAGGTCCGGGTGGCCGACCGGCCGACGGACCCGCAGACGTTCCTGTTCGACACCCCCGGCGTGCCCGGCACCCCGCCGTCCTGGCTGCCGCCGGTGCCGATCATCACCGTCGCCAACCTCGCCACGCTGACGAGCAGCTCGTAGCGGACCACGGTGAGGCGCGTCACGTCGCGATAGACGGTGCGCCGCACTGGGTAGGACACGCGCATCCGTCCCCTGCGAACGCGAGGTTGTCCGTGCGCCCGTCCCACCGCGAGAAGGCGGCCGTCGCCGGCCTGCTGCTCGGCTGCGGCCTCGTCTCGGCCGCGATGGCGCCGGCCGCGCAGGCGGCCGAGCCGTCCGCGTCGACGTCGTCACCGGCACGGGGCCCCGACGTCACCGACCCGTCGGACCCCGCTGCGGGCACGACGTACGGACCCGTTGCGGAGGGCGGCCCGCTCGCCGCCGACGACGACCCGCTGCCGCTCCCCCCGCTCGTGCACAGCACGACGACGCCGACGGCCCCTGCCGCACCTCGACCCGTCGTCAAGGTCGCACCGGCCTTCGGCCTGCCGGTGCACGGCTACCACCTCTCCGCCCGGTTCGACGAGCGCGGCTCGCACTGGGGCGGCGCACGGCACACGGGTCTGGACTTCGTCGTGCCGAGCGGCACACCGGTGGACGCCGTGGCCGCCGGACGCGTGGCGGAGGCCGGCTGGGCCGGGCCCTACGGCCGCTCGGTCGTCGTCACCCACGCCGACGGCACGCAGACGCGGTACGCCCACCTGTCCTCGATCGGCGTCGGGGTGGGCGACCGCCTCGCCGTGGGCGAGACGCTCGGACGCTCAGGAGCCACCGGCAACGTGACCGGTCCGCACGTTCACCTCGAGGTCATCGTCGGCGGCACGCCCATCGACCCCTTCGCCTGGCTCGTGCACCACGGAGTGCGCCCCTGACCGCTCGCCGGCCGGACGGCGGGGGGTCGATCCGGCGCGGGGCTCAGAGCTTCTCAACGGGGGCGTAGCGCAGCAGGAGACGCTTGGTGCCCTCCGCGCCGAAGTCGATCGTGGCCTCGGCCTTCTCGCCCATGCCGCTGGTCGAGACGACGGTGCCGAGACCGAACTTGTCGTGGGTGACGCGGTCGCCGGCCGAGAGCGACACGACCTCGCGGTTGCCCGGGCTGCGCACCCCCGGTCGCGACGCCGCGGCCAGCAGCGACGGCGCGGCACCGAAGCCGCCCGAGCTCGCGCGCGACGAGGAGAAGCCCGCGCCCTCCCCCGAGGCGATCGGATCCACGCGGTTCCAGTGCACGAGCTCGCCGGGCAGCTCGTCGAGGAAGCGGCTGGGCGGGTTGTACGACGGAGCGCCCCAGGCCGACCGCACGATGGCCCGCGACACGTAGAGCCGCTCACGTGCGCGCGTGATGCCGACGTAGGCGAGTCGACGCTCCTCCTCGAGCTCCTTGGCGTCGCCGAGCGAGCGCATGTGCGGGAACACACCGTCCTCGAGACCCGTCAGGAACACGACCGGGAACTCCAGGCCCTTCGCGGTGTGCAGGGTCATGAGGGTGACGACGCCGCCGTGCTCCTCGGCGTCGGGGATCTCGTCGGAGTCGGCCACGAGCGACACCCGCTCGAGGAAATCGCCGAGAGTGCCCTCGGGCTGGTCGGTCTCGAACTCGCGCGCCACCGACTCGAGCTCGGCGAGGTTCTCCACGCGTGTCTCGTCCTGCGGGTCGGCGCTGGCGACCAGCTCGGCGAGGTAGCCGCTCTGCTCGAGCACCGCCTGCAGGACGACGGCGGGTCCTGACCCGGCCTCGACCAGGGTGCGCAGGTCGCTCATCATCTGGACGAACAGCTGGATCTGCGCGACAGAGCGGGTCGCGATCATCGGCGCATCCCGGGCGCGAGCCAGCGCCGCGCCGAACGAGATCCGCTCGCGCTGGGCGAGCACCTCGACGCACGCCTCGGCACGGTCGCCGATCCCCCGCCGAGGGACGTTGAGGATGCGCCGCAGCGAGATGTCGTCGTCCGGGTTGGCCAGGGCCCGGAGGTAGGCGACCGCGTCGCGGATCTCCTTGCGCTCGTAGAAGCGCACGCCGCCGACGACCTTGTAGGGCAGGCCGACGCGGATGAACACCTCCTCGAGCGAGCGGGACTGCGCGTTGGTGCGGTAGAACACCGCGACGTCGCGGGCAGGCACACCGTCCTCGTCGGAGAGTCGGTCGATCTCGCCGGCGACGAAGGCCGCTTCGTCGTGCTCGTTGTCCGCGACGTAGCCGATGATCTGCGCGCCGTCGCCGGCATCGGTCCACAGCCGCTTCGGACGCCGTGCGGTGTTGCGCGTGATGACCGAGTTCGCCGCGGTGAGGATGGTCTGGGTCGAGCGGTAGTTCTGCTCGAGCAGCACGGTCGTGGCCGAGGGGTAGTCGCGCTCGAACTCCTCGATGTTGCGGATCGTCGCGCCGCGGAAGGCGTAGATGCTCTGGTCGGCGTCGCCGACGACGCACAGCTGCGCCGGGGGTACGCCGTCGGACCCGCGCCCCACGAGCTCGTTGACCAGGACGTACTGCGCGTGGTTGGTGTCCTGGTACTCGTCGACGAGCACGTGCCGGAAGCGACGGTGGTAGTGCTCGGCGACGTCGGGGAAGAGCTGCAGGACGGCGACCGTGGAGGAGATCAGGTCGTCGAAGTCGAACGCGTTGGCCCGGCGCAGGCGCCGCTGGTAGTCGGAGTAGGCCTCGCCGAGGGTCTTCTCCTGGTGGTTGCTCGCTCGCTCTGCGAACGTCTCGTGGTCGATCAGCTCGTTCTTCAGGTTCGACACCTGGTTGCTGAATGCGCGCGGCGGGTAGCGCTTCGGGTCGAGGTCGAGGTCGCGGCACACGAGGGTCATCAGGCGCTGCGAGTCGAGCGCGTCGTAGATCGAGAACGACGACGTCAGACCGAGGCGCGGCGCCTCCTTGCGCAGGATGCGCACGCAGGCCGAGTGGAAGGTCGACACCCACATCGCCCGCGCCCGCGGACCGACGAGTTCGACCACTCGTTCGCGCATCTCGCCGGCGGCCTTGTTCGTGAACGTGATCGCCAGGATCTCGCCGGGCCTGGCGTCGCCGCTGGCGAGCAGGTGGGCGATACGCCGGGTGAGCACCCGGGTCTTGCCGGACCCAGCGCCGGCCACGATGAGCAGGGGGCCGCCGCGGTGCTCGACGGCTGCCCGCTGCTCGGGGTTGAGGTCGTCGACGAGCGCGGCGAGACCGGCTGCGGCGCTGGGGGCCGCGGGCTCGGGCTCCGGGCGCGGAAGGCCGAGATCGTCGAAGAGAGTCGTCATCGCCCGGCCAGTCTAGGTCGCCGGCCCCACACCCTCCCGACGTCGCGTCAGGCGACGTAGCCGAGGACCCGGATGCGGACCTGGGTGCCGATCGACGGGGTGCGCACGGCGAGCATCCCGCTGGCGGACAGCGGCAGCAGGACGACCTCGTGGGACCACTGCCGCGCCGTGAACGACACCGCCTGGACGGGCGCGGTCGACCCGATGGAGAGCGTGCCGTCGCTCGTGCCGCCGAGCGCGCTCACCGAGACCAGGACGCCACGGGCCCCCGCGGGGGCTCCACCCGCGCCCGTGAGGTTCACCAGCCGAGCGGCACCGGTGCGCACCGGGCCGGACAGCCCGAGGCGCGTGGCCGAGTCGACCACGGTCACCGGGCTCGCCAGCGTCGTCATGGTCGCGCCGTCGCCGGTCGGCACGGCCGTGAACCAGGCGTTGGCGTAGAGGTGAACCGTCACCGGTGCGGAGCCGGTGTTGCGCAGCACGACGGTGCCGTCGGTGCTCGGCGCGAGCAGCTGGGTCGCCCGCGTGGCCGTGGTCGAGGTGCGCAGGCTGCCGACGAGCGTCGGGCTCGCGGCCGACAGGACGCCGACGTAGGTCGCGGCCCTGGTCCGGTCGGCGGTGAGGGTCACGGCGACGCCGGAGAGCCCGGACGCCGGGACCGGGATGGACAGCCGGACGGTCCGCGTCTCCTTCGGCGCCAGCGGTCGCGCGGTGCCGTCGTAGACGAGGGTGGGCGCCACGACGTGGGTCAGGCCACCGACGACGGTGTCCGCGGCCGCGGCCGGCGCCACCGGATCGACGGGCGGGTCGGTCGGGTCTGCGGGCGGGTCGGAGGGCGTGTCGGTGGGCGGGTCGGCGGGGTCGGCCGGCGGGTCGGTCGGGGTCGGGTCGGTGGGCGTCGGGTCCGGCGGCGGGGTGGGGTCGGCCGGGGGCGCGGGCGGCACGACCAGGGGCACCCAGCCGACCACGTCGACCTGGAGGTCCGCGCTGCCGCCGTCGACCGAGAGCCGGATCGTGCCGTCGTCGGCGACGGGCACCACCGTGGTCGCGGCCGATGCCACCGAGGACGGCGACGTCGTCACCGGGATCAGCGCGGAGCCGCTCGTCGTGCGGGCCGAGACGGTGAGGGTGCCGCCCACCGCCCGGTAGGTCGTCACCCGCACCGCGACGGCGGAGACCCCTGTGCCCGGGACGCCGCCGGCACCGGTCGCGTGGACGACGACGTCGCGGCGCGTCCCGTCCCAGCTCGCGGCCCCCGTGAGGCGGCACGGCGCGGTGAGTCCGGACCCGGTGCGGGTGTCGAGCACCCGGACCGGTGTCACCGGGACCAGATCGATCCCCTCGCCCGCCGGGGAGGACCCCGGAGCGGTCCAGCCGCCCCAGCCGCCCCAGTCGCCCCCGTCGCTCTGGCACGACGGCGCGAGCGGGACCCCGGTCCAGAACGACGTCATCGCCATCGCACCCTCCCACGACAGGGACAGGTGCACGTGGTTGCGGTGGCAATACGTGTCGAAGCCGCCGGCCCGCTTCTTCGGATCCGTGGAGCACCCCTTGAGGTCGGTCCAGCCGGCCTCGGGGCGGTACGACGCCCAGAAGTGGTCGTTCCAGCCGATGTACATGACGCCGAGACGGCGGGCCATCGCCGCCGGCTGCCCGTCGGCACCGGGCGCGAGCAACCAGGTCAGGAACGCCGTCGCGCGGGCCTTCTGGCCCGGCACCCGCGAGCTGACCATCCAGTCGAGGGCGCGGCCCTCCTTGTGCTCGCTCTGGCCGCCGTCCGAGCACGGTCGCGAGAGGCCGACCGAGAAGTTCCCGTACGTCGCACGCAGCAGGGCCGCGAGCTTGAGTGCTCCGACCTTCGGCGTCGGGGAGCAGGTGCTCTGGCCCTGGTAGGAGGCGGAGGCGTCGATGCCGACCGGAAGGGTGCCAGAGCGGGGGACCGCCATGGCAGCCTGCGCCGCCGGGGCCGCGACGAGGGCCGGCAGGAGCCCCGCGAGGAGGGCCGCGGCCGCGAGGGCGGAGCGGGTCCGGGGCGCGCGCGCACGCGTCGTCCGATCTCCCCTGGCCATGTCGAGGTGATCGACCGGTTGACGACCGGTCTTTCGCCCGCTCCGTACGATGGCCTGGATAATCCCCCGGTCAGCCCACCCCGGGCGCGTCCGCCGACCCGTTCGGCGCACTCGGCCCGCACCCCAGGAGGCCCTGCATGCTCGACGACTCCGAGGTCTCCTGCGTCCTCGTGGTGACCGCTCACCCCGACGACGTCGACTTCGGCGCCTCCGGGACGATCGCCGGATGGGTCGAGGCCGGGATCTCGGTCACGTACTGCATCGTCACCGACGGCGACGCCGGCGGGTTCGACCCCACCGTGCCGCGCTCGGAGATCCCGACGATCCGCCGCGCCGAGCAGGTCGCGGCCGCGAAGGCCGTGGGCGTCAGCGACGTGCGCTTCCTCGGCTACCGGGACGGCGAGCTCACGGTGTCCCACGGCCTGCGCCGCGACATCAGCCGGGTGATCCGCCAGGTGCGGCCGCAGCGGTTGCTGACCCAGACCCCCGAGCGCAACTGGGAACGCATCCCCGCGACGCACCCCGACCACATGGCTGCCGGCGAGGCGACGATCCAGGCGGTCTACCCGGACGCGCGCAACCCCTTCGCCCACCCGTCGCTGCTCGACGACGAGGGCCTCGACGCCTGGTCGGTGAGCGAGGTCTGGCTCATGGGCCACCACACGCAGACCCACTACGTCGACATCACGGAGCAGTTCCCGCGCAAGATCGAGGCGCTCACCGCGCACGAGTCGCAGACCGGCCACCTCGAGGATCTCGAGGGCTTCGTGCGCGGCTGGAACTCGCGCACGGCCGAGGCCGCAGGCTACGCCGAGGGACGCCTCGCGGAGGCCTTCTTCGTCTCGATCATGCCCGGCTGACCGTCGTACGCCTGACGGGTCGTGACTACGCCGCGACCCAGAAGACCGCGACGAGGATGTTCACGAGCGCGAGTGCACCGGCCGCGGCCCAGTACGGCTTCTGCTTCTCGGGATCCTGGCGCATGCCGAACAGCGTGAGACCCGTGACGATCACCGCGATGAGCAGCTTCGTGCCGACCGCCGCGTTGTCGAAGGGCTCGCCACCCTCGAGGTTCGGCGCGATGCCGACGAGGGCGAAGCCGGTGATGAGCTGTGTCAGAGCGCCGTCGCGCATCCAGTGCGTGACGAGCGGCGGCTTGGCCCCCATCTGCGCGAAGAAGCCGCCGACGAGCATGGCGACGCCGACGAAGTGCAGGCTCAGGATCAGCTTGTAAACGATGTCCACTCGGCGCAGCCTAGTGCCCGCGCGAGACCCACTCGTCATACGACGACGCCTCGGCGCCGATCGTCGTCCCGTCGCCGTGGCCGGTGAGCACCCGCGTCTCGGGCGGCAGGGACAGCAGCCGCTCGCGGATCGAGTCCAGGATCGTCGGGAAGCTGCTGAACGAGCGTCCGGTCGCACCCGGGCCGCCGTGGAAGAGCGTGTCGCCGCTGAGCACGACGCCGAGGTCGGGTGCGTAGACCGACACGCCGCCAGGCGAGTGACCCGGCGTGTGCAGCACCTGCAGGTCGGTGCCGGCGACGGAGATCACCTCACCGTCGGATAGCGGCATCGTCTCGACGCCCGGGTGGACGACGTCCCACAGCATCCGGTCGTCCGGGTGCAGGTGGATGTCCGCTCCGGTCGCGGCGGCGATGTCCGGCGCTGCGGTGATGTGATCGTTGTGCCCGTGGGTGCAGACGACGGCGACGACGCGACGGCCGCCGATCGCCGCGATGATCGCGCCGGCGTCGTGGGCCGCGTCGACGACGACGACCTCGGAGTCGTCGCCTATGAGCCATACGTTGTTGTCGACGTCGAAGTCCTGGCCGTCGAGGCTGAAGATCCCGCTCGTGACGAGACGCTCGACCTGCGCGGTCATGCGTCGAACTTCACGACGGAGCGCAGCACGTCGCCGTGGTGCATCTTCTCGAACGCGGCCTCGACGTCACCGATGCCGATCGTCTCGGACACGAAGTCCTGCAAGGGCAGTCGGCCTTGCAGATAGAGGTCGATCAGCATGGGGAAGTCGCGGCTCGGCAGGCAGTCGCCGTACCAGCTCGACTTCAGCGCGCCGCCGCGGCCGAAGAACTCGATGAGCGGCAGGTCGATGCGCATCTCCGGGCTGGGGACGCCGACGAGCACGACCGTTCCGGCGAGGTCGCGGGCGAAGAACGCCTCCTCGTAGGTCTCGGGGCGGCCGATGGCCTCGATGACGACGTCGGCGCCGAAGCCGCCCGTCGCCTCACGGATCGCCTCCACCGCGTCGACGTGGCGCGAGTTCACCGTGTGGGTGGCGCCGAAGTGCGTGGCCTTCTCGAGCTTCCGGTCGTCGATGTCGACCGCGACGATCGTGCGCGCGCCGGCGAGCCGGGCACCCGCGATCGCCGCGTCGCCGACACCGCCGCAGCCGATGACGGCGACGGTGTCGCCGCGCGTCACGTTGCCGGTGTTGAGCGCGGCACCCAGCCCGGCCATCACGCCGCACCCGAGGAGTCCCGCGACCTCCGGGGGTGCGGCCGGGTCGACCTTCGTGCACTGCCCGGCAGCCACGAGAGTCATCTCCGCGAAGGCCCCGATGCCGAGCGCGGGCGAGAGCTCCGTGCCGTCGAGCAGCGTCATCTTCTGCGTCGCGTTGAACGTCGAGAAGCAGTACTGCGGGCGGCCGCGCAGGCAGGCCCGGCACGTGCCGCACACGGCACGCCAGTTGAGGATCACGTAGTCGCCCACAGCCAGGTCGGTGACGTCCGGCCCGACCGACTCGACCACGCCGGCGGCCTCGTGCCCGAGCAGGAACGGGAACGCGTCGTTGATCGCGCCCTCGCGGTAGTGCAGGTCCGTGTGGCAGACGCCGCACGCCTGGACCTTCACCCGGGCCTCGCCCGGACCCGGGTCCGGCACCACGATCTTCTCGAGCGACACGGGCAGCCCCTTGCCCCGAGCGACGACACCCTGCACCTGCACCGACACGACCGACTCCTGACTCACCAGACAGCGACGCCGCGACGCTACCGCCTTTCCGGCGGCTCCAAGCGCGCCCCTCCGGGGACGCGCGTCGCCGCACCCCACCGCCTTCGGGCCAGGGCCGCCGCCGTCGGGGTACTGCTGTCCGGGGTCGACCCCGATACGGGAGTGGACTCTCTAGACGAGGTGCCTTGCAGCCGCCCACTTGGCGAGCTCGTGGCGGTTGCTGAGTTGGAGCTTGCGCAGCACGGCGCTCACGTGGGTCTCGACCGTCTTCACCGACAGGACGAGGTCCTTCGCGACCTCGCGGTAGGTGTACCCGCGGGCGATGAGACGCATCACCTCGCGCTCGCGGGGGCTGAGCGAGTCGAGCGCCTCGTCGGCGTCCTCGGCCACGGTCCCGGTGGAGAAGGCGTCGAGGACGAACCCGGCAAGGCGTGGCGAGAACACGGCGTCGCCGTCGGCCACGCGACGTACGGCGTCCACGAGGTCGTCGGCCGAGATGGCCTTCGTGACATAGCCCCGGGCACCACCGCGCACGACGCCGATGACGTCGTCGGCGGCGTCGGACACCGACAGCGCGAGGAAGCGCACCTCGGGGAGGTCCGCGGTGCACGAGTCGAGGACCGCGCGACCACCGCCGCCGGGCAGGTGGACGTCGAGGAGCACGACGTCCGGCCGCGTGTGGTGGATGACGGCGATCGCCTCGTCGACGTCGCCCGCCTCACCGACGACGTCGACCCGACCGCCGATCTCGGAACGCACGCCTGCGCGGAAGAGACGGTGGTCGTCGACGAGGACCACCCGGAGTGCGGCGGCCCCGCCGCGCTCGACGCGATCGTGGTCCGGCAGGTCGCTCACGTCCAGCTCCTCACGCCCAGGGGCGCGGGCAGCGCCAGGGAGACCTCCGTGCCCGAGCCCGGCTCGGACCGTACCCGTACCGAGCCGCCGACCCGCGCCATCCGCGCGTGGACGGACTCGCGCAGTCCTAGCCGGTCCTCGGGAACGGCGTCGGGGTCGAAGCCCTGACCGCGGTCGCGCACGAACACCTCGACGCCCGTCTCGCCGCACTCGACGTAGACCGACACGGTTCCGCCCGCGTGCTTCGCGGCGTTCACGACCGCCTCGCGCGCGGCCGCGACCAGGGCGTCGACCCGGTCGTCGCGGGCGACGTCCCCCACGTGCACGAGCTCGACCACGCAGGCGTACGTCGACTCCACGTCGGCGATCTCGGTCTCGAGCGCGGCGACGATCGTCGCACCCGGGTCGCCCACGGGGGCGTAGAGCCATCGGCGCAGCGCACGCTCCTCGCTGCGGGCCAGGCGCGTCACCTCGTCGGGGTCGTGCGCCGAGCGCTGGATGAGGGTGAGGGTCTGGAGCACCGAGTCGTGCACCTGCGCGGCGATCTCGGCGCGCTCCTCGCTGCGGATGCGCGCGCGACGCTCGGCAGCGAGGTCGCGCCACCAGCCGAGCACGAAGGGCAGCAGGACGAGTGCGAGCCCGGCGAGCGCCAGCAGTGCCGCGGCGAGGCCACGGAGGGATGCGGCCAGATCGCCTTGCGAAGCAAGGACTCCGAGCACTCCCAGCAGAACAAGGGCGAGTCCGAGGAGGATCCGCGGGACGCTGCGTCGTACGGCGGTCTGCGTCGTGACGCGTGCACTGGCACCGACGTCCGCGAGCAGCGCTGCGCGGCGGCCGTCGTCGGACTGCCGCCAGAGCACCGCGACGCCGACCGCCACGAGCAGCAGCGGCACCGACCACGACCCGGTGACATCGACGCCGCGCGTCGACAGCAGCAGCACGACGCCCACCGCCAGCGCACCCAGACCGAGCACTCCCGCCAGGTCACGTCCCTCGGTCGAGGGCTCGGCGGAGGAGTCGTCGGAGTCGTCGATCGGGAGCCAGGCCCAGTAGGCGGCGTAGAGCACGAGCCCGAAGCCGCCTGCCAGGACCGACACCAGGAACGCCGCACGGACCGCCTCGACCGGCCAGCCGAGGTGCTCGGCGATGCCGCGACAGACACCACCGAGCACGCGTCCGCGACGCGCACGGGTGGCGCGCCGCGGGAGACTGGTGGGGTGGCTCACGACTCCATGATCCCCGTCCGGCCCTCGCGGCACATCGGGGACGCTCCCGGCCCGGCCCTCAGGGTCGGTCCAGGGTGCGGTCAGGGCTGATCCCCGATGTGCCCGGCACCCGACCAGCCGCACGCTGAGGACATGAACGAGAACCCCACCCTGGTCGACCCGCTCGCTACCGGCCCAGAGCCGGGCGACGGTGCCGAGACCGAGAACCCGCGTCCCATCCCTCCCCCTGCGCCGCCCTATGCCTACGCACCGCAGCGTCCCCCGCTCCGGCGTTCGCGCACCGACCGTGTGTTCGGCGGCGTGTGCGGCGGCATCGGTCGGCAGTACGACGTCGACCCCACCCTGCTGCGCATCCTGGTCGTCGTCATCACCGTCTTCACCGGCGGCGGCTTCGCCTTCGCCTACCTGCTGGGCTGGATCTTCATCCCCGAGGAGCCGGCGCTCGTGCCCATCGGCACACCGACCGGCGCGACCTTCGTCGCGTCGCAGCCGGCACCCGTGCCGCCGTCGTACGCCGCCGGCGGCACCGGGACCTACGTCGATCCGGCCACCGGCCAGGTCTACGGCGCCCCGCAGTACTACGCACCGGTCAAGCCGCGCGAGCCGCGCTCCTACCTCGGCCTGATCACCCTGTCCGCCGCCGTGGTCGTCGGCGGGCTGCTCAGCATCATCGCCGTTGCGGGCGTGGACATCCCTGCGGCGACCGTCGCCGCCGCGATGCTCGCCGTGGTCGCGATCGGCCTGCTCGTCGGGGCCTTCCGCGGCCGGGCCCGGTGGCTCATCGCCCCCGCCGTCGTCCTGCTGCTCGTGGCCCAGGCTGCGACCGCGATCCCGCGCGCCGTCAACGGCAGCTGGGGTTCAGGCGTCGGCGACCGGACCTGGGTCCCGACGGTGTCCAGCCCTGCGCCGTTCGAGCTCGGCGCCGGCACGGCCCAGCTCGACCTCACCTCGCTGCCGCAGGGTCCCGCGACGGTGGCGGCGAAGCTCGGGGTCGGGACGGTCATCGTCCTGGTGCGTCCGGACACGACGCTCGTTCTCCACGCGCGCATCGGCGCGGGCGACGTCCTGCTGCCCGGCGCCCCGAACACGAACGGCACGAACCTGGTGGTCGCCACGACCGTCCCCGCCGCGTCGACGGCGCCGGCGGTCAGCACGGTCGACCTGACCGTCGAGATCGGACTCGGAGAGCTGGAGGTGCGTCATGAGGCGTCATGACCTCGACTGGGTGTCGCTCATCGCGGGGCTGGTGTTCCTCGGCTTCGCCGTGGTCTACACCGTCGTCTCCCTCGCCGACGTGAGCATCGACGGCCGCTTCGTCTGGCCGATCGTCCTGGTGGCAGTCGGCGCAGCCGGGGTCGCCACGGCGGTCAAGGCCACCACCCGCGAGGAGAAGGCCTTCGCCGAGATCGGAAGTCCCGACAGCGACAGTTAGGTCGCGCGGCAGCGACCGCGAGCACCCAGCACGACGCGGGAGCCGAAGGCAATCGCTGAAGTTCACCGAAGCCGAGAGCGCCGAGCCGCCCGGTGAGGACCCCGAAGGGGTCTCACCGGGCGGCTCTGTCGTCCGCCGTAAGGCCGACGACCGGCGCGAAGGCGGAGGCGGCGCCGACGAGGCTGTAGCAGCCGGCGCTAGCCGGACTTGTCCTGGATCTCCCAGGCGTGGCCCAGGACGTGCCAGGTGATCCTCCGGATCGCGTACGCCGGCGACCACGGGCCTTGCGCCGCACCCGAGAGCAGGGCGGTGGCGAGCTCGTCGCGCATCGCGGCCACGTCGGCGGGCGACGTGTACGGCGGATGTCGCACGCCGAGCTTGCGGGCGTAGGCACGCTCGGCTTCGCGGACGTGGTCGAGGACGGCGTCGCGGTCGCGTCCACCACCGCGCGGGCCCTTGCGCAGCGACTCGGGCGCGGAGGCAGCGACGGAGTCGAGCAGCTCCCACGAGGCGCGCATCAGCGAGACCTGCCGCACAAGGTCCGGGCGGGCGAGCGGCTCGGCGTCGACCGCTGCGGGGACCGACGGCGCGCCGAAGTCGGCCGTCGCGTCGCCGGGCACCCGCTCGACGACCACGACGTCGTGCGCGGCGGGGAGACGGACGCCGGCCCGGACTGCGACCTCGCCGTAGCGCTGGGAGTAGGCGAGCAGTTCGTCGAGAGCGGCCTCGTCGGTCTTCGCCCAGCGCGACCAGCCCGGCCAGTCGAGGGCGTTGGCGAAGACCTTCTGGCGTCCCTGCTCGAGGTAGACATGCAGCGTCGTCGGCACGGGTCCAGGCTCGCACGCGGCGCCGACACTGCGCGGCGGGCGACCCGGATCTCGCCCGGTCGATCCGTCGCCGCGGACGCCTGCGCCCTGGCCCGGTGCTCGCCCCAGGCCGGGGTGTCACCGACGCGGCGCGTCCACGACCCTCCTACTATCGCGGTGATGACAACCGACGGTGCAGGGACGGCGACGGGGCGTGGTGGCTCCGGCGGCCGACCGACCCTGGAGATGGTAGCGGCGCTCGCAGGCGTGAGCCGCGGCACCGCGAGCCGCGTGCTGTCCGGCGCCAGCAACGTGAGCCCGGCTGCCGTGGCCGCTGTCCGGGCCGCGGCCGCCGAGCTGCACTACCGGCCCAACCTCTCCGCCCGCAGCCTCGTCACGGGACGTACCGGGCTGGTCGGCCTGGTCGTCAACGAGACCAACGAGCGGCTGTTCAGCGACCCCTACTTCGCAGGGATCGCGCGGGGTGCGCACGCCGCGCTGGTCGAGACCGGCGTGGCGCTCGTGCTGTCGCTCGCGGCCGACGAGGCCGAACGCGACCGCCTCCTCGAGCTCGCGTCGACCCGCCTCGACGGCCTGCTCGTGGTCCACGGCCACGGCGACCAGCCGCTCGTGGAGACCCTCGCCGCGTCGGGCCTTCCCGTCGTCTACGCCGGGCGCACCGAGACGGCCGCGCGGCGCGACCTGTGGTGGGTCGACAGCGAGAACGAGTCGGGCGCCTTCGAGGCCGTGGCCCACCTCGCCGCCCGCGGACGGCGTCGTATCGCGACCATCACGGGTCCCGGGGACATGGCCGCGAGCGCCGACCGCGTCGCCGGCTGGCGCCGCGCGCTGCAGGCCGCCGGGCTCGAGGCCGACGACGCGCTGATCGAACCGGGGATGTTCAGCACCGAGTCGGGCGTGGTCGGCATGGCGCGACTGCTCGACCGGGTGCCGGACCTCGACGCCGTGTTCGCCGCGAACGACCTGATGGCCGCGGGTGCGATGCGCGTGCTGCACGACTCGGGTCGCGGCGTGCCTGGCGACGTCGCCGTGGTCGGCTTCGACGACAGCGAGACGGCGCGGACCTCGGAGCCGCCGATGACGACCGTGGCGCAGGACATCGAGCGCGCCGGGCACCGGATGGCCGAGCTCCTGCTCGAGCGGGTCGCGGGGGCGACCGATCCGGTCCAGGACATCCTCCCGACGCACCTCGTCGTGCGCGCCAGCTCCTGAGCGGCCGCGCTACGCCCGGCCGATGCCGCCGGCCCGGGCGATGGCGGCGTAGTGCGTGCCGCTGTCCTTCACGGTGCGCGCCTGCGTCGCGTAGTCGACGTAGACGTAGCCGAAGCGCCGGGAGTAGCCCCACGCCCACTCGAAGTTGTCCATGAGCGACCAGGCGAAGTAGCCGCGGACGTCGACCCCGTCGGCGATCGCGTCGGCGATCGCGCCGAGGTGCTCGTCGAGGTAGTCGATGCGGTCCGGGTCGTGGACCGCACCGTCGACGAGCTCGTCAGCCCAGGCGGAGCCGTTCTCCGTGACGAAGATCGGGGGAGCGTCGTACTCCTTCGCGACGCGGCCGAGGGTCTTGGACAGTCCCTCGGGCACGATGTCCCAGCCCATCTGGGTCTTCGTCAGCCCGCGGTCGACGAACTCGACGTCCTCGGTGCCCACCCACGGGGTCGGGCGCGCGCCCGCGACCGGGGCGGCGGGCGCCTCGAGCCCGCGGACGTGGAACGAGCTGTAGTAGTTGACGCCGAGCCAGTCCAGGCGCGTCGAGATCGTGTCGAGGTCGCCGTCCTGGACGAACGACAGGTCCGTGTACGCCGCGAAGTCCTCCACGATGTCGGCCGGGTAGCTCCCGCGGAGCACCGGGTCGAGGAACCAGCGGTTCTGCTGGCCGTCGATCCGCCGCTCGGCGTCGACGTCGGCCGGGCTGTCCGACGCGGCGGTGACGTCGTAGAGGTTGACGACGACGCCGACCTGGGCGGGGCGCCGACCGCCGTGCAGCGCCTGTGCGGCGAGGCCGTGGCCGAGGAGCAGGTGGTGCGAGGCGAGGATCGCCTCGGCCGGGTCGGTGCGGCCCGGGGCGTGCTCACCGGAGGCGTGGCCGAGGAACGCCGAGCACCACGGCTCGTTGAGAGTCGACCAGTGCTGCACCCGGTCGCCGAGCCGGAACTGCGTGATCGCGGCGTAGTCGGCGAAGCGGTACGCCGTGTCGCGGTTGCGCCAGCCGCCGTGGTCCTCGAGCGCCTGCGGCAGGTCCCAGTGGTAGAGCGTGGCGTAGGGCGTGATGCCCCGCTCAAGCATGCCGTCGACCAGCCGGTCGTAGAAGTCGAGCCCGGCGTCGTTGATCCCTCGGCGCCCGGTCGGCAGCACACGCGGCCAGGCGATGGAGAACCGGTACGCCGTCAGCCCGAGCGAGGCCAGCAGGTCCAGGTCGGACTGCCACCGGTGGTAGTGGTCGCAGGCGACCGAGCCGTCGGAGCCGTCGAGGATCGCGCCGGGGCGCGCGCACAGGGTGTCCCAGATGGAGACGCCGCGGCCGTCCTCGGTGCTCGCCCCCTCGATCTGGAACGCAGCGGTGGCCGCCCCCCACACGAAGCCGTCCGGGAAGGCGCGGGTGGTGTCGGGGCGGTCCGGGGTGACGGTCACGGTGCGTGCCTCTCCTGCTGGTCGCGCGCACGCGACGTAGGTCTGTCCAGTTCGAGGATCCCACCGTGGCACGACCGGAGGCGGGTCGGGGCTCCCTCGTCCCTGACCCGCCCCCGGAGCTCGTCACCATCGGGGATGGGGGCTCGACCTGGCTCAGCCTGCCGGGACGAGCCCCCAGCCCCGCAGCGACGTCGCCGGCGACGTTCCACGGCCGCGACGACCCCGCTGAGGTGGGATGGCTCCGCGTGGGAGCGCTCCCAAAGCGTGCCCCGTCGCCTCTCCCTTGTCAACGGTCCGAACCGATCTCCTCGCCACCCGAGGCGGGTCGGAGATGAACAGTGGGTGAACTGAGCTCCCCCGCGGCCTGGGGCGAGCAGCACGTCCGCTCATGCGAGGCGCCCGCCGCCTATCGTGGGCGGCAGGGCGCGTGCCACCCGGAGGGGATCTCGATGAGACGGACCGCACTGGCGGCCCTGATGGCCTGTTCGGCGGTGCTGCTCGCGGCGTGCTCCGGCACCCCCGCCACCTCCGGCACGGACAGCCAGTCCCCGAGCGCGGTCGCCTCCTACGATCCCGACCCCGCCACCCTCACGATCGTCGCCGGCAGCGAGCAGCGGGCCGTGGTCGACAATGTCGTCACCCCCTGGTGCACGCAGATTCGCAAGATCACCTGCAACGTCACCTACCTCGGTTCGGTGGACCAGGCGCGGCTTCTGCAGAGCGGGCAGGCGCCCTACGACGCGTTCTGGTTCGCCAGCTCCGTGTTCGCCCAGCTCGGCGACCAGAAGCGCGAGCTGCAGGACCTCGCCTCGATGTCCGTGACGCCGATCGTCTTCGCCGGGTGGAAGTCCGAGATGCAGAAGCTCGGGTTCGTCGGCCGCGACGTGACGATCGACGAGGTGCTCGCGGCCGTCGAGTCGGGCAAGACGAAGACCTGGGTCACCAACCCCACGCAGTCGAACTCGGGGGCGTCGGTCTACCTCGGCTACCTCAACTACTTCGCCGGCAACCCCGCGGGCCAGGCGCTGAGCGAGGCGCAGCTCGCCGAACCCGCCGTCACCAAGGGCATCACGCGGTTCGTCCGCGCCTTCCAGCGCACCCCGCCGAGCACGGGCACGCTGATGGACGACTGCATCGCTCAGCCGGACCAGTGCCGCACCATGTTCACCTACGAGGACCTGGTCATGGAGCGCGACCAGCAGCTCGTCGCGGCCGGCAAGGAGCCGCTCTACGTCGTCTACCCGAAGGGATCCCTCGCGATCGCCGACGCGCCGCTCGGCTACCTCCCGCACGGAGACAACCCCGCGAAGAAGGCCAACTTCGAGGCTCTGCAGCAGTACCTGCTGACCGACCCCGACGCCCAGAAGAAGCTGCTCGCGCTGGGGCGCCGACCCGCGGACATCACCGGGCTGGCGCTGACGAACGCCCCGGCGTCGGTCTTCAACCCCGAGTGGGGCATCGCCACGACCATCAAGGACCGCCAGCTCACCTATCCCGCCGGCCCCGTGATCGACGCGGCCCTGAGCGGCTACCAGCTCAGCTTCCGCAACCCGTCCGACGTCGTCTACTGCATCGACGGGTCCGGAAGCATGGGTGACAACCAGGGCTGGGAGGGAGTGACCGAGGCCGCGGCGCTGTTGTTCGACCCCGAGCAGGCCAAGCGCTACTTCCTCCAGGTGAGCCCGTCGGACCGCACGACGGTCATCGTCTTCAACGACACGATCAAGGGCGGTCCCTGGACCGTCACCGGCAACGCCGACGCGGCGATCTCGGGGCTGCAGGCCGACATCACCGACCTGGGACCGGGCGGCGGGACCGCCATCTACGACTGCCTCGGTCGGGCCGCGCAGTTCTACCGCGAGAACCCGAGCGGCAACCGCAAGCGGCTCGTGATCCTCATGACCGACGGTCAGAACACCAACGGCGGCACGGACGGTCTCGACCAGGTCGCCTCGCTCGGCGTGCCGGTCGTCGCCGTCGCGTTCGGGAGCGACGCGGACAAGACCTCGATGCAGAACGTCGCCGACCTCACCCACGGGGCCTTCATCTCCTCGGACAACCTCGTGACCGCGCTGCGCAACGCGACGAGCTACAAGTAGGCCCCGGATGCGACGCGCCGACCTCCCCTGGATCGCAGGGCTCCTCACCTTCCCCGTCATGGGGCTGCTCTTCTACGCGGTGGGCGACCCCCCCAACATCGTGGCATCCACCGTCGTGGGCGTGGTCGCCGGCGCGCTCGTGGCGCTCGGCGTCCGGCTCGCCTTCCCGGCCGATCCCGAGCTCGACACCTACGACGCGGACGCGCGTCGCCGCGTCGCGAAGGTGCTGGCCTCGGTCCGCGAGATCGAGCGGATGTCGGGGCAGGTGTTCGACCCGGTGTCGCGCCGGTCGCTGCAGAACGGGTGCGCCCGGATCCCGGAGCTGCTCGACTCCGTGCAGACCCACGACTCCTCGGGCGTCGCCTCGATGGCCGCGAAGCTCAACGTCACCACGAGCGGCATCCAGCGCACGCTGGCCCAGTACCTCGACATCCAGAAGGACCCCGACCTCTACAACGACGCGCAGTCGCTGCTCACGACCGGCCAGAAGGGCTTCGTCGGGTTCGAGACGTTCGTGGTCGACACGTTCCGCCGCCTCAACGACGCTGAGGTGATCAACTACAAGGCCACGCTCGCAGCGCTGCAGCCGCTCGAGATCAAGCAGCTCACCCAAGGGAGCCCATCGTGAGTCCCGGTCTTCGACGCGCGCTCGCGCTCGGGGTCACCGCCGTGCTCGTCGTCGTCGTCTTCATCGCCGGCATCAGGCTCCTCGGACGCTCCGGCTCGAGCACGGCGGCCGACGG
>DATCCY010000142.1:0-6988 GCA_036510975.1 Candidatus Nanopelagicales bacterium
CGCGTTCTCGTTCGCGTCGGCGCCGCCGTTGGTGAAGAACACCTTGTTCATGCCCTCGGGAGCGAGGTCGACGATGCGCTTGGCGGCCTCGCCGCGCACGTCGTTCGCGTGCTGCGGCGCGACCGTCGCGAGCCTGGCGGCCTGCGCCTGGATCGCGGCGACGACCTTCGGGTGCTGGTGACCGATGTTGACGTTGACCAGCTGGCTGGAGAAGTCGAGGAACCGGTTGCCGTCGTAGTCCCAGACGTAGGAGCCCTCGCCGCCCGCGATGAGCATCGGGTTGAGCGCGGCCTGCGCGGACCACGAGTGGAACACGTGGGCGCGGTCGAGCTCGAGGACGCGCTGGCCCTCGGCGGGGTCGGGTGTGACGGCGGTGGTCATGAGATCTCCTGGGTCGAGGTGACCTCGCCAGGGTAGGGGTCGCTCGGGGGCCACGTCACCGGCAGGGTGTCAGGCTCCGTCGCCGTACGCCGACACCCTGTCGGCCAGGCCGTCACGCACCCGCGGCCAGTCCTCGGCGATCACGGAGAACATGACCGTGTCGCGGACCGACCCGTCGCGCCGTCGGTTGTAGCGCCGCAGCACGCCCTCGTAGGTCGCCCCCAGGCGGTGGATCGCCTGCTGGCTGCGGTGGTTGCGGACGTCGGTCTTGAGCTGGACGCGGCCCATCCCGAGCGCGTCGAACGCGTAGCCCATGAGCAGGAGCTTCGTCTCGGGGTTGACGACGGTGCCCCAGACCGCGGGGTCGTAGCTGGTGTTGCCGATCTCGAGACGGGCGTCGTTCGGGACGATGTCGAGGAACGACGACCAGCCGACGACGGTCCCGGCATGCCGATCGCCGAGGTCGCGCACGAGCCGGACCGTCCACGGGAACCAGCCGCGGTCGAGGACGTCGGTGATCCAGTGCCGCGCCGTCACGTCGTCGGGCAGCGGGCCGCCGGCCTGGTGCTGCCACACGTGGTCGTGGTCGATCGCCAGCCGCAGGCCGCGCGCGTCGTGCTGCGTGGTCGGCGTCAGCTCGACCCAGGTGCCGCGCAGGTGGACCCCGGGGTGCGGCGGCCACTGCACCACCGGCCAGTGCCCGTCGCGCGGACGCGGGTCCTCGCGCGGCTCGAACCGCTCGTCGCTCACCCCGCCACGCTATCCGCTGGTTTTCACTGAAGGATGCCTTGGTTCCATAGAGAACAACAAACTCCGCCTCCATCATGCGAGTGGGGGGGTCGATCCCCGCCCGGACGTCATGGACGCCCAGCAGCGGCGGACCCGGCGTACGAGCGGGGCCGGGCTCTGCGTCGTGAGCCTCGCCACGAACAGCCACGCACCGGGCTACCTGTCCGGCGCCCTGCGCCGCACCATCCGGACGTGGCCGGCGGCGTCGTCGACGCCATGGACCACGAGAGGCTCGTCGATCCCCTCGACCTCGAAACCGATGCTGGTGTGGAACGCCACCGACGCGGCGTTCACCGTCGACGTGACGCAGCGGACCGTCGACACCCCGCGTTCCGCGGCCTCGCGCGCGAACCGGTCGTGCAGCTCGCGGCCGAGGCCCGACCCGCGCTGGTCGGGCCGTACGCCGACGACGTGGACGTAGGCCTCACCGCCGTGGTCGGGCGAGTCGAAGCCCACGAGGAAGCCGGCCAGCTCCCCGCGGTCGTCCTCGGCCGTCAGCGACGTACCGGCGAAGTGCTCGAGGAACAGGCGCGGCAGCAGGGCGACCATCCGACGTCCGCCCCACCAGTCGTCGACGACAGCCACGATGCGCGGGTGGTCATCGAGCCGGGCCGGCCTGATCGTGACGGTCACGAGGGCAAGCGTGCCAGCGATGAAGGCGGAGTTCGGTGTCCTCTACGCAACAAGGGCGTCCTGCAGTGAGAACGGCTCAGTCGAGGAGGTCGTGGGCTACTACGGTCTGGTCGCGTTCGGGGCCTACGCCGATCGCGGAGATGCGCACGCCGCTGCGCTCCTCGAGGAAGTCGACGTAGGCGCGGGCGGTCTTCGGCAGGTCGGTGAGGGTGCGCGCGGCGGAGATGTCCTCGCGCCAGCCGGGGAGGTACTCGTAGACCGGCTTCGCGTGGTGGAACCCGGTCTGGGTCATCGGCAGGTCGGTGATGCGCTCGCCGTCGACGTCGTAGGCCACGCAGACCGGGATGCGGTCCCACGCCGACAGGACGTCGAGCTTGGTGAGCACGAGATCGGTGATGCCGTTGACCCGACCGGCGTAGCGCGCGATCGGGACGTCGTACCAGCCGCAGCGACGCGGGCGTCCGGTGGTGGTGCCGAACTCGTGGCCGATCTGGCGCAGCGCCTCGCCGTCGTCGTCGAAGAGCTCGGTCGGGAAGGGACCCTCGCCGACGCGGGTGATGTACGCCTTCGCGATGCCGATGACGCGCGTGATCGCGGTCGGTGGGATGCCCGCGCCGGTGCAGGCACCGCCGGCGGTCGCGTTCGACGACGTGACGAACGGGTAGGTGCCGTGGTCGACGTCGAGCAGCGTGGCCTGGCCGCCCTCGAGCAGGACGACCTCGTGGCGCGCCAACGCCTCGCCGAGGATCAGGGTGGTGTCGGCGACGTAGGGCCGCAGGCGCTCGGTGTGCGCGAGCAGCTCCTCGACCACCTCGTCGACCGTGATGGCGCGGCGGTTGTAGACCTTCACCAGCAGGTGGTTCTTCTGGTCGAGCGCGCCTTCGACCTTCTGGCGCAGGATCTTCTCGTCGAACAGGTCCTGGATGCGGATGCCGACCCGGCTCATCTTGTCGGCGTACGTCGGACCGATGCCGCGACCCGTCGTGCCGATCCGGCGACTGCCGAGGAACCGCTCGGTCACCTTGTCGAGGGTGCGGTTGTACGACGGGATCACGTGCGCGTTGGCGCTGACCAGCAGCCGCGAGGTGTCGATGCCGCGCGCGTTCAGCCCGTCGATCTCCTGGAACAGAACCGACAGGTCGATGACGACGCCGTTGCCGATCACCGGTACGACGCCCGCGGTGAGGATGCCGGAGGGCAGCAGGTGCAGCGCGTACTTCTCGGACCCGATCACGACCGTGTGCCCGGCGTTGTTGCCACCGTTGAACTTCACGACGTAGTCGACCCGGCTGCCAAGCAGGTCGGTGGCCTTGCCCTTGCCCTCGTCGCCCCACTGGGCGCCCAGCACCACGATCGCCGGCATGTCCGACCCCCCTTGCAGCTGCCATGCACACCACAGGGGTGGTGCCACCAGAGCCTACCGGGCGAGGGTGACCACGCCGCGCGGCACAGCGCGCCGGGCGTGTGACCGGAGGTCACGTGGGGGCGTCGCTCAGCGGGCCGTCGGGATTCCTACGCGGGTGGCGAGGGTGAGGGCGAAGTCGCCGTCGGAGTCGGTGAAGATCTGCTCGACGGCGAACCCGGCGGCGGCGAGCTCCGCGCGGATCCCCTCGGGTCGGAACTTCGTCGAGATCTCGATGCGGATCTCCTCCCCCGCCGCCAGGTCGATCTCGAGGTCGGCGCCCGGGATGGTGACGTGCTGCGGCATCTCGGCCCGCACCCGCAGGTCCATCCGCTCCATGCGCGGGTCCCAGAAGGCGACGTAGCTGAAGGCGTCGAGGTCGAAGTCGGCGCCGAGCTCCCGGTTGACCACGCGCAGCGAGTTCGCGACGAACTCCGCGGTGATGCCGCGCGAGTCGTCGTAGGCGGCGATGAGGCGGTCGGCGGACTTCACGAGGTCGGTGCCGAGCAGCAGGGAGTCGCCGGGAGCGAGGGAGTCGGCGAGGGCGCCGAGGAAGGCCGCGCGCTCCTCGACGTAGAGGTTGCCGATCGTGCCGCCGAGGAAGGCGACGAGCCGGCGGCCGCCGTTGGGCAGGTGACCGAGGTGCAGGGTGAAGTCACCGACGAGGGCCTCGACCTGAACCCCGGGATAGCGCTCCGAGATGGTCTCGGCGGCCTGGCGCAGGGTGGCCTCCGAGACGTCGACCGGCACGAAGCGCTGAAGCTGACCCGTGGCCGCGAACGCGTCGAGCAGGGTGCGGGTCTTGTCCGAGGTGCCGCTGCCGAGCTCGACCACGGTGGTCGCGCCCGACACCAGCGCGATCCGGTCGGAGTTCTCGCGCAGGATCTCCCGCTCGCGCTCCGTGGGGTAGTACTCCGGCAGCCGGGTGATGAGGTCGAACAGCTCCGAGCCGCGGTCGTCATAGAGCCACTTCGGCGGCAGGCTGCGCGGCTGGGCACCGAGGCCGCGGCGTACGTCCTGCACGAGGCCCGACGCCGCCCAGTCCGACGCCAGCAGCACGGAGACGACCGGCTCCTTGACGCGGGTCACGGCGACATCCGCGGTGCGCCGCCGTCGGCGAGCCGGACCCCGGACAGCGCCCAGCGCGCGGCGTGCGGGAAGAAGTTGCGATACGTCGCCCGGGCGTGGCCCTCCGGCGTGAGGGCGCAGCCGCCGCGCAGCACCATCTGGTTGGACATGAACTTGCCGTTGTACTCGCCGATCGCGCCGGGCGCGGGGTGGAAGCCGGGGTAGGGGTGGTAGGCCGAGGAGGTCCACTCCCAGCAGTCGCCGTAGGCCTGGCGCAGCCGTCCGGTGCTCGGGCCGGCGGCGCGCGGGTGGAAGGTCTCGGAATCGGCGAGGTTGGCGCCGGCAGTGGTGGCGCCGTCGAGGACCACGGCGTGCTCCCACTCCGCCTCGCTCGGCAGCCGTTTGCCGGCCCAGGTGGCGAACGCCTCGGCCTCGTAGAAGCTGACGTGGCTCACCGGGAGCCCGGGGTTCACCGGGAACGTGCCGTGCAACGTGTGCTCGAACCACACGCCGTCGAGCTCCAGCCAGTAGAACGGCGCCCGCCAGGTCTCGGCGTTGACCCTCGCCCAGCCGTCGGACAGCCACAGCTCGTGGCGGCGATACCCGTTGTCGGCCATGAACTCCAGCCACTCGCCGTTGGTGACCAGACGGTCGGCGAGGCGGTAGGGCTCGAGCCACACGCGGTGGCGCGGCTCCTCGTTGTCGAAGCGGAAACCCTCGCCGGCATGACCGATCTCGACGAGCCCGCCCTCGACGTCGACCCAGCCGAGGGTGTCCGGCTCGGACCGTGGTGACGGCGTCCCGGAGTAGTCCGGCTGCAGCGGGTTGCGGGACAGGACGTGCTTGATGTCCATGAGGAGCAGCTCCTGGTGCTGCTGCTCGTGGTGGAACCCGAGCTCGATCACCGGGGTGAGCTTCTCGAGCGTGCCCGTGTCGAGCGAGGTGACGAGGTCGCGCACGCGGCTGTCGACGTTGCGGCGGTAGGTGCCGACCTCGTGCGCGCCCGGCCGGCTGATCAGGCCGCGGTCCGGCCGGGAGTAGCGCGGGCCGACCGTCTCGTAGTAGCTGTTGAACAGGAACCAGTAGCCGTCCTGGAAGGGTGCGAAGCCCGCCTCGTGGTCGGCCAGCACGAAGGTCTCGAAGAACCAGGTGACGTGCGCGCGGTGCCACTTGGTCGGGGAGACGTCCGGCATCGACTGGACGGTCTGGTCCTCCGGCGAGAGCGGCGCGGCCAGCGCCTCGCTGTGGGCCCGGACGTCGTCGTAGCGGCTCACGAGCTCGTCGGCGGTCCGTTCGGTGGTCGACATGCCGGAACCTCCTGCACCGAGCCGCCGGACGGGGAATGTCCGGCGGGTTCGTCGAGGCTAACCCCGCGGACCGACCGGGTCATCCCCGCGACGTCGCCCGTAAGCCTCTGTTCATCGTCGCCACACCCGGTGGGTGACCACCCGCTCACGCCCTGTCGCTGCCGCTCGTGTCCGCCGCGGGCGGCGGGTGGGCGGGGTCAGGCGAGGCGGGTGGCGATGAGGTGGCCGAGGTCGTGGCCGGAGGTCCAGGCGGTCTCGATCCGTGGGATCTCGCCCCACACGTCGCCGCAGAGCCCGACGGCACCGTCGAAGGCGTACGTCGAGGGCCGCTGCCGGCGCGGCCGGGCCAGCGACCAGCGGCGGACGTCGAACCAGGTGGGCTTCGAGGTCGCGCCGACCGCGTGCTCGAGCGCCTCGAGCAGGGCGCCGGACGCCGACGCCGGGGCGTCGAGGTGTCCGGCCGCGAGCACGGAGCCGCTGTGCGCGACCAGGACGGGGGCACCGTCGCCGCGGCGACGGCCGTCGTCGGCCACGGAGGCCAGCACGACGGAGTCGTTGACGAACATGGCGTCGAACTCGTGCCAGCACCGCTCGTCGTACGCCGCGACGAGCGTGAGCACCGGGTCCCACCGCTGCGGCGCGAGCTCGCTGACCGCGGGGTCGTCGGCGGCCAGCAGGTCGGCCGCCTGCGGCCCGGGCATGGCGAGGACGACGGCGTCGAACCCCTCGCCGTCGACGAGCACCCCGCCCCCGCGCCGCTCGACGGTCTCCACCTCGCGCGGGTTCACCACGAGCGGCAGGTCCGCGGCGAGGTCCTCCACCAGGCTGCGCAGCCCTGCGGGCGCGGCGTAGCGCATCGGGCCGGTGACCACTCCCTGCGGACCGTCGGGGCCGGAGACGTGGAACGTGTCGGTCCACGGGTGGGCCAGACCGCGCGCGACCCACGAGTCGACCACGGCCTGGAACCCCGGGGTGCCGGCCGTGAGGTAGGCGGCGCCGACGTCGACGACGCGGCCGTCGTAGGGCAGGCCGGTCTCGCGCAGCGTGGCTGTCGCCATCCGACCACCGATGCGGTGGCCGCGGTCGAGGACCGTGACCTCGACGCCGTGGCTGCGCAGCGCGAGGGCGGCCGCGACGCCGGAGATCCCCGCCCCCACGACGGCGACGCGACGGTCGCTCATGCCGCACGAGTCCGGCGCACGGCGAGGCGACGACCTGACACGGCGATGCGGCGCGCCCGGGGTAGGGCCATGGACGTGGCGCTCACCCCTCGAGCGCGTCGGCCGCGGCGGCGGACGAGTCGCGCAGGAAGAGCGTGCAGCGGGTGGCCTCGTCCTCCTCACCGATCTCGGCGGCCGCGCGGGCCAGCGCGTGCAGACAGCGCAGGAAGCCGCGGTTGGGCTCGTGC
>DATCCY010000143.1:0-6181 GCA_036510975.1 Candidatus Nanopelagicales bacterium
ACGAGCAGGCCGTACTCGACGGCCGAGGCGCCCTCGTCGTGGCGGAGAGCGGTGCGGATGCGCGTGATCATGGGAGTGCCCCTCCAGAAACGATGTCCCCCGACTCCCGGGGCACGTCGTAATCATGGCAGCGGAGCGTGACAATGCGATCCCTCGTCAAGCCCCAACCGCATCGACCGTTCGGACGATGTTGGCCGCAGCGTCACGGACGGTGATCGGGAGCTCAGATCCCGCCCTCGTCGCGCTTGAGCAGGCCGAGCTTGAGCGCCGTCATGAGCGCCTGTGCGCGGTTGCCCGCGCCGAGCTTCTCGTAGAGCTTGCTGATGTGGGTCTTGGTGGTCGACTCGCTGATGTAGAGCTGCCGGCTGATCTGGGCGACCCCGAGGCCGTCGGCGAGCAGGGCGAGGACCTCGCGCTCGCGCGGGCTCAGCTGCGGCCCGCTGGGGGACAGCTTGCGCTTCATCGCCTCGTTGAGGTCGTTGGCCGTGAACGAGTGCGGCGAGCTCTTCGCGTGACGGGCGGCCGCCACGACGTCCTCGGACGGCGCGTTCTTGGGCACGAACGCCGACGCCCCGGCCTCGAGCGCCTCGAAGAGCTGGTCGTCACCGGCGTACATCGTGAGGATGACGATCCCGATCTCGGGGAAGTCCGCCCGCACCTTGCGACAGGCCTCGAGCCCGTTGCCGTCGGGGAGGCGGACGTCGAGGATCACGACGTCCGGGGTGAGCAGGCTCAGCAGGCGTCGGGCGTCGGCCAGCGAGGACGCCTCGCCGGCGACCTCGAAGTCGCCGTCGCGCTCGAACGCGCGGCGCAGGCCTTGGCGGATGAGCTCGTGGTCATCGACGAGGAGCACGCTGATCGCCACGCTCGTCCGCCCCCTTCGGCTGGTTGGTGCTCGTGCCGACCGCCAGGTGCGACACGCCACCGGGGTCGGCCGGTGGGACCGAGTTGATCATGCCACGCCGGATGCGCGGACGTCGGCCCTCAGCCGCCCCGGGCCGTCGTCGGGCTCGTCGCCTGCGCGGCCTCGTAGGGCCGGCCGTTGGGCGTCCCTACTGTGACCTCCACGACGGTGCCGCCGCCCACGCGGTTGCGCACGGTGAACGTGGCGCCCAGACGTGCCGTGCGCTCGCGCATGATCTCCAGGCCGAAGGAGTCCGGCCGCGCCGACCCGAGCCCCTTGCCGTCGTCGGCGATCCGCAGGAACGCGCGTGGCGGGTCGACCCGGCAGGTGACCCACAGGTTGCGGGCGCGGGCGTGCTTGCGGGCGTTGGTGATGGCCTCCTGAGCCACGCGCAGCAGCTCGGTCTCGGCCTCGATCGGCAGCCGGTAGGCGGACTCGTCGAGCACGAGGTGCACCGTGAGGCCGGACCCCGTACCGACCGAGCGGACGTAGCTGGTCAGGGCGGCGCCGAGCCCGGAGGCGGGCTGGACGTCGGTGCGCAGGTCGAAGATCGACAGGCGCAGCTCGCTGACGATGCGGGTGAGCTCGTCGCGCAGCGTCGCGAGGTCGGACCTGGTCTCCGGATCGGTCGTGCGCGCAGCGAGGTCGTCGACGACGTAGCCGAGGGAGGCCACCTCCTGGGCGATCCCGTCGTGGATCTCGCGGGCGAGTCGACGACGCTCCTCGACCGTGGCGAGGGCACGCACCTCGCTGAACAGCTGGCCGGTGTCGATGCGCAGTGCGGCGTCGTCGGCGAGCGCCTGGGCACGCGCCAGGTGACGCGCGGACCACGGCCCGCCGTCACGCTCGACACCGATCAGGCCGACCCGTCGGTCGCCGAGGCGCAGCGCCAGCACCGCCGAGTGCCCGTGCTGCGGGTCGCTGAACGTGCCCGTCTGCTGCACGACCTGACCGCTCGCCCAGACCTTGCCCCACAGCCCTTCATCCTGGCTCGGGACCCACTCGACATGGTCCGCGCCGGCATAGGCCAGCGGCATGAGCACCCCACCCTCGGCCCGGCCGTAGAGCGCCGCACGGTCGAACCCGAGGTCCTCGTGCATCGAGGTGAGGACCTGCTGGGCGAGAGCGACCTCGTCCAGTCCGGTGGGCAGCGCCCGGGCGACCTCGCGCAGCCGCGTCAGCAGCCGGTGTGCCGCGACGTAGGTGGAGTTCGCCTGCGACTCGCGGGTCGACACCGATCGGGCCCAGGCACCGACGAGGCCGGTCGCGAGCCCGAGGCCGATCCACTCCGCGATGAGGGTGACCTCGTGGGGGTCCTTGAGGGCGCCCGCCTGGGTGCGCGCGACGACGAGGACGAGCAGGGAGATGACGGTCGCCGACGTCGAGGCCACGACGCCGGACAGCAGGCCGGCGGCGAGCGGCGGGACGATGAGGTAGGGCAGGAGCGGCTCGGGGAACGGCGTCGCGAACCCGATGACCGTGGCGACCAGCAGGGCCTCGACCAACGGGCGCAGCGCGGAGAGGCGCGAGGCCGGCAGCGGGATGCTCATGACGAGTGCGATGCCGCTGAGCACGAGCAGAGGTCCTCGAGGCGGTGTCCGGTCCGCGAGCAGCGTCAGCAGCGCGCACAGGGCGAGGACGCCGAGGCGGACCACGACGACGATGGCCTCGGCCGGATCGAGCGATCCGGTGCGACGGCCCAGGCCCGGCGTGATGCTCACGAGGACTGACGCTCGCACACCGGCGGCGTCCGGCGCATCTCCGGACACCTGCGCCGCGCCGTGTCGGGAGGGCAGGACCGGTCGTCGAGCCCGCGCCCGACCCGCCCGAGGTCCCGTCCGGATCGGTCAACGTCTGCGACCATGAGCCCATGATCGACGACGCGTCCCCGACGTTCCGGCTCTCCCGGCTCTCCGACGTGCTCGCCGCGACCGACGCGCGCCTGCGTCAGGGCGAGGCGGCCGCCATGCGCCCGTGGGCGACCGGGTTCGAGCCGCTCGACGGCTTCCTGTCCGGAGGTCTGCGTCCGGGTGAGCTGACGCTGCTCGGCGGTCCGCAGGGGCTGGGCAAGACCACGTTCGCGCTGCAGGTGGCCCGTCATGTCCTCGCCGGCGGCCACCCGGTGCTCTACGTCTCCTACGAGCACGACGCCGTGAACCTGCTCGAGCGGCTCGTGGCGGCCGAGGCGGGGGAGCGCGCGGGCCGCGACGCCGCGTCGCTCAAGGCGGTCCGCGCGCTCGTGGAGGGCGACGGCACCGCGGCGTCGCTGTCCGACAAGCTCGCGGAGACGCCGGGCGGCGCCGAGGCGCTGGCCGCCATCAGCGCGGACCTCGACCGGCTCCACGTGCTGCGCGGCGGGGTCAGCACCTCGATCCCCGACATCGCGGCGGCAGCGGCGGCGATCGCGGACCGCGAGGTGCGCCACCCGTTGGTCGTCATCGACTACGTGCAGAAGGTCGCGACGAGCATGTCGGCCCACGAGGAGGAGCTCCGCATGGCGCAGGTCGCCGGAGAGCTCAAGGACCTCGCGCTCACGGCTGCTGCCCCCGTCTTCGCGATCTCGGCCAGCGACGCGGTGGGCATCGCCGAGGGCAAACGCCTGCGCACGCAGCACCTTCGCGGCGCCTCCGCGCTGGCCTACGAGGCCGACGCCGTCCTCGTGCTGAACGAGAAGTTCGCCGTCGTGGCCCGACACCACCTGGTCTACGGGTCGTCGAACGCGGAGCGCTTCCGCAACTACGCCGTGCTCACGATCGAGAAGAACCGAGGCGGCATGGCGGGCGTGGACATGGAGTTCCGCAAGCGGTTCGACCAGGCGCGCTACGAGCGCGACGGCGAGCTCGTAGCGGAGCAGCTCGTCGACTCGCGGGTGTTCACCGAGTAGGCGGTCGCGAGGGCGGTCCTGGGTCGGCACCTCGATCGGCTAGAAGCCGGTCGAGGTGAACGAGTTGATGATCTGGATCGCGGCCGGACCCAGGATCACGATGAACAGCGACGGCATGATGCAGAAGATGAGCGGGAAGAGGATCTTCACAGGCACCTTCTGCGCGGTCTCCTCGGCCCGCTGCGACCGACGGATGCGCATCTCGCGCGACTGGATGCGCAGCACGTTGGCGATCGGGATGCCGAACGAGTCCGCCTGCACCATCGCGGTGATGAAGCCGCGCAGGTCGCCGACGTCGGTGCGGTCGGCGAGGGCTCGCATCGCGTCGGAGCGACCCGTGCCGAGCTGCATCTCCTGCAGGACCCGGAAGAACTCCTCGGCCAGCGGTCCGGAGGTGTTGCGGGCGACCTGGGCCAGCGCCGCGTCGAACCCGAGGCCGGCCTCGACGGAGATGACGAGGAGGTCGAGCGCGTCCGGCAGCTCGCGCTGGATCCGCTCCGACCGGTTGAACGCCGTCTGGTAGAGGATGATGTTGGGCAGGAACAGGCCGAAGATCGCCCCGCCGATCCCGAACACGATCGCGGCCAGGACGTTGCCGAACAGCAGGGGCACGAGGACGCCGACGACGCCGCCGATCAGGAACCCGAGCATCTTGAACGCGAGGATCCGGTCGGTGTCCCACCCGGGCGGGTTCCCGGCGAGGTCGAGGCGACGACGCAGGCGCGCCGACTGGTCGTTGGGCGTGAACCGACGGCCCAGTGCGGTCAGGCGCTGGAAGAACGGGCTGACGACGCGCTCACCGAAGGGGCGGTCGAACTCCTTGCGCAACGGGTCGGGCGCCGCCTTGATCGCCGCGACCGCCGCCAGCGAGCGCGCCACACCGCCGGTGTCGTCGTTGAAGGCCAGTGACGCGACGGCACCGACGATCCCGAGGAAGACGGCGGCGAGTCCTGCGTAGAGGATCCAGCTGTTCACGATCAGACCTCCACCGTGACGACCTTGCGGAGCCAGAAGGCACCGCCCACCAGCAGGGAGACGCCGACCACGATCATCATGATGCCGAGCGGCGAGGTGATGAGCAGCCCGATGTAAGCGGGTCGCACGAGCACCAGGTAGAGCACGAAGAGCAGGGGCAGGGCGCCGAGGATGATCGCGGAGAGCCGGCCCTCGGCGGAGAGCACGTCGACCTGGCGACGCAGCCGCTCGCGCTCGCGCATGGTCGCGGCCACCGTGCTCAGCACCTCGGCCAGGTTGCCGCCGACGTCGCGCTGGATCCGGATCGCCATGACGACCCAGGCGAAGTCGATGGAGTCCATCCGTCGCGCCACGGTGTCCAGGGCGTCCTCCATCGGGACGCCGAGACGGGTCTCCACGAGGGCCCGGTTGAGCTCGGCGGCCATCGGTCCGCTCGACTCGCGCACGACGGTGTCGACGGCCTGCGGGAGGGAGTAGCCGGCGGCGAGCGAGCCGGAGAGCAGCTGCAGGGTGTCGGGCAGCTGCTTGGCGAACTCCGACTTGCGTCGGGACTCCTTGAACGACAGGTAGAGGAACGGCAGGACGAGTCCGAGCCCGAGGCCCACCAGGGTGGCGATGAGGCTGAACCCCGAGAGCAGCGTGAAGACCAGGCCCGCGGCCACGGTGATCCCGAGGTGGATGAGCATCCACTCGGCCGGCTTGAGCGGGATCCCGGCGGCCTCGAGCCTGGTGCCGAGGCCGGAATCGAGGTTGCGACGCTGCACGACCCGACCGGCGAACTCGACCGCGGAGCGGGCCACCTGGCTCTGTCCGAGGGCGCCGCTGGTCGCCACCGTGGAGGTCGGCTCCTGGCGTGCGGTCAGGGAGTAGCGCGACAGGCGACGACGGACCCGGCCGGAGGTCTGGTTCTCCCGGTCGCTGGACATGAACGCGATGGCGAGCAGGCCGAACAGCCCGATCGCGACCGCTCCGATCGCGACGGGGAGCAGCCACCTCTGCGACCAGATCCCCGCTTCGGTGGCCGGCACCGGGACCGGGCCGAACTGGTCGGACGGGCTGGTCGGCCCCGCGGTCGCTGCCGCCGGAAGGAACGCGACGGCATGGTCTCCGATGGTCTGGTTGCCCGCGCTCGCCTCGACCTCTACGTTGCGGGACGTCCCGGCGACATTGGGAGGCACGGGGACGTCGATGACGATCTGGTTGGCCTGGTCGTTGGCCGCCGTGGTGAAGAACGACGTGAGGGTGTCGACGTTCTGCGCGGGCACCGTCTTGCCGTCGTTGCCCGCCTTCGCGAGGGCCTGCAGCTGGGCGAAGCCCTGCGCGTCCGAGCCGATCGACACCGCGTCGAGCGAGACGTTGCTCTTGGCGAGGCTGGTGAGCGTGCTCGAGGCCGCGTTGTTGTTCACGTCGTTGGCGCC
>DATCCY010000144.1:0-8010 GCA_036510975.1 Candidatus Nanopelagicales bacterium
GTCGTGTTCATCAGGGCGCCGCCCGCGGTGACCGCTCCCTCGAACAGCAGGGGTGCGAGCTGCGCGCGACCGGCGTAGATCGCCGCCGTGTAGCCCGCGGGGCCCGATCCGATGATGATCACGTTGCGGACGTCGGTCACGGCTGGCCTCTCGACGGCGGGGCCCCTGGCCCCGGGTGGTGCGGGTTGCTGCTCCGGCGTCAACGATCCTAGGCCGGACGGCATTCCGGTGGACGCCGGAGAGCGGCGCGGCCGGGCTAGGACGCAGGCACCCGCTCGAATTCGACGAACGAGGGCGAGCAGTCCAGCGAGACCACGAACACGTCCAACGTGCTCGGGTCGCCCTGGGTCGGGACCACGACCACGAGGGCGGGCTTGCCGGCGAACGTGCCGGCATCGATCGCCAGCGCGCTCGAGGTCTCGCCCGCCGTCAGCGCGTTCACGCAGGCCGCCGCGGCACCGGGTGCCTGCAGCGACTGCATGGCGCTGCGGTAGGCCGTGCTCCCCGAGGTCGTGGCGCCGACGGTCGACCCCGTCCCCAGGGCGGACGACGAGGCCGACGGGGCCGGGGTGGCGGCGTCGGCCGTCGCCAGCTTCGCGGGGGTGCGGGCGGCCGCGGTGAGCGCGAGCACCTGGGTCGCCAGGGTCGACTTGGCGTACGCCGTTCCGGAGGCGGTGACGACCGTGCTCCCGGCCGCCTCGGGTGCCGCTCCCGCGACGCTTCCGGCCGAGCTCGACGCGGCCCCTGCCGAGGTCGAGGTGGACGAGCCCGAAGAGCCGATCCCGCCGAGGACGTTCACGGCACCCACGACCACCAGGGCTGCCGCGGCGAGGCCGCCGACGACCTGGAACACGCGCATCGAGGGGCCACGCCGGGCCGACGTCGACGGCGCCGGCAGCACCGTCACGGGCGCGGTCCAGCCGCCGGCGCCCTGCTCGCCGTCGTCACCGGAGGCCGCGGTCGGCGCGCCGCTGACCGCCGCGGCCGAGCGGCGCTCCTCGGCGAGGACGGCGTAGAGGCGCCGCTCGACCTCGGGCGGCATCTCGACCGGCTCGTCGCGCAGGAACGCGAGCAGCGACCGGACGTCGGCGTCCTGCTCGGGGGTCGCGTCGGGTCCCGGGGTGTCGGCGAACCCGTCCGTTGTGCGCTCGGTCATGGGGTCACCTCCCGGTTCTCCTCGTGCTGTCGTGGCGCAGGTCTGACGTCGGCGGTGGCGTCGGGGTTCCGCAGCCCCGCCAGCGCGATCGCGAGCCGGGCCCGGCCGCGCGAGCAGCGGCTCTTCACCGTGCCCTCGGGTATGCCCAGGATCTCGGCCGCCTCGGCCACCGGACGACCCTCGACGTCGACGAGCACGATGGCCGAGCGCTGGTCGTCCGGGAGGTCGGCGAGCGCGCGGTCGATCTCCATCCGCAGCTCCAGACGGTCGAGGTCGTCGCGAGGATCCGCGAGCCCGCGGTGACCCGTCTCACCGTCCTCCTCGGGCAGTGGCACCGTCGGCCGCGCCCGGCGCCGGCGCATGCGGTCGAGGCAGGCGTTGACCACGACGCGGTGCAGCCAGGTCGTCACCGCGGCCTCGCCCCGGAAGGACGCCGCGTTGCGGTACGCCGACACCAGGGCGTCCTGCAGCGCGTCGGACGCGTCCTCCGGGTCGCCCGTCGTGCGCAGGGCGACGGCCCAGAGCCGGTCCTTGTGGCGGCGTACGAGCTCGGCGAACGCATCCGGGTCGCCCGCGACGTGGGCCGCGAGCAGGTCGGCGTCGTCCGAGGACGCGGGCTCGGCCCGCTCGTCGTCCTCCAGGACGTTCTGGTCGTCGCTCATCGCGTCGGCCAGCCTACGGCTGCGAACTCCTCAGCCCAGGACCCGGACGTCGGCGACACCGCCCTGGAAGCTGCCGTCGGCCGAGGGCAGCGCGGTGAGCCACACCACGAGGAAGCGGGTGGTCACCGGTGTGGGCACGCGCAGCGTCACGGCGTTGCCGGCCCCGGTGACCTGGGCCAGCGAGGTGAACGTGTCGGGCTGCGCGTTGGGGTTGTCGGTCGCCAGCACCGCGAGGTCGGTGCCGTTGCCCACCAGGCGCAGCGCCACGGCGGACACCGGCCGCGGGGCGCCGAGGTCGAGCAGCAGCCCGACCCCGGGCTTCCCGGACATGTCCGCCGCCTTGTAGTGCACCGTGACCCAGGCGGTGGCCGGGTTGGTGTCCACGGCCAGCGCTGCCAGGGCCGGGTTCTCGTGCCGGTCGTTGCCGAACGGGTCGAAGTCGGAGACCGAGACGATCGGGATCACCGTGTCGCCGGCAGCGGCCGTCGCGATGGAGCTCGGGCTCGACGTCGTGGCCGTCGTGGCGACCTCGGCGCGCGGGACGGTCAGCGGCGAACCGCCGAGGCCGAGCACCATCTGCAGCCCGAGATAGGCCAGCCCGACCGCGCAGCCCACGGCCACGAGCACGCTGGCCACCCGCACCCCGGTGCGCCCGCGCGTGCGGGCGACCGGCATCGCGGAGGGCACCACGAGGGCGGCGGCCAGGTCCGCCACGAGGTCGTCGAGGGAGTCGTAGTGCCCGGCGGGCTTCGGCGCGTCGGTGGTCCGCAGCGCCCGGGCGGTGATGACGTCGAGGTGCCGAGGAACGTCGGCCACCACGCGGCTCGGCCACGGGACGCTGCCGCCGCGCAGCGGCGGGACGCCGGGGACGCCGTCGACCGCGGTCGGGCCCGGCCAGCGCCCGGTCAGCCCGGAGTACAGGATCGCGCCGACCGCGTGGACGTCGGCCAGGGCGGGGTCGTCGCCGGGCTCGACCCCGCGCAGCACCTGCTCGACGCCGAGACCACGCACCCGGACGTCGCCGCCGTCGGTGAGCATGACGAGCTCCGGGCGCAGGTGGCCGTGAGTGACGCCGTCGGCGGCGGCCGCCTGCAGCGTCCTGGCCACCTCCAGCGCGAGCACCGTGGCCTCCCGTTCGGGCAGCGGGTCACCGCGCCGCTCGGCGAGGCGCTGGGCGTACGACGTGCCCGCGAGCCACTCCGTGACGATGACCAGGCAGCCGCAGGTGTCGTCGGTCACCGCGTCGAGGACGTGGACGGCCCGTCGGTCGGTGACGTGCGAGGCGCGCAGGGCTGCGCGCCGCAGCTCGGCGGCCTGGGGGTCCTCGAGCGGGACGAACCGGACGCTCACCGGCCGCTTGAGCCGGTCGTCGTAGCCGCGCCACAGCGCCGTACCCGCGCGGTCGCCGACCTTGTCGACGAGGCGGTAGCGGCCGAGGACGACGTCGTCGGGCGCCGGCGCGGCGCGCTTGGTCCGCGACGTCTGCTTGGCCATGGAAGCAAGGCTAGGTGCCCCGCGTCCGTTGCGCGCCCAGGACGGGTGGGACGGGTGAGGCGCGACGTGGGCCGGGGGCGACGAGCGCCGCCGTCAGAGTGGCCGGACCGCGCCGACGAGGCCGCTCAGGTAGACCGGCGAGACCTCGACGTGACCACCGGTGTGCGGCGCCTGGACCATCAGCCCGTGGCCGATGTACATCGCCACGTGGTGGATCGACGCGGGGTTGCCGGTGTCGTAGGCCCAGAACAGCAGGTCGCCGGGGCGCAGGTCGCTCAGGGCGACGTGCACGCCGATCTTCCACTGCTCCCGCGAGGTCCGCGGCAGGCTCTTGCCCGCCGCCGCGAAGATCCGCAGCATGAGGCTCGAGCAGTCGAATCCGAGGGTCGACGTCGCGGCGCAGGAGCCGTCGGCGAGCCGGCCGTCGTCGGGCGCCGAGCTGGAGCACCAGCCGGTCGACGGGCCACCCACCCCTCCGCCGCCGGCGGAGTACGGCGTCCCGAGCCAGTGCTTCGCGTCGGTGAGCGCTCCGACCGCCCAGGGGGTCGCCGGGTCGGCGCCCGCCTCGGCGATCGCGCGGTCGACTGCGGCGTAGGAGTCCGCGGGCACCGCTGTGACGCCCCAGGGCGGCACGCCACCGAACGCGGCCGCGGCCGCCGCCTCGGCGGCCGCCTGAGCGGCCGCGCGCTCCCGCTCGACGAGGTCGCGCACGAGCTGGTCGGCGCTCGCGAGCGCCGCGGTGGCCTGGGCCTGCAGCGACTGCGCCCGCACCGCGGCGACGCGTCGACGGTTCTGGAGGACCGCGACCCGGGCCGTGAGCAGCGCGACGTCGGCGGCGTTGACCCGCGCCCGCGCAGCGGTGAACCGGGCCGAGGTCGACTGGGCGATCTGGCCGCGTACGACCGAGTCGATCGAGGCGATGCGGTCCAGGACGTCGGAGATGTCGCGACCGTCGAGCACGCTGCCGTAGATCGCGCCTGGACCACCGCTCATGTAGAGCTGGGCCGCTGCGGCGTCGGTCCGCGCGGCCTCGACGTCGGCGGCGCTCTGGGTCGAGTCGACCGCCTCGTTGGCGACGGTCAGGCGCGTGACGACGTCGTTGAGCTCCTGGTCGGCGGCGCCGTAGTCCTCGGCGGCGGCCTCGACCTCGGCGTCGAGCCGGTCGACCTCGACGCGCAGCGCCGCGGCCTGGGCGCGCGCCTTGGCCAGGTCGGGACCCGCGGACGCGGGGGCCGCGGGAAGGAGTGCGACCAGGGCGACGACGACGGTCGCGGCCAGCGCCAGGGTCCGCCCCGTCGGCCGGCCGCTCATCGTCGCGCCACCGCCGCCATCAGACCGGGTCCTGGAACGTGGCGGTGGCGACCGCGACCGTGTACTGCTTCACGCGGGGCACGTACCCAGCCACGATCGTGTGCGCCTCGCGGCGCAGCTCGACGGTGACGGCGTGCCGCGTGCCGATCTTGAACCCGCTCGCCACCAGGGTGTCGCCGTGCTCCTTGGCGTAGCTGGCGGCGGCGGCGTAGGCCATCTCCGGGGTGCCGCGTCCGGCGAGCACGGTGTTGGCCCGCAGGGCCGCCTCCTGGGCGTCCTGCTGGACCCCGATCTGGGCCCCGGCGATCGAGATCGAGTCGTAGCCCACGGCCCCGACCACGGACAGCATCAGCAGCAGCTTGGCGAGCGTGCCGACGACGATCGCACCCGCGTCCGATCGCGCGATCGATGATCGCGACGGGGACGTCGGAACCTGGAGGGAGGCCACTTCGTTCCTGTCGGCCCCGCGAGAGCCTCTCTTGAGCAACGGCGTCGTCCGAGTCGCCCGCAGGTCGCCCGAGCGGAGCAGCGCCTCAGCCTCCGAGCGGCAGCCGTCGGCGCACCATCGCCACCATCTCGGTGACCTCCCTGATCCGCATGAGCCGCGCGAGCGCCAGGTAGGTGACCAGGCCGAGGCACCCGACGGCGGCGATGTCGAGCAGGGCCGCCACCTTGTGGGAGAGGGCGAGGTGGTCGGACAGGACGTGCTGGACGACCGCCATGACCGCCCAGGTGCCGAGGCCGGCGAGCAGCATCCGGACGAGCGCCCGCACGGTCCGGGGGGTCTGCAGACCCCCGATCCGCCGGGCCAGCACCCGCCACCCGATGACCAGGGTGATCCAGTACGAGCCGACATAGCCGGCAGCCAGGGCGATCAGGGCGAGCGAGCCGTGGTCACCCGAGGTGGTCAGGCGGAACAGCGGGTAGGCCAGGGCGAGGTAGAGCACGTTGAGCACGACGGTCACCCAGAACGCCGTCCGGGTGAGCTCGAGCGCGTACCAGCCGCGCAGCACGATGTAGTAGAGCGTGAACGGCAGCAGGCCGAGGGCGAGGACCGACGCGACCGAGCCGGTGAGCTCGGCCTCGGCGCGCGTGGTGGCGCCGTAGTTGAACAGCACGACCCCGGCCTGCGTGCCCAGCACCATGAGGCAGACCGCGGCCGGGACGATGAGCGCCGACACCGACCGCATCCCGCCCGCGATGTCGCCGGCCAGCCCGGCGTAGTCCTCGGCGTGCGCGGCCCGGCTCATCCGCGGGAGCAGAGCCGCGACGACGGAGACGGTGATGACCGAGTGCGGCAGGATGAAGATCAGGTGGGCGTTGGTGTAGGACGTGAGACCGCCGGAGGTCGTGCCGTTCTCGGCGGCCAGCACGTTCGCCGTCGTCGCAAGCCGGACGATGGCGATGTAGGCGAGCTGGTTGACCAGCACGAGCGCGATGGTCCAGAAGGCCAGGCCGCCCGCCGTGGACAGGCCCGCGCCGCGCCACCGGAAGCTCGGGCGCCACACGTAGCGGGCGCGGACCAGCACCGGGACCAGGACGAGCGCCTGGGCGGCGACGCCGAGCGTCGTGCCGATGCCGAGCAGCGCGACCTGCGAGGGCGGCAGGGTCGTCGCGTTGATGCGCGCCTGACCGGCCACGACGATGAAGAGCAGGAACGTGGCGATGGCGATGAGGTTGTTGAGCAGGGGGGCGAACGTGGGCGCACCGAACCGCCCGCGGGCGTTGAGCACCTGCGACAGCATCGTGTAGACGCCGTAGAAGAAGATCTGCGGCAGGCAGAAGCGCGCGAAGGCCGTGGCCAGGTCGTGCTGCTGGTCGGTGTACTGGGGGGCGTAGAGGCTCACGATCAGCGGTGCGAGCAGCACGGCCGCTGCCGAGACCACGAGCAGCACGGTGCCGACGAGGGTGATGAGGCGGTCCGCGTAGCCGCGGCCGTCGTCGGAGTCGTCCTTCATGTGGCGCACGAGCTCGGGGATGAACACCGCGTTGAGCGCGCCGCCGATGATGAGGATGTAGACGACGTTGGGCAGCGTGTTGCCCAGGCTGAAGGCGTCGGCGAGCGTGCCCGCGCCGAGCGCCGAGGCCAGCGCGATGCCGCGGATCACGCCGCCGAACCGCGACACCACGGTGCCGACACCCATGACGGCGCTCGACCGCAGGACGCTGGAGCTCGTCCCGCCCGGGGTGGTCTCGGCGGCGGCGTCGGACGCCGGGTCGGCGGCGACGTCGCCGGCGAGCTCCTCCGCGAGCTGGTCGGTGAGCTCGGCGGACGCGTCCCTCACCATCGCGTCGTCGCGGGGGAGGTCAGCCATGGCCGGCCTCCGTCCCGTCGGGCGTCGTGGCGTTCTCGGCGGTGTCACCGATGCCTGCGCCGGCGCCGGCGTTGGTGTCGCTGTCGCTGTCGGTGGCCGTCGGCCGGCGGCGACGGACGAAGTTCACGCCGAGCAGCAGCACGAGGATGCCGAACAGGCCCCCGACGATCCACTGCGCCGCGCGGGCGTAGGCAGCGGACCGGACCTGGGTGCGGGTGGGCTCGCCGAACACCTGGCCGTCGGGCGTGAGCAGCATGATGTCGACGGCGACCGGCCCGGTTCCGATCACCCGCGCCTTCACCTCGAGCGTGCTCTTCTGCCCCGGGGCGAGGGTGACGGGCTTGACGTCGGCGGCCACGAACCGGGTCGCCGGCGTGCCGCTGAGCCGCAGCCCCACCCGCGCCGGCCGGTCGAGGTCGTTGGCCACGGTGACCGGGATGGTGCCCTCGTCACCCGGCAGCGTCACCGGCGCCCGGGAGAGCACCTTCACCTGCGCGACCTGGGCGTCGACGAGCCCGCGCACGGCCGAGAGCAGCCGGCGGCCACCGTTCGGGTCGCTGCGCCAGGCGGCCGACTCGGTCCGCGTCAGCGCCTCCTCCAGCTGGGCGGTGCTCGTGTCGGCGGTGTCGGGTGCGACCGACCGCAGACCCGCGAGGTCCGTCCGCCCGGCGGCCACCAGGGCGAGGTAGGCGGGACGCAGCTCGGCAGCCCGCGCTGCCGCGGGGTAGTCGGCCCGGGCCCGTGGCACGTCGCTGGGCGGGGTCGCGACGAGGGTGCCGAGCCGCGACGGCGTCGAGAACGGCGACGCGGCCACCGCCGTGACCAGGTCGGCGGTGCTGCCGGCGTACGGCGACCACCTCATGCCCGGCGCGATCACCAGGGTGCGCGGCGTGCTGGGGAGCTCGAGGCTGGTCATGGCGATCTCGGCCAGCGCGGTCTGCCGGCGCACCACGGGGTCGGTCGTGACCGGGTCGACGACCGCCTTCGTGGGTGCGGCCACCAGCCGCGAGACGACCGGGTCGGACACGGCCGCGCGCAGGGGCGAGCCGCCGGTGGCGAGGTCGACCGAGCC
>DATCCY010000145.1:0-15853 GCA_036510975.1 Candidatus Nanopelagicales bacterium
CAGGCCAGGGCGGCGGGTCGACATCGAGAGCCTACGCGCGGTCATGTCGCCGTTCAGCGAGCCCGCCCGCCACGACGTGTTCGCGTTCTCGCCGTCGTGGTTGCGCTCGTGCTTCGCCCGCGACGAGGCGGCACGCGACCCTGACTACACCGCGGCAATGGGGCTCACGCTGCCGGCCGAGCACCTGATGACCCAACGGGTCTGGCTCGGGGTGATCGGGGTGCTCTGCCGCCTCGACGTCACCCTGCCGGTGCGCCCCGTCCTGAGCGAGCTGCTGCCCGGGTTCGACGTGCGCGGGTAGCTGGAGGCGGAGACGGGCCGGTACGTCGCCGCGCTCTGTCGGCGAATTGCCTGTGCTCAGACCGTGCGTGCCACCTGCGCGATCCGGTCGATGGTGCGCGCCACCGCGAGGGACGTGACCAGCGGCAGAACCCAGGCGGCGTCCCCGACCGCGCGCGCGGAGACCGCCTCGACCATGAGTCGGTAGGCATCGCACGGGCCAAACGCCTCGACCCGCTCGACCCCGTTCTCGACGACGCGCAGCGTCGAGCCTTCGCGCCACGATGTGAACGCCGGATGCGGCAGTTCGAGCTCGAAGCCGGGCGCGGAGACGGTCCAGCCCTGCGATTCCGGCCGCTCGAAGGACGTGGTGATCTCCGCCTTGCCGCGGGGGGAGAGCAACGTCGCCGACGTGGTGAGGTCAACTCCGGTGGGGCCGGTGTGCTGCTCCGCGACCGACACGGTCGCGTCGTCACCCAGCGTCATCAACGCGGCCGCGATCGCATAGCAGCCGATGTCGAGGAGCGCACCGCCGCCACGGTGAGGATCGAGCCGGAAGTTGTCTGGAGGAACGCCCTGGAAGGTGAACCATGCTCGCGCATCGGTGGGGCCGTCGACCGAGTCCAGGAGTTCCTCTACTCGCCTGGTCCGCGGGTGCCACCTGTTCCACGATCCCTCGACGAGCATCGTTCCGGATCGAACGGCGGCTGCCGTCATCTCCACCACCTGCGCGGCATCGAGGCCCAGGGGCTTCTCGCACAGGACGTGCTTGCCGGCCTCGAGGGCGGTGAGCACCCACGGGAGGTGGTCGTCGTTGGGCAGCGAGAGGTAGACGACGTCGACGTCATCGGCCTCGCAGACCGCCGCGTAGGAGTCGACGGCCCGGACCGGCTCGAGCAGCGCGGCGCGGGTCGACTCGCGTGCCGCGACGACCTGCAGCACGGCGCCGGTTGCGTCGTGGACCGCCGGTGCGACCCCCCGCGACGCCACGAAACCGGCACCGAGGAACCCCCACCTGACCGGCACGTGCGATGTCATCGCGGAACGACCGGGCGGCCCGAATCCTCGGCCGAGAGTGTTGCTGCCTCCATGACCGCCAGGACTCGTCGCGACTGCTGCGCCGTCACGGTCATCGGCAGTCCGAGCCGCAAGCGGTCCGCGAGCTCGCGGTGGAACGCGTACGGCTCCGCAGACGGTGTCGCGAGTCGCGTGACGCTGCCGTCCGCGCCATACAGCTCGAGCATCGGGGGTGAGTCGGCCGGTGCGAGCACGTCCTCCACCAGGGTCCCGATGTCGTTGCGGGACACGATCTTCTCGGTGCGCCAGCGACCAACGAGCGCTCCCTGGGTGCCCAGGACGTACCAGCGCGGCTTGAGCGCCGCTGCCAGGTCGGAGTGGACGAACTCAGCCTCGGCGCCGTCGACGAACCGGATGGTCACGCGGGAGTGGTCGGCGTTGGTCACGTCGAACCAGCGCCGCTTGTGCGTCGCGGCGGTGACGTGCTCGATCTCAGCGGGCACGATGTCGAGGATCTGGTCGAGCACGTGCGACCCCCAGTCGTAGAACGCGCCTCCCGACACCCCCTCGTCGGAGTGCCACAGGTTGCATGGGTGGCCGTACCCGCCGACGAAAGTCTCGATGTGGAACACGTCGCCGAGAGCCCCCGATGTGACCGCACGGCGCACCGCGAGGTGATCGGGGTCGAACCGTCGATTCTGGTAGACGACGGCGAGCCTCCCGGCGTTCTCAGCCTCGGCCAGGACGGCGTCGGCCTCCTCGGTGCGGATCGCGAACGGCTTCTCCACGACGACGTGCTTGCCCGAGCGGATGGCGCGGCGGGCCCAGGACGCGTGCGTGCTCGGTGGGGTCGACACGACGACGAGGTCGACGTCGTCACGCGCCAGGAGCGCGTCGGCGTCTGCGGTGGTGGCGATGCCGGGTGCCGCAGCCTCGGCGGCCTCACGCCTGGCCGCGGCCGTGTCGCACACCGCCATCAGAGACAGTCCCTCGACGGAGCGCACCGCGCGGCTGTGCTCGTGTCCGATGGCGCCATAGCCCAGCAGCCCCACTCGCACGGTCGGCGGAACCCGTTCACCAGCGGCGCGGTGCACCAGCTGGAGCAGCGCCCGCGTCGTGACCCGGTCGCCGACCGACTCGGCGTGCGTTCCGAGCGTCCACACGCCCGTACTCGTCTGACTCCGCCACGTCATCACGGCGTGCTCGGCGAGTCCCACCTGCGCCGAGCGCAGGACCTCGACGTCCTCGGCCACCTTGTCGATGAGCGTCACCCGGTCGGTGACGTGGTCGTGTCGCCCCAGGTGGTCGCCTCCCGCGTGCTCGTGACCGGACAGCGACAGACCCCCGTCGCGTGGACCTCGCATCCGGATGTCATGGACCGCGGTCATGCCTGCGACATAGAGTCCCGCCGCCTCGGCCAGAGCCCGCTCTGGATCGCCGGCGCCCAAGGTCGGGCCTGCGAGCACCACCCGAACCACCGGGTCGGTCACAACCCGAGCCGGACCCGGAGCCAAGGCCCGGTCGGCCCAGACCAGGACGACGTCGGCATCGCCCACCGCTGCCTCGCCGTACCCGAGCTCTGAAAGTCGGGCCCGCAAGCCGTTGACGCCCGCGAAGAGGTCACGATCGTCGAGCTCGACAATCCAGCCCAGGGTCGTCATCCGTTGACACTAGAGCAGACGCCCGGAACGAGCGAGCGACAGCCGTGGCTGAGGCTCCGCCAGCCTCGCTTCGCATCGCACCGGCGGACTCACGGCCGCTTCATCGCCGGGTTCAGCGAACGGGTGTCGCGGACGCGGTCCGCGGCCGCGGGACGCTGGGGCTGTACGCGAAGTGCCTGACTCGGTTGTCGGCTTCGGTCGGATCCCGCCTCTCGGCCGCACGACCGGGTGCGAGACACCACGCGGCCGCGCCGGGTGTGGTGGGTGCTGTGGTGCTCCCAGGCCCTGGTCGTGGTCGGGGACCTGACCTACGCCTACCAGCAGTACCACCTCGGTGTGACCCCGTTCCCGGGGTGGGCGGACCCGTTCTACCTCGCCGCCTACCTCCCGGAACTTCTGGCCATGGCCCTGCTGATCCAGGGGCGGCACCCGACGACGAGCACCGCGCAGGTCCTCGACTCGTTGATCATCGCCCTGCCGGTGATCGCCGCGACCGTGGTGTTCGTCGTCGTCCCGATGCTGACCGACGCGACCTGGGACCCGGCCACCCTGCTCGCGGTCGCCTACCCCATCCTGGACGTGATCGTGCTGACCGCGCTGATCCGCCTGGCCGTCGGTGGCGGATACCGCAACCGGTCCCTCGGGCTGCTCACCACGTCGGTGTCGATCAGCCTGATCGCCGACCTGCTCTACAACGGGCTCGCCACCCAAGGCCTGATCGAGGAACTGCCCGGATGGTTGCAGGCGTTCTTCACCCTCGGCGTCATCCTGATGGCGGCCGCAGCCCTGTCCACCGACGCCGCGACCGTGCGACGCCCGGACACCGACCGCGCCGGGCACCCCATGTCACGCGGGCGCCTGATCGGGTTCGGCCTCGGATCAGTATCCCTCCCCGTCCTCATCGCGCTCGGCATCGGCGCCGACAGCACCACCAGCGTCCGGGTCCTGGCCACGTTCGCCGTCGTGGTGAACACGCTCATCCTCTGGCGCGCCCTCATCCTGCTCCAGGTCGTCGCCGCCCAACGCCAGCAACTGGCCGCCCACGCCCGCACCGATGCGCTGACCGGGCTGCCGAACCGGCGCTCCTGGGACTTCGAGCTCGACCCTGCACAGCGCAGGCATCGTTGTCCGGGAGGGGCCGTCAGGCTCGTTGGGCGACTACAGCGGCAGGGCTCCTTCGTCCTTCATGGCCGCCGGCAGGCCCGCGATGGAGTCCACCCGATCCTGGAGGTGGCTGCGGTCGTCGTTGCGCCTGGCGACCCGGTAGTCCCGCGACACTCGACGCAAAGTGAACTCGACGTGCGTCGTTCCCGGAGCGATGGCGGCCAGGGTGTAGCGACCGATCGTCCGCGTCGTGTCGCGCACGGCGGTGAACTCCAGCAGATGAGGTGGCTCGCACCTGCTGATCTCGTAGGTCTCGTCGACCGCGCGCCCCCTACGGTCCACGACCTTCTGGAAGTAGGCGGCCCCGACGCCCAGGTCAGTTCCGGTTCCGACGATACGGGCGGCCAGAGAGACGTCCGACCTCCAGGTCGGGTTGTTCCGACCCTCCGCCAGGAAGTGGAAGACGTCGTTGATCGGGCGGTCGACGGTGACCGAGGAACGCGCGAACCTCACGGGACCTCCGTCAGTAGCCGGAGCCTGTTGACGTTGGGAGGCTAGTCGCCGCGGCCCCGCGAAGCGGCACGGGAGCCGTGTGCCATACCCGGTGCCCGGGCTCGTCGTGGTTCCCTTTGTCAGCAGGTGCCGCTGCCGATGCCGGAGCAGGTCGCGGCGAACGTCGAGCTGACCTTGCCGCCGAGCAGGAATATCACGACGACGATGAGCGCTGCGATCGCAGCAAGGAGGAGGCCGTACTCCACGGCCGAAGCTCCCTCGTCACGCCGAAGCCCGGTACGAATCCTGAGGAACATGAACCCTCCCGACAACGCCTCCCCCACGGAGACGACCGAAGGATAGGAAGCATCACCCACGCGGCACAGGCGAATCCGGTTCTTCGCCAACCCGCGGACACCGGAAGTCACGCAGTGCTCACGCCACATCGCGTTGCGTCACACGGCGGTCGGCACAGGGCTCGAAGACGAACCGTGCGCCCCCGGCCGTTACCTTCCTGCCGGAGGGTGGCGGGATTCGGGAGGAGTCCACACCTCGACGGATCCGGCCAGACCCCATGGCCACGCAACCGACACACTGCGCGCGTTCCGCCCTAACGGCACGGTCCGTCGTGTAATGCTGCGCTGCCGGGAGGAAGGGGGGCCCATGACGACGGCGTCACTGCCGACACTCGCGCGACCGCAGGGTCGGATCCCGGAGCGGACGGTGCTGCTCGTCGCCTCGTTCGGCGCTTTCCTGGCGTTCCTCGACGCGACGATCGTCAACGTCGCCTTCCCCAGCATCCAGCACTCGTTCCCGGACTCCTCGATCTCGTCGCTGTCCTGGATCCTCAACGCCTACAGCATCGTGTTCGCGGCGTTCCTCGTCGTGTCCGGCCGCCTCGCCGACCTGCTCGGTCGTCGCTGGGCGTTCACCTCCGGCGTCCTGGTCTTCACCGCCGCCTCGGCGATCTGCGCCGCATCCGGCTCGGTCGGCTTCCTCGTGGCCGCACGCATCGTCCAGGCGCTCGGGGCCGCGATCCTGGTACCGGCGTCCCTCGCCCTCGTCGTGCAGGCGTTCCCCGTCGCCCGCCGGTCGCACGCCGTCGGGCTCTGGGGCGCCTCTGCGGCGTTGGCCTCCGGCCTCGGGCCGCCCATCGGCGGCGCGCTGGTCGAGGCCGGCGGCTGGCGCTGGGCGTTCCTCGTCAACATCCCGTTCGGCCTCGCGGCGCTGTGGGCCGGGCGCCACCTGCTCGTCGAGAGCCGCGCGCCAGGACGTCGGCGTACGCCGGACCTGCGCGGTGCGACCCTCTCGGCGCTCATGCTCGGGCTGCTCACCCTCGGCCTGGTCAAGGGCGAGGACTGGGGCTGGACGAGCCCGGCGGTGATCGGCTGCTTCGTGGGAGCGGCGCTGCTGCTGGTCGGGTTCGTGCTCAGCTCACGGGCTTCGCGGACGCCGCTGCTCGACCCGGCGCTGCTGCGGATCCGCTCGTTCGCGGTCGGCAACGTCGCCACCATCGTGGCGGGTGCCGGCTTCTACGCCTACCTGCTCTGCAACATCCTCTGGCTGCAGTACGTCTGGGGCTACTCGGTCCTCGTCTCCGGTCTCGCGGTCGTGCCGGGCGCCCTCGTGGCCGCGGTGCTCGCCGCGGTGCTCGGCCCCGTCGCCGAGAAGTACGGCTACCGCCTCGTGATCGTGCCGGGTGCGGTCATCTGGGCGCTCGCCTACGTCTGGTACGTGGCGAAGGTGCCGGTCGCGCCCGACTTCCTCACGGGCTGGCTGCCCGGACAGGTGCTCAGCGGCATCGGCGTCGGCATGACCCTTCCGGTGCTCGGGAGCGCGGCGCTCGCGGCCGTCCCCGGCGGGCGCTTCGCGACAGCGTCGGCGGTGAACTCGAGCGCGCGCCAGATCGGCGCGGTGCTCGGCATCGCCATCCTCGTCATCATCGTCGGGAACCCGACGTCCACGTCGCCGGCAGCCGTGGTCGACAGCCTGCGCCACGGCTGGGTGTTCTCCTCGATCACGTTCGCCCTCACCGCCGTCGTCGCGCTGTTCCTAGGGAGGGTGTCGTCATCCGCCTCGACCGAGGACGACGCCGAGGAGAGCTCCCCCGCGATCGTGACGCTGCCCGCCGCGCGCGCCACCGTCGCCGCTGGTGCCAGCGCGCTCGCCTCGGCGCCGCTGCTGTCGCGACTGCCCGACGACGCGCGCGCGCGGCTCGAAGCGGGTGCGGAGCCGGTCGAGCTGGCCGCCGGCGACTTCCTGTTCGGTGAGGGTGACGCAGCCGACGACCTCTACGTCGTGAAGGCGGGTCGCCTCGACGTCCTCGTCGCCGGCTCCGTCGTGCGCCAGCTGGGCGCGGGCGCAGTCATCGGCGAGCTCGCCCTGCTCACGGGCAGCACCCGGTCGGCCGGCATCCGGGCCCGTCGCGACAGCCGGCTGCTGCGCGTCTCGCGCGCGGCCTTCGAGTCCACCGTCGGGCGGGACCCCGCCGCGCTCACAGCGCTCGCGGCCGTGCTCGCCGAGCAGCTGCAGAGCGGCGGGTCCGCGGCCGCGTCGTCGGCGGCCGTGCCGCAGCCCCGCCTCGTCGCGGTCGTGGCCCTGGACCGGAGCGCTCCTGCTGCCGAGGTGGCCGACGTGCTCGCGGCGGAGCTGGGGCGCACGCTGCGCGTCGGCACCCCCGGTCAGGTCGGTCCCGACGGCCTCGAGCGCGCCGAAAGCGACCACGACCGGGTGCTCCTCGTGGCCGAGGATCCCGAGGACGACGCCGAGTGGTGGGCGATGTGCGTCCGGCAGGCCGACCACCTCGTCCTCGTGGCCCACGCCGACCAGCCGGTTCCCGACGGTGCGCCGCTCGGCCGCACCGAGGCGGACCTCGTGCTCGTCGGCACCCCGCGGGCGTCGTCGGACCGGGTGCGCGCGTGGGAGACGGCGATCGGCCCGTGGAAGATCACCGTGAGCGACGGGCTCGCGCTCGGCACCGATCTGCGCGCGCTCGCCGCCCGTATCGCGGGTCGTTCGGTCGGCGTCGTGATGGCCGGTGGCGGCGCGCGCGCGTTCGCGCACATCGGCGTCCTCAAGGAGCTCACCGAGGCCGGCGTCGTCGTCGACCGGGTCGCGGGAGCGAGCGTCGGCTCGATCGTCGCCGCGCTGTGGGCCTCGGGGCGCACGCCGCAGGAGGTCGAGGACGTCGTCTACGCCGAGATGGTCCGTGGCCGCCCGTTCAGCGACTACACGCTGCCCGTCGCGTCCGTCGCGAAGGGCAAGCGGGTCGAGAAGGCGCTGCGCCGTCACTTCGGCGACCTCACGGTCGAGGAGCTGCCGCGACGGCTGGTCTGCATGAGCACCGACCTGCAGTCCCGTGCGCCGCACCCGCTGCGTCGCGGACCGGTGGTCGACGCCGTCCTCGCGTCGGTGGCGCTCCCCGTGCTCTTCCCGCCGCGTCGCGACGGGCAGCGGCTGCTCGCCGACGGAGGCATCCTCGACAACCTGCCCGTCGGCCTGCTGACCGACCGCGACGAGGGCCCGGTCCTTGCCGTGAACATCGGCATGGGCAGCGGTGGCGGCCCGCGACCGGGCGCCGGGCCGGGCGCGGCGGCCGCACCGACGCGGCCGGTGCGCGTCCCTGCCCTTGGCGAGACCCTGATGCGCACGATCTTCATCGGCAGCGGCGGCGCGACGGAGACCGCCCGGGCTGCGGGAGCCGTGGTCGTCACGCCGTCGACGATGGGCGTCGGCCTCCTCGAGTTCCACCAGCTCGATCGCATGGTGGAGTCCGGCCGAGCTGCAGCCCGCGCGGTCCTCGACGGCACCGGCGACCACTTCCACTGACCGCGCCGCAGGCACCGGTGAGACGGTCTGCGGTGTCGCGACCGGCCTGACCATAGGTCGGTCGGCGTCGATCTCCTGACAGACTGCCGACGTGCGCGAGCATCGGCACGAGGCACGTCCGAGCACCCTCGTCGTGACCCTGGCACCGCTGGTGGCCGTGGCCGCTGCCGTCGTCGTGACCCGGTGGGCGCTCCAGTCGGGGAGCCTCATCGACACCGTGGTCTTCCGCACCGCGGCGCATGCCGTGCTGCGAGGTCAGTCGCCGTACTTCCTCCGCACCGAGGTGCCGTTCGTCTACCCGCCGGCCGGGATCTTCGCGGCGCTTCTGGCAGTCGCGGGTCCGAACGTCCATGTCGCGGCGACGCTCTGGGCCGTCGTGTCGCTGGCTGCGCTGGCGCGCACGACGTGGATCCTGGTCGGCCTGGCCTGGCCGGCCCTGGACCGCCGCGGGGCGGGTCAGCGCACCTGCTGGCTGTTCGCCGTCGCGTGCGTGCTGGAGCCGACACGCATCGCGCTCTCGTTCGGCCAGGTCGGGCTCCTCCTGCTCTGGTTGACCGTCGAAGGGCTGCGTGGCCAGCCGGCGGCTGCCGGACGCACCTGGCTGGTCGGTGTCGCCGCAGCGATGAAGCTGACGCCCACGGTGGTGCTCGTGGGGCTCGCCGCCGCGGGCCGGTGGCGCAGTGCGATGTGGGGCGTGGCCGGCTTCGTCGCGGCGTGTGCCGCAGCGGCCGCCGTCGCACCCGTCGCGGCGCGCGACTACGTCGGCGGCGCCTGGCGACTGGCCCACGACGTCAACTCCACGCCCGACGTGCTCAACCACTCGCTCAACGGCGTCTCCACGGTGGTGGGCCTGCCCTCATGGATGGGTCTGACCCTCGCAACGCTCGGGCTGGTCGCGGGCATCACCGTCACCGCCCTGCTCTGGCGCCGGCACGACGAGCTGGGGGGCCTCTCCACCGTTCTCGTCACGGGTCTGCTCGTGTCCCCCGTGTCGTGGGTGCACCACTGGGTGGCGGCCTTCCCGGCCCTGGTGCTCCTGCTGCGCGGGATCAGCACGCGCCGAGGCGGCGCCAGGGTGCTGCTCGCGACTGCCCTCGTCGGGATGGTGGCCGGGACCGACGCCCTCGCCCTGCACGGCGGCGGGCTCCTCGACCCGGGCGGGATCTGGTCCACTGCGCTGCAGGAGTGGTACGTCGTCTGGGGGCTCGCCCTCGTCTGCTGGGCGGGGTCACCCGTCGTCAGGAACCGGTCGGCGCCTGCTCCGGCGACCGTCGTCGTGCCCCGCGCGACGGCTCACCGTCACGAGCCCGCGCCCTGACAGCGACGCGGTTACGGCCGGGTGACGTGGATCTCGGCACCCTGGGCCGCCACCGTGACGAACTCGGGCGGGTACATGCCGGCGATCTCGTCGAGCGCGTCGTCCTTGCGGGCGGGACCGTGGTGGAACAGCACGAGGTGCCGCACACCGCACTCGCGCGCCAGCCGGACCGAGTCCTCCACGGTCGAGTGGCCGTAGTTGTCGGCCGTCGGGCGCTCGCGGTCGAGGAACTGCGCGTCATGGAGCAGGACATCAACGTCGAGGATGAGGTCGCGCACGGCGTCGTCGATGCCGTGGGACACGACGTGGTCGGGGATGTAGGCCATCGACCCGGTCTCGTCGCTGATCCGGTAGCCGAACGTGCGACCCCCCTTGTGCTGCACGTCTGTGGCGCGAACCCGGAAGCCCTCGATCGTGTGGTAGCCCGAGTCGATGGCGGTGAAGCTCCACTCGCCCTCGAGGCCCTCCGGGGTGATCGGGAAGTTCGGCGGTGCCATCGACGCCGCGAGCAGGTCACGTCCGGTCCGCGCGTTCTGCGCGGGGACGTAGAGGTCGACCTTGGCGTCCTTGCGGTCGCCGGCGGCGAAGAACGGGAGACCCTGGACGTGGTCCCAGTGCAGATGGCTCACCAGGATCGAGCCGTGGAAGGGTTCGCCGGCGAGCCGCGGGGTGAGCTCGCGCAGACCGGTCCCGGCGTCGAGCACGAGCGTCGGCTGCGTCTCGCCGTCCGGGACGACGCCCACGCAGGAGGTGTGCCCGCCGTAGCGGACGAAGTCGGGACCGGGGGCGGGGGTCGAGCCACGGACCCCGAACAGGATGAGGCGCACCGGCGCAGCGTAGGAGGGATCCGGGCAGGGGTGGGGGAACTCGACCCATTCGGGGCTGTCGGATCCCGACAGTTCGCACCGTCGTAACGTTGCGCCGTGACGACGCTCTGGACCGGTCGATGCTCGAGCCGTGGCCTGGCCGTGCTCGGGGTCGGCCTCGCGCTCGTGATGGTGGCCGTCGGCGTCGGCACAGTGATCGCGCTGCACGGCTCCGACGCGCCGTCCGGCGTCGGCTGGGTCGGCTGGGTCGTCGCCGTCGTCGGTCTCGTGGTGGGCGTCCTGACCTGGCTGCTGTCCTCGCTCGAGGTGCGCGTCACCGCGGACACCCTGACCGTCGCGAACGGCCCCTTCGGTCGGCCTCGACGTGTGATCGACCTCGTCGATGTCGCCGACGCGAGCGCGATCATGGTCGAGCCCCGGGAGTGGGGCGGCTGGGGCTACCGCTGGATCCCGTCGGCGCGAGCGACCGCGGCGGTGATCCGCAAGGGACCGGGCATCGCCTTGGAGTTCAAGGACGGACGCCGCTACGTCGTCACCGTCGAGGACGCCGTCACCGGCGCGAAGATCACGAGCGCCGCCCTGATCGGCGCCGGCCGCGAGTAGCGGTCGCGTCCACCAGTCCGTGCGCGCGGCCTGCAGAGCGCTCGAACTCGCAGCACCGGATGCCCCGCCCGGTCAGAGCGAGGCGGCGACGAGCTCGGCGATCTGCACGGCGTTGAGCGCTGCGCCCTTGCGCAGGTTGTCGTTGCTCACGAAGAGCGCGAGGCCCTTGCCGTCGGCGACGCCCGGGTCCTGCCTGACCCGACCGACGTACGACGGGTCCTGGCCGGCGGCCTGCAGCGGCGTCGGGACGTCGGTGACCTCGACGCCGGGCGCCGCGGCGAGCAGCTCGAGGGCGCGCTCCACCGACAGGGCCGAGTCGAACTCGGCGTTGATCGACAGCGAGTGGCCGGTGAAGACCGGGACGCGCACGCACGTGCCGCTCACGAGAAGCTCGGGGATGCCGAGGATCTTGCGGCTCTCGTTGCGCAGCTTCTGCTCCTCGTCGGTCTCGTTCGAGCCGTCGTCGACGATCGCGCCGGCCAACGGGATCACGTCGAAGGCGATCGGACGGACGTACTTCTTCGGCTCGGGCAGGATCACCGCGCTGCCGTCGTGGACGAGCGCCGCCGCGTCCTGCTCGACCGCGGCGCGCACCTGGGTGTCGAGCTCCTCGACACCAGCGAGGCCGCTGCCCGAGACCGCCTGGTAGGTGCTCACGACCAGTCGACGCAGGCCGGCCTCGTCGTGCAGCGGCCGCAGCACCGGCATCGCCGCCATGGTGGTGCAGTTGGGGTTCGCGATGATCCCCTTGCGGACGTCGGCGAGGGCCTGCGGGTTGACCTCGCTCACGATGAGCGGGACGTCGGGGTCCATCCGCCAGGCCGAGGAGTTGTCGATCACCACGGCACCGGCCGCGGCGTACTTCGGGGCGAGGGCCTTGGACGTCGCGCCGCCGGCGGAGAACAGCGCGATGTCGATGCCGGCGAGATCAGCGGTGGCGGCGTCCTCGACCACGATCTCGGTCCCGCGCCAGGGCAGCGTCGTACCGGCCGACCGGGCGGAGGCGAGGAAGCGCACGCGCTCGAGCGGGAAGTCGCGCTCCTCGAGCAGGCGGCGCATGACCGCACCGACCTGACCGGTGGCGCCCACGACGGCGACGACGGGCCTGCGACTCATGTCTTCACTCCTCACGACGACCGCGGTCGCCCATTCTCCCGAGTACCTGGCGCAAGTGCTGCCGAGTTAATGATCGCAACGACAGGTGGCCCAGGTACTCGGCAGGCGGGTCAGCGGCCGGTGCCGCCGTAGATGACTGCCTCGCCGTCGGCGTCGAGGCCGAAGGCCGTGTGCACCGCCTGCACGGCCGTCGCCGCGCTCTCCGTACGGGTGACGACGGAGATGCGGATCTCCGACGTCGAGATCATCTCGACGTTGACGCCGGCGTCGGACAGCGCGGAGAAGAACGTGGCGGAGACGCCGGGGTGCGAGCGCATTCCGGCACCGACCAGCGAGATCTTCGCGATGCCGTCGTCGTAGCGCAGGTCCTCGAACTCGATCTCGTGCTTGACCTTCTCGAGCGCGGCGAGGGCCTTCTGGCCGTCGGCCTGCGGGCAGGTGAAGGTGACGTCGGTGCGGCCGGTGGCCGCGGCGGAGACGTTCTGCACGATCATGTCGAGGTTGATCTCGGCGTCGGCGAGCGCCCGGAAGATCTGCGCGGCCATGCCCGGCTTGTCGGGGACGCCGACCACGGTGATCTTGGCGTCGCCGAGGTCGTGCGCGACTCCGGCGATGATCGGCTGCTCCACGTCGTCCCCTTCAGGTGCTGATGAGTCGCTGACCACGAGCGTGCCGGTCTTGTCGGAGAACGACGAGCGCACGTGGATCGGCAGGTCGAACCGGCGGGCGTACTCGACGCAGCGCAGGTGCAGGACCTTCGCCCCGTTGGCCGCGAGCTCGAGCATCTCCTCGTAGGTGATGCGCGGGACCTGACGCGCCCGGGGTGCGATGCGCGGGTCGGCCGAGAAGATGCCGTCGACGTCGGTGTAGATCTCGCAGACGTCGGCGCCGAGCGCGGCGGCGAGCGCGACGGCGGTGGTGTCCGAGCCGCCGCGACCGAGCGTGGTGATGTCCTTGGTGTCCTGAGCGACGCCCTGGAAGCCGGCCACGATCGGGATGGCACCGTCGTCGAGAGCGGCCTGGATGCGGCCCGGCGTGACGTCGATGATCTTCGCCTTGCCGTGCACGGAGTCGGTGATGAGCCCGGCCTGCGACCCGGTGTAGGAGCGGGCCTCGACGCCGAGGTCGTGGATGGCCATCGCGAGCACCGCCATCGAGATGCGCTCGCCCGCGGTGAGCAGCATGTCGAGCTCGCGTGCGGCGGGGTTGGGGCTGACCTGCTCGGCGAGGTCGATGAGGTCGTCGGTGGTGTCGCCCATCGCGGACACGATGACCACGACGTCGTCGCCGTTGCGCTTGGTCTCGACGATGCGCCGCGCGACCCGCTTGACGCTGTCGGCGTCGCTCACCGAGGAGCCGCCGTACTTCTGGACCACGAGTCCCACGGTGGGGGTCCACCTCACTGGTGCGCTGCTGACAGGGAGCGGCCAGTCTACCGGCGCAAGAAACGCACGGGTCCGACGTCCGAATGGTGGGATGTGCGTCCCAGTCGCTGGTACGCCGCCGATTCGGTCGGTGCCGGCTCGAGGTCGTGGCAGCAGACCGGTCAGGTGTCGCTGGCCGCGGCCGCGGCGTCGAGGGGCACCTCGAGACGGACGTGCGCGACGAGGGACTGCAGTGCGCGCAGTGCGGCCGACGCGCCCTGGCCCCACGTGGACAGGTAGCTGAACTGCCACCACCACAACGCCTCGAGCAGGCGGCCGTCGCGGTGGTGGGCGAGGCCGTGCAGCAGGTCCGAGCAGATGTCGGCGAGGTCGTCGGACAGCCGCGCCGGGACGACCTCCGGGCCGGAGTAGGGATCGAAGACCTCGACGTACTCGTCGGCCGGCCCGAGCAGCTCGCGCAGGGCGTCGCGCAGCCGGTCGACCTCGGGCTCCGCTCCCGCGTCGGGCTCGAACCGCTCGCTGGGGACGACGTCGACGATGGCGCCGAGCGGGGCGCCCGAGGCCAGCAGCCCGGACAGCTCGAGCAGCAGGATCGAGATGGACTCGTCCGGGATCTCCTCGGCGGCCACCGCCTCGACGACGGCGATGAACTGGGTCGCCGCGGCTGCCATGTCGTCGGCGATCTCGGCGAGGTCGGAGGGGGCGAGCTCGCCCTCGGTCGCGTCATTGTCGCTGTCGGTCATGGGAGCAGCGTGTCAGACGTCGAGGCGACGACGGCCCTCGAACGCGCGACCGAGAGTCACCTCGTCGGCGTACTCGAGGTCGCCGCCGACCGGCAGCCCGCTGGCCAGCCGTGTGACGTGCAGACCCATCGGCTTGATGAGGCGGGCGAGGTAGGTGGCCGTGGCCTCGCCCTCGAGGTTGGGGTCGGTGGCGATGATGAGCTCGGTGATGGTGCCGTCGGCCAGGCGCGTCATGAGCTCCTTGACCCGCAGGTCGTCCGGGCCGATGCCCTCGATCGGGCTGATCGCCCCGCCGAGGACGTGGTATCGGCCGCGGAACTCACGGGTCCGCTCGACGGCCTGGACGTCCTTGGACTCCTCGACGACGCACAGCACGGTCGGGTCGCGACGCGGGTCGCGGCAGATCCGGCACTCGGTGTCCTCGGCGACGTTGCCGCAGGTGCTGCAGAAGCGCACCTTCTCCTTGACCTCGAGCAGCACCTGTGCCAGCCGCCGGACGTCGACCGGGTCGGCCTGCAACAGGTGGAAAGCGATGCGCTGCGCGCTCTTCGGCCCGACGCCGGGCAGCCGGCCGAGCTCGTCGATGAGGTCCTGGACCACGCCCTCGTACACGGGGAATCCTGCTCGTCTCAGCCGTTGTCGTACTCGGTCATGACCGTGCCGCCGAGCTCGCGCTGCACGAGGGCGAGGCCCGAGAGGTCACCCTCGGCGTCGGGGTCGTCAGCGCTGACGACGTCCTCGTCGGGCTCGACGTGGCTGGCTCGCTCCTCGGCGACCACGGCCATGCCGCGCTCGCGCGGGGACGGTCCCTCCGGCCCGGTCGGCTCGACGACGGGGGCCGCAGCGGCCGCCTGGGCAGCGACCGCGGCGGCCGACGCCGCCTTGTCCGGGTCGAGCACGAGATCGAGGTCGAGGTCGAGGTGGAGCACGTCGAGCACCGCGAGCCGGAGCAGCTCCATGTGCCCGGTGTTGCCGCGCAGGATGCCGAGGCGGACCTTGTCCGGGTGCGCGAGCACCAGGGTGGTCTCGCTGCGGCTGAGCGGCACGGCGCCGTCGGCCAGGGTGTGGGCGACCCGGCTCGAGGACTTGAGCGCCTCGAGCACCGCCGGCCACATGCTGACCACGGGTCCGAGATCGACGGCGGATCCGGCCGGACGGACCGTGCCGGGCGCAGCGGGCCGCTGCTCGCCCGTCGCGCGCTCGGGTCTGCCGGGCGTGGTCGCCGCCTCCGGCACCGCCGGCGCTGGCTCAGCCGACCCGGACCCGGCACCCGGAGCAGCCGTGGTCGGGGCGACGCTCGACAGGCGCGGCGGGGCGGGCGGCCCACCCGGGGCCGCTGCGGTCACGGGCCGAACCGGGGCCGGCGCCGGAGGGACGACCGGAGCGGGCTCGGTCGCCGGCTCCGGTTCCGCGACGGACGTGGTGGCCTCGGGTGCGGCGGGCGCGGTCGCGCGAGCCGCGGGCCGGGCGGTTGGAGCGG
>DATCCY010000146.1:0-41181 GCA_036510975.1 Candidatus Nanopelagicales bacterium
CGCGGATACGGCTGGGACCGGACCCGCCTGGATGGCACCGACGGAGCCCGGATCTGGACCGGTTACGGGGTCCTGGCCCACAATCTGGTCAAGATCGGCGCCCTGGCCAGCTAGAAGAACCGAGAACCCAGACCCGCCCCCAGGCCGGCTGGTCGCCGGGCGCCCGATCAGGCGCGCAGGGACTATTTCAGGTCGAAGTAGCTAGCGGGTGGCGGTGCCTTCGGTGTAGTCGTCGTCGCCGCTCTTGACCCAGCTCATCATGCCGCGCAGCTCGCGACCGACGGCCTCGATGGGGTGCGCCTCGCCCTTCGCGCGGAGCGCCTTGAACTCGGGGGCGCCGGCGTCCTGGTCGGCGATGAAGCGAGCGGCGAAGGCGCCCGACTGGATGTCGGCCAGCACGGCCTTCATGTTGTCCTTGACGTGCGGGTCGATCACGCGCGGACCGGAGACGTAGTCGCCGTACTCCGCGGTGTCGGACACCGACCAGCGCTGCTTGGCGATGCCGCCCTCGTACATCAGGTCGACGATGAGCTTGAGCTCGTGCAGGCACTCGAAGTAGGCGACCTCCGGCTGGTAGCCGGCCTCGGTGAGCACCTCGAAGCCGTACATCACCAGCTGCGAGGCACCTCCGCAGAGCACCGCCTGCTCGCCGAAGAGGTCGGTCTCGGTCTCCTCGGTGAACGTGGTCCTGATGCCGCCGGCCCGCAGGCCGCCGATCGCCTTCGCGTAGGACAGTGCCAGCGCCCAGGCCTCGCCCGTTGCGTCCTGCTCGACGGCCACGATGACGGGTACGCCGCGGCCCGCGGAGTACTCGCGGCGCACGAGGTGGCCGGGACCCTTCGGCGCGACCATGATGACGTCGACGTCGGCCGGGGGCTTGATGTAGCCGAAGCGGATGTTGAAGCCGTGGCCGAAGAACAGCGCCTTGCCCGCGGTGAGGTGCGGCTCGATGAGCTCGGTGTAGAGGCCGCGCTGCTTGTGGTCAGGCGCCAGGATCATGATCACGTCGGCCTCGGCCGCCGCCACGTCCGGCGTCACGACGCGCAGGCCCTCGGCCTCCGCCTTGGGACGCGAGGCGCTGCCCTCGAGCAGGCCGACGCGGACGTCGACGCCCGAGTCGCGCAGGTTGAGGCTGTGGGCGTGGCCCTGGGAGCCGTACCCGATGACCGCCACCTTCTTGCCGGCGATGATCGAGAGGTCGGCGTCGTCGTCGTAGAACAGCTCGGCCACGGGGGCTTCTCCTTGTGATGCGGGGGTGCGGGGAGTCTGACAGGGCGCTGGAACGCGTCCGAGGGCGGGGCGGTGCGGTCGGTGCGGGTGGGGGCGGGCGGTTACGCCGGACGGTCGGCGGCCGGGCGCAGGCTGCGGTCGGAGATCGAGCGCGGGCCACGGCCGACGGCGACCATCCCCGACTGCACGAGCTCCTTGATGCCGAACGGCTCCAGAACTCGCAGCAGCGCCTCGAGCTTGTCGCGGCTGCCGGTGGCCTCCACGGTCACGGTGTCGGTGGCGACGTCGACGACCTTGGCGCGGAAGAGCTGCACCGTCTCGAGCACGTGCGACCGGTTCTCCATGTCGGCGCGCACCTTGACCAGGAGCAGCTCGCGCTGCACCGCGGAGTCCGGGTCGAGCTCGACGATCTTGAGCACGTTCACCAGCTTGTTGAGCTGCTTGGTGACCTGCTCGAGCGGAAGCTCCTCCACGTTGACCACGATGGTCATGCGCGAGATGCCGGGGACCTCGGTGGGCCCGACCGCGAGGGAGTCGATGTTGAACCCGCGCCGCGAGAACAGCGCGGAGATCCGGGCGAGGACACCGGGCTGGTCCTCGACCAGCACGGACAGGGTGTGGCGGCTCATGTCGTTCCTCACTCCTCGCGGTCCCACCGGGGGGCAAGGTCGCGTGCGACCTTGATGTCGTCGTTGCTCGTGCCGGCCGCGACCATCGGCCACACCATGGCGTCCTTGTTGACGACGAAGTCGATGACGAGCGGGGCGTCGTTCATCCCCATCGCCTTCTCGATCGTGGCGTCGACGTCCTCGGGGCTCTCGCACCGCAGGCCGTGGCAGCCGTAGGCGTCCGCGAGCTTCACGAAGTCGGGGATGCGGTGGCTGTGCAGGTCGGTGTTGGAGTAGCGCGACTCGTAGAACAGCGTCTGCCACTGGCGCACCATGCCCAGAGAGGAGTTGTTGATCAGCGCCACCTTGATCGGGATGTCGTTGATCGAGCAGGTGGCCAGCTCCTGGTTGGTCATCTGGAAGCAGCCGTCGCCGTCGATCGCCCACACTGTGGCGTCCGGGCGCCCGACCTTGGCGCCCATGGCCGCGGGGACGGCGTAGCCCATCGTGCCGGCGCCACCGGAGTTGAGCCACGTGCCCGGGATCTCGTACTTCACGAACTGCGCGGCCCACATCTGGTGCTGGCCCACGCCCGCGGCGTAGATGGCCTCCGGACCCGCGATGAGGCCGAGACGCTCGATGACGTACTGCGGCGAGAGCGAGCCGTCCGACGGCACCGTGTAGCCCACGGGGTACGTCGCCTTCATGTGGTCGAGCAGCTCGACCCACTCGGCGTAGTCGCCGACGTGACCGGTCGCGTGCTCGGCCTGGATCGCGGCGATGAGATCGATGATCACCTCGCGCGCGTCGCCCACGATCGGCACGTCGGCCACCCGGTTCTTGGAGATCTCCGCAGGGTCGATGTCGGCGTGGATGACCAGCGCGTCGGGCGCGAAGGAGTCGAGCCGGCCCGTGACGCGGTCGTCGAACCGCGCGCCGAGGGTGATGAGCAGGTCGCTCTTCTGGAGCGCGCCGACGGCCGACACCGAGCCGTGCATGCCGGGCATTCCCAGGTGCAGCGGGTGACTGTCGGGGAAGGCTCCGCGGGCCATCAGCGTCGTCGTCACCGGGATGCCAGTGAGCTCGGCGAGGCGCAGCAGCTCCGCGCTCGCGTGCGACTTGATGATGCCGCCGCCGACGTAGAGCACCGGACGCTTGGACTCCACGATCATCCGAGCCGCCTCGCGGACCTGCTTGGCGTGCGGCCGCGTCACCGGGCGGTAGCCGGGCAGGTCGAGCTGGGCGGGCCAGTCGAACGTGGTCATCGCCTGCAGCGCGTCCTTGGCGATGTCGACCAGCACCGGGCCGGGTCGGCCCGTGCCGGCGATGTGGAACGCCTCCGCCACGGCCCGCGGGATCTCCGCGGGGTTCGTGATCAGGAAGTTGTGCTTCGTGATCGGCATCGTGATGCCGCGGATGTCCGCCTCCTGGAAGGCGTCGGTGCCGATCGCCGCGCTGGGCACCTGACCGGTGATCGCCACGATCGGGACGGAGTCCATGTAGGCATCGGCGATGGGGGTCACCAGGTTGGTGGCGCCGGGCCCGGAGGTCGCCATGCAGACGCCGACCCGACCGGTCGCCTGCGCGTAGCCCTCGGCGGCGTGCCCGGCGCCCTGCTCGTGGCGGACCAGGATGTGGCGGACCTGGTGGGAGTCCATGAGCGGGTCGTACGCCGGCAGGATCGCGCCGCCCGGGATGCCGAAGACGACGTCGACTCCGGCGTGCTCCAGCGAGCGGACGAGGCTCTGGGCTCCGGTCATCGATTCGGTCATGCGGTCCTCGCGGGTCTCGGGTCGGGTTGTCGGGCGGTGGATCGGGTCGGGCAACGAAAAACCCCCCGGCCCGGGCGGGCTTCGAGGGGTGCGCGCAGACGACGACGGTTCGTCAGGCTGCGCGCCTGCGAACTACGAGAATGGTGGTGCGGAACACCGGTCTACCGTCGCGCGGGCGCCGGTCGGTGTCAAGCGGTGACACGAGGCGTCTCGTCATCTGAGACGAAGATCCTGCCCTGCGAGATCGCGCTCGACGGGAGGTCGACCCGGCCGCGCGCGACGAGCTCGGTGGCCTCCTCGAGCGGCATGGCCCGTGCGAACAGGTGGCCCTGGCCGAGCGTGCAGCCGGCGCTGCGCAGCAGGACGAGCTGCTCCACCGTCTCGACGCCCTCGGCGACGACGCTGAGCGCCAGGTCGCGACCGAGGCGGAGCACGCTGGGCACGGTGTCGCGGGCCGAACCGACCCGGCTCACGAGGCTCCGGTCGATCTTGAGGCCGTCGAGCGGGAGGCGCGGGAGGTAGGCCAGCGAGGAGTACCCGGTGCCGAAGTCGTCCAGGGAGATCCGCACGCCGAGGGCACGCAGGCGGGAGAGCTCGGCGTGCGAGGCCTCGACGTCGCGCACGAGCTGGTGCTCGGTGATCTCCAGCACGAGGGCCGAGGCAGGGACCCCGTGGCACACCAGGGCGTTGTTGACCTGACGGACGAACAGATCGCCCTCGATCTGCCGAGCCGAGACGTTCACCGACATCCGGATGTCGTGGCCGTCGCGGATCCAGCCGGCCAGCGTGCTCACGGCGGCGTCGAGCACCCAGCCCCCGACCGGGACGACGAGCCCGCTCTCCTCGGCCGCTGCGATGACCTCCGCGACGTCCCAGCCGGCGAGGTCGGAGTCGCCGAAGCGCAGCAGCGCCTCCATCGCGTACACGGTGCCGGTGCGCAGATCGACGATCGGCTGGTAGGCCAGCGACAGCTGGTCGTGCACGAGAGCGCTGCGCAGCCGGGCCGCCATGTCCAGCCGACGCAGGACGCTGCTGTGCATCGTCGGCTCGTAGACCGACACCCGATCGCGACCCGACTCCTTCGCGCGGTAGAGCGCGAGATCGGCGTTGCGCAGAGCGGACTCGGCGTCGTCGTCCGCCTCGGGACGGGCCAGACCGATGCTCGCGGACACCACGACGTCACGGTGACCGATCCGATAGGGCATGGACAGGGCCGCGCGCAAGCGCTCGGCGATCTCGAGGGCGCTCTCCTCGGAGCAGTCTGCGAGCAGTGCCACGAACTCGTCGCCCCCGAAGCGACCGACGACGTCGGTGTCGCGCACCTCGGTCGCGAGCCGCCCGGCCGCCTCGACCAGCAGCTCGTCGCCGATGGCGTGACCGAACGAGTCGTTCACGTCCTTGAACCCGTCGAGGTCGACGAACAGCACCGCGACGTTGCCGCGGCCCGCGGCCGTGAGCGCCCGCTCGACGCGGCCGGTGAACTCGCCGCGGTTGGGCAGACCGGTCAGCGCGTCGCGCGTCGCGCGGTCGCGGAAGAGGTCGGCGTCCTGCGAGGCCTGCTCCATCAAGCGGGCGTTCTCGAAGGCCAGCAGGGTCTGGCTGGTCACGACGGAGGCGAGCAGGGTGACGGCCACGACTCCGAGCATCACGTCGGCCGGCCGGCCGAACAGCCACGCGAGCATCACCGCGGCGACCGACCCGCAGGCCGCGATGTAGGACGCCCGGACCGGCCCGGGGACGGTGGGCAGATCGGCGCACCGTCCGAAGGGATCAGCGCTGATCCACGGCGCGACGGCGACGACGCCCATCGCCGCGGTCCACGACGCCACGAACGCGGCGCGACCACTGTCGCTCGAGCCCGCCGTGCCCAGGAAAGCGCGGTAGAGGTCGCCGTTGGACATGAGCACGGCGGCCATCGAGAGGGCGACACCGCCGGCCCGCTCCCCTGCCGGCAGCCGCTTGGTGAGGGCGAACGCCACGCTGGCCAGGGCGAGGTCCGCGATCACCCACGTGCTCGCCACCACTGCTCCCGCACCGGCCTCGTGCAGGCGGTCGGGCGTCACCGTGATGAGCCACAGCCCGATGAACAGCGATCCGCCGAGCAGCCAGCCGTCAAGTCCGAGGAGCAACCAGCCCCGCACGCCGCGACGCGTCCGGACGAGGGCGACGACGCCGGTGGCGGCGCACACCACGGCCATGAGCCGGAACACGGGCGGTTCCGTCGACGGGTCGGCCACGGCCGACCACGGGTGCAGGACCGCAGCGATCCCGATGGCGACCGACAGCAGGCCCCAGCCGGCGCGCAAGCGTCCGGCGCTGCGCCAGGCCACGACCGCGAGGGAGGCAGCGGCGAGCAGCGCCACGACACCGAGCATGAGGACCGGCCAGAGGGCGTCGGGCTGGGTGACCGCGCCGTACGCCGGCACCAGGGCGACGACGACCGCGACGACGAGGCCCTCGACCAGCAGTCGCGAGCCCGCGTGCGCGATGGCGCGGCCGGCGAGCGCAGGGGCGGTCATGGTCTGGCCATCGACCGACCTGGCGCGACCTTGAGGGGGCCGACCCGGATGCCACCCGAGCGGCGCAAGCGGTGCCGGTCAGTCGCAGACGGCGCCGTACCGCGCGGAGCCGACGAGCTTGGCGTACTTGGCCAGGACGCCGCGCGCGTGCTTGGGGCCGGGGGGTGCCCAGCCCTGCCGGCGGACCCCGAGCTCGGCGTCGTCGACCAGCAGGTCGAGGCGCCGGGTCTCCGTGTCCAGCCTGATGCGGTCGCCGTCGCGGACGAAGGCGATCGGGCCGCCGTCGACCGCCTCCGGGGCGACGTGGCCGACGCAGAGGCCGGTCGTGCCGCCGGAGAAGCGGCCGTCGGTGAGGAGCAGGACGTCCTTGCCGAGACCTGCGCCCTTGATGGCCCCGGTGACCGCGAGCATCTCGCGCATGCCCGGGCCACCCTTGGGCCCTTCGTAGCGGATCACGACGACGTCGTCCTTGCCCAGAGTGCCGTTCTCGACGGCCTCCATCGCTCCGGCCTCGCCGTCGAACACGCGGGCGTTGCCCTCGAACACGGTCCGGTCGAAGCCCGCGGTCTTGACGACGGCACCCTCGGGCGCGAGCGAGCCGTGCAGGATCGACAGGCCGCCGGTCGCGTGGATCGGGTCGGACAGGGCGCGCAGGATCTTGCCGTCCGGGTCCGGCGGGTCGATCGCGGCGAGGTTCTCCGCCATCGTCCTGCCGGTCACGGTGAGGCAGTCGCCGTGCAGCAGCCCGGCGTCGAGCAGCGCCTTCATCACGACCGGCACACCGCCGATGCGGTCGACGTCGCTCATGACGTACTGGCCGAACGGCTTCACGTTGGCGAGGTGCGGCACGCGGTCCGCGATGCGGTTGAAGTCCTCGATCTCGAGGTGGACGTGCGCCTCGTGCGCGATCGCGAGCAGGTGCAGCACGGCGTTGGTCGAGCCGCCGAGCGCCACGACGACGGCGATCGCGTTCTCGAGCGACTCGCGCGTGATGATGTCGCGCGTGGTGATCCCGCGGCGGAGCAGCTCGACGACGGCCTCACCCGACCGGCGGGCGTAGCCGTCGCGACGACGGTCCACGGCGGGCGGCGCGGCCGAGCCCGGCAGCGACATGCCCATCGCCTCGGCGGCGGCGGCCATCGTGTTCGCGGTGTACATGCCGCCGCAGGCGCCCTCGCCCGGGCAGATCGCACGCTCGATCTCGTCGACCTCGGCTCGCGTGATGAGACCGCGGGCGCAGGCGCCGACCGCCTCGAACGCGTCGATGATCGTGACGTCCTTGTCGCCCACGCGGCCCGGGAGGATGGACCCGGCGTAGAGGAAGACGGCGGCGATGTCGAGGCGCGCGGCCGCCATCAGCATCGCGGGCTCGGACTTGTCGCAGCCGGCGAGCAGGACGCCGCCGTCGAGCCGCTCGGCCTCGAAGACCGTCTCCACCGAGTCGGCGATCACCTCGCGGCTCACCAGCGAGTAGTGCATCCCGACGTGGCCCATCGAGATGCCGTCGGAGACCGAGATCGTGCCGAACTCCAAGGGGTAGCCGCCGGCGGCGTGGACGCCGTCCTTGGCCGCCTTGGCCAGCCGGTCGAGGGAGAGGTTGCACGGCGTGATCTCGTTCCAGGACGAGGCGACGCCGATCTGCGGCTTGACCCAGTCGTCGTCGCCCATGCCGACGGCGCGGAGCATGCCGCGCGCAGCGGCGCGCTCGAGTCCGTCGGTGACCATGCGGGACCTAGGCTTGATGTCGGGCGTCTCGTTGCTCACGGGAGCGAGCCTACTTGCCTGCTTCCGCCTCCAAGATTGGCCGTCTTTGCGCGGGCCGGTCGTCGGCGGCCGGCTCCGCCTCCGGTCGGCTCGGGCCCGGTGGGCCCTCCCTGGCCGGATCGGCCTTCGGCCGGTTGCTTCGCCGGACGGCTTGCCTCGATCCCACGACGAGTCGAACCGCCACCTGGGCTGCTTCACCGCGCTGGTGCTTCTGGCCTTTCCATCATGTTCTCCAGGCCGTCGCCGAGGCGCCACAGCCTCAGCTGGTGGGCGACGAGGCGGTGGGCGCGCGGCAGGAAGGCCGTCGTGAAGCCGCCGACGTGCGGGCTGATGAGCACGCCAGGCAGCGTCCACAGCGGGTGGTCGGCCGGCAGCGGCTCCGGGTCGGTCACGTCCAGGGCAGCCCGCACGTGCCCTCGGCGTACGGCGTCGACGAGGTCGTCGGTGACGACGACGGCACCGCGCGCGACGTTGACGAGCAGGGAGCCGGGGGGCATCTGAGCCAGGAAGGCGACGTCGACCATGCCGGTCGTCTCGGGCGTCTGCGGCACGACGAGGACCACGACATCGGCGTCCGGAAGGAGCGCGGGGAGCTCGTCGACGCCGTGCACGACGGTGCCGTGGGCGAGGGTGCGGCGGGTGCGCCCGACGCGGGTGATCTCGACCTCGAACGGCTCGAGGCGACGCACGATCGCCGTTGCAACGTTCCCGGCGCCGACGACGAGCACACGCTTGTCGGCGAGGGACTCGTGGCGCGCGTAGCGCCACTCCCCCGTGGCCTGCGCTCGGACGAACTCGTCGATGCCGCGCAGGCTCGCGAGGATCAGCCCCACGGCGAGCTCGGAGGTGCTCGCGTCGTGCACTCCGGCGGCGTTGCACAGGGTGACGCCGTCGGGCAGGTGCGCCCAGACGCTGTCGACGCCGGCCGTGAGGGTCTGCACGACGCGCAGGCGAGGCATGCGCCGCATGAGCTCGAGAGTGTGGCTCGAGGACATGTACGGCGGGACGTAGAACGTCACTCGTGCGAGGACGTCGGCGGCGGGGTCTGTGGCGCCGTCGTAGACGGCCACGTCGAGACCCTCGACCGCGATACCCAGGACGTCGGCGTAGTCCTCCCACGGCAGCAGCGCGAGCCCGTGCGTCATGAGGCGACCGTAGTACGACGGCGACGCGCTGCGCTGCTGCCGCGGACCCCGGTGATCCGGGCGGCCGTCACGGTTAGCCTCACGGCATGAAGACACGGGTTCTGGGCGGCAGCGGCATCGAGGTGGGGGCGATCGGCCTCGGGTGCATGGGCATGACCCACGCCTACGACGTCGGCACGGCGGTGGAGTCGGAGTCGATCGCGGTGATCCACCGCGCACTCGAGATCGGCGTGAGCCTGCTCGACACGTCGGACTTCTACGGGCCGTACACGAACGAGGAGCTGCTCGGTCGCGCGCTCGTCGGACATCGCGACGGCGCCGTGCTGGCCACGAAGTGCGGCCTCGTCCCCGGCGGCGGCCGGGTCACGACGGGCGAGCGCGACGGCTCGCCGGGCTACGTCCGCTCCGCGATGGACGCATCTCTGCGGAGGCTCGGGATCGAGCACGTCGACCTCTACCAGCTGCACCGCGTCGACCCCGCGACGCCAATCGAGGAGACGTGGGGCGCGTTCGCCGGGCTCGTCGAGGCGGGCAAGGCGCGTGCGATCGGGCTCTCGGAGGTCACCGTGGAGCAGCTCGAGGTCTGCCACGCCATCCACCCCGTCGCGTCGGTCCAGAGCGAGCTCTCGCTCTGGACGCGCGACTGGACGACCGACGTCCTGCCGTGGTGCATCGAGCACGGGGTCGCGTTCCTGCCCTACGCCCCGCTGGGCCGGGGCTTCCTCACCGGCGCTCTCAGCGGTCGCGAGTTCGGGTCCGACGACTTCCGCGGCGCACTGCCGCGCTTCTCACCGCAGGCGATGGCGGAGAACCAGGCGATCGTCGACGCCGTCGCCACCGTGGCCGCGCGTCTCGGCGCCACCTCGGCCCAGGTCGCGTTGGCGTGGGACCTCGCCCAGGGCCCTGCGGTCGTACCGATCCCGGGCACGAAGCGGGTCAGCCGGCTCGAGGAGAACGCCGCGGCCGCCGACCTCGCGCTCTCGACCGACGACCTCGCCGAGCTCGACGCACTGCCCGCACCGACCGGCGGCCGCTACTAGCGACCCACCCTTCCCACCCCGGGGTCCTGCTGGGTGGCCTACGCGAGGTCCTCGTCCGCGCGCAGCCGGGCCATCGCGTCGGCGACGCGCACGCCCTCGGGGTCCCCGTCTGCGAGCAGCCCGGCCACGACGTTGTCGCGGTCGGCCGCGCTGCGGTTCTGGCTGAGCTTGGCCTTCGCCTCGACCCGGTCGAGGTGGACCACCACGCCGACGATCGCCTTCAGCTGCCCGGCGACGTAGGCCGCGGGCGCGTCGTCGACCGACCAGGGGTCGCCGCGGTCGAGCTCTTGGCGGTCGGTGAGCCAGGAGACGATGTCGCGCACCGAGTCGGGGTCGTCGCGCAGCTCGACGGTCCCGGACAGCTGCACGCTCGAGTAGTTCCAGGTCGGCACGACCCGGCCGTGCTCGGACTTCGCCGCATACCACGACGGCGAGACGTAGGCCTGCGGTCCGTGCACGATGGCCAGCGCTCGCTGCCCGTCGACGACACCCGTCCACTGCTCGTTCATCCGGGCCACGTGGGCGAAGATCCGTCCGTAGCGACCGGCCTCGGGATCGACGTCGCTGCGGTCCCAGAGCAGGGGCACGACCGTCGACTCGGGTCGACCGTCGGGTGCCACCGTCACGAGGTCGGCCGCCCCGGCGGCATCGACATACGACGCGACCTCGTCGAGGTCGCCCATCTCGAAGTGCGGTGGCAGGTACACATCGCGACCCTAGGCCAGCCGTCGTGCCCAGGGGTGTGCGGATTCCTCGCACCGGGCGCTCGACGCGCGTGCCCGCATCAGGAACGCCGTCGACGGATCGCCTGTGCAGCATGCCGGTTGGCGTCGGCCGAGGCGTGCGGACGCGCAGGAGCGACGCCGCTCACCGAAGCCAGCGGTCGAGGGACTCGGCGACCGAGACGCGGCCGTCGAGGTCGAGCACCAGCCCCGCGACGTCCGGCAGGTCGGACGAGGGCGCTCCCGCGGCCCGCGCGTCGAGGGCGCGGTCGATCGAGAAGCGGATCCAGCCGAGGCGCGAGGCGAGCGCCGGCCCCAGGTCGGTGGCAACCAGCCGATCGACCGCGCCACCTGCCTCGCGATAGCCCTCGACGACAGCGGAGGCGACGTCCGGCACTCGCCACGACGCCATCGAGAGCGCGGCCTCGGCGAGGTCCTGGCCGGGGAGCCGGGGCAGCACGACGTCCCAGTCGCAGAGCAGCGGTCCGCCCGGGCCGAGCAGCAGGTTCTTCTGGTCGACGTCGCCGTGGCAGAGGACCTCGTGGCCGGCGTCCCAGAACCCGAGCAGGGCCGACGCCCGCCGCGCGACGGGCTCGGCCGCCGCAAGCTCGAGGGTCCACGGCGCCTGCGACGAGGCCGACCGGGCGACGAGGTCGGGCCAGACGTCCGCGGTGGTGAGCCCGACGCGACCCACGTAGAGGTCCGGTCGCATCGGCCCAAGCGCCAGCGCATGCAGCGCCGCGAGGCTGCGCCCGACCCAGCGGGCGAGGTCCGGACCGACCGGTGAGCGCGGTACCGACGTCGAGTCCACCCAGCGGTGCAGGCGCACCGGCACCTCGCCCGAGCCGTCCGAGCGCTCGACGTAGGCCAGGGCCTGTCCGGTGCTGGGGTTCGCGACCGGTTCGGGCATCACCACGCCGGCCTCGCGCGCCGCCAACTCGACCCGCCAGCCCTCGGCGAGCCAGTCGGCCCAGCGCGGCTCGCCCCACGCGTTGCGCAGCTCCTTGACCGCATAGGCGCCGTGGGTCGTGTGGAGCCGGAACACCCGGTTCGACCAGCCGCCGGGCACCTCGTCGAACGCCCGCACCTCGCCCGGCAGGCCGTACGCAGCCACCACCCCGCGCGGGTCCGGCGCCGCCCCCGTCACGTTGGTGCCCAGCCGTCTGTCGTCTCCCGGGCTCGGTCGAGCGTGGGAAACGACAGTTGGCTGGGCAACAAGGCGGCCTACTCCGAGACGCCGAGACGCTCGAGCAGCAGGGCGCGCACGCGACCGGCGTCGGCCTGGCCCCGCGTGGCCTTCATGACGGCGCCGACGATGGCCCCGGCGGCGGCCACCTTGCCGCCGCGGATCTTCTCCGCGACGTCGGGCTGCGCCGCGAGTGCCTCGTCGATCGCAGCGAGCAGCGGGCCGTCGTCGCTGACGACGGCGAGCCCGCGCGAGGCGACGACGTCGTCCGGCGAGCCCTCGCCCGCGAGAACGCCCTCGATGACCTGACGCGCCAGCTTGTCGTTGAGCGCGCCCTCCCCGACCAGCGCCTCGACGCGTGCGACGTCGACCGGCGTGATGGCGAGGTCCGCGAGCTCGACCTCGCGCTCGTTCGCGATACGGGCCAGCTCGCCGGTCCACCACTTGCGCGCGGCCGACTGGTCGGCACCCGCGGCGACGGTCTGCTCGACGAGGTCCAGCGCACCGGCGTTCACAACCGAGGCCATCTCGAACGGCGTGATGCCCCAGTCTGCGATGAGCCGCGCCTGGCGCACGGCCGGGTTCTCCGGCAGCGTCGCGCGCAGCTGCTCGACCCACTCGCGCGACGGCGCGATCGGGACGAGGTCGGGCTCCGGAAAGTAGCGGTAGTCCTCGGCGTCGGACTTCTCGCGACCCGACGTCGTGACACCCGTGTCCTCGTGCCAGTGACGCGTCTCCTGGACGACCCTCCCGCCGGCATCGAGGACCGCGGCCTGACGCGTCATCTCGTAGCGCACCGCACGCTCGACCGAGCGCAGTGAGTTCACGTTCTTGGTCTCGGTGCGCGTGCCGAGCCTGTCGGCCGGGCTGAGCCGCAGCGACACGTTCGCGTCGCAGCGCAGCGATCCCTGCTCCATCTTGACGTCGGAGACGCCGAGCCCGCGCAGGATCTCGCGCAGGGCGGCGACGTAGGCCTTCGCGACCTCGGGCGCGTACTTCCCGGTGCCCTCGAGCGGCTTGGTGACGATCTCGATGAGCGGGATGCCGGCGCGGTTGTAGTCGACGAGGGAGTAGTCGGCGCCGTGGATGCGTCCGGTCGCGCCACCCTGGTGGGAGGTCTTGCCGGTGTCCTCCTCCATGTGCGCGCGCTCGATGCCGACGCGGAACGTCCGCACCCCCTCGTCGGTCTCGACGTCGACGTCGAGGTGGCCGTCGAAGCAGATGGGCTCGTCGTACTGCGAGGTCTGGAAGTTCTTCGGCATGTCCGGGTAGAAGTAGTTCTTCCGCGCGAAACGGCACCACTCGGCGATCTGGCAGTTCAGCGCCAGCCCGATGCGGATCGCGGACTCGACGCCGATCGCGTTGACCACCGGCAGCGAGCCGGGCAGGCCGAGACAGGTCGGGCAGACCTGGGTGTTCGGGGGGGCGCCGAACTCGGTCGGGCAGCCGCAGAACATCTTCGTGGCGGTGCCGAGCTCGACGTGGACCTCGAGCCCGAGCACCGGGTCGAAGCGGGCGACGACGTCGTCGTAGGGGACGACGGTCTCGGCGGTGTGGGTGCTCACAGCGACGGAGCCTCCTCGAGGATCGGGTGACCCCATCGGTCGAGCAGCGCCGCCTCGAGGGCTGCTCCGACGTTGTAGAGACGGTCGTCGGCCATCGCCGGCGCCATGATCTGCAGGCCGACCGGCAGCCCGTCCTCGGGCGCGAGGCCGACGGGCAGCGACATGCCCGGCGTGCCGGCGAGGTTGGCCGGGATCGTCGCGATGTCGTTGAGGTACATCGCGAGCGGGTCGTCGAGCTTCTCGCCCAGCTTGAACGCGGTGGTCGGCGCGGTCGGCGACACGAGGACGTCGACCTGCTCGAACGCGGCGGCGAAGTCGCGTGTGATGAGCGTGCGGACCTTCTGCGCCGAGCCGTAGTAGGCGTCGTAGTAGCCGGCCGAGAGCGCGTAGGTGCCGAGCATGATGCGCCGGATCGTCTCGTCGCCGAAGCCGGCGGCGCGGGTGCGGCCCATCACCTGCTCGACCGACGGGCTGCCGTCGTCCTCGCCGACCCGCAGGCCGAACCGCATGCCGTCGAACTTCGCGAGGTTGCTCGAGCACTCGCTCGGCAGGATGAGGTAGTACGCCGCGAGCGCGTAGGGGAAGTGAGGGCAGGAGACCTCGACAACCTCGGCACCGAGCTCCGTGAGGATCTCGACCGCCTCATCGAAGCGCTGGCGCACGCCGGGCTGGTAGCCCTCGCCGCCGAGCTCCTTGACCACCCCGATCCGCATGCCGCGCACGTCGGCGCGCAGCGCGGCAGCCACCACGTCCGGCACCGGGACCGGCGCCGAGGTGGAGTCGAGCGGGTCGTGGCCCGCGATGGTGGCGTGCAGCAGCGCCGTGTCGAGGACCGTGCGCGCGCACGGGCCGGCCTGGTCGAGCGACGAGGCGAGCGCCACGAGGCCGTACCGCGAGACGGCGCCGTAGGTCGGCTTGACGCCGACTGTCCCGGTCACGGCCGCGGGCTGGCGGATCGAGCCGCCGGTGTCCGTGCCGATCGCGATCGGCGCCTCGAAGGCGGCGACGGCCGCGGCCGAGCCACCGCCCGAGCCGCCGGGGATGCGCTCGAGGTCCCACGGGTTGTGCGTCGGGCCGTAGGCCGAGTGCTCGGTGGAGGAGCCCATCGCGAACTCGTCCATGTTGGTCTTGCCGAGGATCACGACGCCGGCCTCCTTGAGCCGCGCCGTGACCGTCGCGTCGTACGGCGGCCGCCAGCCCTCGAGGATGCGCGAGCCGCACGTGGTCGGGATGCCCTTCTGGGTCATCACGTCCTTGAGCGCGAGCGGTACGCCGGCCAGCGGGGCGAGGGCCTCCCCCGCGGCTCGTCGTGCGTCGACGACGGCGGCGGCCGCGAGCGCGCCCTCGGTGTCGACGTGGAGGAACGCGTGGACGCGCCCGTCGACCGCCGCGATGCGGTCGAGGTGCGCCTGCGCCACCTCGACGGCGGACGCCTCGCCGGACGCCACGACCGCCGCGGTCCGGGCAGCGGTGAGCCTGATCAGGTCAGTGGTCATCGGTGCCGCTCACTCCTCGTCGAGGATCCGCGGCACGCGGAACCGCTCGGACTCGACCGACGGGGCACCGGAGAGCGCCTCGGCGTTGGACAGGGTGGGACGCACGACGTCCTCGCGGAAGACGTTGACCAGCGGCAGCGGGTGGCTCATCGCGGGCACGTCGTCGGACGCGACCTCCGACACCTGCGCCACCGCGCCCAGGATCACCTGCAGCTGCTCGGCGTAGTGGTCGAGCTGCTCGGGCGGGACGTCGATGCGGGCCAGACGGGCCAGGTGCGCCACGTCGTCCCGGGTGATCGAGGGGGTCTCGGACATGCGGTCATCCTACGGATCGCCCGAGGCGGGCCGATCCCGTAGGCCACCTCGGCTCACGCAGCCAGGCGCGCGTCGGGCAGGACGTCAGGCGTGCGTGCTGCCCTCGCCGCCGACGACGCGCAGGCCGGTGCGCTCGGCCGGGCCGCGGACCACCCGCTCGACGAGCCACTGCGTGGCCGGGGCCGTCGCCATCGGGCGGGCGACCCGGTAGCCCTGGGCCACGTCGCAGCCCATCTCGCGCAGCAGCTTCCAGGCGGCCGAGGTCTCCACCCCCTCGGCGACGACGGACAGGCCCAGGCCGTGGGCGAAGCCGACGATCGACCGGACCATGGCCGGGTCGCCGCCCTCCTCGTCGAGACGGCGGACGAACGAGCGGTCGATCTTGATCTCGGCCACCGGCAGGCGCTCGAGCAGCAGGAGCGAGGAGTATCCGGTGCCGAAGTCGTCGAGCGAGCTCGAGACGCCGAGGTCGGCCAGCTCGCGCAGGGTGGCGACGGCGCGTCCCGGGTCCTGCGCCAGGACGCTCTCGGTCACCTCGAGGACGAGCGCCGTCGGCGGCAGGTGGTGCGCGTCGAGCTCCGCCGCGACGAGACCGGCGAGATCGGTCTCCTGCAGGTCGCGCATGCTCACGTTGACGGCGACCGGCACCTGAAGGCCGTGCGCCCACCACTCCGTCACCTGGTCGAGAGCCTCGCGCAGGACGAACGCGGTGAGCCGGTGGACCAGCCCGGTGCGCTCGGCGAGCGGCACGAACTCGTCCGGCGGGACCAGGCCACGCACCGGGTGCTGCCAGCGCACGAGGGCCTCGACCCCGACGACGGTGCCGTCGGCGAGGGACACCTTGGGCTGGTAGTGCAGCTCGAGCTGGCCCTGGTCGAGGGCCTCGCGCAGGGCGGTGACGGTGCCCAGCCGGGCCGGGGAGTTCGGGTCGCGGGCGACGTCGTAGACCTCGATGCCGGTCTGCTCGCCCTTGGCGACGTACATCGCGACGTCCGCGCGGCGCATGAGCACCTCCGCCTCGTCCCCGTGCTGCGGGCACAGCGCGATGCCGATGCTGACGTCGACGTCCATGAGGACGCCCTCGAGCATGAACGGCTCGGCCAGCGCCGTCTTGATGCGCCCCGCGACCTCGATCGCGTCGTTGGGGTGCTCGATGTCGGGCAGGAGGACCGCGAACTCGTCGCCACCGAGCCGGGCGACGGTGTCCTCGGGCCGCACCGCGCCGACGAGCCGGCGCGCGACGACCTCGAGGAGGGCGTCGCCGGCCGGGTGCCCGAGGGTGTCGTTGACCTCCTTGAACCGGTCGAGGTCGAGGAGGAAGAGGGCGAGCCCCGTGCCCTCGCGGCGTACCTCGTCGAGTGAGGCCGAGAGCCGCTGCTGCAGCAGCACCCGGTTCGGCAGGTTGGTGAGGGCGTCGTGCAGCGACTGCCGCTCGCGGCTGCGCGAGATCGACGCCGTCTTGTAGACGGCGATGAGGGGCAGCAGGAGCAGCGGCACGAACCAGGGGTTGAGCAGCAGCATCGCGACGATGAACGGCGAGATGGCGAGCACCGCCATCGTGGAGAACGTGTAGTACCAGAAGTCCTCGGAGAACGACTCCCACCACGTCTGCCCGGCGGAGCCGGCGAGGCCGGCCACCATACAGAGGTTGACCAGGTGGTAGGCCATCCAGGACAGCACCATCCAGCCGATGTCGACCGGCTCGATCCCCTGGGTGGGGTGCCCGAGGGTCGGGTTGACGCCGCCGAGCGACATCACCAGCCATGCCGCGCTCACGCTCATGACGTACTGGCCGACGTTGAAGACGAGCTTCCAGACGTCCTTGCGCTGGACCATCTCGCTGAGCAGGACCGCGACGGCCTGGAGGATGACCGCCGGCGCGAAGCCCCACATGTACATCGTGGCGAACACGAAGGCGGTGGAGATGGGGACGCCGTCCTGGGCGTAGCTGTCGGAGGCGACGACGGGCCGCAGCTCGCCGAAGATGACGAGCGCCGCGATCATCTCGAGGGCGTAGCCGACCGACTCGAAGTTGCTGGCCTCGAACTGCACGACCCCGAGCAGGACCAGTCCCCACCCGAGCCACAGCGAGATCTGCCAGGTGAGCGCGAACATCGAAAACCGCCACAGCGACGGTCGTTCGCGCGCCCCCATGGTCCCGCCCCTCCGGTGTCCGGGTACGGCGCCGATGCCCATGACTGGGCCTGTCTGCCGTCCTCCGGTCCTTCGGCGGCTCTTGAGGTTTCCTTGACCTTCCGCGGCCCACCAGATTCGGCCGTGTGGGGGACCCGACCGGACGCTGCGCTCAGGGCGCGGGTGGGACCGCCGCGGCCAGCGCGGCCTCCGGACCGTCCTGGAGCAGCACGGCGAAGCCTGCGGCGTCGAGGACCGGCCGGCCGAGCTCGACCGCCTTCTCGGCCTTGGACCCGGGGTTCTCGCCCACGACGACGAAGTCGGTCTTCTTCGACACCGAGCCGCTCACCTTGCCGCCGAGCTCCTGCACGGCGAGCGTCGCACCGTCGCGCGACCAGCCCTCCACGGTGCCGGTGATGACGACGGTGATGCCGTCGAGCGGGCGCGGCCCCGCGTCGACCCGCTCCTCGGCCATCCGGACGCCGGCCTCGCGCCACTTGCGCACGACGTCGCGGTGCCAGTCGACCGAGAACCAGTCGACGACGGCCTCGGCGATGATCGGCCCCACCCCCTCGACGGCGGAGAGCTCCTCGACCGACGACGCGGCGATGCGGTCGAGGTCGCCGAGCTCGCGCGCGAGGGCCTGCGCCGCGGTCGGCCCGACGTGCCGGATCGACAGCGCGACGATGACCCGCCAGAGCGGCCGGGACTTCGCGGTGTCGAGCTCGACGAGCAGCTTCTCGGCGTTCGCCGTGAGCACCCGGCCCTCGGTCGCACTGGCCCGGGTGAAGAATAGGCTGCTGCGCAGTTGGTCTGCGGTGAGGCCGAGCACGTCACCCTCGTCGGCGACGATCCCCTCGTCCAGGAGAGCGACGGCCGCCTTGAACCCGAGGCCCTCGATGTCGAGCGCCCCCCGCGACGCGACGTGGAAGACACGCTCGCGCAGCTGCGACGGGCAGGACCGCTGGTTGGGGCAGCGGATGTCGACGTCGCCCTCCTTCGCCGGCGCGAGCTCGGTGCCGCAGGACGGGCAGTGCGTCGGCATGACGAAGGCGCGCTCGGCGCCGGTGCGCTCCTCGACCACGGGACCGAGGACCTCGGGGATGACGTCGCCGGCCTTGCGCAGGAAGACGAGGTCGCCGATGAGGACCCCCTTGCGGACGACCTCGTCGGAGTTGTGCAGCGTCGCCATCGAGACGGTCGATCCCGCGACCTTCACCGGGGCCATCACGGCGAACGGCGTCACGCGACCGGTGCGGCCGACGTTGACCTCGATGTCGAGGAGCCTCGTGCGCACGACCTCGGGCGGGTACTTGTACGCGATGGCCCAACGCGGCGCGCGCGAGGTCGACCCGAGGCGTCCCTGCGTGGCGAGGTTGTCGACCTTGACGACGACGCCGTCGATCTCGTGCTCGACGTCGTGACGGTGCTCGCCGTAGAAGTCGACGTAGGCCTCGACACCGGCGAGGTCGGGGACGACCTGGATGCGGTCGCTGGTGGGCAGACCCCAGCCGCGGAGCGCGGCGTAGGCCTCGGACTGCCGTGCGGGCTCGTGACCGTGCCAGACGCCGATGCCGTGGACGACCAGCCGCAGGCCGCGCAGCCGCGTGAGCGCGAGCTCGAGCTCGGCCTCGAGCCGCGCGACGGTCGTGGAACCCTTCTCGCGCATGGCGGCGAGCTCGGTCTCGCGGCTGTCGATGCGCTGGCGCAGGGTGCCGGCGCCGGCGTTGCGGGCGTTGGCGAACGGCGACAGGCCCTGCGCCGTGACCTCGGCGTTGAGCGCGTCGAACGCCGCCGTGGGAAAGAAGACCTCGCCGCGCACCTCGACCAGCTCGGGTACGGGGTGGTCCGGGGACGCGCTGAGGCTCTTGGGGATCGCGGGGATGAAACGGGCGTTGTAGGTGACGTCCTCACCGACCCGGCCGTCGCCGCGGGTGGCCAACGACCGCATCCGTCCGCGCTCGTAGACGATGTCCACCGCGAGACCGTCGACCTTGAGCTCGCAGAGCAGCTCCGGCACCGAGCCGAGGTCCCGCTCCAGGCGCGCGGCCCAGGCCGCGAGCTCGTCGGCGCTGAAGGCGTTGTCGAGGCTGAGCAGCCGCTGGAGGTGCTCGACCGGCGCGAACATCCCCGAGGCCTCGCCGCCGACCGACTGCGTCGGGGAGTCGGCACTCACCAGCTCGGGGTGCGCGGCCTCGAGCGCCTCGAGCTCACGGAAGAGCTCGTCGTACTCCGCGTCCGACAGCGTCGCTGCGTCGTCGACGTAGTAGCGCCGCCGTGCCTCGTCGATCTGCTCGACCAGCTCGCGCCATCGCGCGGCGGGATCCGCCTGGCTCCTACCCTTCGCCACGGGTGCCCTCCTCCTCGCGCAAGCCTCGGCCCACGGCGCGCACCCCGGCGAGGGTCGCCCGCACGTGCTCGACGGACGCGCCCGCCAGGCCGCACGTGGGCGACACGAGGATCTGCCCGGCGATGGCCTCGGGACCGTGGCCGAGCCGGTGGCCGAGGTCGCGCACCAGCGCGACGGTAGCGCGCACGTCCGACACCGGAGCTCCGGCCGGCGGGTCGGTCGAGGGCAGCACACCGGCCACCAGGCGGGCACCCGACTCCAGCAGTTCCCCGACCGGGTCGTCGTCGCGACGGTCGTGCAGGAGCAGGTCGGCAGACACCGCGTCGAACCCGACCCGACGGAGCAGGCCGTACGGCGGCCGGGCCCCACAGCAGTGCACGACCACGGCGACGCCTGCGGCCTGCAGCGGCTCGACGATGCGCCGCAGGGCGGCCTCGACGACCGGCTCGTCGATCGCGGCGTAGCGGCCGAGGCCGCTCTGCGTGGGGATCAGCCCGTGCAGGACCGCGGGCAGCGCGGGCTCGTCGAGCCACAACGACACCCTCGCCCCCGGGAGCCGGCGGCGTACGTCGGCGACGTGGTCGAGTGCGGCGTGCGACAGCGCCTCGGCGAGGTCGCGGCATGCGCCCGGGTCGCGGACCGCCCGCTCGCCGGTGCGGAGCTCGATCGCGGCCGCGGTGGTCCACGGGCCGGCGAGCGAGACCGCCAGCAGGCCGTCGTAGCCCTCGAGCGCCTCCTCCCACGCGTCGAGGTCCTCACCGACCCAGGAGCGGGCGCGGCGCGACTCGCGGCCCGGTGCGTCGGCGAAGCGCCAGCCCGCGGGCGTGGTCTCCACCGCGAGGTCGGGGGCGACCGCAGCCAGCAGGCCGGCCGTGCGACCGACCAGGTCGCCGCCGGGTCCCCGCGCGGGGAGCTCGGGCAGGTGCGGGACGCCGTCGCCGGCGGTCATCTCGCCGACCACCAGCGCGACCGCATCGCGGATCGAGGTCCCCGGCATCGACCCGACGGTCGTCGCTGCGGCGGGCAGCACCGTGAGACGTGCGTCGTGGTCGGTCACCTCGGCAGGCTAGTTGTTCGCCCTTCGGCCGGCACCGGAGCACCCCGGCGGGCCTAGGGTCGCGATCGTGGGCATCGGCACGCTGGCGACCGTCATCGACGGGCTCCCCCTCGCGCTGCCCGCCTGGACGCAACTCGCTGCGGCCGGCGTCGGCGCGACGAGCGGTGCGGTCTACGCCGCCAAGCGCGGGTTCGACGTCGTCGGCGTGCTGCTCCTCGCGGTGGCCGAGGGACTCGGCGGTCTGCTGCTGCGCGACACGCTGCTCCAGACCGGGACCTCCATCGTCCTGCTCGACGGCCGCTACCTGCTCGTGGCGACAGCTGCCGCCGTCGCCGGCTTCTTCTTCGCGGGGCTCGTCGACCGGCTCGAGGGCGTCATCCTCGTCCTCGACGCCGTGGCGCTCGGCTTCTTCTGCACGGTCGGTGCCGACTCCGCCCTGGGCATCAGCCTCCCGCCGATCGCCGCGGTGTTCATCGGGACCGTGACCGCGGTCGGCGGTCTCGTCCTGCGCGACCTGCTCGCCGGCGACGCGCCGCGCGTGCTGCGCCCCGGCGTCTTCACCGCGGCCGCGGCCTTCTTCGGCGCTCTCACGTTCGTCCTGCTCGAGACCTGGACCTCGCTCCCGTCCGGTCAGTCGCAGATCCTGGCGATGGTCGTCGTCTTCGCCGTCCGCCTGCTCGCCGTCCGACTGGAGTGGCGCACGAGCGCGGCGAGCGACATCAGCGAACGCGTCTGGTCGATCTGGGCCCGCACCGAGGACGGCGGCCGATGAGCACCCCGGTCTACACCGTCGTCGCGCTCCCCTACGCCGTGGAGATGGGTGCAGTCGCGTTCGGCGCGCTCTCCGGCGCTCTCCACGCGACCCGCAAGGGCCTCGACACGGTCGGCGTGTTCACCCTCGCGCTGATCTGCGCGATTGGCGGAGGTGCGATCCGTGACGTCCTGCTGCAGCAGGGCGCACCGATCTTCCTGCGCAGTCCGTCCTACCTCGCGATCGCGACGCTCGCGTCGGTCGTCGGCCTGCTGTTCGCGCGGCTCGTGCGCGCCGCCCTGCCCGTCATCGGCGTGGTCGACACCCTGCTCATCGGCGTCTGGGTGGTCATCGGCGCCGAGCGCGCCCTCGTGGTCGACCTGTCCTCCGTGTCGGCGGCGTTCCTCGGTGTCATCACGGCGACCGGTGGCGGGCTGCTGCGCGACCTGCTCTGCCACGAGGTCCCCTCGGCCGTGCGCCCGGGCGAGTGGTACGTCGCGGCCGCGATCCCTGCGGCCGTGGCGTTCGTGCTCCTCGTGCTGGCCGGCGTGGGGCTCGACGTCGCCCAGCTCGTGACCATCGTCGGCGCGGCGTCCCTGCGTGCCGGTTCCCAGCGCTTCGGCTGGCGCACCCCCACCGCCTATGACGTGTGGGGCGGCCTCGAAGCCCGCATCGCCGCGAGCACGCGCCGGGGCGCGCCGAACTGACACCGGCGCGGCCGGACGGGGATCTGTAATCGTTGTCAACCAGATGGTTGACAATGGGACTCCGGTCCGGCACCCTTGATCAACCATTCGGTTGAGGAGGAGCCGTGCCGACCGACCCGCTCTCCCGCGTCTTCTCGGCGCTGGCCGACCCGACGCGTCGCGACCTGGTCGCGCGGCTCACGCTCGCCGACGCCACGCCGACCGAGCTCGCCGAGCCCTACGACGTCTCGCTTCAGGCCGTGTCCAAGCACCTGCGGGTGCTCGAGGACGCCGGACTGGTGTCGCGTCGCCGCGAGGCGCAGCGCCGTCCGGTCCACCTCGAGGCGCAGGTGCTCGACCTCATGACCGCCTGGATCGAGCGCTACCGCCGCCAGGCGGAGGAGCGTTTCGCGCGCCTCGACACCGTCCTCGCCGCCATGCGCGAGGACCCCTCACCCGGCCACGACTCGTCCGCCGAGCCCCTGCCCGTCGCGACACGCCCCGCCCCTGCCGCCCCGCGGCGCCGACGTACCGGAGGAACGACATGAGCGACCATGAGACCCGCATCGAGCTCGACGACCGCGTGCCGCTCGTGCGCATCACCCGCGAGTTCGACGCGCCGCCCGCGATGGTCTACCTCGCGTGGACCGATCCGCAGCTCGTCGCGCAGTGGCTCGGGCCGCGCGACCGGACGATGGAGATCGAGACCTACGACTGCGTGACCGGTGGCGCCTACCGCTACGGCATGCGCAACGGCGACGACGTCCAGTGGTTCCACGGCAGTTTCCACCAGGCGCGGCCCGCCGAGCGTCTCGTGCAGACCTTCACCTGGGAGGGCATGCCCGACCAGGTCGCGCTCGAGACGCTGACGCTCGTCGACCTCGGGGACGGTCGCACCCGCGTGGAGTCGACCTCGCTCGTCGACTCCTTCGAGGACCGCGACGCCTTCGTGCGCAGCGGCATGGAAAAGGGCATCACCGAGGGCTACGAGCAGCTCGACGAGCTGCTCGTCCGCTGACCCGAGATGTGTGGTGAGCGCGCGCTGTGCCGCGCGGTGGTGACACATCTCGGCGTGCGTCAGGCTCGGGTGGACCTGGTGATGGTCACGCTGCCGACGACCCTCGTGCCGTCGTAGACGACCATCGCCTGGCCGGGGGCGACGCCGCGGACCCGCTCGCGCAGATGGGCGACGACCTGCGTCGTCCCGGGCTCTGCCGCAGCGCCCGGCTCGCCGGCCGTGCCAGGTCCGTGGGTCGTCACCTCGACGACGGCGTCGACGGGGTCGCCGTGGGCGCGCAGCTGCACCTGACCCTCGAGCGGCACGTCGAGGGCCGGTCCGCACCACCGCGGGCGGTCGCCGACCACCGTGTCGACCTCGAGCAGCACGGGCGGGCCGACCAGCACGGTCGAGGAGCCGGTGTCGACGCCGACCACGTAGCGACGCGCGCCCTCGGGCGTCGGCGTGCCGATGCCGAGGCCGCGACGCTGGCCGACCGTGAAGGCGAACGCTCCGTCGTGGTGGCCGAGGGTCTCGCCCGACTCGGCGTCGACGATGTCACCGGGGGCCGCGCCGATCCGGTCGCGCAGCCAGGCACCGGTGTCGCCCTCGGGCACGAAGCAGATGTCGTGGCTGTCGGGCTTGTCGGCGACGAGGAGACCGCGTCGCGCGGCCTCCTCGCGCACCTCGCTCTTGCGCGTGCCGCCGAGCGGGAACATCGCGCCGGCGAGCTGGTCGCGGTCGAGGACGCCGAGCACGTAGGACTGGTCCTTCGCCGGGTCGACCGCGCGGTGCAGCTCGCGACCGTGCGGGCCCTCGACGATGCGGGCGTAGTGACCCGTGGCGATCGCGTCGAAGCCGAGGGCCAGCGAGCGGTCGAGGACGGCGGTGAACTTGATCCTCTCGTTGCACCGCAGGCACGGGTTCGGCGTGCGGCCGGCGGCGTACTCCTCGACGAAGTCGTCGATGACGTCCTCGGCGAAGCGCTCGGAGAGGTCCCAGACGTAGAACGGGATGCCCAGGACGTCCGCCACGCGACGGGCGTCACGGGCGTCCTCGAGGGTGCAGCAGCCGCGGGCGCCGGTGCGATGGCTCTGCGGCGAGCGGGCGAGCGCCAGGTGGATGCCGGTGACGTCGTGGCCGGCCTCGACCGCGCGCGCGGCGGCCACGGCGGAGTCGACGCCGCCGGAGAGCGCCGCGACGACCTTCATCGACGGGCCATCATCGCGACGGTCCGGCGCGGCGGGCCCGTGCCACCGCCCCCGGGAGCACCTCGAGGAGCCGGTCGACGTCGGACGCCCGGGAGGTGTGGCCGAGGGAGAACCGCAGCGAGCTCATGGCGGTCGAGGGATCGAGGCCCATCGCGAGCAGCACGTGGCTCGGTCGCGGCACGCCGGCGGAGCAGGCGGACCCGCGCGAGCACTCCACGCCGGCAGCGTCGAGGAGCAGCAGGAGCGCGTCGCCGGCGCAGCCGTCGAACGACAGGTGCGCGATGCCCGGGAGGTTGTCGACCGGGTCACCGTTGCGGGTGACCCCGTCGATCGCAGCGCTCACACGGGCCACCAGGTCGTCGCGCAGCCGGCGCACGCGCGCGGTACGGACGGCTCGGTCGGCCTCGGAGGCGAGCACCGCCGCCGCGAAGCCGGCGATCGACGGCGCGTCGAGCGTCCCCGAGCGCACGTCGCGCTCCTGACCGCCGCCGTGCAGCAGCGGCTCGAGAGCGAGACCGCGCCGCAGGACGAGGGCACCGACCCCGTGCGGTCCGCCGACCTTGTGCGCCGACACCGCCAACGAGTCGACGGTGGAGGCATCGACCTCGAGCGCTCCGAGCGCCTGCACCGCGTCGGTGTGCAGCGGTACGCCGTGCTCCGCGCACAACGCCGCCACCTCGGCGATCGGCTGCGTCGTCCCCACCTCGTTGTTCGCCCACATCACTGTGACGAGCGCGACCGACGACGGGTCGCCGAGGAGGCGCTTCTCGAGCAGGTCGGTGCGCAGGCGGCCGACGTGGTCCACCTCGAGCCACTCGACCTCCGCCCCCTCGGCCGCTCCGAGGTGCTCCACGGGGTCGAGCACGGCGTGGTGCTCCACTGACGAGGCGAGCACGCGGGTGCGTCGGCCGTCGGCCGCCCGACGTGCGCGGTAGAGGCCCTTGACCGCGAGGTTGTCCGCCTCGGTGCCGCCGGAGGTGAACACGACGTCTCCGGCCGAGACGCCGAGCACCGCGGCGATCGCCTCGCGGGACTCCTCGACGACTCGGCGCGCCCGGCGACCGGAGGAGTGCAGCGAGGAGGGGTTGCCGACCGTGCCGAGCTCGGCCGTCATCGCCGCGAGGGCCTCGGGACGCATCGGCGAGGTCGCCGCGTGGTCGAGGTAGACGGAGGGCGAAGGCACGGACGTGAGTCTAGGTGAGCAGGGCGGCCCGCGGAGATCCGCGGACCGCCCCTCGGCGTGCTCGTGAGCCGGCCGGATCAGGCCTTGCGCTTGGCGATCTCGTCGGTGAGCTGGGGGACGACGTTGAAGAGGTCCCCGACGACGCCGTAGTCGGCGAGCTCGAAGATGGGTGCCTCGGCGTCCTTGTTGACCGCGACGATGGTCTTCGAGGTCTGCATGCCGGCGCGGTGCTGGATCGCACCGCTGATGCCGTTGGCGATGTAGAGCTGCGGGGACACGGTCTTGCCGGTCTGCCCGACCTGGAACGCGTGCGGGTACCACCCCGCGTCGGTGGCGGCGCGCGAGGCGCCGACCGCGGCGCCGAGGGAGTCCGCGAGGGCCTCGATCACGGCGAAGCCCTCCGGACCACCGACCCCGCGACCGCCGGAGACCACGATCGCGGCCTCGGTCAGCTCGGGGCGACCCGACTTCGCGCGCGGCGCGACCGAGGTGATCGCAGCGCCCTTCGCGGCGTCGGAGAAGGACACGGTCACGTTCTCGACCGCGGCGGTCGCGGGGGCCTCCTCGGGCGCGGCCGCGTTCGGCTTCACCGCGATCACGGGCACACCGTGGGTGACCTTCGCCGTGACGAGGAACGAGCCGGCGAACACCGACTGCGAGGCCGCACCGTTCGCGTCCACATCGACGGCATCGGTGAGGATGCCCGACCCGAGCTTGACCGCGACGCGGGCGGCGATCTCCTTGCCCTCCGCGTGTGATGTCACCAGGATCGCGCCCGGGCTCGCCTGCGCGGCCACCGCCGCGAGGGCCTCGGCCTTCGGAGCGACGAGGAAGCCCTCGATCTCGGGGGCATCGACGACGTAGACCTTCGCCGCGCCGTACCTGCCCAGCGTCTCGGTCGCGTTGGCGACACCCGCCCCGAGGAACACCGCGGACGGCTCGCCGAGGCGACGAGCGATCGTGAGCAGCTCGAGGGTCGGCTTGCGCACCGCGCCGTCGACGTGGTCGACCAGAACCAGGATCTCAGCCATGTTCGCTCTGTCTCTTCTCTGGGCCGCTGTCAGATGAACTTGCCGGTCGCGAGGAACTCGGCGAGCTTCACGCCGCCGTCACCCTCGTCGGTCACCACGACGCCGTGCGCACGCGGCGGACGCTTCGTCGCGGACTCGACCGCGGACCACGCCCCGCCCAGACCCACCGAGGCGGCGTCGATCCCGAGATCGGCCAGCGTCCAGGTCGTCACCGGCTTCTTCTTCGCCGCCATGATCCCCTTGAACGACGGGTAACGCGCCTCACCGGTCTGGTCCGTCACGCTCACCACGGCCGGCAGCGACCCCGTCACCGTGGTCGAGGCGTCGTCGCCGTCACGGCGGATCGTCACCGTAGTGCCCTCCACCGACAGCTCGCCGGCCAGTGTCAGCCCCGGGACGCCCAGACGCTCCGAGAGCATCGTCGGCACCACGCCCATCCACGCGTCCGTCGAGGACATCCCGCAGACCACGAGGTCCCACTCCAGCTTCTTCAACGCCTCGGCGAGCACCAGGCTCGTCGCCAGCGCGTCCGAGCCGTGCAGCCCGTCGTCGACCACGTGGACACCCGCGTCACCACCCATGCTCAGCGCCTTGCGCAGCGCCTCGCCGGCGACCTCGGGCCCCATCGTGAGGAACGTGATCTCGCCCTCGCCGGCCTTCTCCACCAGCTGCAGCGCCTGCTCGACGGCGTACTCGTCCAGCTCGGACAAGCGCCCGTCGACCGCAGCGCGGTCCACCGTGAGATCAGCGGCGAATGACCGGTCGCTCGCAGCGTCCGGGACATGCTTCACCAGTACGACGATCTTCATGGTCGGGGACCGACCTCCTTGGCTCGTGGGACATCCGTCCCCACACCGACATGGCTCGCCCGTCCATCATGCTGGAGCGCGCTCCCCGGGCGTCGAGCGGGTCCTACCAGGCTCCGACAACGCATGTTACCCGCGGGTAACCCGGGGGTCGACCGGGGGTCGGCACCGCGGTCCCCTGGTCAGAAGCCGGGGAACACCGAGCGCAGGTCGGCGACCCCGCGGGAGCCGGACTCGGCGTACGCCGGTGAGTGGTCGGGGTCGAGGCGGCCGTACACCAGACGGAGGAACGCCTCAGCCGGGAGGTCGACGGAGCCGTCGTAGGAGTCGTCGGCCTCGGCCGGCACGATCGACACGGCGTCGCCCACGACCACGACGAGGTCGCGCTGGGGCTCGGTCGTGCCGACGCGCACGCTGAAGGACTCGCCCTGGGGCTTGCCGCCCCGGGCGGCGGTGGACCCGAGTCCGTCGAGCAGCAGGTCGACGGCGTCGGACCGCACGGTGGCGCTCGGGTCGAGCGCGACGGCGATGTCCCAGGCGTGGACGGCGTGCTCGCCGAGCCGCATCCGCAGGAGCCCGGTGAGATCGAGGTCCATGCCGAACATGGAGATGCGGAACGCCTCGATCGTGGCGTCGTCGAGCGCTTCGTACTTGGCGACCTCGACGTCGTAGGCCGCGAGGCAGTCCTGACGCGACTCGAGCGGCGACTTCGCGTTCCAGACGTCCCAGATCGGCGGGAAGATCTCGTTGCCCGGCACCGGGTGCTCACCGAGCCCGGCCTCCAGGAAGAGCTCGAAGATCTGCGCCTGGCTGCCCAGGTGCGAGAGCACCTGACCGATCGACCACTCGCTGTCGTAGGACGGCGCCTCGATCCCGGCGACGTCGAGGTCGGACACGAGGGAGGTCACCCGGTCGTGCGACGCGCGCAGGGCCGCGATGTAGGCGTGGGCGATCTCGAGTGCGGAGGTCGCGGGTGCCTGCTTTGCGTTCGGGGACAGGACGCGTCGCGGTCGTGGACCTCGGCGCGGCCCCCATCGTGTCAGGCCGGGTTCAGGTGCTCGCGACGAGGACGTAGCGGGAGTCGACGAGCGGGTGGCCCCACAGCGCGGGATCGTCGAGCGCGGTGACCTCGACCGTGACCCCAGGGCGCTCCACGAGCGGGACCAGCTCGGCGGACTCGATGCCGGCACCCGTGCTCCAGCGACCCTCCACGAGCACCAGGCGACCGCCCGGCGACAGCAGCGAGAACCAGCGGTCGAGCGCCACGCGGACGTCGGTGAGGGCCCACACGACGTGTCGCGTGACGATGACGTCGACGTCGCTGATCGGCGGGTCCGCTGCGTCACCGACCACGAACGTGGCCACGACACCGATCGCCGCCGCCTTCGACCGGGCGCGGTCGAGCATGCGCGGCGAGACGTCGACCCCGACGACCGAGTGCCCGCGCTCGGCGAGCAGCACCGACAGCGACCCCGTTCCGCAGCCGAGGTCCGCGACCCGCGCGGGCGGCGGCGGCATGACGGGTTCCAGGACGTCCCACCAGACGCTGCGCATGAGCGGGTCGACGAGGGAGTGGTGCGGCTCGTCGTCGAACGTCGCCGCCTCGGCGTCCCACAGCGCACGCGGGCCGCGGGCGTACTCCGGTTGGCTCACATGGCCATCCTCCCCCCGGGGACCGACGATCGGGCCCCCGGCGAGTGTCGGGTCGCGGACAGGAACCGGGAGCGCGACCGCGGAACGGTGCACGACGGCACCTAGGCTCCTGGCCGTGAGCCACCCCCTCCCCCTGACCGGCGAGCGCACCCTGCCCGGTGTCCCCGGTGAGGAGTACTGGTTCGCGCGGCACGAGGCGGCCTATCGCTGGATCGTCCGCTGCCACGCCCAGCGCCTGCGCGACGCGGTCGTGGTGGAGGCCGGCAGCGGCGAGGGCTACGGCGCCGACCTGCTGCGGGGTGCCGGCGCGCGGCTCGTCGTGGCGCTCGAGTACGACGCGGCATCCGTGGCGCACGCGGGCACGACGTACGCCGGCGTGACGACGGCACGGGCCAACCTCGCCGCAATGCCGCTCGCGCATGCCTCTGCCGACGTGCTGGTGAGCCTCCAGGTCGTGGAGCACCTCTGGGACCTTCGCGCGTTCCTGCGCGACTGCGCCAGGATCCTGCGGCCGGACGGCCTGCTGGTGGTGACCACCCCCAACCGGCCGGTCTTCTCCCCCGGTCTGCGCCGTGGCGAGAAGCCGACGAACCCCTTCCACGTCGAGGAGCTCGACGCCGAGCAGCTGCACGACCTGCTCGCGCAGGCCGAGCTCACCGGCGTCGACGTGCGCGGTCTGCACCACGGCACCCGCATCGCGGAGTGGGAGGCCGCCCAGGGCACCGGCCTCGTCCAGGCCCAGGTCGCCGCGGCCCTGGAGCCGGAGGCCACTGGTGGTGCGGCTGTCTCCGGTGCCGGGAAAGGGGAGCACCACCAGTTGCGTGCACGGCAGCTCGCGGAGTTCGTCGCGACAGTGACCGTCGAGGACTTCGTCGTCGGTGACGCCGACGGCGCGCAGGACCTGCTGGCCGTGGCGGTGGCACCGTGACCGGCACGACGACGAACCGGCCGGTCGGCACGTTCTGCCTGGTCCTGCACACCCACCTCCCGTGGCTCGCCCACCACGGCGCGTGGCCCGTCGGCGAGGAGTGGCTGCACCAGGCGTGGGCCACGAGCTACCTCCCGGTGATCGACGTGCTCGAACGGCTCGCCTCCGAGGGCCGCACGGACCTGCTGACGCTGGGCCTCACGCCGGTGCTGGCCGCCCAGCTCGACGACCCGTACTGCCGGCGCGAGCTGCAGACCTGGCTCGGCTTCTGGCAGGTGCGGGCCGAGGGTCTCGCCACCCACCGCGACCCGGCGCTGCGTGAGCTCGGCTCGCGTGAGTTCGTCGCGTCGCAGCGCGCGCTCGAGGCGCTGGACGGCCCGTGGTCCGGCGGAATGTCGCCGGTGCTGCGACCGCTCGTCGACTCGGGCGTCGTCGAGCTGCTCGGCGGTCCCGCCACGCATCCCTTCCAGCCGCTGCTCGACGAGCCGTGGCTGCGGTTCGCCCTGCGCACGGGGCTCGACGACGCCGCCCTGCGGCTCGGCTCGCGCCCCGAGGGCATCTGGGCACCCGAGTGCGGCTATCGGCCCGGGCTCGAGCAGGACTACGCCGACCTCGGCGTGCGCCGCTTCCTCGTCGACGGCCCCACCCTTCAGGGCGCGGGCGGGACGACGGCCGAGGCCGTGCCGGTCGGAGACAGCGACGTGCTCGCATTCGCCCGCGACCTCGACGTCACCTACCGGGTCTGGTCGCCGCGCAAGGGCTACCCGGGCGGCCGCTGGTACCGCGACTTCCACACCTTCGACCACGTCTCGGGCTTCCGGCCGGCACGGGTCACCGGCACCACGACGCCCTCGCAGGAGAAGGCGCGCTACGACCCGCACCGAGCCGCGGAGGCGGTCGCCCACGACGCAGCGGACTTCGTCGACGTCGTACGCAGACGGCTCGTCGACCTCGCCGAGCAGCGCGAGGGACGCCCCGGTCTCGTGGTCGCGGCGTACGACACGGAGCTGTTCGGGCACTGGTGGTACGAGGGTCCGCAGTGGCTCGAGGCGGTGCTGCGCGCGCTTCCCGAGGCGGGTGTGCGCGTGACCACCCTCGACGGAGCGGTCGAGGCAGGGCACGTCGGCGAGGCGCGCGAGCTCGGCGCAGGCTCGTGGGGCTCGGGCAAGGACTGGCGGGTGTGGGACGGCGAGGCCGTGGCCGACCTCGTCGACGACAACGAGCGGCTGCGCGACCGCGTGTCGAAGGTGCTCGCCGTCGCAACGCCGGACCGCGACCCGGTCCGCGACCAGCTCGTGCGCTCCACCCTGCTCGCGCTGTCCAGCGACTGGGCGTTCATGGTGACGAAGGACTCCGCGGCCGGCTACGCCCACGACCGGCACGACCGTCACCACCGCGAGGCACGTCTGCTCGCCGACCTCGTCGAGCGCGGCGATGGTGCGGCCGCCCACGCCCTCGCGATGCGCCTGCAGCGCACGGACCATCCCTTCGGCCACCTCGACGCCCGTCTGCTTGCGGCGGGTGGCTGACATGCGGATCCTGCACCTGTCCTGGGAGTACCCGCCTCTCGTCTACGGAGGCCTCGGCCGTCACGTGCACGCGCTCGCCGAGACGCAGGCTGCCGCGGGACACGACGTCGTCGTGCTCACGCAGCACCCGGGCGACCCGTCCGTCGCGCTCGACGAGACGGTCAGCGGCGTGCGCGTGCTGCGGGTGCCGCACGACCCGTCGTCGATCCCGATGTCCGAGCTGCTGGCCTGGGTGCTCTCCCTCAACCACGCCTTCGTCCGTGCGGGCATGCGCCTGGGTCGCACCTGGACCCCCGACGTCCTGCACGCGCACGACTGGGTCGTCGCGCACACGGGGGCCGCGCTGCGCCAGGAGTACGGCGTCGCCCTGGTCGCCACGATGCACGCCACCGAGGCGGGCCGCCACCAGGGCTGGCTGCCCAACGACCTCAGCACAGCGATCCACACGACCGAGTGGTGGTTGACGTTCGAGGCGCGACGCGTCATCACCTGCTCGCAGCACATGCGCTGGGAGGTGACGCGCCTCTTCGAGCTCCCGGCGGACAAGGTCGACGTCATCCCGAACGGCATCGACATCGGCGAGTGGACGACGACCGACGACGATGTCGCCGCGGCGCGCACCGAACTCGCGGCCGACGGCCCGATGGTGCTGTTCGCGGGCCGGCTGGAGTGGGAGAAGGGCGTGCACACCCTCGTCGAGGCGATGCCGCGCCTGCGTCGAAGGTTCCCCGGGCTGCGGCTGGTGGTCGTGGGAAGGGGCTCGCAGCTCGAGCCGCTGGAGGATCTCGCCCGCCGGCTGCGCGTGTCCAGGTCGGTGCACTTCGCCGGGTGGCGCACCGAGGCCGGGCTTCGGTCCGCGGCGGCGGCGGCCGACGTCGTGGTCGTGCCGTCGGTCTACGAGCCGTTCGGGCTCGTGGCGCTCGAGGCTGCCGCGCTCGGGACGCCGCTCGTCGCGTCCGACACCGGCGGCCTGGCCGAGATCGTGGTGAACGGCGAGACAGGGCTGACCTTCCCGGCGCTCGACGCGCCGGCCCTCGCCGACGCCGTGACAGCGATGCTCCGCGACGAGGTCCTGGCCCGACGCGTCGTGCGCGAGGCGCGCGAGGTGCTCTCCCGCGACTACGCGTGGCCGGCGATTGCGGCGACGACAGTGACGGCCTACGAGCGCGCGGTCCGCGAGGAGCGTGCGCTGCTCGCCGGGCAGGGCACGCGCCCGGAGCTGCGCATGGCCGTCCGCGACGGCAACCTGCTGCGCGACGCGACCTGACCCGGCTCGGTCTGCGCCGGGTGGGGGCACGGTCCCCTTCCCTGCCTGCGCCCACCATGCTGGGGCAGTGACAGAACACGCCTCCTGCGATGAACCGGGCGGCAGCCCCGCCGCCGGCGACCACGTCCCGCGACCCCTGCCGGCCGACGACCACGTGCACAGCCAGTGGTCCTGGGACGCCGACGCGGGCTCCATGGAGCTGACCTGCGCCCGCGCGGTGGAGCTCGGCCTGCCCTCCATCGCCTTCACGGAGCACTTCGAGGTCACCACGTGGGTTCTGCCGCCCGGGGTGACCCTGCCGGCACGGTGGGCGCCGCTCGTCCACGGCGACCGGCTCACGCCGCCCCCGCTCGACGTCGAGGGCTACGCCGACTCGCTGGAGCGCTGCCGGGCGTCGTTCCCCTCGCTGCGCATCCGCTCGGGCGTCGAGCTCGGCGAGCCGCACCGCCACGAGGCGCCGGTCCGCGACGTCCTGCGCCGCGGAGGCTTCGAGCGCGTGCTCGCCTCCGTGCACTCGGCACCCGTCGAGGCCTCCGGCGGTTTCGTCGAGTACAGCGTCCGCTACCTCGACCTCGATCCCGTGGACGTCGTGCGGGACTACCTCGCCGAGACGGTGCGCCTGGTCGAGGACTTCGACGGCTTCGAGGTGCTCGCCCACATCGACTACCCGGTCCGCTACTGGCCGACGGGCGGACCGGCGTACGACGTCACCGCGTTCGAGGACGACTACCGGGCGGTGCTCGGCGCTCTGGCACGGTCCGGTCGTGCGCTCGAGGTGAACACCCGCATCCCGCTGTCGGTGGAGGTGCTGCGCTGGTGGCACGACGTGGGCGGGGACGCGATCACCTTCGCCAGCGACGCCCACGAGCCGTCCCTGCTCGCACACGGCTTCGCGGCGGCCGTCGCGATGGCCGAGGCCACCGGCTTCCGCCCCGGGCGCGATCCGCAGGAGCTCTGGGGCCGCGCGTGAGCCGCGAGCAAGGACCTGGCCGCACGACTGCCACGCCGAGCGGCCCGCCTACGTCGACCATGCTGCGCGGTGCTACCGAGCACCGTCCGGCTCGAGGCCGAGCAGCCGGGAACCGTTGTGCCACAGGATGTCCCGCATCCAGTCATCGCCGAGGCCGAGCCGGGCGAGCGCCTCGATCTGGTGGGCGTAGGCGTAGGGGATGTTCGGGAAGTCCGATCCGAGGACGACGCGATGCCCCAGGTGGGCCAGCCGACCGACGTACGACGCCGGTATCGGGGCGAACCGGTTCGTGAAGTCCGTGGCCGCCATGGTCGTGTCGAGGTGCACGCGCTCGTGCGCCTCCACGATGTCGGCGAACTCGTCGTACTCGGGCATGCCGAGGTGCGCCACCACCACGGTGAGGTCGGGGTGCTTCGCGAGCAAGCGGCGCAACCCCGCGGGACCCGTGTGCGCGCCGGGCACGGGCGCCGAGCCGCAGTGCATCACGATCGGCACCCGACGCTCGGCGAGGACGGCCCACGCACCGTCGAGGCGGTCGTCGTCCGGCGCGAAGCCTCCGACCTCCACGTGCACCTTCATCAGCCGGGCGCCGTCGTCGACCGCCGCTGCGACGTAGTCGGCCACGCCGTGCTCGGGGTACAGGGTCGCGCAGTGCACGGCGTCGGGGACCCTGGCGGCGAACTCCCGCGACCACTCGTTGAGCCACCCGGCCATGCCGGGCTTGTGGGCGTAGGTCAGCGCCGGCACCGCGCGGACCCCCAGCCGGCGCAGGGTCGCGAGGCGGGTCGCCTCGTCGTCCTTGTAGACCACGGGCCAGGCCATGCCGTAGCGGGCCTCGGCGTCGTCGAAGTAGCCCCACACCTTGGCCAGCACCGGCTCGGGCAGGAAGTGCACGTGCACGTCAGCCAGCCCGGGAAGCCCCAGGGCATCCAGGTAGGCGGGAACCTCGGCGTCGAGCACCGGTCCACGCGTGGTCGACGGGGTCACGGCTCGATCGTAGGCGGCGCCCTCAGCCGCCCAGGCGGGCGACGTAACCGGCGAGCACCTCGACCCAGCCCCCGTCGTAGCCCGACCGGGTCTCCGGCGCCTCGGCCCCCCAGACCTCCCAGCCCGTGTGCACCAGCCGGACCGACGTCGATCCCGCGCCGTCCTCGGTGAAGGTGACGTCGACCCGCGTCGGCTCGCGCCCGATCTCGTAGCCGCCCGGGTTCCACGCGAGGGCCAGCGCGCGCGGCGGGTCCCACACGAGGACCTCCGCCCACTGGCGGCGCGTGCCGTCGTCCCAGACCTCGTCGATGCGACCGCCCACCCGGCCCTCGACCTCCACCGCGGTGATGCGCTCGGCTCCCAGCGAGAAGCCGGCCATCGGCCACCACGACCCGAGGCCGTCGGTGAAGACCTCGAAGGCCAGAGCGGCGTCGGACGGGACGGTGACGGTCACGACGACCGGGTCGAGCACCGGTGGCGCAGCCTGCTGCTCGCTCATGACGACCCCTTCGCGCGTGTCGAGCGCCGACGCACCTCGTCGGCGTAGTCGGTGAGCACGACGCTCCAGAACGCCTCGACCCAGCCGTGCAGCGCCGCCAGGCCGGCGGGGTCGAGGGAGTAGACCCGCCTGGTGCCCTCGGGCCTGACCCGGACGAGCTCGGCCTCGCGCAGCACCGCCAGGTGCTGGCTCACCGCCGGCCGGCTCACCTCGAAGCCCGCGGCCAGCTCCCCCGCGGCGAGCGGCCCGTTCTCGCGGAGCAGCTCGAGGATCGCGCGCCGGGTCGGATCCCCCAGCGCGTCGAGCACCCGGGCCTGTGTGTTAGTCCTCACTTACGTAAGTGAAGCCTGACGCTTGCTCTGGCGTCAAGGCCCGGCGCGCGCGACGACGTCGAGCACGACGCGACGCGACGCTACGAGGTCGGTGCGGCCGCCGCACGCGCCGTCTTGCGGGCGATGTCCTCCAGAGCGGCTCGCGTCGCGGCCTTGGCCTGGTAGACCTCGCGGCGGTCCTTGAGGACCTTGCCCGGCACTCCCCCGACGACCGACATGGGCGGCACGTCGCCGCGCACGACCGCGTGCGCCGCGAGCACGCACCCGTGCCCGATCGTCGTCCCGCGCAGCACGGTCACCTTCGTGCCGATCCAGCAGTCCGGCCCGATGCGCACGGGCGTCTTCACGATGCCCTGGTCCTTGATGGGCACGTGGACGTCGTCGTAGACGTGGTCGAAGTCGCAGACGTAGACCCAGTCGGCCATGATCGTCTTGGCCCCGATCTCGACGTCGAGGTAGCAGTTGATCGTGTTGTCGCGGCCGAAGATCGCCTTGTCGCCCACCCGCAGCGTCCCCTCGTGCGCGCGCAGCCGGTTCTCCGCGCCGATGTGCACCCAGCGCCCGATCACCAGCCGCGCATAGCCGGTCCGGGCGAAGAGCTCCACGCGCCGGCCGATGAACACCATCCCCTCGGTGACGACGTCCGGGCGCAGCACCCGCAGCCAGAACAGTCGCCAGTAGCGGAGCAGGTACCAGGGCGAGAAGGCGCGGTTGCGCCACAGCCAGCGCAGCGAGTCGCCCGTGACGTACTTCGCCTGGCGCGGGTCGCGCGGCGGCAGCCGGCGCACGGAGCGCGCGGCGGATCCGAGGGCCTCGAGCAGCACGGCGCCAGGGTACGGCGCGGCCGCGGATCGACGCGGATCGGGAGGTGAGCGTCGGCCGCCTCGCGTGACGAACGCCCCGCACGGCGTGACGCAGGGCACGTCTGGATGTCATCTGGGCGTCATACAGCCATCGGAGAATGGAGCCATGACGCACACGCTCGACATCGGCACCGACCTCGACGACCTGCTCGCCTCGATCGGCGACCTGATGACCGACTCCGACGACGCCCCCGGCACCGACGAGCGCCCGGCGCTGGTCAGCCCGCGGATGTTCCCCGCGGCTTGGTACCAGTGACGCACACGTTGTAGAACAGCTCGTCCGGCACGACCCGCGACAGGACGTTCTCGTCCACCCACGACAGCCGCAGCCAGCCCTTGTAGGCGAAGGTCGCCCAGCGCCACCCGAGCATGCCCGGCCGCACGGCCGCCTCGAAGGTGCGCACCGGCCAGCCGAACCAGGACGCCGTGAGCTCCTCGGTCACCGTCCGGACGTCGGCCGCCCCCGCGCGCAGGCACAGCGCCGCGAGACGGTCGGGGTCGAACGTGTGGATGTCGACCACCGCCTCGAGGGCCGCGGCGCGCGAGGACTCCTCGAGCTCGGCCGCCGGCAGGGCCCACCGCTCGCGTAGCGGCGGCAGGTGGGTGGCCCACCGCGCGGCCGCCCACGTCGCGCGCGAGAGCCGACGAGCGACCCAGTCACCCCTCTGCGTCGGCTCGCCCGCGAACACGAACCTGCCACCCGGCTTGAGCACCCGCAGGACCTCGCGCATCGCGAGGTCGAGGTCCGGGATGTGGTGCAGGACGGCGTGGCCCACGACGAGGTCGAACGACTCGTCGTCGTACGGGATCGACTCGGCGTCGGCGACCCGGCCCTCCACCTCGAAGCCGAGGCCGCGCCCGTTGCGCACCGCCACCTCGACCATCCCGGGCGAGAGGTCGGTGACGTGGCCCTCGTCGAGCACGCCGGCCTGCTTGAGGTTGAGCAGGAAGAAACCCGTCCCGCAGCCGAGCTCGAGCGCGGTGGCGTAGGGCCAGCCGTCCGTGCCCGCCACGTGGGCGAAGCGCCCGCGCGCGTAGTCGATGCAGCGCTCGTCGTACGAGATCCCCCACTTCTCGTCGTAGGTCGTGGCTTCCCAGTCGTGGTAGAGCACGTTCGCGAGCTTGGGGTCGCGCCGGGCGGCCGCGACCTGCTCCGCAGTCGGGTGGGCGGCCTCAGCCACCTGCTCGGTCGTCATGGCGGGAGTGTGTCACGCAGGACGACGGTCAGCGGTTGACGAACTCCGCCTTGCCCGGGCCGTGCTCGATGAACGAGTGCATGCCGATCATCCGGTCCTGCGTGGCGAACAGGGCCGCGAACTGGACCCGCTCGATCTCGAGGCCCGTGTCGAGGTCGACCTCGAGCCCACGGTCGATCGCCTCCTTGGCGGCGCGCAGCGCGTACGCCGGACCGTCGGCGAGCGCCCGTGCGAGGGCGAAGGCCTCCGCGTAGACGTCGTCGGGCGCGACGACCCGGTCGACGAGCCCGATCCGCAGCGCCTCCTCGGCGTCGACGAACCGGCCGGTGAAGATGAGCTCCTTGGCCCGCGACGGCCCGACGAGCCGGGTGAGCCGCTGCGTGCCTCCGGCGCCCGGGATGATGCCGAGCAGGATCTCCGGCTGCCCGAGCCGTGCGTTGTCGCCGGCCACCCGCAGGTCGCAGCAGAGCGCGAGCTCGCAGCCTCCGCCGAGGGCGTAGCCGGTGATGGCGGCGATCGTCGGCTTCGGGATGCGGGCCACAGCGGTGAACGACGCCTGCAACGCGGCGGAGCGGTCGACCATCTCCTGGTAGGACCAGGCGACCATCTCCTTGACGTCGGCGCCCGCCGCGAAGACCTTCGGGCCGCCGTAGACGACGACGGCGCGGACGTCCTGGCGGGTCGTGGCCTCGTGCGCGGCGCCCCGGATCTCCTGCTGCACCTGGGCGGACAGCGCGTTCATCGGGGGCCGGGCCAGCCTGATCGTGCCGACACCGTCCTGGACCTCGAACTCGACGAACTCGCTCACGATGACCTCCCGGCACAGGGCTCCCCTCGGAGCCGCGCTCGGAGCCTAACGGCGACCCGTCGCGGGCACGGGGCAGCCCGCCATGAGCGTTGCGCCGGTTGGGGGCAGACTGTCCTCCGGCCTCCCGCCCGGGACGGCGACCGAGGAGGGGACCGACCGCATGGCGACGCCACCCGACGGACCGGCGTACGACTCGGTCGTGCGCCCGCCCGGAGCTCCGTCGCCGCTGGGCGCCACCTGGACGCCCGAAGGCCTCAACGTCGCCGTGCGTGCGCCGAGCGCCGACCGGCTCGAGGCGTGCCTCTGGATCGACGACGAGGAGGTCCGCGTCCCGCTCGAGGCGCGCAGCCACGGCGTCCACCACGGCTTCATCCGCGGCGTGGAGCTCGGCACCCGCTACGGCCTCCGGGCCCACGGGCCGTGGATGCCGGAGTACGGGTTGCGCTTCAACCCGGCCAAGCTGCTCGTCGACCCCTACGCGCGAGCGATCGACGGCGGTGTGACGTGGTCCGACGCGCTGCGTCCCGGCTCCCCCGCCGACGGCGGGGTCCCGGACCCGCGCGACACCGCGGGGCTGGTCCCCCGCGGCGTCGTCGTGTCCGACAGCTTCGACTGGGGCGACGACGTCCCGCCCGCCACCTCGTGGGGCGAGACGGTCGTCTACGAGATGCACGTCAAGGGTTTCACCGCGAAGCACCCGTCGGTCCCGACCGAGCTGCGTGGCACCTACGCCGGGCTGGCGCACCCGGCGGCCGTGGAGCACCTGCTCTCGATCGGCGTCACGGCTGTCGAGCTGCTCCCTGTGCACCAGGCCGTGACCGAGCCGCAGCTCGCCGACCGCGGCGTCACGAACTACTGGGGCTACAGCACCCTCGGCTTCTTCGCCCCCCACGGCGCCTACGCCGCGGCGACGACACCCGGCGGCCAGGTCGACGAGTTCAAGCAGATGGTCAAGGGGCTCCACGCGGCCGGCCTCGAGGTGATCCTCGACGTCGTCTACAACCACACGGCCGAGGGCGGGCCGGACGGACCGTCGCTGATGTTCCGCGGGCTCGGGGAGCGCGACCACTACAAGCTGGCGCCGCACAGCGGCTCCTACGTCGACACCACCGGGTGCGGCAACACCCTCGACGTCGGCGACCTCGACGTCCTGCGCCTGGTCCTCGACTCGCTGCGCTACTGGGTCACCGAGATGCACGTCGACGGGTTCCGCTTCGACCTCGCGACCGCGCTGACCCGCGAGCGGATGGACGTCGACGAGCGGTCGCCGTTCCTGGCCGCGGTCCACCAGGACCCGGTGCTGCGCCAGGTGAAGCTCATCGCCGAGCCGTGGGACGTCGGACCCGGTGGCTACCGGCTCGGCATGTTCGGCTCCCCCTGGGCCGAGTGGAACGACAGCTTCCGCGACGACGTCCGCACGTTCTGGCGCGGCGGGCCGAACCCGCGGGAGGCGCCGGCCGAGATGGGCTGGCGGCTCACCGGGTCGCAGGACGTCTTCCACGGCCGGGCCCCCGCGGCGTCGCTCAACTTCCTGACCGCCCACGACGGGTTCACCCTGCGCGACCTGGTGTCCTACGACCGCAAGCACAACACGGCCAACGGCGAGGAGAACCGCGACGGCACGGACAACAACCGCTCGTGGAACCACGGCGTCGAAGGACCGACGGACGACCCTGCGGTCGAGGAGTCGCGGCTGCGCACGATGCGGGCGCTGCTCGCGACCCTGCTGCTGTCCACCGGCACCCCGATGCTCGTCATGGGCGACGAGATGGGCCGCAGCCAGGGCGGCAACAACAACCCCTACAACCAGGACAACGAGCTCTCCTGGGTCGACTGGGACCTGCAGCCGTGGCAGGCCGACCTCGTGCGATGGACGACGGCCCTGCTCAACGTGCGACGCAACCACCCGACGCTGCGCCAGACGGAGTTCTTCGACGGTCGCCCCCTGGCCGACGGCCGCCCGGCCGACCTCGCGTGGCTGCGCCCCGACGGCACGCCGATGACGGACGCCGACTGGCACGACCCGGCCACGGGCACGCTCGTCACGGCGCTGTCGGGTGAGCTGTTCACCCGCGACGCGGACGGCCATCCGCTGCGCGACTCGGCGTTCCTCCTCGTGCTCAACCGGGCCGACGGCGACGTGCCCGTGACCATGCCGGCGACGCCGTACGGCTCGACCTATCGACGGCTCCTCGACACCGGGGAGGCCCGCCCCACGACCAGCGGCCCGACCCACCCGGTCGGCTCCGTGACACCGGTCGCGGGCCGCTCGGTCGTGCTGTTCCGCGTCGAGTCCTGAGACGCAGCGAGGAGAACTCCGCGCGGGTTTCGCTCCCGCCGAACGCTGCTCTTGCCACACTCGGGCCATGACCACCGACGTGGACCTGACGGTCGACGGAGGCCGACGCGTGCGGATCCGCTCCACCGGACCGCTCGATGCGCCGACCATCGTGTACTTCCACGGGACGCCGGACTCGCGGCTGACGATCGACATCTGCGCCGGACTGCCCACGTCCACCGCGGTGCGCCTCGTCGCCTTCGACCGGCCCGGCTACGGCGGGTCCGAGTTCACGCCGTTCGGG
>DATCCY010000147.1:0-10070 GCA_036510975.1 Candidatus Nanopelagicales bacterium
CGCGACGTGGTGGCGGCGGCTGGTCACCGACCCGGTCGACGGCCACCTCCTCGACTACGGCCGCACCACCTACCTGCCCGACAAGCTCCGCAGGTTCGTCCTGGCCCGCGACGGTGCCTGCCGCACCCACTACTGCACGAACCGGGCCGAGTCCCGCATGCAGCTCGACCACGCCCTCGAGTTCCCCGAGGGCCCGAGCGACGCCCACAACTGCGGCGGACTGCGCGCCACCTGCCACCAGCTCAAGACCGCCGGCCACGCCGACATCACCGACTCACGATCCGACGGCTCCTGCACCTGGATCACCGTCTGGGGCCGGAGCATCCACATCCCGCCCCGCTCGGTCCTCCCGATCGACCCACCCACCACCCGTGCAACCGGAACCACCGACACCCGAGGACCCACAACCCTTCTAGCCCGGGTGTCGCGGTCTACGGGCAAGGGCGTGAGCGGAGGCGAGCATCGCCGCTGCTCGACCGCACACGCATCTCGGCGTCACCCACCGGCCGGTCACGCACGCCCCGTGGCCGGCCGAGCCGGAACGGCGGTGTTCCGGTCACGTCCGCGCTGAAGGCAGCGTCAAGGTCCTCCTCCAGCCCTCGGCGATGCGACCGGCATCGACACAGTGGGGCGAAGGCGGATGAACCGTCGCAGCTCCTCTGCCGTCTTTTACCCCCGGATGCGATCGAGGACGGCACCAGCAGCCGAGATCCAGTGCCCAGAACTTGGTCACCTGCGCGGATGGATCCTGTCGGCCGCGACCGGAGGACAGCGTCTCAGGTGCGGACGCAGCCACCACTGGGATGAGATGGGGGCATGAGCAACGGCCCCGTCGCCGGACGAATCCGGCCTGCGACACCGACCGACGTGCCCGAGATACTCGCGATGATCCGCGACCTCGCGGAGTACGAGCGATCGCGCGACGAGGTCGAGACCACCGAGGACCAGCTCACCGCTCTGCTCTTCGGCGGTACGCCGGCGGCACCCGGAGCTGTCGCGACGACGCCGAACGGGGCACCCGCGGCGTACGCGCACGTGGTGGAGCACCCGGAGGGGGGACGCGGCACCGGGCTCGGGGCCTTCGCGCTGTGGTTCCTCAACACATCGACCTGGACCGGCACCCACGGCATCTACCTCGAGGACCTCTACGTCCGGCCCGAGCTGCGCGGCAGCGGCTACGGGAAGGCCCTGCTGCGGACGCTCGCGGGGGTCTGTCAGGAGCGCGGCTACCGCCGCCTCGAGTGGTGGGTGCTCGACTGGAACGAGCACGCGCTCGGCTTCTACCGCGGGATCGGGGCGGTCGGGATGGACGAGTGGACGGTGCACCGGGTCACCGGCGAGGCGCTCGCCGCACTCGCCGACCGAGCCGAGTCGTGACCGGCCGCGCCGAGAGCGGGCGCACAGCGACCGTGGCGCGTTAGCCTCGCGGACGTGAGCACCTCGATCCGCCTGCGCATCCCGGCGTCGAGCGCGTGGGTCGTCCTGGCGCGCACGACGGCCACCGCCTGCTGCGCCCGGCTCGACTTCGACGTCGAACGGCTCGAGGACGTCCGCCTCGCCGTCGACGAGGTGGCCGGCCTGCTCATCGGGCAGGCGGTGCCCGGCAGCGAGATCTCCTGCGTGTTCACGCCGTACGACGACGGCCGCCTCGACATCGCGCTGACGGCTGCGACCACGACGGGGACCCTGCCGCAGACCGACACGTTCGCCTGGGCGGTGCTCACCGCGCTCGTCGACGACGTCCGGGCCACGGTCGACGCCGCCGAGCTCACGGTGCTGCTGCGCACGTCGCGCAACGCCGCCGCGCCGGTCGACGCATGACCGATCCCGTCACGGTCCCGGTGCAGGACGCCGTGACCGACCACGTCCCCGAGCCGCGGACCTCCTCGCGCTGGGGCGATGCCGAGCGCGGACGCGAGCGCGAGCTCATCGCGGTGATGGCCTCGGTGCCCGAGGACGATCCTGCCCATCGCCGCGCCCGCGACGAGCTCGTCACGCTCCACCTGCCGCTGGTGCAGTTCCTGGCACGGCGCTTCCGCGACCGCGGCGAACCGCTCGAGGACCTCGTGCAGGTCGGCACCATCGGCCTGATCAAGGCCGTCGACCGGTTCGACCCACAGCGCGGGGTCGAGTTCTCGACGTATGCGACGCCGACCATCGTCGGCGAGATCAAGCGGCACTTCCGCGACAAGGGCTGGGCCATCCGCGTGCCCCGGCGCCTTCAGGAGCTGCGCATCTCCCTCGGGCAGGCCACCGCGGAGCTCTCGCAGAAGTCCGGCCGAGCGCCCACCGTCGCCGAGCTCGCGACCCATCTCGGCATCTCCGAGGACGAGGTCATCGAGGGTCTCGAAGGCGCACAGGCCTACTCCACGACGAGCCTCGACGCCCAGGTCGGGGGGGACGACGGCGACGGCGCGGCCTCGCTCGTCGACCGGCTCGGCTCCGACGACCTCGACCTCGAGGCGGTCGAGTACCGCGAGTCGCTCAAGCCGCTGCTCGCCGCTCTCCCGTCGCGCGAGCGACGCATCCTCGCGCTGCGGTTCTTCCACGGCATGACGCAGAGCGAGATCGCCGACGAGGTCGGCGTCTCCCAGATGCACGTCTCCCGGCTGCTCGCGAAGTCGCTCGCGACGTTGCGCGAGGGCATGACCGCCGAGGACTGAGCGCGCCGGGCGTCACCTGGCCGTCACCCGCTCGTCAGGAGTCGAGCGCGTCCCCGAGCGACGGGCTGATCACGAGGGCGATGCCCACCACCGACACCCCGAGGACGACGTAGCCGATGCGGTGCGTGAGGTCTCCGTCGCCGGAGGTCAGCGTCCACCCGACGACGGCTCCGAACAGCTGCGCGACGCCGAACGGCGTGCGTGCGCTTCGCCTGCGCAGCCACAGACCCCGGGCGCAGAGGCCGATGCCGACGGCGAAGAGCAGGTAGATGACGATCTCGACCGGCGCCGACGCGACCGATCCGGGGTTCTGCACCGCGGAGAGCCCGATCCCCGCGGTGTAGGCCACGATCGCGGCGCACTCCAGCACCGCGACGCCGACGGCGGCGAGCAGCATGGGTGGCCTGGTGCGCGCTGCCGAGGTGGTGGTGCGGTCGTCGCTCACGCCGCAACCCTGCCAGACCGCCCTCCTCGTGCCGCGCAGCCACCGCCGCGCGTCCGGCAGGTCCCACGGTCGCGTCGTACCCTCGTCCTGTGCGCGCCCTCCTCGTGGTCAACCCCCGTGCCACGAGCACGAGCGCCCGTACCCGCGAGGTCATCGCCCACGCGCTCGCCTCATCCATCGACCTCGAGGTCGCCGACACCACGCACCGTCGTCACGCCATCGACCTCGGCCGCCAGGCGCGTCGCGACGCGATGGACGTCGTCCTGGTCCTCGGTGGGGACGGCACGGTCAACGAGGTGACCAACGGGCTGCTCGCCGACGGGCCGGGGCACGACGTCCCCGTCCTCGGCACCATCCCCGGCGGCAGCGCCAACGTGGTGGCCCGCAGCATCGGCCTCCCGGAGGACCCGGTCGAGGCGACGGGGGCCCTCATCGAGGCCCTGGAGCACAAGCGCACCAGGACGATCGGGCTCGGCAGCGCCACCTTCGACGGGCTCACCCGGTGGTTCCTGTGCAACGCCGGCCTCGGGGTCGACGCCGAGATCATCGAGGAGATGGAGCGCCAACGCGCCCAGGGCCTCGAGGCGACGCCCGCACGCTACTTCCACACCGCGGTCCGGCACATCGCCCTGCGCACCGAGCGACGCGAGCCCGCCCTCGTCGTACGCCGTCCCGGCGTGCCCGACGTCGACGGCGTCTTCCTCACGATCGTGCAGAACTCCTCCCCGTGGACCTTCCTCGGCCCGCTCCCGATCGACCCGTGCCCGCGTGCGTCGTTCGACACCGGCCTCGACCTGTTCGCCCCGCGGAGCCTCGCGGTGCTGCACACGCTCGGGCACGTGCGGCGGATGCTCCTGAGCCGCCGGACCCGCTATCCCTTCGGCGGCCTGTTGAGCCTGCACGACCAGTCCGAGCTGAGCGTCGAGGCGTCGCGCCCGACCCCCCTGCAGGTCGACGGCGACGCCGCCGGCCCCGTGTCCTCGGTCACGTTCCGTTCCGTCCCGCGGGCTCTGTCGGTCCTGGTGTGAGCGTGCCGAGAGGGAGTTCCGCCACGCTGTGTGATCAAGCCCACCGGCATTCAGAGTCGTCTCTCAGCGAAAACCCTGGACAGCGCCTCAGGCGTGTGTGAGGGTCGTTACTGACCGATGGCCCCTCACCGGGTGCCTCGTCATCTCCGTGCGTCCGCCACCGACCTCCGGGTCGGAGTCGTGCGCGCGGAGACGGGCTCGTGACGGCGTTCACAAGGCGCCGCACGGCCCGGCCCCGGACGGACGATCCGGCGCGACCGCGCCGGCTACCAGGAGGAAGCGCATGGACTGGCGCCACGAGGCAGCCTGTCGTGACGAGGACCCCGAGCTGTTCTTCCCGATCGGCAACACCGGCCCCGCGCTGATGCAGATCGAGGAGGCCAAGGCGGTCTGCCGTCGCTGCCCGGTCGTCGACACGTGCCTGGCCTGGGCTCTCGAGAGCGGTCAGGACGCCGGCGTCTGGGGTGGCCTATCCGAGGACGAGCGCCGCGCCCTCAAGCGTCGCAACGCGCGCGCCCGTGCGGCCCGCGCCGGCCTGTAGCAGCCGCACCACCACTCACCTCACGAAGGGTCGGGCCCCTGGCGGGTCCGGCCCTTCGTCGTAACCGAGGTCAGCCCGGCAGCGGCAGGCTGATCCGGGCCCGCGTGCCGTGGCCGTCGGCACCGCCCGAGAGCTCGAGCTCGCCGCCGAGCTCCTCGGTGATGAGGGTGCGCACGATCTGCAGCCCCAGACGGCCGGTGCCGAAGGGATCGATCCCCTCCGGGATGCCCGGCCCACGATCGACCACGTCCACCACGAGGTTCTTGTCCTCGCGCCGCGGCAGCAGCGCGACGTCGGCGCCGCCCCCGTGCTCGACGGCGTTCTGGAGCAGCTCGCCGAGGGCCATCGCCAGCGGCGTCACGATCTCGGCCGGGAGGATCCCGAAGGAGCCGGTGCGGGTCACCGACACGTGGTGCGAGGTGAGCGACATGTCGCGGACGAGCGCGATGAGCCGGTCGGCCACCTCGTCGGCGTCGACCTTCTCCCCCGGGGTGTGCGCGAGGGTCTCGTGCACCACCGCGATCGCACCCACCCGGCGCACGGCCTCCTCGAGCGCCTCACGCGCCTCGGGGCTGTCGATACGCCGGGCCTGCAGGCGCAACAGCGCGGCGACCGTCTGCAGGTTGTTCTTCACCCGATGGTGGATCTCGCGGATGGTCGCGTCCTTGCTCAGCAGCGCGCGGTCGCGACGACGGATCTCGGTCGCGTCGCGCACGAGCACGAGCCCGCCGGTGTGCCGACCCTGCCGCGACAGCGGGACTCCGCGAAGGGTCACCACCGCGCCGGAGTTCTCGACCTCGGCACCTCCCGCGGCCCGGCCCGACGCCACCACGGCGAGCGCCTCGTCGACCGGTCCCGGACGCCGAGCCAGCTTCGCGCTCGTCCGGGCGAGGTGGCTGCCGACGAGGTCCGTCGCCAGGCCGAGGCGGTGATAAGCCGAGCGCGCGTTGGGACTCGCGAAGACGACGACCCCGTCGACGTCCACGCGCACGAGCCCGTCGCCGACGCGCGGCGGGGATCCCGTGCGCGCCAATGGCTGTGCGGGCGGGAAGGTGCCGTCGACGACCATCACGGCGAGCTCGTCCGCGGCCTCGAGGTAGGCCTGCTCGAGAGGCCCGAAGTCGCGGCCGGAGAACGCCGAGTGCCGCTCGATCACGCCGAGCAGGCGACCCGCGCGGATCACGGGGATGGTCTCGATGGGGGCCGGGCCGGTGACTCCGCGCTCGGCGACGATGCTGCGCCCGGACACGGCGCGGTCCAGCAGCGGTCGGCGGCCGCGCGCGGTGTACTGCCCGACCACGTCCTCGAACATCCCCGTGGGGCCGGTGGTGGGGCGGACCTGGTCGGCCGCGACGAACCCGCCTCCGTGCCACGTGGGCAGCCACAGCACGAGGTCGGCGAACGCGAGGTCGGAGAGCAGCGTCCAGTCCGCGACCAGGGCGCGCAGGTGGTCGAGGTCGGCCTCGGACAGGTCGGTGCGCTCGCGCGCGACGTCGTCGAACCGGGCCATGCGCCAGAGCCTAGTGAGCGCAATCCGCTCGACTCGCCGCACATCGGGGCGCGACGATCGTGGCCTCGATCGACGGGGGTGCGAGATGCGAGTTCGTCAGGCGGCCGGCCCGGCCGAGTTCCTCGAGGCCACTCAGGCGCTGCGCGCCGCGGACCCGGTGCGCACCAACATCCTCGGCTCGATCGCCCTGTCCGCGATCGACGGCCGCCGCTACGAGCGCGAGTTCTGGTTCGTCGCGGAGGAGGGCGACGGCGAGGTGGTCGGCGCCGCTTGCTGGACCTTGCCGCACAAGCTGGTCCTGGGGCCGTGGGCGCCGGAGGTCGTGCGTGCGATCGGCGAGGCGGCTGCGGCTACCGGCGTACCGGTGCACGGGGCGATCGTGCCGGTCGAGCTCGCCGACGACGTGGCCGCCGGCGTCGGTCGTCGCGGGGTGCCGCACATGGGCGAGCGCATCCTCGCCCTCGAGGACTACCTCGCCCCGGATCCCGTGCCCGGTGGTCTGCGCGCCGCCACCGCGCAGGACCTCGACCGCCTCGAACGGTGGCTCGACGAGTTCGCGACCGAGGCCGGCATCTTCGTCGTCGACAACCGGGCGGCGGCGGAGAACAGCATCGGCCGGCTGTGGTTCTGGGAGGTCGACGGCGTCCCCGTCTCGATGGCCGGCCACGCCTCGGTGGTGGAGACGCCGGGCGCGGTCGTCGCACGGATCGGGCCGGTCTACACGCCACCGGACCACCGCGGTCGCCGCTACGGCAGCGCCGTGACCGCGGGCGTCGTCGAGGCGCTGCTGCCCAGGGTCGACGCGATCATGCTCTACACCGACGCGTCGAACCCGACGAGCAACGCCATCTACGAACGGCTCGGCTTCCGGCACGTCGCCGACATCGTCGACCTCGACCTCGCCGTCGGCCCGCGCTGACGCCGGCGGCTACCGGCGGGTAGGTTCCGGGGTCATGACGGACGAGACCACCACCCTCAACGGCCACGGCGGCACCCACGCGGTGGCGGCAGCCCTCGCGCACGGCGTCGAGACCATGTTCACCCTGTCGGGCGCCCACGTGTTCCCGCTCTACGACGCGGCGGTGGGCGGCAAGGCCGGCGTCGAGGCGGGGACGCCGGCCATGCGGCTCGTCGACGTGCGTCACGAGCAGACCGCTGTCTTCGCCGCCGAGGCCACCGCCAAGCTCACCCGCACGCCCGGTCTCGCCGTCGTGACGGCCGGCCCCGGAGTCACGAACATCGTGAGCGGGGTGACCACGGCGCACTTCAACGGCTCGCCGCTCGTCGTGCTTGGCGGGCGCTCGCCCGACAACCGCTGGGGCACCGGCGCCCTGCAGGAGCTCGACCAGCCGCCGCTGCTCGCCCCGGTGACCAAGCACGCGGAGACCGTGCACGACGCCGCCGAGATCGGGAGCGCGGTCTCGGAGGCGTTCACGATCGCGGCGTCGCCGCACCGCGGCCCGGTGTTCCTCGACGTCCCGATGGACGTGCTCTTCTCCTACGCCGACGTCCCGGTCGCGACGCGGGTGCGCGCCACGCCAGTCGGCGCCGACCCCGACGACGTCGACGAGGTCGTGCGCCTGCTCTCCGAGGCCAGCCACCCCGTGCTCGTCCTCGGCGGCGACGTGTGGGCCGGCGGCGCGGAGGAGGCGGCCCTGCGGTTCGTCGAGGCGGCCGGGGTGCCTGTGATCGCCAACGGGATGGGGCGCGGGGTCGTGCCCGCGGGCCACCCGCTGCTCTCGACCCGGGCCCGCGGCGCCGCGTTCAACGGTGCCGACCTCATCCTCGTGGTCGGCACTCCGCTGGACTTCCGGCTCGGCTACGGCGTCTTCGGCGGCAAGGACGGGTCCGCTCCCGCGACGGTCGTGCACGTCGTCGACGCCTCGAGTCAGCTCGCCCGCCACGCCGCCGTGGCCGTCGGCCTGGTCGGCGACCTGGCCCTCACCCTCGACGCGCTGCGCGAGGGCATCGAGCACCTCATCCGGAAGCCGTCCTACGCCGAGTGGACGGCGGGCCTCGCCGCGGTGGCCGCCTCCGCGGTCGCCAAGGACGCCGCGGACCTGGGCAACGACAGCGACCCGATCCACCCCGCGCGGATCTACGGCGAGCTGCTCCCCCGCCTCGCCGACGACGCCGTCGTGATCGGCGACGGCGGCGACTTCGTGTCCTACGCCGGCAAGTACGTCGAGCCCAAGCGCCCCGGCGGCTGGCTCGACCCGGGGCCCTACGGCTGCCTCGGCACCGGTCTGGGCTACGCGATCGCGGCACGCGTGGCGCGGCCGTCGAGCCAGGTCGTGCTGCTGCTCGGCGACGGCGCCGCCGGCTTCTCCCTCATGGACGTCGACACGCTCGTGCGCCACGGGATGCCGGTCGTGATGGTCGTCGGCAACAACGGCATCTGGGGTCTGGAGAAGCACCCGATGCAGTTCCTGTACTCCTACGACGTCGCCGCGGAACTGCGACCCGGAACGCGCTACGACGAGGTCGTCACCGCCCTCGGCGGCGGCGGCGAGACCGTGACGAGCCCCGGCGACATCGGGCCTGCCCTCGACCGCGCCTTCGCCAGCGGCATCCCCTACCTCGTCAACGTGCTCACCGACCCGACGATCGCCTACCCCAGGAGCACGACCGGCATCTAGCAGATGCTGTGCAGGAGCGCCGCGGGGTTCACCGCGGCGCTCTCGCCGCCGGACTTCCAGTACTCGAAGTGCAGGTGGACGGCGCCGGGGCTGCCGGAGTCGCCCATGAGGCCGATGGCCTCGCCCCGGGTCACCCGGCTCGCGGCGTGGACGAGGTCCTGGGACATGTGGCCGTGGAAGAACGTCGACCCGCTGCGGCCCTGCAGGACGATGCGCAGCGCCGTTGGCCTGGCGCCCCTCGCGCACGACCACGCCGTCCTCGATCGCGCGGATCGGTGCCCCCGCGCCCTTGACCAGGTCGAGCCCCTGGTGGCTGTGGCCGTTGCGCGCCACGCCGCGGCCCTCCCCGAAACCGGGGTCGTCGACCGGGCAGACCCGACCGTCGGCGGCCGGGGGCGCAGCCGCCGCGGCGTGCGCGGCGGCTGCCGTCACGCGGGTGCGGGTCACCCCGGAAGTGGGTCCCCCGCTCCTGCCCGCAGCGGTTGCTCGGTGCTCGTGCGGGCCGGGGCAGAACTCGGCGTCGGGCCCGCACCGGCCGACCGGATCCCCCCGACCGACCGGGTCCGGCGCTACCAAGGCAGGATCGGGGCCGTGACCGGAACCATCCCTTCCGCCCCGCTCGAGATCCGCCCGGTCCGCCCCGAGGAGTACGCCGAGACCGGTGCGCTCGTGGAGGCGGCGTACACCGCGGGCGGGATCCTCGACAACGACCGCGGCTACGGCGCCCACGTGCGCGACGTCGCCGGGCGCGCCCCCGACCATCCCGTTCTGGTCGCGGTCCGCGACGGCCGGATCGTCGGGTCGGTGACCATCACCCCGTTCGGCAGCCCCCAGTCCGAGCTGGCCCGCGACCGCAGCGAGGTCGAGTTCCGCTTCCTCGCCGTCGCGCCCGACGCGTGGGGCACCGGCGTCGCGCAGGCCCTGGTGGCGGCCGTGGAGGCCAACGCCGCCGGTCACGGCGCGCAGCGCCTCGTGCTGTGCGTCATCGAGTCCAACGAGGCCGCCCAGCGCCTCTACGCGCGACTGGGCTTCGAGCGCGACCCCGACCGCGACTGGATCCCGGTCCCGGAGGTCGTCCTGCGCTGCTGGCGGCGCGACCTCCCGCGTCGCCCCGTGGGGCAGGTGGTCGTGGGGCTCGAGGCGGCGGTGTCGTTCGACGTGACGGACGCCGACACGGCGATGGCCCTCGGCAGCGGCGACGTACCCGTCCTCGCGACTCCGCGCGTGATCGCCTGGCTGGAGGC
>DATCCY010000148.1:0-43649 GCA_036510975.1 Candidatus Nanopelagicales bacterium
GCGATGGTCGCCTGGGCGAGGGTGAGGCGCCCCTCGGGAAGTCCGATCAGTGCGATCGCGGCGGCGGCAGCGGTCGCGGTCTGCAGCGCCGTGGGGTCGGCCAGGCCGATGTCCTCGCTCGCGAGGATCACCAGGCGTCGCGCGATGAAGCGCGGGTCCTCCCCCGCCTCGAGCATCCGCGCGAGGTAGTGCAGCGCGGCGTCGACGTCCGACCCGCGCATGCTCTTGATGAACGCGCTGATGACGTCGTAGTGCTGGTCGCCGTCGCGGTCGTAGCGCGGCGCCGCGTGGGCGACGGCCCGCTCGACCGCGGTCAGGTCGACCACGTGGGTGCCCGCGTCTAGCGCCGCACCCGCGGCCGCCTCCAGGCTCGTCAGCGCGCGGCGAGCGTCGCCTCCCGCGATCCGCAGCAGGTGGTCCTCCGCCTCGACCGAGACCTCGACGGTGCCGTTCAGCCCTCGCGGGTCGTGCACGGCGCGACGGATCAGGTCACGGACGTCGTCGTCGGACAAGGGCGACAGCGTGAGCACCAGGGATCGCGACAGCAGCGGCGAGATGACCGAGAAGGACGGGTTCTCCGTGGTGGCCGCGACCAGGGTCACCCAGCCGTTCTCGACGGCGGGCAGCAGGGCGTCCTGCTGCGTCTTGGAGAACCGGTGGACCTCGTCGACGAACAGCACGGTGCCGAGTCCCTGCATCCCGAGGGAGTCGCGGGCCCGCTCGATGACCTCCCGCACGTCCTTCACGCCTGCCGTGACCGCGGAGAGCTCGACGAAGCGCCGCCCCGTCGAGGTGCTCACGAGCGACGCGAGCGTGGTCTTGCCGGTGCCCGGCGGTCCCCACAGGATGACGCTCGTCGGGCCCGGTCCGCCGTCCTGCGCCGCGCTGATGAGGCGCCGTAGCGGACTGCCCGGCAGGAGCAGGTGCTGCTGGCCGACGAGGTCGTCGAGGGTGCGGGGACGCATGCGGACGGCGAGCGGCGCCGACGCGCGCGACGAGGAGGTCCCCTCGTCGAACAGGCTCGCGGTCACGGTGAGAACCCTAGGTGGTCGGCCGTGGCGCCCATGCCAGGGTGGGTCCGTGACGCCCGCGCCCGACGCCCACCAGCAGCGCCTCCACGGTCTCCTGCTCGACGCCCTCCACGGCGACCCGTTCGTGCGCTTCGATCTCGACGCGGGGACCCTCGAGTCGATCTTGGTCGCGTCGGGTGCCGTCGCCTGGGTCGGCCGGCACCACAGCGGGCTTCGCTGGGCCACCGGCCTCGCCCTCGACCCCCGGGAGCCTCGCCACCTGGCGGCCGCCGCGGGGCTCCTCGCCGACCTGGCCCTCCCGCTCGTGGGGACCGAACAGGCCGTCGCCGGCGTCACCGTCAGCCGTGGTGGCCGCGACCTGCTGCCCGCGGTCCTGCGCTCGCCCGAGGCCTGGGAGTGGGACTACTGGTGGACCGATGCCGCGCCGGATCAGGCGACGATGCTCACGGCGTACGACGCGATCGCCACCGTGACCGACCTCGACGCCGGGGACCAGCGCATCGCCCCGCTGCTCGAGCTCGCCTCCCCGGACGCCCCCCTGCGCCCGGGCGACCCGCGAGTCGTGCGGTGGGCCGGGGTCGAGGACCCGGAGCACGCGCTGCCGGACACCGGCGGCCTGGCCGCCGTGCTGGCGGTGACCCGGCCGCGCTCGGGCGCCGACCACCTCAACGACGTCGCCACGCACCCGCAGAGGCGCGGCCGAGGACTCGCTCGGCTGCTCTGCGGTCAGGTCACGACCGACAGCCTCCGCGCTGGTGCGCCCGCCGTCACCCTGGGCATGTACGCCGACAACGACGCGGCCCGTCGGGTCTACGACTCGCTCGGGTTCACCTTCATCCGAGGCCAGACCAGCGGACCGCTCTGACTCAGCCCGCGTCGTCGGGCTCTGGCTCGGGCTCGGGGACGAAGTCGACGCCCGCCTCCGTGCGCTGCGCCTCGGTGATCGGGGCCGGGGCCGCGGTGAGCGGGTCGTAGCCTCCCCCGGTCTTCGGGAACGCGATGACCTCACGGATCGAGTCCATCCGCGAGAGCAGCGCACAGATGCGGTCCCAGCCGAACGCGATGCCGCCGTGCGGCGGCGGGCCGAAGGCGAACGCGTCGAGCAGGAAGCCGAACTTCTCCTGCTGCTCCTCGGCCGAGAGCCCCATCATCGCGAAGACGCGCTGCTGCACGTCGCGCCGGTGGATACGGATCGACCCGCCACCGATCTCGTTGCCGTTGCACACGAGGTCGTAGGCGTAGGCGAGGGCCGCGCCCGGGTCCTGCTCGAAGCGGTCGATCCACTCCGGCTTCGGCGAGGTGAAGGCGTGGTGCACCGCGGTCCAGGCACCGCTGCCGACGGCGACGTCGCCGCTGTCGGTGGCCTTCGAGGACGGCTCGAAGAGCGGCGCGTCGACGATCCACACGAACGCCCACGCCGACTCGTCGATGAGCTCGCAGCGCCTGCCGATCTCGAGCCGCGCGGCGCCCAGCAGCGCCCGGGAGGGCCCGACCTCGCCGGCGGCGAAGAACACGCAGTCGCCCGGTGCCGCTCCCACGCGCGGGGCCAGACCGGCACGCTCGGACTCGCTGAGGTTCTTCGCGACGGGTCCGCCGAGCTCGCCGTCCTCGCCCACGAGGACGTACGCCAGCCCGCGCGCGCCGCGCTGCTTGGCCCAGTCCTGCCAGGCGTCGAGGGTCTTGCGCGGCTGCGACGCGCCCCCCGGCATCACCACGGCACCGACGTACGGCGACTGGAAGACGCGGAACGGCGTGTCGGCGAAGTAGTCGGTGCACTCCACGAGCTCGTTGCCGAACCGCAGGTCCGGCTTGTCGTTGCCGAACCGCGCCATCGACTCGGCGTAGGTCATCCGGGCGATCGGCGTCGAGATCTCGTCGCCGATCAGGCGCCACACCGCCGAGACGACCGCCTCGCCGATGGCGATGACGTCGTCCTCCTCGACGAAGCTCATCTCGATGTCGAGCTGGGTGAACTCCGGCTGGCGGTCGGCACGGAAGTCCTCGTCGCGGTAGCAGCGTGCGATCTGGAAGTAGCGCTCCATGCCGGCGACCATGAGCAGCTGCTTGAACAGCTGCGGGCTCTGCGGCAGCGCGTACCAGCTGCCCGGCTGCAGGCGCGCCGGCACGAGGAAGTCACGCGCCCCCTCAGGCGTGGAGCGGGTCAGCGTGGGCGTCTCGATCTCCACGAAGTCGTGCGCGTAGAGCACATCGCGGGCCGCGCGGCTCACCTGGCTGCGCAGCCGCAGCGCAGCGCCCGGCCCGGGTCGGCGCAGGTCGAGGTAGCGGTGCTTGAGCCGTGCCTCCTCGCCGACCTCGACGTGCTCGTCGATCGGGAATGGCAGCGGCGCGGAGACGCTGAGCACCTCGAGATCGGTCGTCACGACCTCGACGTCGCCGGTCGGGAGGTCGGCGTTGGCGTTGCCCTCGGGACGCGCGGACACGACGCCCGTGACCTTGACGCAGAACTCGTTGCGCAGCGGGTGCGCGACCTCGGGGTCGCGCACGACCACCTGCACGACGCCGGAGGCGTCGCGCAGGTCGAGGAACGCAACCCCGCCGTGGTCGCGTCGACGTGCGACCCAGCCGGCCAGGATGACGGTCTGCCCGACGTGCTCCGACCGGAGGCTGCCGGCGGTGTGCGTGCGGATCACGGGTGGATCTCCTCGTTCAGAGGGCTGGACAGGCGGACCAGGGGTGCGAGGTCCTCCGGCGGGGGGTTCCAGGTCGCGGGATCTGCCGGCACCTGGTCGCCGCTGCGGATGTCCTTGACGGCGTGGCCCTCGTCGGTGTCGAGGAACCACACGAACGGGATCCCCCGGCGGTCGGCGTAGCGGATCTGCTTGCCGAACTTGTCGGCCTTCGGCGCCACCTCCGTGTTGATCCCGCGACCGCGCAGCGCCTGCGCCACGGCCTCGGACTCCGAGCGGGTCGCCTCGTCCGTGACGGCGACGAGCACGCACGTGGGCACCGAGCGGCTCGCCGTCACGAGACCGCGCCCGACCAGCACGCCCATCAGCCGACTGACCCCGAGGGAGATGCCGACGCCGGGATAGGTGGACTTCCCGTCGCTGGCCAGAGCGTCGTAGCGACCACCGGAGCAGACCGATCCGAAGCTCTCGTAGCCGACGAGCTGGGTCTCGTAGACCGTGCCGGTGTAGTAGTCGAGGCCGCGCGCGATCTTGAGGTCGGCGACCAGCGCCCCCGGCATCCGCGCGTGAGCGGCACCGACCACCGCGGCGAGCTCGGCGAGCCCCTCGTCGAGCAGCGGGTGCTCGACCCCGAGGGATCGGACGGCCTCCACGAAGGAGGTGTCCTCGCTGCGGATCGAGGCCAGCGCGAGGCAGAGCCGGGCGCCGTCGGCCGTGAGGCCGGCCTCGGCGACGAGGAGCTGCGCGACCTTCGCTGCGCCGATCTTGTCGAGCTTGTCGATGGCGCGCAGCGCGGCGCCGGCGTCGGTGGCGCCCGCGCCGAGGAAGAAGCCCTCGGCCAGCTTGCGGTTGTTGACGAGGATCACCGCAGGCGGGCACGGGAGCGCCCGAAAGACCTCGGCCATCACGAGCGCGACCTCGACCTCGTGGTGGAAGGCCAGGACGTCGCGCCCCACGATGTCGACGTCGGCCTGCGTGAACTCGCGGTAGCGACCCTCCTGGGGACGCTCGCCGCGCCACGCCTTCTGGATCTGGTAGCGGCGGAACGGGAAGTCCAGGTGGCCGGCGTTCTGCAGGACGTAGCGCGCGAACGGAACGGTGAGGTCGAAGTGCAGCGCGAGGCCGTTGTCGCCCTCGTCGTCCTCCGCGTGCAGGCGGCGCAGGACGTAGACCTCCTTGTCGATCTCGCCCTTGCGCAGCATCTGCTCGAGCGGCTCGACCGCACGGGTCTCGAGCGAGGAGAAGCCGTGCAGCTCGAACACCCGGCGCACGGTGTCGAGGATGCTCTGCTCGACGATGCGCTCGGCGGGCAGCCACTCCGGGAACCCGGAGAGCGCGGCGGGGCGGCTCACGTCAGAGCCCCCGGCCCGGTGCGGAGAGGGTCTCGACAACCGCGGAGAGGTAGGGGTTGGAGGACCGCTCGCGGCCGATCGTGGTGGTGTCGCCGTGGCCCGGGAGCACCACGGTCTCGTCGGACAGGGGCAGGACCTTGGAGCCGAGGCTGTGCAGCATGGCGGCGTGGTCGCCGCCCGGCAGGTCCGTGCGCCCGATCGAGCCCTCGAACAAGACGTCGCCGGACACCAGCACCGGCGGCACGCCCGGCTCCCCAGCGCGGCGGAACATCACCGAGCCGCGGGTGTGGCCGGGGGCGTGGTCCACGACGAAGGACAGACCCGCCAGGTCGAGGTGCACGCCGTCGGCGAGCTCGCGCAGGTCGTCGGGCTCCCCCGTCGACAGCACGCCGTCGGTCATCGTCGCGAGCAGGTCGCGGGTCTGCCCGCTGAGCCCGGCCGCAGGGTCGGTGAGCAGCCCCCGGTCCTCCGGGTGGATGTAGGCCGGGATGCCGCGTGCGCCGCACACCGGGACGACCGACCACACGTGGTCGATGTGACCGTGGGTCAGCAGGACGGCGACAGGGTCGAGACCGTGCTCCCGGACGGCCTCCTCGATCCCCGCGGCGGAGTCCTTGCCCGGGTCGACGATCACGCACTGCTCGCCGGCACCGGGCGCCAGGATCCAGCAGTTCGTGCCCCACGGACCGGCGGGGAAGCCGACGACGAGCACGGGCGAACGCCTCCAGGCAGGGGGTCGATGGGCCGTCGAGGCGATCGACCCCGACCGCCCGAGCCTACCGGTCGCCCCACTGGCGGTCGCCTCGGTACTCCTCCCTACACTTCGCTCGGGGTCCGGGAAGCCGCCCCCGAGCGACGGGAGACGCAGGGCGTGTCGAGCAGCAACAAGCGCGAGCGCGAGCTCGCGCGGCAGAAGTACGAGCGCCAGCAGCAGCGCCGTGCGGCGCGCGACGCCAAGCGTCAGCGCCGTAACCAGATCATCGCGGTCGTGGCCGGGCTCGCCGTGGTGGCGGTCGCAGTGGTGGCGCTCGTCCTCAGCACGCGCGGCGGGTCCGACTCGACCGCGTCGCCCAGCGGGTCGCCCAGCGCGACGTCGACCGCGGCCCAGACGGCCAGCCCGTCACCCTCGGCGTCGTCCTCGGCCATTGCCTCCGCGAGCACGTCGGCCAAGGCGTGCGCCACAGCGCCGACGCCGACGACCAAGACCCAGACCTGGTCGGCACCCGGTGGATCGCCGCTGCCGGCGACGCCGCCCACCTTCCTGAAGCTCGCGACCAACTGCGGCGACATCGTCATCCAGATGGACGCCGCTGCGGCGCCCAAGACCACGCAGTCGATGGCGTTCCTCGCCTCGCAGGCGTACTACACCGACTCGGACTGCTTCCGCCTCACGACATCGGGCATCTTCGTCCTCCAGTGCGGCAGCCCGACCAACAACGGCCAGGGTGGTCCGGGCTACCAGCTGCCGGACGAGAACCTGCCCGGTTCGGGCTCCAACAACTACCCGGCGGGCACGGTCGCCATGGCCAACGCCGGCGCCGGGACAGGCGGCAGCCAGTTCTTCATCGTGTACAAGGACACAACTCTCGGGCCGAACTACTCGATCTGGGGCAAGGTGGTGTCCGGCCTCGACGTCGTGCAGAAGGTCGCGGCCGCAGGAGTGAAGGGTGGTACGGGCGACGGCGCCCCCAACCAGACGACCGTCATCACGAAGGCCACGACCGGCACCACGCTGGCCGGCTGAGGAGTGAACCAGGACATGAGCACCGACACGACGCCCAGCGCCTCCGACGTCCCTGATCCCGACGCCGTGCCCGCGACGCAGGTGACCGAACCGGCCGCCGGTCTCGCCCCGACCGCCGAGCACGTCGCGACGACACCGACCGCGACCAGCGAGGCCGCGGTCGACGAGGCGGCCGCTCTGGAGTCTCAGACGGCCCCCGCGCCCGAGGAGACGCTCAGCAGCAGCGACTCCGGCCCGGACGCCGCCCCGGCCGCTCCCGCGGTCGTCGAGCCCGAGGCCCCCGTCGCGGCGGTGCCCGAGACGGTGGCCTCCGACACCGAGGCCGTCGAGGCCGCGGTCGTCGAGGCCGCGGTCGTCGAGGCCGAGGCGGTCGAGCCCGAGCAGGCCGCTCCCCCGTCCGCCGAGTCGGGGGCCGCCGCGCCCGAGATCGACGAGCCCGAGGCAGCCGCACCCGGAGCCGTCGAGCCCGTGGCCGAAGCCGTCGAGCCCGCGCCCACGGAGCCCGAGGCCGTCGAGGCGGCGCCCGAGAGCGTCGAACCCGCCCCCGCGCACCCCGAGGCGGTCGAGGCGGTCGCCGCCGCCCCCGAGGTCCTCGCTGCCGCGAGCGAGCCAGTGGCGGTGGAGGCCGCACCCCTCGCCGCGGCTCCCGACAGTGAGGCACCGGCAGCCGAGGCCGTCGTGCCGGCGGCGTCCGAGCCCGAGGTCGTCGCAGCACCGGCCGGTCCCCGGCCCTCCCCTGCCGCGCTCGCCGGTCTCACGCGTCCGGCGCCCCCGCGCCCGGTCGCAACCACGCCGTCGACGTCGGCCGCGGCCGAGGCGCCCGTCGCGTCGGTCGACCCTGACGCACCGCCGCGCCCGACCGACTCGGAGACCTTCGGCCGGGTCGACGACGAGGGCACGGTCCATGTCCGGCTCTCCGACGGCTCGGAGCACCCGGTCGGCCAGTGGGCGGCCGGCACGCCGACCGAGGGTCTGGCGTTCTTCGTCCGCAAGTACGACGACCTCTCGGTCGAGGTCGACCTCGCCACCCGCCGGCTCGCCGAGGGCAAGGCGACCCCGGAACAGGCCGCGGCCGTGGTCAAGCGGGCGCGCGAGTCGCTCGCGTCGCCCTCGATGGTCGGTGACCTCGGTTCGCTGACCGCGCGGGTCGATGCGCTCGACGCGGTCGTGGTCCAGAAGCGCGCCGTAGCGGCGGAGGCCCGCGCCGCCGCCAAGGCGGCCGCGCTCGCAGCCCGCGAGGCCATCGTCGCCGAGGCGGAGGCGCTGGCGGAGTCGACCCAGTGGAAGTCCACCGGGGAGCGGTTCAAGACGCTTCTCGACGACTGGAAGGCCGCGCCTCGCGCCGACCGCACCGGTGAGCAGGCGTTGTGGAAGCGGTTCAGCCACGCGCGGTCGCAGTTCGACAAGCACCGTCGTCAGTACTTCGCCCGGCTCGACAGCGAGCGCGGCGAGGCCAAGCAGGTCAAGGAAGCCCTCGTGGCGGAGGCCGAGAGCCTGCAGTCCTCCACGGACTGGGGCGCCACGGCGGGCGCCTACCGCGACCTCATGTCGCGGTGGAAGGCCTCAGGCCGCGCCGGCAAGGCCGACGAGGAGGCGCTGTGGAACCGCTTCCGCGCAGCGCAGGACGCCTTCTTCGCCGCCCGCAACGCCGCGCTGGGCCAGCGCGACGCAGGTTTCGCCGAGAACCTGGCCGCCAAGGAGGCGCTGCTCGTCGAGGCCGAGGCGATCGACCCCTCGGACCTCAAGGGCGCCAAGACGACGCTGCGCTCGATCCAGGAGCGCTGGGAGAAGATCGGGCACGTCCCCCGCGGGGACAAGGAGCGCATCGAGGGCAGGCTGCGCAAGATCGAGGACGCCGTCCGTACCGGCGAGCAGGAGCAGTGGCGTCGGTCCAACCCGGAGTCCCGTGCCCGTGCCAGCGCGACCGTCGAGCAGTTCAGCTCCTCGCTCGAGAAGCTCGAGAAGCAGCACGCAGCCGCCCTCGCCGCCGGTGACACCCGCAAGGCCACCGACCTCGAAGGCCGCATCGCCACCACGAAGGCGCTGCTCGACGCCGCCGAGAAGGCAGCCCAGGAGTTCTCCGGCTGACCCCCGCTTGTTGCCCACCTATCTGTCGTTTCCCCGTGCCCGACCGGGGTCGGAAACGACAGATAGGTGGGCAACACGGGTGAGGGTCAGATGCGGTAGACGTCGTAGACGCCTTCGACGGTCCGGACGCTCTTGAGGACTGACCCCAGGTGGGCGGCGTCGGCCATCTCGAAGGTGAAGCGGCTGATGGCGATGCGGTCGCGGGTGGTGCTCACCGACGCCGACAGGATGTTGACGTGCTGGTCGGACAGCGCACGGGTGACGTCGGACAGCAGCCGGGACCGGTCGAGCGCCTCGACCTGGATGTTGACGAGGAACACGCTCGTGGCCTTAGGCGCCCAGGTGACCGGCACGATGCGGTCCGGCTCCTGGCGCAGCGAGGCGACGTTGACGCAGTCGAGCCGGTGGACCGAGACGCCGTGCCCACGCGTGACGAACCCCAGGACCTCGTCGCCCGGCACGGGAGTGCAGCAGCGGGCGAGCTTGACCCAGACGTCGTCGTCGCCGTCCACCACGATCCCCGGGTCGCCCTGCGGACGGGCCTTGCCCTGCGAGACGCGGGTCGGGTTGATGACCTCCGAGAGGTCCTCGGTGGCGCCTTCGGCTCCGCCGTGCGCGGCCATGATGCGCTGCACGACGCTGGTCGCGGGCACCCGGCCCTCGCCCACGGCGACGTACAGCGATGTGACGTCGGGGTAGTGCAGGTCCGCGAGGAGCGCCTGAAGCGCTCCGCCCGCGAGCAGCCGGTGCAGCGGGAGCCCGGCCTTGCGCATCGCCCGGGTCAGCGACTCCTTGCCGCTCTCCACAGCCTCCTCGCGGCGCTCCTTGGAGAACCACGCCTTGATCTTCGACCGGGCCCGCGGGCTCTTCACGAAGGTGAGCCAGTCCCGGTTCGGGCCGGCGGTCTCCGCCTTCGAGGTGAAGATCTCGACGACGTCGCCACTGGTCAGCGAGGACTCGAGCGGGACGAGCTTGCCGTTGACCCGCGCGCCGACGGTGCGGTGCCCGACCTCCGTGTGCACGGCGTAGGCGAAGTCGACCGGGGTCGCGCCGCCCGGCAGCGCCACGACGTCGCCCTTCGGGGTGAACACGAAGACCTCGGTCGAACCGAGGTCGTAGCGCAGGGCGTCGAGGAAGTCGTCGGGGTCGTCGGTCTCGCGCTGCCACTCGAGCAGCTGGCGCAGCCAGCCCATGTCGTCGGGTCCGGACTTGCCGCCGACGTTTCCCTGCTTGTAGCGCCAGTGCGCGGCGACGCCGTACTCGGCCGCCCGGTGCATGTCCATCGTGCGGATCTGCAGCTCGACCGGCTTGCCGGTCGGACCGATCACGGTGGTGTGCAAGGACTGGTACATGTTGAACTTGGGCATCGCGATGAAGTCCTTGAACCGACCCGGGACGGGATTCCAGCGCGCGTGGATCACGCCGAGCACGGCGTAGCAGTCGCGCACGGACTCCACGAGGATGCGGATGCCGACGAGGTCGTAGATGTCGGCGAAGTCGCGGCCGCGCACGATCATCTTCTGGTAGACGGAGTAGTAGTGCTTCGGACGCCCGGTCACCGTGGCCTTGATCTTGGCCTCGCGCAGGTCCGACTCGACCATGTCGCGGACCTCGGCGAGGTAGTGGTCGCGCTCCGGTGCGCGGGTCCCCACGAGACGGACGATCTCGTCGTACATCTTGGGATACAGCGTGGCGAACGAGAGGTCCTCGAGCTCCCACTTCATCGTGTTCATGCCGAGCCGGTGGGCGAGCGGGGCGTAGATCTCCAGGGTCTCGCGCGCCTTCTGCTCCTGCTTGTCCGGCGGCATCCAGCGCAGCGTGCGCATGTTGTGCAGCCGGTCGGCGAGCTTGATGACCAGCACCCGGATGTCGCGCGCCATCGCCACGACCATCTTGCGCACGGTCTCCGCGGCCGTCGCCTGGCCGTACTTGACCTTGTCGAGCTTCGTGACGCCGTCGACCAGCGCGGCGACCTCGTCGCCGAAGTCCTCGCGCAACGCGTCGAGTGAGTACTCCGTGTCCTCGACCGTGTCGTGGAGCAGCGCGGCCGCCAGGGTGGGCGGCGTCATGCCGAGCTCGGCCAGGATCGTCGCCACCGCGAGCGGATGGGTGATGTACGGGTCGCCCGAGCGCCGGACCTGGTCGCGGTGGAGGTACGCCGCTCGCTCGTAGGCCTGCTCGAGGACCTTGACGTCGACCTTCGGGTGGAACTGCTTGACGGTCCGGAGCAACGGCTCGAGCTCGGGGTGCATGCTCTGCCGCGCGGAGCCGCGCCGAGGGCTGATCCGCGGGAGCAGGGACCGGCGACTGGTCGCCTCGAAGGCGGGCGACGGCGCAGGCGGCGCAGGCGGGGCGGGGGGCACGGAGGCGCCCCTCCCGGCTACGACGTCCTCGGCCACGCTTCTCCTCGCGGGTTGCTGTGGCGTCTCAGTCTAGGGACAACGTCGAGCAGGGGCCGTCCGGGGCGTCAGAGCACGCGCAGCGAGAGGACCGGGAGGTCTCCCAGCAGCGCGCGTCCCTCGAGCGCCGCGAGCTCGAGCAGGACCGCGAACGCCGCGACCTCGGCGCCGGCTGATCGAAGCAGCGCGACCGACGCGGCCGCGGTCCCGCCGGTGGCGAGCACGTCGTCGACCAGCAGCACCCGGTGCCCCGCGGCGAAGGCGCCGACCTGGACCTCCAGCGTGGCGGTGCCGTACTCGAGGTCGTAGGACTCCGCATGCACGTCGCCGGGCAGCTTGCCCTGCTTGCGCACGGGCACGAAGCCGACGCCGAGAGCGACGGCGAGCGGGGCACCGAGGACGAAGCCGCGGGCCTCCACTCCGGCAACGAGGTCGATCGAGCCGACCCCGGACCGGTCGAGCGCCTCCCGGATGCCCGCGCAGACGGCCGGGAGCCCGGCCGGGTCGGCGAGCAGCGGCGTGATGTCGCGGAAGGTCACCCCGGGCAGCGGCCAGTCCGGCACCGACCGGATCCGCTCGTCGAGGAGCCGGTCGAGCTCCCCGGAACGGTCGGGCATCAGCTCTTCTTGCGCTTGCTGCGGGTCTGGTTCTTCCTGGGCTGCGACCGGGGCCCGGTCGGTGCGACCGGCTGGGCGAGGACGTCGGGCGTGATCGGGCCCTCGGACCCGTCGGCGACCTCGGTCTCGACGTCGTCGAGGACGGCGGTGGCCGTGCCGCTCGAGCCGGACTTGCGTGCCGCGCGACCCTTCGCGTCGCCGCCGCCGGCCCGGCGCTGCGCCACCCGGGCCGCGAGCGCCTTCATCTCGGGACGGCGCTCCTGCAGTTGGCAGGCGACCGGCGTCGCGATGAAGATCGACGAGTAGGTGCCGGCGGCCGTGCCGATGAACAGCGCGAGCGCGAGGTCCTTCAGCGTGCCGGCGCCGAGGAGCCCGACGCCGATCACGAGGATCGCGGTGACCGGGAGCAGAGCCACGACCGAGGTGTTGATGGAACGGACCAGGGTCTGGTTCAGAGCCAGGTTCGCGGCCTCGCTGTACGTCGCGCGGTTGCCCGAGGTGATGGCGCGGGTGTTCTCCCGCACCTTGTCGAACACGACCACGGTGTCGTAGAGCGAGAAGCCGAGGATCGTGAGGACACCGATCACGGTGGCCGGCGTGACCTCGAACCCGGTGAGCGCGTAGATGCCGATCGTGATCACGAGGTCGTGGATCAGGGCCACCACGGCGGCGACCGCGAGTCTCCACTCGAAGTACGCCGACAGGAACACCACCACGAGCACGAGGAAGACCACGAGCCCCTGCACGGCCCGCTGGGTGATCTCAGCGCCCCAGCTGGGGCCGACGAGGGTCACGGCGATGTCGCCCTGCGCGACCCCGGTGTCCTTCGAGAGCTGCATCGTGACCGCAGCCGACTGCGACGGCGTGAGCGCGAGGGTCTGGACCCGGATGTTGCTCTGGCCCACCTGCGTGACGATCGGGTCCTTGATGCCTGCCTGCTGGACCGAGGCCCGGACCTCCTCGACCGTGGCGGTCGTGTTGGGGATGGTGAACTCCGAGCCGCCCTTGAACTCGATGCCGAGGTTGAGGCCACGGCCGAAGAGCCCGATCAGTGCGAGCAGCAGGATGATGCCGGAGATGGCGTACCAGCGGCGTCGCTTGCCGACGAAGTCGTAGGAGACCTCACCGCTGTACAGGTGGTGGGCGAGCGAACCCATGCGGGACATCAGGACTCCTTCGAGTCGGTGCCGGCAGCGCGCCACGAGCCCGGCTGCTCGACCTGGACGAGCGAGGGCTTGACCCCGAGGCGGTCGGGGGACAGGCCGGTCCAGGCCTTGCCGGAGGTGAAGGCCGGGCTGCGCATCAGGATGGACACCAGCGGGCGGGTGAACAGGAAGGCGACGACGACGTCGACGATCGTCGTGAGGCCGAGGGTGAACGCGAAGCCCCGGACGCTGCCCACCGAGAGGAAGTACAGGACGATCGCCGCGAGGAACGACACGAAGTCCGCCGCGAGGATCGTGCGGCGCGCCCTGATCCAGCCGGCGTCGCCGGCCGCCCGGAGGCTGCGGCCCTCCCGGATCTCGTCCCGGATGCGTTCGAAGTACACGATGAACGAGTCCGCCGTGATTCCGATCGCGACGATCGCACCGGCGACGCCCGCGAGCGACAGGGCCAGCCCGAGCTGCCGGCTCAGGATGACGAACACGAAGTACGTGATCGCCGCAGCCACGAGCAGCGACGCGGTCGCGACGAGGCCCAGCGCGCGGTAGTAGACGACCAGGTAGATGACGACGAGGAGCAGTCCGAGCGCTCCGGCGAGCAGACCCGCGGAGAGCTGGTCCTGCCCGAGGGTCGGCGACACCTGCTCGACCGAGGAGACCTCGAGCGACACCGGAAGCGAGCCGTACTTGAGGACGTTGGCGAGCGCCTTGGCCTCGTCGGCGGTGAAGGAGCCGGTGATGACCGCGCTGCCGCCGAGGATCGCCTGGCTGACGTACGGCGAGGACTCGACGAGCCCGTCGAGGACGATGCCGAACTGGTTCTGCGGCGACGGGTTCTGCGCGAGCTGACCGGTGACCGTGGCGAACTGCTGCGCGCCCGTGGAGGTGAAGGTCAGGTTGACCTCCCAGCCGCCACCGGTCTGCGAGAGACCCGCGGAGGCGCTCGCGATCTCGGTGCCGCGCACGGCTGCCTTGTCGAGCAGGTACTTCAGCGACCCGTCCTTCGAGCACGTGACGAGGTACTGCGTCGGGTCGGCGAGACCGCCCTTCGTCGCCCCGGTCTTGGTGCAGTCGAGCGCGGCGAAGGCCGCCTGCAGCGCGGCGTCGTTGGTCTTGGACTGGATCGGCGGCTGACCGTTGTTCGTGGTGAGGCCGCCCGCGTCCGTGGCAGCGCCGCTCGACGACGCGGTCGGGGACGGACTCGTCGAGGGGCTGGCCGACGCCGTGGGCGAGGCGCTCGGGCTCGGCGAGGTCGCCGTCCCGCTGAGTGCGCCGGTGATGACCGAGCCGTTGCCCGACGCCGACGCCGACGGCGTACCCGCGCCGGCCGAGGCCTTCGCAGAGACCGCGGGCGACGCCGTGCCGGACTTCGTCGCGCTCGGCGAGGCGCTGCCCGACGCGGTGGGGGTGGGGGACGTGGTCGGGGCCACGCCGCCCACCGCCTCCAGGAGCACGGGGCGGAAGTCCAGCTTGGCGGTGGTGGCCAGCGAGTTGAGGATCGCGGAGTTCGTCTTGCCCGGGATCGACACGATGATGCTGGCGTTCTGGCCGCTGCCCTGGGTGGTGACCTCGGACTCGGCGACACCGAAGCCGTCGACGCGCTGCCGGATGATCTCGACCGCCTGCTTGAGCTGGTCGTCGGAGACCTGCTGGCCGCCCTGGCTGGCGGTCGGCGTCAGGATCACCTGCGTGCCGCCGCTGAGGTCGAGTCCGAGCTTGGGCGTGCGGGTCTGGCCGGGCCAGAACGTCCAGACGCCGAGCACGAGCACCACGAGTCCGAGGATGGCGAGGGTGCGTCCGGGGTTCGTGTGCTTCTGGGTCGGTGCTGCCACCGTCGTGTCTCCTGTGCGTCCCGCGCCGACCGTCAGGCCGCGCGGGATCCGTCGTGCCCGCCGGCGTGCGCGGGACCTCCCGTGACGGCCCGGAGGCCGTCGATATCCGTTCGGGCCAGGTCGGCCCTCCCCGAGCGCTCCCCCGCTGCGTCCGGGGACGCCGAGGTCGTGCCCGAGCAGTATGGAGGACGGACGCGCTGTCCCCCGAACCCGGGGTTAGCCCTCAGCCGTGTCGTCCTCGGTGATCGACGCCTGGGTCGGGCCCGACGTTCCCACGGCTCCCGGGGGCTCGACGACCTTGGCGATCGCGGCCGTCACGAAGCGGACCCGGACCCCCTCGGCGATCTCGAGCACGACCCTGTCGCCCTCGACCTCGACGACGGTTCCGAACAGACCCGAGGTGGTCATCGCCTCGACACCCGGCCGCAGACGGGAGTTCACCGCGGCTTGGGCGCCCTGACGGGCCCGCGCCGGTCGCAGGATCAGGAAGTAGAAGGCGACGATCAGGACGAGGAACGGGAGCAGGGAGCCGATGGTCACGCGGGTCCTCCGGGTCGTGCCGGCGGATCCGGCGTCGTCGCAGGAGTCTAGGCGGGGTCGGCCCCGTCGAGTTCCGCCTCGACGGCCTCGCCGAACGGGAGCGGCGGCGTGCTCCCCGGCGGAGGGCGCAGCCTCAGGTGGGACCAGGCCGCGGGGGTGGCCACCCGGCCGCGCGGTGTGCGGGCCAGGAGCCCGGCCCGCACCAGGAACGGCTCGCAGACCGTCTCGACCGTCTCGGACTCCTCGCCCACCGCGACCGCCAGCGTGCTCAGGCCCACCGGTCCCCCGCCGAACCGGCGGAGCAGCGCATCGAGCACAGCGCGGTCGAGCCGGTCGAGCCCGATCTCGTCGACCTCGTAGAGGGCCAGCGCGTCGCGCGCGATCGTGAGGTCGACGTCACCCTCGGCGCGGACCTGGGCGAAGTCGCGGACCCGTCGCAGCAGGCGGTTGGCCACGCGCGGGGTGCCGCGGCTGCGTCCGGCGATCTCGGCCGCGGCGTCGTCGGTGAGCGCGACGTCGAGCAGGCCGGCGCTGCGCGCCAGGATCGCCCGCAGGTCGGCGGTCTCGTAGAAGTCCATGTGCGCGGTGAACCCGAAACGGTCGCGCAGCGGACCAGGCAGGAGACCGGCACGGGTGGTCGCCCCCACGAGCGTGAACGGCGGCAGCTCGAGCGGGATCGCCGTGGCCCCGGGCCCCTTGCCCACGATGATGTCGACCCGGAAGTCCTCCATCGCGAGATAGAGCATCTCCTCGGCCGCGCGAGACATCCGGTGGATCTCGTCGAGGAACAGCACTTCGCCGGGGATGAGGCTCGAGAGCACCGCGGCCAGGTCGCCGGCGTGCTGGAGCGCCGGCCCGCTGGTGACGCGCAGCGGCATGCCGAGCTCTCCGGCGATGATCATCGACAGGGTCGTCTTGCCCAGACCCGGCGGCCCGGCGAGCAGCACGTGGTCGGCCGCCCGGCCGCGGGCCGAGGCGGCCTCGAGCACCAGGCCGAGCTGGTCCTTGACCCGCTGCTGGCCGATGAAGGCGTCCAGCGTCCGGGGGCGAAGCGCACCCTCGATCGTGGCGTCGTCGGTGACGGGCTCGGCGTCGACGAGGCGGGAGCCGTCCTCGTGCACCACCCCGATCTCGGTGCGGTCGAGATCGCCACTCATGCGCGGTCCAGGGACCGCAGCGCGAGGCGCAGCACGGTGGCGACGTCGGCGTCCGGCCCGACGTCCTCGGCGACGACCGCCACCGCGGCGTCGGCCTCCCGCGGCGACCACCCCAGGCCGATGAGCGCCTCGCGGACCTGGCCCTCCCAGGTCGGTGCGGCCGACGAGCCCGCGCCGAGGTCGACGACGTCGCCCGCTGGGGCACCGAGCCTGTCCTTCAGCTCGAGCACGAGACGCTGGGCACCCTTGCGGCCGACGCCGGAGACCCTCATGAGCGCCGTGAGGTCCTCGGTCGCCACCGCCCTGCGCAACGTGTCGGGCGTGAGCGCGGCGAGGACGGACTGCGCGAGCCGGGGGCCTACACCGGTGACCGTCTGGAGGACCTCGAAGACCGACCGCTCGTCCTCGTCGGCGAAGCCGTAGAGCGTCAGGGAGTCCTCACGGACGATGAGCGTGGCCGCGAGCGTGGCCAGGTGCCCCACCCTCAGCTCGGCCAGGGTGCCGGGAGCGCACTGCAGCTCGAGCCCGATCCCGCCGACGTCGACGACGGCGGAGCCGGCACCGACGGAGGCCACCGGGCCGCGGACGTAGGCGATCACCGCGCACCTCCCACGGCGACCCTGCGGCCCGGCGCGACCCGCGCCGCTGCCGCCGAGCGCGGCACCCGCGAGCGCGGCGCGGCCGCGGCGGCCGCCGCGAGACGGGCGGAGGAGTCGCCGCGCCACAGGTGGCAGATCGCCAGCGCCAGGGCGTCGGCGGCGTCGGCAGGCTTGGGGACCTGGGTCAGTCCGAGCAGCCGGGCCACCATGACCCCGACCTGGTCCTTGTCGGCCCGCCCACTGCCGGTGACGGCCGCCTTGACCTCGCTCGGGGTGTGCAGGACGACCGGGATGCCCCGTCGCGCCGCGCACGTGATCGCGACCGCCCCGGCCTGGGCCGTGCCCATCACCGTGCGCACGTTCTGCTGGCTGAACACCCGCTCGACCGCCACCGCATCCGGCGCCACCGTGTCGAGCACGATCTCGAGCGCCTGCTCGATGCCCAGCAGCCGGTGCGCGAGGTCCGCGTCGGCGGGGGTGCGGATCACCTCGACGTACACCAGCGTCAGCCGCCGCCCAGGTGCACCGTCGACCACGCCCACCCCGCACCGGGTGAGCCCCGGATCCACGCCGAGCACACGCATCAGGCCGATCCTTCCAGCACACCGAACAGGTGTACGGATGTTAGCCGACGACCGGCGTCTGGGGGCGCCAACACGCCGGTGCGGGCCTAGAGGTCGAGCAGCTCCAGGATCTGGTCCGGGACGTCGGCGTTCACGTAGACGTTCTGGACGTCGTCGTTGTCCTCGAGGACGTCGATGAGCCGGAAGACCCTGCGCGCGGTGTCCTCGTCGACCTCGACGGACATGCTCGGGAGGAACGACGTGTCGGCGGACTCGTAGTCGATGCCCGCGGTCTGCAACGCGGTGCGGACGGCGACCACGTCACCGGCCGCGCTCACGACCTCGAATGCCTCCCCGAGGTCGTTGACCTCCTCGGCGCCCGCGTCGAGGACGGCGCTGAGCACGTCGTCCTCGGACAGCGAGCCCTTGGGCACGATGACGACACCCTTGCGGCTGAACAGGTAGGACACCGAGCCGGGGTCGGCCATCGAGCCGCCGTTGCGCGTCATGGCGACCCGGACGTCGGACGCGGCGCGGTTGCGGTTGTCGGTGAGGCACTCGATGAGCACTGCGACGCCGTTGGGCCCGTAGCCCTCGTACATGATCGTCTGGTAGTCGGCCCCGCCGGCCTCGGCACCCGATCCGCGCTTCACCGCGCGGTCGATGTTGTCGTTGGGGACCGAGCTCTTCTTCGCCTTGTAGATGGCGTCGTACAGCGTCGGGTTGGCCGCGGGATCCCCGCCGCCCATCCGCGCCGCCACCTCGATGTTCTTGATCAGCTTCGCGAACATCTTGCTGCGCTTGGCATCGACCACGGCCTTCTTGTGCTTCGTGGTCGCCCACTTGGAGTGGCCGCTCATGCCTGCTCTCTCACCATCTCGACGAAGTACTCGTGGACCCGCATGTCCCCGGTGAGTTCCGGGTGGAAGGACGTCGCGAGCAGGTGCCCCTGCCGGACGGCGACGATCCTACCTGCGGCAGGACCGGCCGGGACGCGGCCGAGGACCTGCACGGACTCGCCGGCGTCCTCCACCCACGGGGCGCGGATGAACACCGCGTGCAGCGGCTCGGGGCCGAGCACGGGGATGTCGATGTCGGCCTCGAAGGAGTCGACCTGGCGGCCGAAGGCGTTACGCAGCACGGTGACGTCCAGGCCGCCGATGGTCTCCTGGTCGGGGCGGCCGCCCTCGATCCGGTCGGCGAGCATGATCATGCCCGCGCAGGACCCGTACGCCGGCAGCCCGCTGCGGACGAGCGCGCGCATCGGCTCCATCAGCCCCCACCGCAGGGCAAGGTTGCTCATGGTCGTGGACTCGCCACCGGGGACGACGAGGGCGTCGATCCCCTCGAGGTCCTCGACCGTGCGGACGCGCCGTGTGGCCACGCCGCAGGCCTGCAGCGCGTGCTCGTGCTCGCGGAAGTCGCCCTGGAGGGCGAGGACCCCGACGAGGGCGTCAGCCCCGGTCGGGAGGACGCTCACCAGCCACGGTCCTCGAGACGGTGGTGCACGGGGAGGTCGGCCACGTTGATGCCGACCATGGCCTCGCCGAGGCCACGGCTCACCTTGGCGACGATCGCGGGGTCGTCGTAGTGCAGCGTCGCCTGGACGATCGCGTTGGCGCGCTCCGCGGGGTTGCCGGACTTGAAGATGCCGGAGCCGACGAACACGCCGTCGGCGCCGAGCTGCATCATCATGGCGGCGTCGGCCGGCGTGGCGATGCCACCGGCGGTGAACATGACGACCGGGAGCCGCCCGAGCCGCGCCGTCTCGACGACCAGGTCGTAGGGCGCCTGCAGCTCCTTGGCGGCGACGTAGAGCTCGTCGTGCGACATCGACGTGAGGCGGTTGATCTCCGCACGGATCGTGCGCATGTGCTTGGTCGCGTTGGAGACGTCGCCGGTACCGGCCTCGCCCTTGGAGCGGATCATCGCTGCCCCCTCGGTGAGGCGGCGCAGGGCCTCGCCGAGGTTGGTGGCGCCGCACACGAACGGCACGGTGAACGGCCACTTGTCGATGTGGTTGGCGTAGTCGGCCGGGGTCAGGACCTCGGACTCGTCGATGTAGTCGACGCCGAGCGACTGCAGCACCTGGGCCTCGGCGAAGTGACCGATGCGGGCCTTGGCCATCACCGGGATGGAGACCGCGGCGATGATGGCGTCGATCATGTCCGGGTCGCTCATGCGCGACACGCCGCCCTGAGCACGGATGTCGGCCGGCACGCGCTCGAGGGCCATGACCGCGACGGCACCGGCGTCCTCGGCGATCTTCGCCTGCTCGGCCGTGACGACGTCCATGATGACGCCGCCCTTGAGCATCTCGGCCATGCCGCGCTTCACGCGGGCGGTGCCGATCTCCGGGTTGGTGCCGGTGGCGCGGGACTCGGGCTGGGCGGACATCGAAGACCTCGGGAGGACGCAGGGCTGGGCGTCGCCGGGATACGGCGGCACCTGGGAAGGATACCCATGCCGCACTCCGGCGCCCGACGACGCATACGAGCACCGGACATCCCCGGCCGGCCGGCCGGGGCGTCCCGCGCGGCGCCGAGGGCCTCGCGGTGCGGGTTGGCGGGGGTCAGCGCAGGACGGCCTTCGTGGCCCGGTTGACCAGCGCGACCCACACCTGGCCGACGGCGAAGGGCATCGGCTGCCCGTCCGTCGTGGTGAACGTCGTGCCGCTCGTCGCGGACGTACGGGCCCAGGTGACGGCGTAGGAACGGCCGTTGCGCAGCACCAGGCCCGTGCCGGTGCCGACCGTCTCGAGCTTGGGCGTCTTGCCGCCGAACTTGTCGCCGAACCCCGAGTCGTGCTGGGCGACGTACTGGATCACGACCGTCGCGGCGTGCTGGGTGCCGCCCTCGGTCGCACGGGCCGGGCGCTTGTTGAGCACCACGTCCCAGGACTGGAGCTTCCAGTTCCACACGAAGGCGGCCGAGGAGTCGGGGTACTTCGCGGTCACGGACTTCGTCGGTGTGCCTCCGGTGGGGGCCGCGCCGGAGAACACGAACCCGATGTCCTGGGCGGGCGAGGCCTTGGGAGCGCGGGCCAGGAGCCCCTTCGGCACACCGAAGAAGTTGTAGGGCGCCCGGCGTCGCGGATCGCGGTAGTAGCCCGCGGGCCCCTTGTCGCCGGACACGTCGTAGATCGAGGCGGCGGCGAGCAGCGGACGCATCTTGTGCTGCGCACCCGAGTAGGCGAAGGCGGGACGGCCGAACTGCGCGAGCAGGTCGATGTCGGAGATGCGAGCGCTGCGGATCGGACCCACGCTGCGCGGCAGGACCGAGGAGAAGACCGCGGCGATGCGGGTCAGACCGAACTCGACCTCCTCGATGTAGACGATGTCGGCCGCGGAGAGCCCGCTGTGCGGCTGGGCGTTGGGCGTGTTGTCGAACTTCACCACGAGGACCGGCTTCCCGGCGCCACCCGGACGACCGGAGAAGGGCGACGCCCCCGCCGGGATCCCCACGGAGCCGGAGTCCGAGCGCGACGGCGCGGCCGCACCCGTCGCGCCGCTGGGACCTGACGCCACCGGGGCGGCGGTCGAGCCCGACCCGCCCGACCCGGAGCAGCCGGACAGGGCCAGCGCGACGACCGTGAGCGCGGTCACCGCGCCGGCTGCGGTCCGGTGGTGCCGTGTGGCTCGCAACGTCGTCCTCCCCGTGCCGGCCCCCGAGCGGGACGGCCCCCCGAGGGTAGGCCGCCATCCCTCAGCGACCCGCGAGGCCCGCCGGGGGCGTGTCGTCGAAGTCGGCCGTGGTGGGCATCGACGTGTAGCCGGCCAGCCGGAACCAGCGCACGACGCGCTTGCGCCGCAGCTGCAGGGCGCTTCGCACGACGTCGTTGTGGAACCGGCGCGCGAGCTCCACCCGACGGCAGGCCACCGCCAGCTCGCTGAGCAGCTGGTCCGCCACGCCGACGTCGGGCCCTGCCTCGGCCTGGATCTCCTCCACGTCCTCCCTGGTGTCGAGGACGGCGCCGATCGTGCGCGTGAGCTCGCTCTCCACGAGGAAGCGCCGCGCGTCGTCGTCCGGATCGACCACGAGGGTCTCCTGCGACGCCGCCGACAGCAGGAGGGACGACGCCGGGTCCAGGAAGCCGGACGAGGCGAGGTCCTGCACGGCCGCCCCGCGTCGGAGCAGCTGGGCGTCGAGCGCCGCGTGGGTGGTCTCGATGCGGTGGTGCAGCCGGTCGAGCCGCCCGGCCATCGACGAGAGGTAGACGACGACGGCGCCGAGGACGACGGCCGCGATGAGGATCTCGGTGAGCCAGTCCACGCGTCACTCCCCCCGCTCGTCGCGGTCGAAGCGCGAGAGGCGCCCGACGAGCTGGCCGCGGAAGTCCTCGCTGACCTTCTCGCCGGTCACGGTGACGGCGTCGTAGACCTCGACGACGCGCTTGGCGACGGTCTCCCAGTCGAACTCCTCGGCGCGCAGGAGCCCCTCGCGGCCGAGGCGGGCGCGCTCCTCGGCGTCGTCGAGCAGGGCGACGGCCACGCGTGCGAGGTCGGCCGGATCCTCGTTGACGAACGTCGCTCCGGCGCGCCCGCCGTCGACCACCCGACGGAACGCCTCGATGTCGCTCGCGAGCACGGGGGTGCCCGACGCCATCGCCTCGAGCAGGACGATGCCGAAGCTCTCGCCGCCGGTGTTCGGCGCGACGTAGACGTCGGCCGACACGAAGGCGCGCGCCTTGACCTCCTCGCTGACCAGGCCGAGGAACTCGACCCGGGCGGCGACCTCGGCAGGGAGCGCGTGACGGAACTCGTCGACCTCGCCCGGCCCGGCGACGAGCAGGCGCACCTCCGGGTGTCGCTCCGCGATCGCCGGGAGCGCCTCCAGCAGTACCTGCAGCCCCTTGCGCGGCTCGTCGATCCGGCCGAGGAAGAGCAGCGAGTGCCCCTCGCCGGGCCATCCGGGCAGCGGGTCGACGCCGCCGAACGCCGAGCAGTCGACGCCGTTCGGGATGAGCACCGCATCACCGCCCATGTGCTCGACGAGGGTCTGCCTCGCGGCCTCGCTCACCGCGATCCGGGCGGACACCTTCTCGAGCGCGGTCTGCGCCAGCGGGTACATCGCCGCGAGCGCACGCGAGCGCTGCATCGACGAGTGCCACGTCGCGACCACCGGCCCTCGGGCCGCCCAGCAGGACAGGATCGAGACGCTCGGGGACAAGGGCTCGTGCACGTGCAGCACGTCGAACTCGCCCTTGCGGATCCACTTGCGCACCCGTCTGGTCGTGACGGGTCCGAACGCCACCTTCGCCTTGGACCCGTTGTAGGACAGGGTGACTGCGCCGCCCGCGGACACGACGTAGGGCGGCAGGTCGATGTCGTCGTCGCACGGCGCCAGCACGCTGACCTCGTGCCCGAGCCGTTGCAGCGCGACGGCGAGGTCGCGCACGTGGACCTGCACGCCGCCGGGCGCCGACCAGTCGTAGGGGCAGACGATCCCGACCTTCACGTCGCGCCGCCAGGTGCGCCGGTCATGTCGTCGGGGCCTTGCTCGGGTCGAGGTCCTCGACCCACAGCCGCTGCAGCATGTGCCAGTCGGTGGGCCGCGCCCTGATGGACTCCTCGATCTGGTCCGCGACGAGCTGCGTCGTACGGAAGATGCGGCGCGAGCGCTCCCCGTCCGTGGACACGACGACCGGCGGGTGGAACCGCACGACGTTGTGACCGTCGTCGAGGTAGAGCTGAGCGGTCAGCAGCACCGCCCCGGTGTCCACCGCCAGTGCCGCGGGGCCCGCGGGGAACTTCGCCTTGGAGCCGAAGAACGTCACCGGGATGCCCGAGTTGGACAGGTCGCGGTCGCCCAGGAGCGCCACGAGGTTGCCCTCGTGCAGCTTTTGCGAGAGGTAGGGGAACACCGGTTCCCCGCCGGTCAGCGGGATGACGTCCATCCCGAGACCGCGCCGGAACGCGAGGAACTTCTCGTAGAGATCCTCCGGCTTGAGTCGCTCGGCCACCGTGACCACGTGCGAGTGCGCCAGCGTGGCCCAGGCGCCCGCGTGGTCCCAGTTGCCCATGTGCGGCAGCGCGACGACGACACCCCGACCTGTCGCGAGCCCGTCGGCGAGGTAGTGGTCGTCGATGATGCGGATCGAGTCGACGATCCGCTCGCGGCTCCATCCGGGAAGCCGGAACGCCTCGCACCAGTAACGCATGTAGGAGCGCATGCCGTCGCGGGACAGCAGCCGGATCTCCTCGTCCGTGGCGTCGGGCACGACGCGGCGCAGGTTCGACTCGAGACGACGCACGCTGCCACCGCGGCGCGCCCACATCGTGTCGGCGATGCGCTCGAACATGGCGTAGGCCGTCTTCTCGGGCATGCGACGCACCGCGGACCAGCCCGCTCCGAAGCCGAACGAGACCAGCGTGTCGCCGACCGAGCTCACTGTGCGCCCTCCGACGTCGTGGGCTCGGCCGAGGCGGCACGGAGCTGGCGGCGCACGTGCAGGACCCGCTGGCCGACGGTGAACCAGGTGAGGGCGAGGAGGAACCACAGCGCGGCCGGCAGGATGTACGGCACGCCCAGGCCGTACAGCAGGGCTGCGGCGCCGGCGATGATGAGCCGCTCGGCGCGCTCCGCGATGCCGACGTTGCACTCCACCCCGATGCTCTCCGCGCGGGCCTTGGCGTAGGACACCACCGCGCCGCCCACCAGGCAGCCGAGCGCCGCGGACGCGGTCCACATCTGCCCGGCGTTCGCGAAGCCCAGGAACACCGCGCCGAAGAGCAGTCCGTCGGTGACCCGGTCGAGCGTCGAGTCGAGGAAGGCTCCCCACGGCCCGGACCGGCCCGACATCCGCGCCATGGTGCCGTCGATCAGGTCGCTGAAGACGAACAGCAGGATCACCAGCGTGCCGACGGCCCACTGCTGGCGGGGGTAGAACCACAGCGCCGCAGCCGACGAGCCGATCGTCCCGACCAGCGTCACGGCGTCCGGGGACACGTGCAGCCGGAGCAGCCCGCGAGCGACGGGATCGACGGCGCCGGAGACGGCACGGCGGACGGAGGCGTTGTTGAGCATGACAGTGACGAGAGTAACGGCGCAGGGGTTGCCCGAAGCGGTTGCCTCGCGCGAGCCGCAGGAGTTGGGTGGGGGCCACGATCCATCGGCAACGACGCGGAGGCGATCGAGATGGCAGACAGGAACGCAGCAGGGGCCGCCGGCAGAGCACCCGAGGCCGATCGGCCCGACAGGATCCGCAACGTCGTGCTGGTCGGCCCGTCAGGATCGGGCAAGACGACGCTCGTCGAGCAGCTCCTCGTGGCTGCCGGGACCCTTCCGCGCCCCGGCCGCGTCGAGGACGGCACGACGGTGTCGGACTTCGACGAGGCGGAGCTGCGTCAGCAGCGCTCGGTCGGGCTCGCCCTCGCCCCCCTCCTCGTCGACGGTGTCAAGGTCAACCTGATCGACACGCCGGGGTACGCCGACTTCGTCGGCGACCTGCGCGCGGGGCTCCGCGCGGCCGACGCCGCGCTCTTCGTCGTGTCGGCGTCCGACGGGGTGGACGGCTCCACCCAGCTGCTCTGGGAGGAGTGCGCCGCCGTCGGCATGCCGCGTGCGGTGGTCGTCACCAAGCTCGACAAGGACCGCGCCGACTTCGACGATGTGGTCGCCATCTGCCAGCGGGTCTTCGGCGACGGCGTGCTGCCGGTCTACCTGCCGATGCACGCCGACGACGGCTCGGTCGCCGGACTCATCGGGCTGCTGTCGCAGCAGGTCTACGACTACAGCTCCGGCACGCGGGTCGAGAAGGCTCCCGACAGCGAGCACGTGCCGCTGATCGAGAACGCCCGAGGCGCGCTCATCGAGGGGATCATCGCCGAGAGCGAGGACGAGACCCTCATGGACCGCTACCTCGGCGGCGAGGACCTCGACGTCGACACGCTGATCGCTGACCTCGAGACTGCGGTCGCGCGCGGGTCCTTCTACCCGGTGCTCGCCTCCGGGCTGGCCCCGGCCGGGTTCGGGAGCGCGGAGCTGCTCGAGCTCGTCGTCCGCGGCTTCCCGTCGCCCCTGGAGCACCCGCTCCCCGCGGTCACCTCCCCCGACGGCGCCCCGCGCGAGCCGCTCGCCTGCGACGTCGACGGTCGGTTGTGCGCCGAGGTCGTCAAGACCACGACCGACCCCTACGTCGGTCGGGTGTCGCTCGTGCGCGTGTTCAGCGGGACGCTGCGCCCCGACGTCACGCTGCACGTGTCCGGGCACTTCGCGCCGGACCGCGGCCACGAGGACCACGACGTCGACGAGCGGGTCGGCGCGCTGTCCTCCCCGCTCGGCAAGGCCCAGCGCACGGTGGGGTACGCCGTCGCCGGCGACATCGTCGCCGTCGCGAAGCTCACCCGCGCCGAGACCGGGGACACGCTCAGCGACAAGGACCACCCGCTGCTGGTCGAGCCGTGGGTCATGCCCGATCCGCTGCTGCCCGTCGCGATCGTCGCGCACTCGAAGGCCGACGACGACAAGCTCGCGTCGAGCCTGGGCCGGCTCGTGGCCGAGGACCCGACCATGCGGCTCGAGCGCAACCCGGAGACCAACCAGCTCGTCCTGTGGTGCATGGGCGAGGCGCACGTCGACGTGCTCCTCGACCGGCTGCGCAACCGGTACGGGGTCGCCGTCGACTCCGTCCCGTTGCGCGTGTCGCTGCGCGAGACCTTCGCCACCTCGAGCAAGGGACACGGGCGACTGGTGAAGCAGTCCGGTGGGCACGGGCAGTTCGCCGTCTGCGACATCGAGGTCGAGCCGCTCCCGTCCGGGTCCGGGTTCGAGTTCGTCGACAAGGTCGTCGGCGGTGCCGTGCCGCGCAACTTCATCCCGAGCGTGGAGAAGGGCGTGCGCGCCCAGATGGAGCGCGGTGTGGCGGCCGGCTACCCCGTCATCGACATCCGCGTGACGCTCACCGACGGCAAGGCGCACTCGGTCGACTCCTCGGACATGGCCTTCCAGCAGGCCGGCAGTCTCGCGCTGAAGGAGGCGGCGGCCGCCGCGAGCATCTCGCTGCTCGAGCCGGTCGACCGGATCCGCGTGCTCGTCTCGGACGAGTACGTCGGGGCCGTGATGAGCGACCTGTCCGGTCGTCGCGGACGTGTCTCGGGCAGCGAGCCGATCGGCAGCGGGCGCACGCAGATCGTGGCGGACGTCCCCGAGCTCGAGCTGACCCGCTACGCCGTGGAGCTGCGCTCGCTGTCGCACGGGACGGCCACCTTCACGCGCGCCTACGCCGGCCACGAGCCGATGCCGCCCCAGATCGCCAAGAAGATCCAGGAGGAGTCCGCCGGTCGGTGAGGATCGCGCGGTGATGGCCCCTGCCGTCGCTGACCACCCGGGGAAGGTGGTCAGAGGCGGCAGGTCGGCGTACCGCCCGGGAGCCGGTGCCGGTTCGCGGCGACGAGGCCGTAGACGGCGTCCGTCGCCCAGGACGTCATCGGCATCGTGGTGAGCGACCCGACCAGTCCGTACGCGGTGCCCGTGAGGCCACCGCGGTCACCGCCGCCGCGGCGCAGCAGCGCCCCGACGGCCCGGGCGCCGCTGGCCCGGCTCGTGACCGGAGCGGCGACGTCACCGACCCACTGCACCCGCTCCTGGCAGTCGCGCTCGGTCAGCCCCAGCAGCTCGAGGTCGGTGCGCTGGTAGGGGATCGCGGTGAAGGTTTCCGGGAACCGCGTCTCGAGCCACCGCACGCTCGTGGAGCAGAAGCCGCACTCGCCGTCGTAGAGGAGCACCGGCAGGGACGTCAGCGCGGTGGTCATGCGGTCAGTCTGGCACCGGCCTTACGCGGTCGCGCGCCGTCACCAGCCGGCGACGAGGAGGTCGCGCGTGGTGAGCAGCAGCTCGGGCATCGTCTTCGTGCCACCCACGACGGCCATGAAGTTCGTGTCGCCGCCCCACCGTGGCACCACGTGCTGGTGCAGGTGTCCGGCGACGCCCGCTCCCGAGATCGCGCCCTGGTTCATCCCGATGTTGAAGCCCTGCGCCGCGGAGACCGATCGCAGGGTCGCCATCGCGTGCTGCGTGAACGCACCGAGCTCGGAGACCTCGCCGGGGTCCAGCTCCGTGTAGTCGGCCACGTGACGGTAGGGGCAGACCATGAGGTGTCCGCTGTTGTAGGGGTAGAGGTTGAGCACGGCGTAGACGAGCCGTCCGCGCGCCACCACCAGGCTGACGTCACCCTCGAGCGAGGGCGCGGTGCAGAACGGGCACTCCTCCCCCGGTCCCTCGTGGCGCGGCTTGTCCTGACCCTTGATGTAGGCCATCCGGTGCGGCGTCCACAGCCGGTCCCATGCATCGGCGCCGCTCATCGCGTCACACCTGCACCCGGCGCTGCACCGCGTCGAGGATCTCCGCGATCGCCTCGCCCACCGGGACGCCGTTCTTCTGCGTCCCGTCCCGGTATCGGAAGGACACCGCGCCCGCGGCGACGTCCTCGTCCCCGGCGATCAGCATGAACGGGACCTTCTGCTTCTGTGCGTTGCGGATCTTCTTCTGCATCCGGTCGTCGCCGGCGTCGACCTCGACCCGGATGCCGGCGGCCCGCAGCTGAAGTGCGACGTCCTGGAGGTAGTCGACGTGTCCGTCGGTGATCGGGATGCCGACCACCTGCACCGGCGCGAGCCACGCGGGGAACGCGCCGGCGTAGTGCTCGAGCAGGACCGCGAAGAAGCGCTCGATCGAGCCGAACAGCGCGCGGTGGATCATCACCGGCCGCTGGCGCGAGCCGTCGGCGGCGGTGTACTCGAGTCCGAACCGCTCCGGCAGGTTGAAGTCCACCTGGATGGTCGACATCTGCCAGGTCCGTCCGATCGCGTCGCGTGCCTGCACCGAGATCTTCGGCCCGTAGAACGCCGCGCCGCCGGGGTCCATCACGAGCTCGAGGCTCTGGCGCTCGGCGGCCTCGCGCAACGTCGCGGTCGCGCGCTCCCAGTCGTCGTCGGAGCCGACGAACTTCACCGGGTCCTTTGTCGACAGCTCGAGGTAGAAGTCGTCGAGGCCGTAGTCGCGGAGCAGGTCGAGGACGAAGGTGAGCAGCGAGTCGAGCTCGTCGGGCATCTGCTCGACCGTGCAGTAGATGTGCGCGTCGTCCTGCGTGAAGCCGCGGGCCCGGGTCAGTCCCTGGATCACGCCCGACTTCTCGTAGCGGTACACGGTCCCGAACTCGAAGAGCCGCAGCGGCAGCTCGCGGTAGGACCGTCCCCGGGCGTCGAAGATGAGGTTGTGCATGGGGCAGTTCATCGGCTTCATGTAGTACTTCTGCGGCGCCCGGCGCAGCTCGCCGTCCTCGCCGTACTCCGCATCGAGCTCCATGGGCGGGTACATGCCCTCGGAGTACCAGTCGAGGTGACCGGAGATCTCGTAGAGCGTGGACTTGGTGAGGTGCGGGGTGTTGACGAACTCGTAGCCCCCCTCCTCGTGGCGCTTGCGGGAGTAGTCCTCCATCGCGCGGCGTACCACGCCGCCCTTGGGGTGGAACACCGCGAGGCCGGAGCCGATCTCCTCCGGGAAGCTGAACAGGTCGAGCTCCTGGCCGAGTCGACGGTGGTCGCGCTTCTCGGCCTCCTCGAGGAACGCGAGGTGCGCCTTCAGCGCGTCGCGGCTCTCCCAGGCAGTGCCGTAGATGCGCTGCAGCATCGGGTTCTTCTCGCTGCCCCGCCAGTACGCCGCCGCGGAGCGCATCAGCTTGAACGCCGGGATGACGCGCGTGGCGGGAACGTGCGGCCCCCGGCACAGGTCGCACCAGGCCCGCTCGCCGGTCTTCGCATCGAGGTTGTCGTAGATCGTCAGCTCGGTGCCGCCGACCTCCATGACGTCGCCGAGCGCGTCGGACGACCCGCCCTTCAGCCCGATGAGCTCGAGCTTGTACGGCTCGTGGGCCAGCTCGGCGCGGGCCGCCTCCTCGGTCACGACGCGGCGGGAGAACCGCTGGTTGGACTTGATGATCTCCTGCATCCGCTTCTCGAGGGCGGCGAGATCGTCGGGCGTGAAGGGGCGCTCGACGTCGAAGTCGTAGTAGAACCCGTCACGGATCGGCGGACCGATGCCGAGCTTGGCCTCGGGGAACAGCTGCTGCACGGCCTGGGCGAGCACGTGGGCGGTCGAGTGGCGCAGCACGGACCTGCCGTCCTCGGTGTCCGCTGCGACGGGCTCGAGCGTGTCGCCCTCGGAGACGGCGTAGGACAGGTCCTTGAGCTCGCCCGCGACCCGCGCGACGACGACGGACCGGTCCGGGAACAGCTGCGCCCCGGTCGTGCCGTCGGCGACCGTCCGCTCCTCGAGGCTGCCGTCGGGCTGGCGGACGGTGATCTGGGGCACGTCGACTCCAACTGCTCGGCGGGACGACCGTGACGAGGGGCCGGCCGCAGGGGACCCGACGGGTACGAGGCGTCGGGCTCGGGCAGGCCGAGCGTACCGGTGGCAGGTTGACGGGCGCCGTCGGGAAACCGACCGGCACGTCACACGACGCGGAACCCCAGGCGGTAGAGCTGCCCGGAGAGCGTCACGGCGTAGAGCTCGCGGTCGTCCTGCAGCCCGAAGCCGGAGACGCCGCTCAGCGGGGTGGGTACGCCGAGGACGCCGCTGCGCAGCGGCCACACGCGACCGGTCACGTAGTCGCCCAGGACGTAGGTGCCCTCGGCCGCGGGGAAGGTCGCGCCGCGATAGACGTAGCCGCCGATCAGCGCCTCGGCCGCACGCGCCGACGGGCAGCCGGGGACGCTGTCGGGGTGGCAGAGCTCGACGACCGGTGAGGTGTAGGCGACGCCCGGCTTGCAGCGGCTCGCGTTGAAGATGTGCTTGCCCTCACGGCAGGACCACCCGAGGTTGCGGCGCGCGCCGGTCCCCGCGGGGATGAGGTCGACCTCCTCGTAGGCGTCCTGCCCGACGTCGCCGATCCACTGCGCGCCGTTGGTGTCGAACGACCAGCGCCACGGGTTGCGCAGCCCGGACATCCAGATCTCATGGCGCGCCGTCGCGGAGGCGACGTAGGGGTTCGTGGCCGGGACGCAGTACAGGTGTCCGCTGCAGCGCACGTCGATGCGCAGCATCTTGCCGAGCAGGTAGTGCAGGTTCTGGCCGTTCCCCGCCGGATCTCCGCCGCCGCCGCCGTCGCCGGTCCCGAGGTACAGGTAGCCGTCGGGGCCGAATGCGATGTCACCGCCGTTGTGGTTCTCTGCGCCCGGGTGCGGCACGACGAGGACTGTGCGCCGCGACGACGCGAGCACCGCCCCCGCGGTCGCGCTCGCGGCGGTGAAGCGGGCGAGCACCAGCGCGCCGTCTGCTCTGGTGTAGGTCACCCAGAGCAGGTGCGACGTCGCGAAGTCCGGGGCGAAGGCGAGGCCCAGCAGACCCCGCTCGCCGCCGCTGGCCACGATGCTCCTGATGTCCAGGAAGGTCCCGGTCACCTTGCGTCCCACGACGCTCCGCACCCGGCCGGCCTGCTCCACGACGAACAGACGGCTCGTCCCGTCCGCGGCCGACCTCACCAGCACCGGGCTGACAAGCCCGGAGAGCACGAGCGACGGCACGACTCGCAGACGCGACACCGGGGCGGGGGCAACCGCCGCCGGCGTCGAGATCACGGCCCCGGCACGCGACGAGGTCGACGGCTGCCTGGCGACGGCGGACGGGGCGGTCACGGCGACGGACGCGAGGACCGCCGCGAGGACCGCCACGGGGATCGCACGCACTCGGTGGGGACGGGACATGGGGCACCTCCACGGGGACCGTAGCCGGGATGGCGCCGCCACGGCAGGACCGGGCGGGTGCGACCTGGACACGACACGAGCCCCTCGCCACAGCGAGGGGCTCGTGTCGTCGGTGGGCGTTACTGGGTTCGAACCAGTGACCTCTTCGGTGTGAACGAAGCGCGCTACCACTGCGCCAAACGCCCGGTGCGGCGGCGACTCTACCAAAGGCCCCGGACCGGCCCGAACCGGCCGAGGGGACGCGCGGATCACCCACCGGCCTCCGATGTGCCGTGACTCACATGCCGGCCGCGCATGAGACCGCGACGTGCCGGGGACAACCTTCGCGCACACCCCGTGCCACCCCGAAGGAGAGCGTCATGTCGTCCGTCAGCACCGGTCTCACGCTGCGTCTCGTGCTCGGCGGGGACGCCGAGATCCTGGTGCCGGCCACGCTGGTGTACGACTCGCTGCACCCCTTCGCCGTCTCCGCCGTCTTCCACACCTCGGAGGGCGACGTGACCTGGGTCTTCGGTCGCGACCTCCTCGAGGACGGTCTGCGTGGCCCGGTGGGCCAGGGCGACGTCGCCGTCTGGCCGTCGCACCGCGAGGGTCGCCAGCTCGTGTGCATCTCGCTCGCGAGTCCCTCCGGCAGCGCTCTTCTCGAGGCCGAGGCTCGCGATGTCTCGGCCTTCCTCGACGCGTCCTTCACCATCGTGCCGATAGGCACGGAGATGGACGTCATGGACCTCGACGCCGAGCTGGCCGAGCTGCTCGGCGACGGCCGCTCGACCCACCTCTGAGCTTCTCCGCCGGCCGCGCGGGCGTCGCTGACCCGCGGTGGCAGGATGCGCGCATGGCTGTCGTGACCCTCGCCGAGGTCGACTCACCCGATCCGCGTCGCACCACCGACGGCGGCGTCGTGCTCGACCTGTGGTGCGATCTCGCCTCCGCCCACTGCGCCGAGGCCATCGAGCTGCTCGACGAACTGAGGGACCGTTTCGGCGACGCGCTCGTGGTCCGGCTGCGGCACTTCCCGCTCACCGACCACGTGTGGGCCGTGGCGGCCGCGCAGTGCCAGTGCGCCGCTGCGGCGCAGGGGCAGGGTGAGGCCTTCACCGCCCTGGCACTGGCGACACTGGACGACATCGAAGGACCCGCCGACTACGTCGACCTCGCCGAGCACCTCGGCCTCGACGAGGAGGCCGTGGCGGTCGCCCTCTTCGAGGGCACCTACGCGAAGCAGGTGCGCGACGACCACGACGCCGGCCGCGACCTCGGCGTCCGGGGCGCTCCCACGTTCGTGGTCGACGGGCTTCTCGTGGACGGCAGCGACACGCTGGACGGCGCGCGCGATGCCCTCCTCACCCGAATCGGGCTCGCGCTCGCCTGAGCCTCCGGCGCATGGTCCGTCCCGTGTCGGCGGAGTCCGCCCCTCCGGTCGGCCGACTTGCACGGCGGTGCGTCTCGATGTCCGCAATCCGTTGCAGCACAGGCACAGTAACCGCTCACGGGTCTTGACACGCCTAGTAACTGGTGTTCGAAATGGTCCCATGCCCGAGCACCCCGACGTCGACCCGCGGACTCCGTCCGACGGTGGCCTCGGCTGGGACGGGCTGCCGATCTGGGCGACCGCGGAGGAGATGGCGTTCGCCGCCTCGCTGGTGGAGCTGGACCGGGCCGATCGTGAGGCCGGTCTGTTCGACCATGCGGGCTTCGCTGAGTCGGCTCCGTGGGACGAGGCGGTGGTGAGCGACAACGAGCTGGTGTCGTCGCTGGTCGTGGCGTGCACGAAGCCGACCTGATGCTGCTCGCCTCGATCGACCCGCGGGACCTGTCGGAGAACCTCGTGCACGTTGACTACCAGCGGGCGCTCGACCGGATCAGCGCGCGGGTCGCATCGATGCGGCACGACGCGGTGGTCGGGCCCACGTTGAGCGAGGCCTACCTCCCCGAGGTGGCGTCGGAGCACGAGATCTCGGTGGCGCGGCGCACGTCGCGGTTTGCGGCGGGGAAGGCGATCGAGGTCGCCCGCGCCCTGGCCACGACGTTCCCGGGGTTCGAGGCGGCGTTGCGCGTCGGGGAGGTCAGCGACGTGCTCTGCTCGATGCTGGTCGAGAAGACAAGGAGCCGGCGACACCTGCGCCGGTGCAACCGGTCAGGCGTCCGACGACCCGGCCGACTCCGGTTCGACCGGGTGGCGTGCCGAGTACCAGTCGGCGAGCGGCCCGGCCGAGAGACCGTGCGCCAGCGCCGACATCGCCACGGTGGTCGCGACGACGGTGAGGACGAAGCTGCCGTCGCTGCCGCCGATCGCGTCCGCCGCGAGGATGGCGAAGATGATCGACGCGAGGCCCCGGGGACCGAGCCAGCCCACGAGCAGCACGACGTCGCGCGGCAGGTGCAGACCGAGCGCCGAGATCGCGACCGGCAGCATACGGAGCACCGTCAGGGACAGCGCTGCATACCCGATCGCCATCACCAGGTGGTCGGCGCCGAGCGTGCCCAGGACGCTCTCGCCGAACACGAACCAGACCGCGAACCCGAGCAGCTCGGCCGTGCGGTGGGTGAATCCGAGGAGGGCCGCGTTCTCCTGCTCGTGTGAGGCCCGATTCCCTCCTGCGGACGTCGCTCCCCCGCGACGGCGTGTGACCGAGCCGAACCCCACTCCGCACACGAATGCGGCGACGAAGCCGTTCCCGCCGAGCTCGACCACCAGCAGGTAGGTGCCGATGGCGACCACCACGGGCGCGATCGGCACCAGCGCCGGAGCGGCCCACTCGCGCTCGCGCGCGACCAGCAGCACGAGTGCAGCAGCGGCGCCGACGAGGTAGCCGACGGCGGTCCCGAGCAGGATCGCGACGACCGCCGACACGAACGGCCGGTCCGCGACACCCTCCACGGTCGCTGCCGCGATGGCGATGCAGAAGGACACGATCGGCGTGACGAGGCCGTCGTTCAGACCGCTCTCGACGTTGATCACCTGGCGCAGCCTCAACGGGATGCGCTCGTTCTCGATGATGGAGACCCCGAGTGCCGCGTCGGTCGGCGCGAGCGCCGCCCCGATCACCGCCACGAGCCAGATGTCGTGACCAGGGAACATGAGCGCCGCCACGACCGTGCCCAGCACGATGGTCAGCGGCAGCCCGATCCCGAGCAGCCGCATTGGGTACTGCCACGACGTCCGGAACCAGCGGACCGCGATCGCGGACGCGTCGACGAACAGGACCACGGCCAGCGTCACCTCGATGAGCAGCCGCAGGCTCTCGGCATCGAGGTTCCCCACCGTGTGCAGCACCTTGCCGGCGACGAAGCCGGCGACCATGAGCACGATCGGCGCGGTGACGCTCCACCCTTCGAGGCGGCGCGAGAGCAGGATCCACCCGAGAACGGTGACGACGAACGCGAGCACGCTGATCACGGGTCGATCTCCACCCTGGCCCGGGAGCCGAATGTCTCCGCGAGGCGGGCCGTCACCGGCCCGGCCTCGATCGCGCGGTCGTCCACGCACACCACAGGGTGCACGTCGCGGGTCGACGAGGTGATGAAGACCTCGTCGGCACTGGACAGAACGGCGAGCGGCAGGTGGGCCTCACGGATGTCCGCGACCGCAGCTCCCCACCGCAGCACGAGCTCGCGGGTGACTCCGGCCAGGCATCCCGTGTCGAGCGACGGCGTGAGGACGACTCCGTCGACCACCACGAAGACGTTGCTGCCGGTGCACTCCGAGAGCCGACCGAGGGTGTCCGCGAGCACGGCCTCGGAGGCGCCGAGACGCTTGGCGTGGGCGAGGGCGATCGCGTTCTCGGCGTAGGACGTCGTCTTCAGGCCCGCAGTCGCTGACCGCTCGTTGCGCGTCCAGGGCACGGTGGCGAGGCTGGTGGTCGGCGGCCAGGGCGACGCCGCGGTCATCGTGACGACGAGGGTGGGCGCGGCGTCACCGCGATCGCTGCCGAAGGGGCCGGCACCGGACGTCACCGTGATGCGCAACCGAGCGAACTCAGTCGGCACGCCGGACCCTGCGACGACCGCGCCGACCGCTTCGCGCACAAGCGCATCCGGCGGTCCGGGTATCCCGAGGCCGGCCAGCGAGCGTCGCAGCCGCGCCAGGTGAAGCGACAGTGCGAAGGGCCCCCCGTCGCGCACAAGGATAGTCTCGAAGACGCCGTCGCCGACCGTGAGGCCGTGGTCGAGCACCGACACCACGGCGTGCTCCGCGTCCACCAACGCGTCGCCGACCCAGTACCTCGTCACGGTCGTCCAGCCTGCCACGCCGGGCTCTCGGTGCTGCCTGACGCCACGGCCAGCAGTGTCTCGGCCTTCAGCTCGGTCTCGTCCCACTCGGCGGCCGCGTCGCTCCCCCACGTGATGCCGGCGCCGGTCCCGAAGTGCACCACGCCTGCGGACACCCAGAAGGTCCGGATGGCGACCGCGAGCTCGGCGGTGCGCCGATCGGCGTCGACCCAGCCGACCGCACCGCAGTAGGGACCACGGGAGGCCCGCTCCACCTCGTCGATGATGTGCAGCGCGCTGGACTTGGGCGCGCCGGTCACCGACCCTGGGGGGAACGAGGCCGCGAGCAGCTCCGGCCAGCCTGAGTCGGCGCGCAGCACACCGCGCACCCTCGACACGAGGTGGACGAGGCCCGGGTGCTGTTCCACGTCGAGCAGGTGCGGGACCGTCACGCTGCCCGTCCGGCAGACCGCCCCGAGGTCGTTGCGCACGAGGTCGACGATCATCACGTTCTCCGCGGAGTCCTTCGCGGTCAGGTCGTCGCGTGTCCGTCCGGTGCCCTTGATCGGCCCGGACTCGACAACGTCACCGGTGCGGCGCAGGTAGAGCTCGGGCGAGGCCGTCACGACCGAGACCCCGCCGTCGGGCACCGCCGGATGGACCCGGTCGGGCAGGTGCACCACACCGGCGTACGGCGACGGGTTCCCGGCCGTCAGCAGCGACGCGAGCCCCGCGACGTCGGCGCGCTCCGGGTCCGGCAGCTCCGCTGTCAGGACGCGGCAGACGTTGGCCTGGTAGACCGTCCCGGCGGCTACGTGGGCGCGCACGACCTCGACGGCCGCGACGTACTCCTCCCGCGTCATCGACGACGTCCACGCGTCGCGCGCCGGACCGGTCCAACGGCCGAGGGGCGCCGGGGCACGGCGTACCTCCGCGAACCGGGCCAGGACGGGGGCACCGTCGTAGGGCACGACGAGCGCCCACCATCCCTCGGTGTCGAGCGCCGTCGGGTCCGACGTGACGTCGAGCAGGCCGGTCGCTGTGCGGTCGCCGAAGCGCGCCCACGCCTCGTCCGCCGCCCTCACGCGCACATGATCGCGCCTCGTGCTCGGCGCGGTCCCGCTTTGGAGTGTGCTGCGACCATGGGTTATGGTTTCGTCCCGCAGCCAGGGTTCGTCCTGACGCTGCATCGCGGACGTAGCGCAGTTGGTAGCGCATCACCTTGCCAAGGTGAGGGTCGCGGGTTCGAGTCCCGTCGTCCGCTCGGAAGACCTCACTCGAGGTCTGCTCGGTGGAGTGGCCGAGAGGCGAGGCAACGGCCTGCAAAGCCGTGTACACGGGTTCGAATCCCGTCTCCACCTCGGTCACCACCGGGGGCACGACCCCACGGGCGATTGGCGCAGGGGCTAGCGCGCTTCCTTGACACGGAAGAGGTCACAGGTTCGATTCCTGTATCGCCCACCACTGTGAGGCCCCCGTCACGGCGGGGGCGTCCGTCGTTCCCGGGACCTCGCCCGGACCCGGCCGCGGGAATGCCTCGAGCAGGGCAACCTACGCTAACGTAGGTGTCGGTTCCGTCCGACGACCCGCCAGGAGCTCCCATGTCCGACACTCGCCGTCCGCAGATCATCCAGGGCGGCATGGGCGTCGCGGTGTCGTCGTGGAAGCTGGCGCACAAGGTTGCCCGCGCGGGCGAGCTCGGCGTGGTGTCTGGTACCGGCCTCGACATCGTCGTGGCGCGCCGGCTCCAGGACGGCGACCTCGACGGCGACCTGCGGCGCGCCTTCGCCGCCTTTCCGGTGCCGGACGTGGCGCAGGAGGTGCTCGACCACTACTTCGTCGAGGGTGGGCGCGCACCCGACCAGCCCTACGTCGCGATCCCCCGTCCGTCGCTCACCGAGTCGCTCCGAGCGCAGCGGCTGCAGGTCGTCGCCAACTTCGCCGAGGTGTGGCTGGCCAAGGAGGGCCACGGCGGCGTCGTCGGCGTCAACTTCCTCGAGAAGATCCAGACGCCGACCCCGTGGACGGCGTACGGCGCGATGCTCGCCGGCGTCGACTACGTGCTCATGGGTGCCGGCATCCCGGCGCACATCCCTCACCTGCTCGACCAGCTCGCGCTGCACCAGGTGGCATCGCTGCCGGTCGACGTCACCGACGCGCTGCCCGACGACGCCTACGCCGTCACGATCGACCCGCGCGAGGTCATGGGCACGGAGCTTCCGCCTCTGCAGCGACCGACGTTCCTCGCGATCGTGGCCAACCACGTGCTCGCGCAGTACCTCGCCCGCGACGAGGTCACGCGTCCCGACGGGTTCGTGGTCGAGGCCCCGACCGCGGGCGGGCACAACGCACCGCCGCGCGGCAAGCTCGTGCTCGACGACGACGGCCAGCCGGTCTACGGCCCGCGCGACGTCATCGACCCCGCGAAGTTCGCCGACCTCGGCCTGCCCTTCTGGCTCGCCGGGTCGTGGGGGTCTCCCGCCCGCCTGGAGGAAGCCCTCGCCCTCGGTGCCGCCGGGATCCAGGTGGGCACGCTGTTCGCGATGAGCGAGGACTCCGGCTTCCGCCCGGACATCCGCGAGAGCCTGCGCACCTCGCTCATCGACGGCACGCTCACCACGCGCACCGACCCGCTGGCCTCGCCCACCGGCTTCCCGTTCAAGGTGGCGCAGCTGCCCGGCACGCTGTCCGACCTCGGCCTGCGCGACGCCCGGCCCAAGGTCTGCGACCTCGGGCACCTGCGCACCCCGTTCCGCCGGCCCGACGGCAAGCTCGACTACCGCTGCGCGTCGGAGCCCGACCACATGTTCACCCGCAAGGGCGGCGCCGAGGACGAGATCGCGGGCCGCGCCTGCCTGTGCAACGCGCTCGTCGCGAGCGCGGGGCTGCCCCAGGTGCGCAAGGACGGCACCGAGGAGCTGCCGATCGTGACCCTCGGCGACGACCTCGAGGGCGCGCGCACGCTGCTCAAGACGCACCCGGACGGCTACTCGGCGACCGACGCGATCCAGTGGCTGCGCGGCGACCCGGTCGACGCCTGACCGCACTTCCCTCCGGTCGCGAGTACCTGGTCCAACCGTCGCGGAGCGGGCCTCGCTGACGACAGTTGCGCCAGGTACTCGCGGGTTCGAGCGGCGGCCGGCGGCACTAGGGTCGGCCGCATGAGCGACGTCGTCTTCGGCATCTCCGACCCCGCCACGATCGCCGACCCCTACCCCGCCTTCACCCGCCTTCGCGCGGCCGGGCGACCGGTCTGGGACGAGACCCTCGGGATGTGGCTCGCCTTCCGCTTCGACGACGCGAACTCGGTGCTGCGCGACCGAAGGCTCGGCCGCATCTTCCGCGCCCGCCAGCCCGAGGACGTGTGGGAGACGTTCAACTGGCTGCACGAGGACGCGCTGCTCGAGAACGAGCCGCCCAAGCACACCCGGCTCAAGCAGCTCGTCGCGAAGGCCTTCGCCCGCGGCCACATCGAGACCCGGCGCCCGCGGATCCAGGAGCTCTGCGCTCAGCTCCTCGACGACGCGCAGGAGCTGGCCCGCGACACCGGCACGTTCGACCTGATCGCGGACTACGCCGAGCCCCTGCCCGTCCTCGTCATCGCCGACCTGCTCGGGTTCCCGGAGTCCGAGGTCCCGCTGCTGCGGCCGTGGTCGCAGGCCATCGTGAAGATGTACGAGTACGACCGGACACCCGAGGACGACCGCCGCGCCGAGCAGGCGTGCCGGGAGTTCGCGGCGTACATCGACGCACTGGCCAGGGACCGACGCACGAAGCCCGGCGACGACCTCATCACGCACCTCGCGGAGGTCGAGGCCGAGGGCGAGCGGCTCACTGAGCGCGAGCTCGCGGCCACGGTCGTGCTGCTGCTCAACGCCGGCCACGAGGCGACGGTGAACGGGATGGGCAACGGCATGGTCGCCCTCCTCGAGCGACCCGACCAGTGGCGGCGCGTCGTCGAGGACCCGTGGGGCGTCGCCGCGACCGCGGTCGAGGAGATGCTGCGCTACGACACGCCGTCGCAGCTCTTCGAGCGCACCGCGACCCGCGACGTGGAGATCAACGGAAGCGTCGTTCAGGAGGGGCAGAAGATCGCCGCCCTGCTCGGGTCCGCCAACCGCGACCCCGGGATGTTCGTCGACGCCGACACGTTCGACGTCGGTCGCGACCCGAACCCGCACATCGCCTTCGGCGCCGGGATCCACTTCTGCCTCGGGGCACCGCTGGCCCGGCTCGAGATGCAGCAGTCGTTGCCCATGCTCGCCGAGCGGTTCCCCGCGATCACGGCCGCGGACGGCGCCGTTCAGCGCGACACGTTCGTGCTCCGCGGCTGGGAACGCCTGCCGGTCTCCGTGTGAGACGGGCGGCCCGAGCGCCGATTCGTGGTGGTGCGTGGCTGCCCTCGTCGGCCAGGATCGGGTCATGACCGCCGAGATGAGCGAGCACGCGCCGTTCCACCGCACTGCTGAGGAGCTCCTCGCCGGTGTCGAGCACGTGCGCGAGTCGCCTCGCGACTCCGGAGTGCTGGAGCTGATCGTCGTACGCCCGGGCACGGGAGAGCGCGAGGTGCCGGAGGTCGCGACGGTCGACCTCGAGCTCGGGATCGTCGGCGACACCTGGATCGAACGAGGCAGCACCCGTTCCGCCGACGGCGGGCCCGACCCCGACTCCCAGGTGACGGTCATGAACGCGCGCGCCGCCGAGCTCGTGGCCGCCTCGCGAGACCGGTGGCCGCTCGCCGGCGACCAGCTCTACGTCGACCTCGACCTGTCGACTGAGAACCTGCCGACCGGCACGCTGCTGCGCATCGGCGACGCCGAGCTCGAGGTGACCGCCGCGCCGCACACCGGCTGCGCCCAGTTCAAGGAGCGCTTCGGGGTCGAGGCGCTGCGCCTCACCGCGACCCCTGACGGCCGCTTCCTGCGCCTGCGCGGGATCAACACCCGGGTGGTCCGGGGCGGCGAGATCCGTCCGGGACACAGGGTCGAGGTCGTCCGGCCGTAGGCCGGCTGCGGGTCAGTCCAGCGCAGCAACGAGGCGACGCTGCTCGGCGACGTCGAAGTCGGCGGGCGGGTACACCGGGTTCATGTCCCGAAGCGCGGAGACGAGCAGGCTGGCGACGAGCCAGTCCCGGTACCACTTGTGGTCGGCGGACACGACGTACCACGGAGCCGCATCGGTGGAGCAGCGCGACAGTGCGTCCTGGTAGGCCGCCTGGTAGTCCGGCCAGAACGCGCGCTCCTGCAGGTCGCCGGCGTTGTACTTCCAGTACTTCGACGGGTCCTCCAGTCGCTCGGCGAGACGTCGCTTCTGCTCGTCCTTCGAGATGTGCAGCATGACCTTGACGATGTGCGTCCCGGCGTCGACCACACGGTGCTCGAAGGCGTTGATGCGCTCGTAGCGGGTGGACCACTCGCTCTGCGGCACGAGGTCGTGCACCCGAACCACCAGGACGTCCTCGTACTGCGACCGGTTGAACACTCCGATGTCGCCCGGGCTCGGCAGCGCGTTGTCGATTCGCCACAGGAAGTCGTGCTGGAGCTCCTCGGACGTCGGCTTCTTGAACGAGGTGATGCTGACGCCGGCGGGGTTCATCGCACCTACGACCCGCCGGACCGTGCCGTCCTTGCCCGAGGTGTCCATGCCCTGCAGGAGCAGGAGCAGCGCGCGGTGGCCTCCGCCCACCCCTTCGGCGTAGAGGCGCTCCTGGAGCCCGGTGAGCTCGGTGACGAGCGCCGCGGTGCGCTCCACCGTGGTGTCCCGGTCGCCCGGCACCAGCGGGGTGGCGCCGGGGTCGATCTCGGACAGCGAGGCGCCCGGCGCGAACCGGATGCTCTCGACGACCTCGTGCGGCTCGAGCGCCGGCACCTTGCGCATCCCGGACCTCCCATGCGTCAGGATTCCGCCATGGAGATCAGCGGCTTCTTCTCGGCCATCCTCATCGGACTCATCATCGGTGCCGTGGCGCGGATCGTCGTGCCGAACAGCCAACCCATCGGCTGCCTGCTCACGATGATCGTCGGTGTCGTGGCGGCCGCGATCGGGGCCGCCATCGGCTACTCCCAGCACTGGAGCTTCTGGCTGGTCTTCGCCCTGCAGGTCCTCATCGCCGCCGTCATCGTCGCGATCTTCTCCGCAGCCACCCGACCCCGCCCCTGAGCCACCATCGCGATGAAGGACGCCTTGGCTCCATAGAGGACAACAAACTGAGCCTTCATCTCGGCGTTGCGATGAAGGCGTCCTTCATCGCAAACGCCCCCGGCTGCGGCGTGCGAGGATCGACGCGTGCGGATGCTCCTGCCCGTCCCGGCCGAGGACCTCACCGACGCCGACCTCGACGCGGTCTACGCCTGGCCGGGCGACCCGGCACGCGAGCCGTGGCTGCGCGCGAACATGGTCATGACGGCCGACGGCGCCGCCCGCTCCCCCGACGGCCGGTCCGCGAGCATCTCGAGCGACGCCGACCGTCGCGTCTTCGGACGGCTCCGCGGACTCGCCGACGTCGTGCTCGTCGGCGCAGGAACGGCGCGCTGGGAGGGTTACCGGCCCTCTCGGGTGCGGGCCGAGCTCCTCGACCGACGTCGCGCCGCTGGGCAGACCGACGTACCCGTCATCGCCCTGGTGAGCCGGTCCCTGGACCTCGACCTCGACTCGGACCTGCTCGCGCGTCCGGCGGCGCGCACCCTGGTGGTCACCTGCGCGTCCTCGGACCCCGTACGACGGGCCCGCGTGTCCGAGGTGGCCGACGTCGTCGTGGCCGGCGAGTCGGTCGTCGACCTCCCCGCCGCCGTGGCCTCGCTCCGCGACCGCGGTCTCCACCGGGTGCACGCCGAGGGCGGGCCGCACCTGCTCGCGGACCTCGTGGCCGCCGACCTGCTCGACGAGCTTCTCCTCACGGTGTCGCCACTGCTCGCCGGAGGTTCGTACGGGTCCGGCACGTCGATCCCGCGGATCCTCGCAGGTGCCGCGCTGGCGGACTCCCCCCGCCGACTGCGCCTCCACCACGTTCTCGAGGACGACGGCACGCTCCTCCTGTCCTACCGCCGACGCTGACCCCGGGTCCTCGCGGTGAAGGCCTAGTGGTGTGTATCGTTAGTTGATTGACACTTGATGTGCGGGAAGATGGGTCATGCCCGCTCTTGCTGCCCCGGCTTTGGTCCTGCGCGATGGTGACCGTGAGGTGCTCGCGTCCTGGACTCGGTCCTCGAGTGCGACCGCGGGGTCCGCGCAGCGGGCGCGGATCGTGCTGCTGGCCGCGGACGGGCTGGCGAACACCGAGATCGCTGCCCGGGTCGGGGTCTCGCGCCCAACGGTCATCGCCTGGCGTGCCCGGTATGAGACCGCCGGCCTGGACGGGCTGGACGACGAGCCCCGCTCGGGTCGCCCGCGTTATGTCGATCACGAGGCGATCATCGCCGCGACGTTGAGCCCGCCACCGAAGAAGCTGGGCGTGACGCACTGGTCGAGCCGGCTGCTCGCCACCCCCCTGGGGGTCGGGAACGCGACGATCGCGCGGGCCTGGCGGGAGTACGGGGTCCAGCCGTGGCGGCGCGAGACATTCAAGTTCTCCACCGACCCCGAGCTCGTCGCGAAGGTCACCGACGTGATCGGGTTGTACCTGGCACCGCCGGAGAACGCGATCGTGCTCTGCGTGGACGAGAAGTCCCAGATCCAGGCCCTGGACCGGACCGCGCCGATCCTGCCGATGCGCCCCGGGCTGCCCGAGCGGGCCACCCACGACTACGTCCGGCACGGAACGACCACCCTGTTCGCGGCCCTGGACATCGCGACCGGGCAGGTCACCGGGACCTGCCTGCCGCGGCACCGCCACCAGGAGTTCCTGCGGTTCCTCAAACAGGTCGCCCGCGCCTACCCCGATCAGCAACTGCACCTGATCATGGACAACTACGCCACGCACAAACGGGTCGAGGTCCGCGACTGGCTTGCCGCGAACCCGAGGATCCGCGTGCACTTCACCCCGACCTCGGGCTCCTGGCTCAACCTC
>DATCCY010000149.1:0-45714 GCA_036510975.1 Candidatus Nanopelagicales bacterium
GCCGCCGGTCGCGCCCTCCTGGAGCTCGCCCAGCACGCCGCCGCCGACCGCCCCGACCTACCCGGCGCCCGGGAGCACCGCCTACCCGCCCGCCGGTGCCGCCCCGCCGCCCGCGCCGCCGCAGTACGGGGCACCCGCCCCCCAGTACGGCACGCCGCAGTACGCGGCGCCGACCTACGGGGCGCCGGCCTACGGTGCGCCGCAGTACGCGGCGCCGCCCGGCCCCTACGGCGAGCCGCACGGCGTCGGGCTGCCCGGGGTGGCCGGCTGGGGCGCCGTCCCGATGGCACCCAAGCCAGGCGTCGTACCGCTGCGGCCGCTCGGCGTGGGCGAGATCCTCGACGGTGCGATCAGCTACATCCGACGCGACCCCAAGACCGTGCTCGGGATCTCCGCGGTGATCTCCCTGGTGATCGCCGTCGTGCAGTTCGCAGCGCTGGCGGCCACGTCGCGATCCCTGAACCTGGCGACGGGGAGCGCGTCGTTCGCCGACGCCCTCGCCAGCGGGCTCGGGTCGGTGTCCGCCTCCGCAGTGCAGTCGCTCGTCGCCTGGGTGCTCGGGGTGGTCGCGACCGGCCTGCTCACCGTGGTGATGGGCCAGGCCGTTCTCGGCCGCCGCGTCACCGCGTCCCAGGCCTGGGACCGCACCCGCGCCCGGTTCTGGCCGCTGCTCGGCCTCACCCTGCTGGTGTCGGTCGTCGAAGGCGTGCTCGTCGTCGTCGGCCTCGGCGTCGCCGTCCTCGCGGGCTGGGCGCTCACCAGTGCGAGCACCGGTCTCGGCGTGACCGTCGGGATCCTTCTCGGCATCGCCGCCGTGGCCCTCGTCGTGTGGGTCAGCATCCGGCTGCTCCTCGCGCCGGTCGCGCTGATGCTGGAGTCCGCCGGCGTCGTGACCTCGATGCGGCGCTCGTGGACGCTGGTGCAGGGCGCGTGGTGGCGCACCTTCGGCATCTACGTGCTCGGCAGCATCCTCGCCGCGATCGTGTCCTCGGTGCTCGCGATCCCCTTCTCGCTCGTCGGGGCGCTCCTCTCCCTCGGGTCGATCCAGAGCGGAACCCTGCCGATCGGCTACACGCTCTCGGTCTCGCTCGCGACGCTCGTGTCGAGCATCGTGGTCATCCCGTTCACCTCCGGCATCGTCTCGCTCCTCTACATCGACCGGCGGATCCGTCGCGAGGCGCTCGACATCGAGCTCGCGCGGGCCGCCGGCGTCGCCGGCTGACGCGTCGTGGCCGTCGCTCTGCTCGACACCGTGCGCCTGCCGCTCGACGTCCCGGTGCAGCTCGGACGCGAGGAGGCGCAACGGCTGGCCCGCCTCGAGCTGGCCAACCCGGTCTACACCGGCGACGAGGAGCCCTGGACGCAGAGGGCGCTGCGCTGGCTCATCGAGAAGGCGCAGTCGCTGATCGACACCGTCGGCAGCTCCTCGCCGCTCGGGTGGTTCGGCGTCGTGGGCCTGATCGTGCTGGTGGCCCTCGTGGTCCTCGTCGTGCGCCGTCGCACGGGCCGGCTCTCGCGGGCGGCGATCGGCACCTCCCTGTTCGGCAGCGCGGAGCGCAGCGCCGCCGACCTGCGCGCCGACGCCGAGCGCTACGCCTCGGCCGGCGCGTGGGCCGAGGCCGTCCGGGCCCGCCTGCGCGCCGTGGTGCGCGACCTGGAGGAGCGCGGGCTCGTCGACGCACGACCCGGTCGCACGGCCGACGAGATCGCGCACGACGCCGGGCGAGCACTGCCGGCCGTGGCCGCGGACCTGCGCGCGGGCGCGCGCCTGTTCGACGATGTCTGGTACGGCGGACGCACGGCCGACGCGTCGGGCTACGCCCGGCTCGTCGCGCTGGACGACGCCGTCGCCTCGGCGCGCCCGGGGGCCCCGCGCGACCTGCCCGACCGACCGGTCGCGGTGCCGCGATGACGCTGCTCGAGGTGAGTAGGTCCACCGACGCCGCCCACGCCGAGACTCCGACGGCGCGGGACCGGCTGCGGGCCAACCGCGGGGTGCTCGTCGTCGGTCTGCTCGTGCTGGTCGTCGCGCTGCTGCTCGCGGTGGCGCAGAGCCGTCGCACCGTCGGGTTCCTCGACCCCGACGCCACCGATCCGCAGGGGTCGCACGCCGTCGCGGCCATCCTCGAGGCGCAGGGCGTGCACGTCGTACGCGTCACGACGGCCCAGGCTGCCGCGCAGGCGCTCGCCCGCGAGTCCGACGCGAGCCTCGCCATCGCCCCGACGGCACCGCTCTCCGACCGGATGGTCGCCGCCGTGCGAGCCGCGCCACCTCGCTACACCGTGCTCCTGGCGCCGGCGCCGGACGCCTTGGCCGCGTTCGCGCCGTGGGCCGAGGCCTCCGGCTTCCGGACCTCCACCGACGAGATCCCGGCCGCCTGCGACTGGTACGTCGCGGTGAAGGCGGGACCGCTGCCGGCCGCGGGCACGACGTACCGCACCACTCGCTCGGACCTCAGCAGCTGCTGGGACGGCGGTGTCCTCGACACGGGTCGCGGGCAGGCGAGCGAGGTCGTCACGCTCGTGGGGACGGTCGACGGCCTGACCAACGCGCACCTCGCCGACTCCGGCTACGCCGCGATGGCCCTCGGCACGCTCGGCCGCGCGCACACGCTCGTGTGGTGGCTGCCGTCGACCGCCGACCCGCTGCAGTTCGACGAGGGCGCCGAGGTGGGCATCTCCGACCTCGTGCCCTCGTGGGTGCGCTGGGCCCTCCTCCAGGTGGCCCTCACGGTCCTCGTGGTCGTGTGGTGGCGGGGTCGACGGCTCGGCCGGGTCGTCGTCGAGCCGCTGCCCGTGGTGGTGCGGGCGACCGAGTCGGTGGAGGGCCGCGCCCGCCTCTACCGGCGCGGGCACGCGCGCGGCACCGCTGCAGACGCACTGCGCGAGGCCTCGACGGCCCGGCTGCGGGCCCGGCTCTCGTTGCCGCGCACGGCACCGGTCGACCTCGTCGTCCGGGCCGTGTCCGACCGGACCGGTCGCCCGGCGACCGACATCGCCGCCCTGCTGGTCCCCGGCACCGCACCCACCGACGACGCGGGCCTGACCGGGCTCGTGGCCGCGCTCGACGCACTGGAGAACGAGGTACGCCGCTCATGACCGACACCCCTGAGCCCTCCCTGCCGTCCGGTCCCCCGACGCCCCCGGTGCCAGGGACGCCAGGGACGCCTCCCGGTCCCGGGGCCGACGACGCGGCCCGCGCGGCGCTGCTCGCACTGCGCGAGGAGGTGGGCAAGGCCGTCGTCGGCCAGGACTCCGTCGTCACCGGACTGGTGATCGCGCTGCTCTGTCGCGGGCACGTGCTGCTCGAAGGCGTCCCGGGCACGGCGAAGACGCTCATGATCCGCGCGCTCGCGGTCGCGCTCGACCTCGAGAGCACCCGCATCCAGTTCACGCCGGACCTCATGCCCGGCGACGTCACGGGCTCGCTCGTCTACGACAGCCGCAGCGCCGAGTTCTCCTTCAAGCCCGGGCCCGTCTTCACCAACCTCCTGCTGGCCGACGAGATCAACCGCACGCCGCCCAAGACGCAGGCCTCCCTGCTCGAGGCGATGGAGGAGCGCCAGGTGACCGTCGAGGGGCGGGCGCGGCCGCTGCCCGACCCCTTCATCGTCGCGGCGACGCAGAACCCGGTCGAGTACGAGGGCACCTACCCGCTGCCCGAGGCGCAGCTCGACCGCTTCCTGCTCAAGCTCACGGTCGGCCTGCCCAGCCGCGACGAGGAGTTCGCGGTGCTGGCGCGCCACCTCGGCGGCTTCGACCCGCGCGACCTCGCTGGTGCCGGTCTGCGTCCCGTGGCCGGCGCCGACGACCTCGCCACCGCGCGCGAGCGGGTGGCCCTGGTGACGGTCGCGCCCGAGGTGTCGGCGTACGTCGTCGACCTGGTGCGCGCGACGCGGACGAGCCCCTCGCTGCGCCTCGGCGTCTCCCCGCGCGGCGCGGTCGCGCTCGTGAGCGCCGCTCGCGCCTGGGCGTGGCTGTCCGCGCGCGACTACGTCTCGCCCGACGACGTCAAGGCGCTCGCGCGGCCGGCCTTGCGCCACCGCGTCTCGCTGCGGCCCGAGGCCGAGCTCGAGGGCGTCACGACCGACGCCGTCGTCGAGGGCATCCTCGCCACGGTCCCCGCCCCGCGCTGAGGAGGACGGCACCGAGATGGTCGTCACCGGACGCGCCGCGCTACTCGCGCTGCTGCTCACCGTGCCCGTCGCGCTCGTCGCGCGATCGGTCGCGGTGGTGCTGGCGATCGACGCCGCGCTCCTCGTCGTGCTGATCGTCGACGCCGTCCTCGCCGGGTCGCCGCGCACGCTCTCGTTCGCGCGCAGCGGCGACCGCACGACCCGTCTGGGCGAGGAGGCCGTCGTCGGCCTGATGGTGCGCAACGACGGTCGGCGCGCCGTGCGCGGCGTGCTGCGCGACGCCTGGGCACCGACCGCCGGAGTCGCGGTGACACGCCACGCGCTCGCGCTCGCACCGCAGCGCGTCGTACGACTGTCGACCGTGCTGCGCCCGACCAGGCGTGGCGAGCGGCGCTCAGACCTTGTTACGGTCCGCTCGCTCGGGCCGATGCGGCTGGCGGGGCGGCAGGTCTCGCACGCGGTCCCGTGGGCGGTTCAGGTGCTGCCGGGGTTCCCGTCGCGCAAGCACCTGCCCTCCCGGCTGGCCCGGCTGCGCGAGCTCGACGGGCGCACGGCGCTCATGGTGCGCGGACAGGGCACCGAGTTCGACTCGTTGCGCGAGTACGTCATCGGCGACGACGTCCGCTCGATCGACTGGCGCGCCACGGCGCGCGCGTCCGACGTCATGGTGCGCACCTGGCGACCCGAGCGCGACCGTCGGGTGCTGCTCGTGCTCGACACGGCGCGCACGTCGGCGGCGCGGGTCGGTGACGGCACCCGGCTCGACGCGTCGATGGACGCCGCGTTCCTGCTGGCCGCTCTCGCGAGCAAGGCAGGTGACCGGGTCGACCTGCTCGCCTTCGACCGCGCGGTGCGTGCCGACGTCCGCGGCGCCACGGGCAACGAGCTGCTCCCCCGCCTGTCCCGAGCCCTGTCGGACGTGGAGCCGCTGCTCGTCGAGACCGATGCCCACGGGCTGGTGTCGGCGGTCAACGCCCGGGTGCGGCAGCACGCGTTCGTCGTGATCCTCACCGCCCTCGAGCCGGCGGCGCTGCGCGAGGGGCTGCTGCCGTTCCTGCCGGGCCTCGCCGCACGGCACACGGTGCTGGTCGCGTCGGTGCGCGACGCGCGGCTCGAGGAGCTCGCCGCAGCGCGTGGCGACGAGATCACGGCGTACGACGCGGCCTCGGCGTCCAAGGCCATCGCCGCGCGCGACCTCGTCACCGAGCAGGTCATGCGCTCCGGCGTCGAGGTGATCGACGCCGGTCCCGACGAGATCGCGCCGCGGCTCGCCGACCGCTACCTAGCGCTGAAGGCCGCCGGGCGGCTGTAGGCGTCACCACCGTGCTTGGTGCCCAGCCATGTGTCGCTTCCCGCGACGGTTCGGGCCGTGGAGACGACAGATGGGTGGGCAGGAAACGTGGGTCAGTCGCGCAGCGCCACGCTCAGCACGTCGCCGGGCTGGCAGCCCAGGGCGTGGCAGATCGCGGTGAGGGTGGAGAACCGCACGGCGCGCGCGCGGTCGTTCTTGAGCACCGAGAGGTTCACCACGGTGACGCCGGCGGCCTCGGCCAGCGCGGCGAGGGTCATGCCGCGCTCCTCGAGCAGCCGGTCGAGGTGACAGACCACCCGGTGCTGGTCGTCGTGGTCGGCGGATGCGGTCACACCAGGCCGTCCACGTCCTCGGCGAGCTGCTCACCGCGCCGGAACGCCTCGGCGAGCGCGGCGAGGAGCGCGGCCGTGAGCAGCACCGTCAGCACCGACGGCAGGCCTGCCGGCGTCAGCACCGAGCCCGGCCCGCTGAGACCGAGCCGGGCCAGCACGACGGCGGAGCCGATCCGTGCCAGGAACGGTCCACCGATCCCCACGACGAGGACCACGACCGCAAGGCCGCCCACCCGTGCGGCGTTCCCAGGGGCGAACGGCCGGCCTCGCTGCACCGAGCGCAGCAGCGGGACCAGCAGGAAGGCACCCGCCGCCACGCCAAGACCGAGGACCAGGGAGTCGGCCCGGCCGAGGAGCTGCTCCGGCAGGGTCGAGTCCCAGGCCGTGAGGGTGAGGTCCTCGGCGTCGGCCGTGACCTGCGCGCCGGGCGGCAGGCGCTCGACGGCGAGCGGCGCCTGGTCGGCGTCGAGGTCGGCGTGCACGGGGGATCCGGGGCCGGCGTGGAGAGCGACCGGCACGGCGACGTCGGCGCCGGCGTGCGTCAGTCCGTTGATGCTGTAGGCGATCCCGGCGACGAGACCGACGACGCCGATGAAGCCCACCAGGACGACGAGCAGCTCGACACCGCTGTGCCCGATGAACGCCCGCTCACGAGTGGCCACCCTGAGTCCCTCTACCTATCGATTGTCGATATCCCTCGATGCGAGTGTCGCGCGTGCGGCCCGAGGGGTCAACCAGCCACCCGGACCCGTCTCCGCGCGACGCCGCCGCCCCTCCGGCGACGCGACGACGCCCCACCCCTGCCAAGGTGTGGTACCAGCGCTCGCTCCCCCGCGCGCTGGTGACATGTCTCGCGGCGCCGGAGGTGACACCCTGATCGAGATCCGAGCGACCGTGCCGATGTCGGCGTCGGCCGACGATGTCTGGGCGCTGCTGACCGACTGGCCCGCTCACTCGCGCTGGATCCCCGCGACGGACGTCGTCGTGCTCGAGGACACCGGCGGGGTCGGCACCAGGTTCGTCGGTCGGTCCCACGTCGGTCCCCTGGGGTTCGACGACCCGATGACCGTCACCGAGTTCGTCCCGCCGTCGGGCAGCGACGCCGGGCGCTGCGACATCCTCAAGACCGGTCGCGTCGTCGTCGGCACGGCCGGGTTCACGGTCACCGCGACCGGGCTGCACACCAGCACCGTGGCGTGGTGGGAGGACGTCACCGTCGCCCCGACGCGCCTCACCCGCCGGCTCGAGCCGCTCATCGCCCGCGCCGGCGACCGTGCCTTCGCGCGAGTGCTGCGCGCCGCAGCAACCGAGCTCTCCCACCGCCGAGACTGATCAACTGGCTGTCACCGGGCGAGGGAAGCAGCCAGTTGATCAGTCTCGGCGGGGGGTCAGCCGGCGTAGGGGAGGGTTGCTGTCGTCGCGGCCCGGTCGGTCACGTCGCCCGTGTCGCCCTCTCGCTCGCCGCGACGGCCGAGCACGACGACGTAGGTCAGGAACGCGATCCATGCGACGGCGCCGATGCCGATGCGCGCCCACGTGGGCAGGCCCGACGGGGTCACGAACGCCTCGACCACGCCACTCACCAGCAGCACCACGATGAGCCCCAGGGCGATGGTCAGGGTCGAGCGTCCCTCCTCTGCGAGCGCGACCGAGCGGGGGCGCGGCCCAGGAGCGATGATCTGCCAGCCGAGGCGCAGCCCGGCGCCTCCGGCGACGAAGACGGCGGTGAGCTCCAGCAGGCCGTGCGGGGTGATCAGGCCGAAGAACAGGTCGAGGCGACCGGCGTAGGCCATGAGACCGCCGACGACGCCGACGTTGAGGGCGTTCTGCCACAGGATGTAGATGCCCGGCAGGCAGAGCAGCGCACCGCCGACGAGTGCGAGCGCGGCGACCCACGCGTTGTTCGTCCAGACCTTGAAGGCGAACGAGCCCGCGGGGTTCGAGGAGTAGTAGTCGGCGAAGTTCTGGTCGACGAGGGACTTGAGGTCCTCGGGCGAGGAGATCGTGGCGACGACGTCGGGGTTGTGCGAGATCCAGGCGCCGATGCTCACGGCGACCACGACGGTGGCGACGGCGACCGAGATCCACCACCAGCGGGCTCGCCACACCGCGACCGGGAACGACCGGCGCACGACGTGAGCGACGTCGGACCACGAGGCGCCGCTCGCACCGGTGACGGCTGCGCGGCCGGTGGCCACGAGCGACGACAGACGGCTCACGAGCGCCGGGTCCGGGGCCGACGACTGCACCATCGAGAGGTGGGTCGCGGTCCGCTGGTAGAGGTCGAGCAGCTCGTCGGCCTCGGGGCCGCTCAACCGGCCGCGCCGGGTCGCGAGGGTCTCGAGGCGGTCCCACTCGGCGCGGTGCGCGGCGACGAACGAGTCGAGCTCCACCGCGTGCCCCCTCCCGTCCGAGCCGTCTGCCCGCGAGACTAGTGCGATGTCCGCGCCGTCCGGTGACTACACCACCCTCGTACCCGTGACGGGCGAGGCCGTCGCGCTCGACCTCCGGGTGGCGCAGTTCCCCAGCCGCACCCTCGCCCTCGCCCTCGACCTGCTGGTGCAGCTCGGCGCCTTCCTGCTGCTCGTCCTGCTCTCCTCGGCGATCTCGAGCAAGGTCGACCCCGCGGCCGGCGCGGCGATCGGCCTGGTGTCCGTCGTCGCGATCATCGTCGGGCTGCCGACGCTCGTCGAGACGCTCACGCGCGGTCGCTCGCTCGGCAAGATGGCCGCCGGTCTGCGGGTGGTGCGCGACGACGGCGGCCCGGTCCGCTTCCGCCATTCGTTCGTGCGCGCGCTGTTCATGATCGTGGACTTCTGGATCTCCAGCGGCGCCGTGGGTCTCATCAGCGCGCTGGTCTCGACGCGCGGCAAGCGCCTCGGCGACCACTTCGCCGGGACGGTCGTGATCCGCGAACGGGTCCCCTCGGCCAACGGGGTGCAGCAGCTGACCTACGTCATGCCGCCGCCGCTCGAGCCCTGGGCCGCCTCGCTCGACCTCGCCAGGCTGCCCGACGTCACGGCCCTGCAGGCTCGCCAGTTCCTCGCCCGCGCCGGCACCCTCGCACCCGAGGTGCGCGCCACCATGGGCCGCCAGCTCGCCGCCGAGGTGTCGTCGTACGTCGCCCCTCCGGCGCCCTCGGGCGTCCCCGCCGAGACCTACCTCATGGCCGTCCTGACCGAGCGGCTCCGACGAGCCACCGCAGCGCGACCGGGCGCGCTGCGCCCGACCCCACCCGTTTCGCCCGGCGCTGGACCGGGGCCGGTGGGGCCCCAGGCCGCGGCCCCCGCGGCTGCGGCGCCGGCCGGGGTCGGACCACCCGGCGCCGCGAGCGGCCCGCCGGCGGACGGCCCGTTCGCCCTGCCCCGCTGACCGGACTGCCGACCCCGGCGGCCAAGATCGATTTCACGATCGCTCGGGGTGCTGGCTAGCGTGGAGCGGTGCCGTCCTTCCCCCGCACGCTGAGCGCCGCCGTGGTCGTCGTGGCCGCCGCGGCGTCGATCGGCGCCTGCGGGACAGTGACGGTGGGCCACTCACTGCGCGCCGGGGGGACCGGGGCGACGACCCCCACGACGCCCGCGCCCGTCGCGACCGAGCAGCCGGCTGCGGCACCGCCGCCGGCCCCGGAGCCCGTCCTGGCGCCTGAGGGGCGCGCCGCCTTCGGCGACTCGGTGATGCTGGGCGCGAAGGCCGAGCTCACGAAGGAGCGGGTCCGCGTCGACGCCCTCGTCGGTCGTCAGTTCCACTCCGGGATCGTCGTCCTGCGCAGGGCCGCCGGGTCGGGCAGCCTGCCGCGCAACGTGATCGTCCACCTGGGCACCAACGGCAGCCTGGCCGTGGTCGACTGCCGCAAGATCGTCGACCAGGTCGGGGAGTCCCGACGGCTGTTCTTCGTCACCGTGCACGGGCCCCGGTCCTGGATGGCGAGCGACAACGCCCACCTCGCCGCGTGCGCTGCCTCCTACCCGCAGGGCCGCGTCGTCCTGGTGCCCTGGGACACCACCGCGAGGTCGCACCCGGAGTGGTTCTACGCCGACGGCATCCACCTCAACGGAGCGGGCCGGTCGGCCTACGCCGCCCTCGTGGCGACGACCGTCGACACCTACGGTCTCTGAGTCGCACGCCCGCCGGACAACTCCCCAGCGCTGATCGCCTACTTCGACAGCGCGGACCTGATGAGCGCGGCGTAGGCGTCGCTTCCCGCGCCCTTGGTGTGGATGCCGTCGGCGTAGAACCAGTCGCGGTGGGTCGCGGCAACGGCCGCCCAGTCGGCGACCCGCACGTTGCCGCCGGCGAACAGCTTGGCCACGCTCGACACGGCCGCGTTGGACTGGCCGATCCAGGAGCGGTCGCCGTGACAGGTCACGAGGACGACCCGGGACCGGTCCTGCAGCTCGCGCACGATGTCGACGAGGTCGGAGGTGTGGATCGGTCCGTTGGTGCCCGCGTGGATGACGACGACGTCGCCGAGCTGGCCGGCGGCCTTGCGGGCCCGGATGCGGTCGAAGATCTCGATCGGCTGGCGGCTGATGTGGGCGTCGACGGTGATCGTCCTCGGAAAGGTCGTGAGCAGCGACTTGCGCGCCCCGAGCATCACCGAGTCACCGACCGCGGTGGTCGACAGGCCGAACGCGTCCTCGCCCGCCGCGAGCACCGGCGGCACGTGGACGGCTGGGGCGGAGGGCTTCGTCGTGCCGGCGGCCGACGTCGACGGCGAGCTCCCGCTGCTCGACGCGGTGGGGGTCAGCGAGTCGTCGCCGACCGCCTGGACACCGCCCAGGACGTCCTCGGGGTTCTGCGCCTGTGCGCTGGCGAGCCCGACGCCGAGGGCGATGACGACGGCCAGCGCGGTCCCGACCGCGACCGCCGCGCGGCTGGCGAACCCGAGCCCTCCGCGCGCCCGCCAGCTCGCCCAGGCGCGGCCGAGAGCTCCTCGGCGGATGGGCATCTCGACGAAGCGGTAGGACAGCTCGGCGGCCGCGAAGGTGAGCGAGAATCGCAGCACCTGAACGGGCCAACCCGTCGCGTCGAGGTCGAGACCGGGTCGCAGCACCATGAAGATCGGCCAGTGCCACAGGTAGATCCCGTAGGACCGCTCCCCCAGCCAGCGCAGCGGCTGCCGCGCGAGGGTCGCGGCGAACGCCGTCCCCGTGACGGCGGAGCAGGCGACGACGGCAGCGCTCACGAGCCCGACCACCAGGAACCCGCCGCGATAGAGCGCGGCCGACAGCGGGCCGACGAACCAGAAGATCGCGACGAGCGCCGCGAGCGCGGCGAAGCCGGCGACGCTCACCACGCGCTGGCCACGACCGGTCAGGGCGCGGCCGATGCGCGACGGCGTCCAGAAGGTGGCGAGGACCGCACCGACGAGCAGCGTCATCGCGTGGGTGTCGGTGCCGAAGTAGACGCGGCTCGCGTCGGTGACGTCCGGCATGCCGTCGCGCACCGAGACCCACGCCATCAGCGCGGTGGACACGAGAGCTCCGGCGAGGGCGCCGTAGCGGACGCCGCGGACCTTGCCCAGCTTCCAGAGGCCGAACAGCAGCACCGGCCACACGAGGTAGAACTGCTCCTCGACCGCCAGCGACCACAGGTGCTGGAGCAGGGGCGGGCGGCCCGTGGCCTCCCAGTAGGACTGGCCGTGCAGGACGTACCACCAGTTCGTGACGTAGAAGAAGGCGGCGACGGCGTCCTCGCGCACGCGGGCGGCCGCGTCCTGCGCCACGGTCGCGGCGAGGACGGCGGTCGCGATCAGGACGAGGAACAGGGCCGGCAGCAGACGCCGGGCGCGCCGCAGGTAGAAGCGGCCGAACCGGATCGCGCCGGTCTCGCCGAGCTCGGCGAGCAGCAGCGAGGAGATGAGGAACCCGGACAGCGTGAAGAACACGTCGACGCCGAGGAACCCGCCCGGCAACCAGTCCGGGTTCGCGTGGAAGAGAAGCACCGCGGTGACGGCGACGGCGCGGACGCCGTCGAGACCCGGCATGTGGACCCAGGCCGATGCGCGCGACCGCTGCGACGCGGGTGCGTCGGCGGCGGTGGTCGTCATACGTGATCCCTGTCGTCGGTGAGTTTCCAGCGTACGACGAACTGCGGCCACCGTCGGAATCTCGTCCGACTCATGGACATTCGTCGCTCGAGCGAGATCAGGTCAGCACGACGCCGGTGAGCAGGCTCGCGACTGCGATGAGGTTGTTGATCGAGTGCGCGATGATGCTCGCGCCGACCCGTCCGGTACGTGCGCGCAGCACCGAGAGCACCAGGCCGATGGTGAGCAGCACGGGGATGCGCACCGGCTCGACGTGCACGAGCGCGAACAGCAGCGCCGACCCGATCGTGGCCCAGGGCACCGCGGGCAGGCCAGCACTCGCGCTCGCCTTGGCGATCGAGGCGAACGCCAGACCGCGGAAGCACAGCTCCTCGACGATCGGCGCGCCGACGAGGGCGCAGAGCGCGAAGAGCCAGACGACCCAGCGGCCGCCGTCGGTGGCCGACAGGGCGTCCCCCGCGGCGGAGTCGAAGTCGCCGAAGAAGTGCGAGGTCACCGACGCGGCCAGGGTGCCCAGGACGAGGCAGGCGATCCCGCCTGCGATGCCCCACGAAACGTCGATCCATCTCACGCTCAACCCGAGGTCGAGGGTTGGTCCGTTGCCGCGCGTGCGGGTGGCCACGACGGGCCACAGGCCGAAGCCCAGCCAGGGCAGCACGAGGCTGAGCAGCAGGACGATCGGAGAGGTGCGCGAGACCCCGGCGCCGAGCACCACGGCGATGACGACGCTCGGCACGATGAGCGCGATGAGGACCGCGACGAGGACGTCGAGCATGCCCCACCGGGGCCGCCGCAGCGGCCGGCCCTCGGCCAGGGCTGCGGCGTACGTGACGGGGGCGCCCGGGTAGGGCACCCCCGTCAGGTCCTCCGGCCGGAGGGCGGGGCCGTCCGGGCCGGGCAGGTAGGCCATCGAGGATCAGTAGCGGTAGTGGTCGGGCTTGTACGGACCCGCGACGTCGACGCCGAGGTACTCCGCCTGCTTCTTGGTCAGCTCGGTGAGCCGGACGCCGAGGGCGCCGAGGTGCAGCCGGGCGACCTTCTCGTCGAGGTGCTTGGGCAGCACGTGGACGCCGAGCGCGTACTCGTCGGTCTTGGTGAACAGCTCGATCTGGGCCAGCACCTGGTTGGTGAAGGAGTTGCTCATGACGAACGACGGGTGACCGGTCGCGTTGCCGAGGTTGAGCAGGCGGCCCTCGGACAGCACGATGATCGTGTGGCCGTCGGGGAAGGTCCACTCGTCGACCTGCGGCTTGATGGTGACCCGCACGACGCCGGGCTCGCGGGCGAGGCCTGCCATGTCGATCTCGTTGTCGAAGTGACCGATGTTGCCCAGGATCGCCTGGTGCTTCATCCGCTTCATGTGCTCGACGTTGACCACGTCGTAGCAGCCGGTGGCGGTGATCACGATGTCGGCCTTCTCGATGACGTCCTCGAGGCGCGCGACCTCGTAGCCGTCCATCGCCGCCTGCAGGGCGTTGATCGGGTCGATCTCGGTGACGATGACGCGCGCGCCCTGGCCGCGCAGCGACTCCGCCGAGCCCTTGCCCACGTCGCCGTAGCCGCAGACGACCGCGACCTTGCCGCCGATGAGGACGTCGGTGGCACGGTTGATGCCGTCGATGAGCGAGTGGCGGCAGCCGTACTTGTTGTCGAACTTGCTCTTGGTGACCGAGTCGTTGACGTTGATCGCCGGGAAGAGCAGCGTGCTGCCCCTGTGCATCTCGTAGAGACGGTGCACGCCTGTCGTGGTCTCCTCGGTGACGCCCTTGATGTCCGCGGCGATCTCGGTCCAGCGGGTGGTGCTCTCCGACAGCGAGCGGCGCAGCACGTCGAGGACGACGGCGTACTCCTCGGAGTCGCTCGGGTCGGTGGACGGCACGGCACCGGCGAGCTCGAACTCGCGGCCCTTGTGCACGAGCATGGTGGCGTCGCCACCGTCGTCGAGGATCATGTTCGGGCCCTTGCCGTCGGGCCAGCGCAGCACCTGCTCGGTGCACCACCAGTACTCCTCCAGCGTCTCGCCCTTCCAGGCGTAGACGGGGACGCCGGCCGGCGCCTCGGGCGAGCCGGTGGGTCCGACCGCGACCGCGGCCGCGGCGTGGTCCTGCGTCGAGAAGATGTTGCACGAGGCCCAGCGGACCTCGGCGCCGATCGCGACCAGCGTCTCGATGAGGACGGCGGTCTGCACGGTCATGTGGAGCGAGCCGGTGATGCGGGCGCCGGTCAGCGGCTTGCTGACGCCGTACTCGACGCGCATCGCCATGAGGCCGGGCATCTCGTGCTCGGCGAGGCGGATCTCGTTGCGGCCGAACTCGGCGAGCGAGAGGTCCGCGACCTTGAAGTCGGGGGCAGAGCTGGACATGTGCGTCTCCGTTCGGACACCCGCAGGACGGGTGGGGCACGGCGGACGTCTCGAGGCCTCGATGGTTCGCCTGCTGCTCATGCGGGACTGGACACCGCCGGGCAGCACCTAGTGTGCCATCACTTCCGGTGACCCCGCGAACTCTCGGGACGCTCTCGGTCTCCCCAGCCGTGTGAGGACCGCCCGGCACCCGCCGATGTCAGGCCTCCTGACCTGTGAGCCGCAGCGCGGGTTCCTATGACAGAACGGCCCCTCGATGTGGTCGCAGCGGTCGAAGGTCACCAGGACATAGGCGCTGTCGGTCTCACCGACAGCCTGCTTCTCCTCATCCGACACGGACGCCCCTCGCGGCCACGACCGGCTCAGCGACCCTGGCCGATCGCCTCGAGGACCGACTCGTCGAGTCCTCGGTAGAACGTGATGCTCTCATCGATGGCCTCGAAGCCGATCGACGCATAGAGGCGCCGCCCCGCCGGCGTGGCCAGCAGAAGTGCTTCCGACGTCTTCGCCGACCATGCCGCGGCGAGGGCCGTGGTGAGGACCGCCCTGCCCGCACCTCGCCCCTGATGGCGCTTGGGCGTCATCATCTCCATGACTCCCAGGCGTGAACCGGATCGACAGATCCACACTGCACTGACCGGTTCGCCACTCTGACGAGCCAGCGACACCTCGGCAGCCCCCGAACGCGCCGCCTCGCCGATGCTGGCAGCGAGGAGCTCGACATCGACGGTGTGCGCCTCGGATGTCAGCCGCAGCGCGATCTCGAGCTCATCGTCGGTCTCGCAATGCGAGACCTCGAATGCCGACGCCGCCACCTCCGGTCGGTCCCTGCACCGCATCAAGGGCTCGGACGTCTCGCCGGCCGCGAAGCCTGCCTCAGCGAGGACGCGACGCGGAGCGGGCGGCAGATGCTCGGAGGTGAACACGATTCCCGGTTGGCCCGGCCCGAGGAACTGCACGAGGTCGGACGCAGCCTCGCCCGACGCCCGGGGATTGAGTCCGCCGACGTTGAGCTCGGCACTGCTCGTTCGAGACAGCGCACCGAACCACTCGTCCGCCAGTCGTCGCTCCGCCTCGGCTCCGGCCGCGTAGAAGCCGGCGCACAAGGCTCCGAACGACTCCCACGCCTGGGCGAGGGTTGGGTCCATGTGAGCGATGGTGCCGCATTCAGCCACCGAGGGACCGCCGGACCTCGGTGTACTCCCCAGGCTTGAGATGCGGTTGCCCCGTACGGAGCAGGAGCCGTTCGATCACCCGCTCGGGGTCAAGTAGACGACCGCCCCGGGTGTCGGGGTCGGGGGACACGGTCCCGTCGTAGGCGACAAGCGTTCCCTCGGGGCCTTCGATGGTGAACCCGTAGTATCCGAGGCCTCCTGTCGGCGCCGCTGCTTTGTCCTTCGCCAGCGTGGCGATCTCGTTGTACAGCTCCTTCGACTCGCTGACAGTCAGCGTCCACGTCGGATCCGGGACCCCGGAGTACAGGCCGAGCGCGATCGTCGTGGAGACCTGTCGCTGGGGGGCGCCGGTCACTGTGGGCTGAGTGGCTCCGGCTCCGCAGGCGCCGACCGCGAGAGCAGCCACCGCCGCCACGACGACGAGCGGATGCATCCACCTCGCTGACCGTCGGGACAAGGTCGCGAACATGTCAGGTCGTCCCGCCATGGCGCACCGAGTGTCCGCCTTCACTCCCTGCACGAGCGACGAGAGCCGAAATCGACACGATTGCTCACCCGACAGGCACGCTGTGTCCGCGAGTCGTGCTTCCCTCCTGGATCCGTGGTCGGGAGATGTCCCAGGCGCCGGGCTCGCCGTCGCGGGTGCCGGGGCGACGAGTGACGACCCAGCCGCCCTCGTGGACCTGGTGATGGTGACCGTGGCAGAGCAGGAGCATGTTCGAGGGATCCGTGGTCCCACCGTGCTCCCCGTGGGTGACGTGATGGGCGTGGCAGCGCTCGGCGGCGACGCGGCAGTCGGGGAACCGGCGTGCCGGTCCCGGATCGCCAGTGCCTTGCGCAGCCTCGGGTGGGCCGTGCGCTGGGCGCGGCCGACGTAGAGGACCTCGCGTGCGGCGTCGCTCAGCCACCCGTCCGCGCGATCGCCTGCGGCGGACGACGAAGGCGCAGTCAGGATGGTGGTGAGGTCGGCGTCGCACAGGAGCCGGTCGACGGTCGCCGCCGAGATGGTCTCGCCGTCCATGCCGGGCAGGTGCAGCAGTCCACCGAGACCGGCGCGGTACTCCTGCGCGTCGACCGTCACGGTCACGTGGGGGCGCTGCTGGTGTCGGGTGCCGAACCCGCCGGCGTCGAGAAGCAGCCCGCACAGCTCGGCCAGAGCCAGCGCGTTGAGATGCGCGCGCCGCATCAGACGCCTGCCCTTGGACAGGACGTCGTCACTGGCGAGCGTGCGCCGCTCCGGGGTGAGAGACCCGTCGCGGAACAAGCCGTCGACCGTCTGGTCGAGGCAGGTCAGCACGGCCGCAGCCGACTCCTTGGTGAGGTAGCCGCGCACCTCGAAGCCGTCACCGACGGGGGTGAGCGTGATCTGCTGCTCGTCGTTGGCCGCGATCGTGCGCTCGTCGGTGCCGTCGGGGTCGAGCGAGAGCCTGAGCCGTGCGAGCTTGCGGCGCACGGCGGCGACCGAGGACTCCACCGCGAAGGGGACCAGGTCGCGCTCGATGTCGGCCACGAGCGCAGGCTCGTCGGCGACGCCGAGCCGCTTGATAGCCGCTGGGATCCCGGTGGTGATCGTGCGGACCATGTCGTCGCTGATCCGACCCGCGAGCCACGCCAGCCGCGTGCGCGCGAAACCCTCGCGCAGCGACCAGGACCGGGCGAGCTGGGCACCCGCCGACGTCGCCGACATCCCGGTCGCGACCTCGACCCAGCGCGTCGTCGAGACGTGACCGCTCGGCAACGCACCCGAGGCGTGGACGGCGCCGACGCCCTCGTTGCCGCAGAGCCGAGCAGGTCGCGGACCCGGAACAGGTCCGCGGTGAGATCCGGCATCGCCGCGATCGGCACCTGCGACCACGCACCTGCCGCAGTCATCGAGGTCAGGGCGGCAGCACACTCGCGCAGCTGCACCACCACGGACGCGAAGTCCGTCGCGAGCGAGCCGGTCGAGGTCGTCATGCGTGAAAGCCTAGGGACCACCTCTGACAGCGCGAGGGGCCAGGAACCCAGCAATCGCAACTACTTTCGCAGATGTGCTGTCACTCTCCGCAGTCGCTCCTCCGGAGCGAACCCGGACCCGCGGACGCACCGGTGAGGCAGGGTCAGGAGGGATCCGACGCCGAGACGCCACGGTCCAGATCCGGCTCGAGGTAGATCCAGCGGGCCTGCGGGACGGCGGCCCGCACGCGGCGCTCGGCACCGTCGATCGCCACAGCGATGGCGGACGCCGTGTCGTCGTGGTCGACCGCGATCTTCGCGGCCACCAGGATCTCGTCGGGCCCGGTGTGCAGGGTGCGCAGGTGGATGACCCGGACGACGAGCGGCTCGGACTCCAGCGCGGCGAGGATCGCGGCGGTCTGCAGGGGGACGGCGCTCTCGCCGACGAGCATCGAGGACATCTCCAGGGCCAGGACCACCGCGATGACGAGCAGCAGCGAGCCGATCGCGAGAGCACCGACACCGTCCCACCGTGCGTCGCCGGTGACGACGGCGAGGCTGACGCCGACCAGCGCGAACACGAGGCCGACGAGGGCGCCGGCGTCCTCGAGCAGCACCACGGGGAGCTCGGGCTGGCGGACCTCGCGCACGAAGGACACGAGCGACGCCGACCCCCGGCTGTGGTTCGCCTCGCGCACAGCCGTGCGGAAGGAGAAGGCCTCCAGCACGATCGCGATGCCGAGCACCGCGAACGCGACCGACGGGCTGGTGAGCTCCTCCGGGTCGTGGATCTTGTGCCAGCCCTCGTAGATGCTGAACAGGCCGCCGAGGCAGAACAGCACGATCGAGACGACGAAGGCGTAGACGTAGCGCACCCGGCCGAAGCCGAACTGGTGCTGCTCGTCCGCTGCCCGCTTCGCGCGGCGACCTCCCACGAGCAGCAGGACCTGGTTGCCCGTGTCGGCGAGCGAGTGGATCGCCTCCGACAGCATCGAGCTCGACCCGGTGATGGCGAAGGCGACGAACTTGGTGACCGCGATGCCGGCGTTGGCGACGAGCGCGGCCACGACGGCCTTGGTGCCGCCCTCGGTGCTCACGCGAGCCTCGCGACGACGGCCCGGCCGTCGACCCGCACGACGGCTCCGCCGTCGCGGGCGGCGACCAGCGCCGCACGACCGGGGACCAGGCTCTCGGTGCGACCAGAGCTCTCGACGACGGCCGAGCCCTCGATGCAGAGCACCGTGGCGGCCTCGCCCGAGGCGACGGCGACCTCGGTGCCGACGCCGGACAGGAGCATCACCTCGAACGGTGCGTCGTGGACGGCGTAGCGCGCGACGCCTTCCTCGACGCTGCCGCGCACCACCGTCGGGTCGCGGTCCAGCATGGCCGCCAACGCGTCCGAGACGGCCACGTGCTTCTGGGTGAGCCCGAGGCGCAGCACGTTGTCCGACGCCGTCATCACCTCGACGCCGAGCCCGTTGACGTAGGAGTGGACGACGCCGGCGGGCACGTACAGCGCGTCGCCCGCAGAGAGCTCGTGGACGGCGAGGCAGAGCGCCACGAGGACGCCCCGGTCGTGCGGGTACCAGGCCCGGACGAGCTCGATCGCCGCCCGCTCATGGGCCGGCAGCACGCCGTGGATGACGTCGGACAGCAGCCGGAACGCCTCGTCGGCCGCGACCTCCGAGAGCGCGAAGAGCCCGCGCACCAGCGCCACATGGTCGCCCGCCGCGGCGCTGGCCGCCGGTCCGCGCAGCCCGAGACCATCGAGGAGGCGCGCGCTCGTCGCGCTGTCGCGGAAGCCGGCGAACGCGGTGAACGGCTCGAGGGCGAGCAGGATCTCGTTCTTCTCGACGTCGTCTGTGAGCAGGTCCCGCGAGGACGCGTCGGTCATCATCCGAGCCACGACGCCGGCCGACGGGTGCACCTGGATCGACAGCGGGTTGGCTGCGGCGAGCAGCTTGGTGAGCAGCGGGTGCCCCTGCTCGGCGGCGTCACCGATCCGGCCGAACCACAGCTCTGCCTGCGGACCCGCGGTGGTGGCGGTCCACCGCGCGAGGCCGTCGAGACGCCCCCAGGCGTAGGGGCGCAGGTCCCCGGAGACGACGATCACGAGCGCTCCGCGTCGACGAGCTCGGCGAGGTCCCCCGCCCGCGACGAGGGGTCGACGCCCACGGCCACGGCGGCGTAGACGCTCGCCCAGTCCAGGACTCCGAGCAGGGAGGCGAGGCGCGCGACGGGGTGGCCCTCGACCGAGCGCACGACGTCGACCGGGACGTCGCGCCGCTCGGCCGCGGCACGCAGCAGGTCCGCGCTCGTGGCGTCCTGCGGGTGCTCCACGGCGTCGCGGACGAGCACGAGGCGCGTGCGCGCGGGCGCGGCGCCGTCCTCGAACGGGTCGCGGAAGATGTCGCCGTCGTCAGGCGTGGCGCCGTCGAGCGCCGCCGCCTGGGCGTGCACCACCTCGGGCAGCACCCCGTGGGAGACGGTGAGCTTGGCGTTCTGCGCGAGCTGGGCGGCCAGTCGGTACGACGCGACCGCCCCCATCACGCCGCTGCCCCACACCACGGGCGCGGAGCCGGAGAGCGTGGCGCCGAGCAGCTTGGCGGCGTTGTCGGCGAGCGGCGCGGCGGGTCCGTTCTCCACCGCGCGCTCGTCGAGCAGGTCGGCCACCCGGTCGAGCTCCGAGCGCGACACGTCGGCGAGGCCGAGCGCGTCGGCGGCCAGCAGAACCGGGGCGAGCATCAGCCACAGGGCGGCACGGGACACGACCCCTCGCGGGTCGACGTTCACGACCGCACCGCCGGTCGCCGCCAGCGCGACGGCCTCGAGCGGGGAGCCGGACGAGGTCACGACGTAGAGCCGGCAGCCGCGCTTGGCCGCCTCGGCGCTGACGGCGAGGGTCTCGCCCGTGCGGCCGCTCAGCGACACCGCCACGACGAGGTCGAGCGGGCCGACCCAGCCGGGCAGGGTGCGACCGCGCAGGGTCGACACGGGCACCGGGCAGCCGGTGCCGCACACGGCCGCGAGGGCGTCGCCGACGACGCCGGCGGTGCCGAGTCCCACGACGACGACCGAGCGGGGTCGACCGTCGGCGGCCACCGCCCTGAGCAGCTCAGGGGTGGCGGCCGCCAGCGCACGGCGGACCTGCGCGCCTGCGTCCGCCGTCGCGCGCAGCAGGTCGCCGGGGTCCGCCTGCGCGAGGGCGGCGGGATCGTCGAGCAACCGGTCGTCGGCGTACCGCGGCACGGCTCTCAGTCCACCACGTGCGCGCCGATGCCCGCGGGACCCGGCGTCGCGTCGTCGAGGAGCATGACCGGGATCCCGTCGCGCACCGGGAAGGAGCTGCGGCAGCGCCGGCAGACGATCGCCGTCGGCGGCTCGCCCTCGACCCGCACCGGGGCGTGCTGGTCGCACGGGCAGGCCAGGACCTCCACGAGGACGGGGTCGAGACTCATGCGGCACCACTCCGGATGATCGCGAGGACGTCGTCTCGCACCGATGCCATGAGCGCGTCGTCGGCGCCCTCGACGTTGAGCCGCAGCAGCGGCTCGGTGTTGCTGGGCCGCACGTTGAACCACCACTTCTTGCCGTCGGTGCTGCTCGTCACGGTGAGTCCGTCGAGCTCGTCGAGCATCGTGTCGTCGCGTCCGCCGTACGTCGACCGGATCGAGTCCAGCACCGCTGCCTGGTCCCCGACGGTCGTGTTGATCTCGCCCGAGGCGGAGTAGCGGTGGTAGCGCGCGAGCAGGCTCGACAGGGTCGTTCCCTCGGGCGTCTCACCGAGCGCTGCGAGGGTGTGCAGGGCAGCGAGCATGCCGGAGTCGGCGCGCCAGAAGTCGCGGAAGTAGAAGTGGCCGGAGTGCTCGCCACCGAAGACCGCGCCCGTCTCGGCCATCGTCGCCTTGATGAACGAGTGACCCACCCGGGTGCGGACCGGCGTGCCGCCGTTCTCGCGCACGATCTCGGGGACGGCCGCGCTGGTGATCAGGTTGTGGATGACCGTCGCGCCCGGGTGCTTGGCGAGCTCACGGGCTGCGATGAGCGCCGTGAGGGTCGAGGGGTCGACGATCTCGCCTCGCTCGTCGACGACGAAGCAGCGGTCCGCATCGCCGTCGAAGGCCAGACCCAGGTCGGCGCCGGTCTCGAGGACCTTGGCCTGCAGGTCGCGCATGTTGGCCGGCTCGATCGGGTTGGCCTCGTGGTTCGGGAACGTGCCGTCGAGCTCGAAGAACAGCGGCGTGACGGACAGCGGCAGGCCGGCGAGCACCGCGGGCACGGTGTGGCCCCCCATCCCGTTGCCCGCGTCGACGACGACGTCGAGGTGCCTGCTGGCGCCGAGGGGCACGAGGGCATTGAGGAAGGCGGCGTAGTCGGTGAGGAGGTCGCGGCTGGTGACGGTGCCGACGGGGCCGTCGTGGGCGGGGATGCCGGCCGCGGACCAGGCGAGCACGAGGTCCCGGATCTCGCGCAGGCCGGTGTCCTGTCCCACCGGCGAGGCGCCGGCGCGGCAGAGCTTGATCCCGTTGTACTGCGCGGGGTTGTGGCTCGCGGTGAACATCGCGCCCGGCAGGTCCAGCGAGCCTGCGGCGTAGTAGAGCTCGTCGGTGGAGGCGAGGCCGATCTCGAGCACGTCGACGCCCTGCGAGGTCACCCCGTCGGCGAACGCCGCCACCAGCTCGGGACCGGACGGGCGCATGTCCTGGCCGACCACCACGGTGCCCGGGCCCCCGTCGGCGGTCGAGGCGCGGACCACGTGCGCGAAGGCGGCGCCGACGAGTCGGGCGATCTCCGGGCTCAGGTCGTCGGGAACGACTCCTCGGACGTCGTAGGCCTTGATGAGGCGGTCGAGGTGAGCGGCATCCAGCACGCGCCCGACCCTATCGGTCACGGGTGAGGTCCGAAGGCCGCACTCAGCGCGCGGGGGCGGTGGGGCGGGTCGCTCAGCGGGTGCGCTTGGCGCGGGTGAGGACGTGGTCGACGGAGAGGACCTCGTCGCCGTGCTGCCAGGTGCGGTGCTCGCACTCGAGGCAGTGGGTGAAGTCGACCTCGGAGCCGTCGGTCAGCTCCATCGAGATGCGGGTGACGCGCTCGGACTGGCACATCTGGCACCGCACGCCCACGCGCGCACCCGGCTGGGTGAGCGAGCCGAGCGGCACGGGTACGGCCGACGACGAGCTGCGAGCCATCTGCTCCTCCTTGGAAGGTCCCCCGCTCGACCGGTCCCCCCGATCGGGTCGTGCAGGTCGGACATTACGTGGCTTCTCGTCCCTAGGGAAGAGCCTACGTGACCAGAGTGGCTGGATGACACTGGTGTGACCACACTCCGCGGTCAAATCGTTACTTCGCGTGAGCATGTCCCCTGCCTAGGATCGCTCGCCGGAGTTCGTCCGGCGCCGTGACGGGTCAGGCGTCGACGTCGGTGCGCAGGACGCGGAGGTGACCACGACGGCCGACCTCGATCATCGGCGGCACGGTCTCACGCGGTCGCGCGGCCTCGCGCACGGCGTCGGCGAGCGCCTCGAGGTCGTCGCTCGAGGGACGCAGCGCGTCCGGGTCGGGCTGCAGGCGCACGACCTCCCAGCCCACCGGTGCCGTCATCCGCACCGAGTGCTGCTCGCAGAGGTCGTAGCAGTGCGGCTCGGCGTAGGTCGCGAGCGGACCGAGGACCGCTGTCTGGTCGGCGTAGACATAGGTGAGCGTGGCCACCGCTGCACGGGTGCAGGAGGGCTTGGAACAACGCCGGGCTGGGCTCACGGGGCCGACACTACGGTTCGCGACCGACACCACCCGGGACCGGCACGCCGTCACATCCGCCACGGTCCCGGAGGTCGTAGCGTGGCGGCATGGCACTGCGCAGACGCGACCGGCACGAGCGCGGCCTGCGCGGTCCGCTCGCGCCGGCGACCTCCCCCGCGACCGTTCCGCGCGCCGAGCGCTTCGGCGACGTCGTGGTCGCCGCCGTCGACCGCCTCGAGCCGCGCTGGGGTCGGGTCCTCGCCGCGGTCGATGTCGAGATCTACGACGTCCCCGACGTCGGCCCGGACCTCACCGAGGTCCCGCTCGCCGCGCACCGGCACGACCCGGGACAGCGCACGGCGACGGTCGTGGTCTACCGCAGACCCGTGGAGCTGCGGGCCCCCGAGCACCTGGCGCGGGTCGACCTCGTGCGCGACCTGGTCGCGGAGCAGCTCGCCGAGGTGCTCGGGACGACGCCCGGCGAGGTGGACCCGGCGTACGACGACCGGGCAGGGGACTGAGCGCGTCGATCGCGGTGCTCAGCGCACCGACGAGCCGGGGACCGACACGGCGACGGGCACGCTCGTGGTGGCGCGCGTCGGGTAGATGGGTGCGAGCGCGATCATCGGCCCACGGGCGCCGGCCTCGCTCACCTCGCGTCCGGCGTAGACCGGGCCTCCCGAGACAGGTGTTACCACGACGAACGACGACGCGGCCAGCGTCGTGACGGGGACCACGATGCGACGCGTCGCCCCCCCGGGCACGGTGACCGACTGGGCCCAGACCGCGCCCGTGGTCCCTGGGACGTACAGCTCCATCCGCACGACCGCCTGAGCAGTCGGCGCGGCGACGTCGATGCGGTGGGTGATGCCCCGACGCAGTCCCGCGACGATGCCGGGCGCGTTGAGCAGCGGCGTGCCCGCGGCGGAGTCCATCTCCTTGAGGTCGGTGCCATCGCCGGTCCGGACCTCCACGGCCCCGGCGACGGGCGCGGTCGAGGTGATCCGCAGGCCGGAGGCGCTGTGGACCAGAGCGGGTGTGAGGTCGACGGTGACCACGCGGCCGGCGGGGAGGACGACCTGGGCGAGGCCCGACGGGACGATCGGGCCGTCACCGGTCAGCAGGGTGAGCGAGGCGCTCGCGTCGCCGTCCGGCGAGATCAGGCTGAGCCGTGCGGTGCGCACCGGTGCGGGGATGTTGGGGATGACGACGGTGGTGCTCGGCGTGGTCGGGGGCAACAGGCTCATGCCCAGCGGGATGAGGCCGTTGGACTGCTGGTCGAGCCCGGTGACCCCCACCCGGCCGTTGCGGGTGACCACGTGCACCGCGGCGACCGCGAGGCCCGGCGCGAGCGTGTCGAGACGCACCTGTCGGCGCGACGAGGCGGGGAGCACGATGCCGGCGCCACCGGGTGCGTCGACCGGGCCCTTCGGACCGTAGACGAGCAGGTCGACCTGGGCCGGGCTGTCGTCGTCGTTGACGAGCAGCACCTGGGTGAGGCGCCCGACCGTCGTCCCGCCACCGACCAGCCAGGTGTCGGTCACCGGGCGCGAGCACGGCGCGGCACCGAGACCGCGCGTCGCGCCGACGCCGGAGCGGATCACCTGGTCGGCCCCGAAGCCGGCCGCGAAGGAACCGGTCGCTCGGGCCAGCTGGGCGGGCCCGGACTTCTCGCGGAACACGCGTGCGACGGTCTGGCCGGGCTTGCTGATGAGCAGCGGGTCGGAGGCCGCGGTCCTCGTCGTCAGGTCGGCGAGCGTGGCGACGCCGGTGGACACGCCGTCGAGCTCCGCGACACCGGCGATCACCGTCGAGATCAGCGCGGACGTCGCCGTCGTGACAGGGCAGACGAGGGTGGTCGACGCGACCGGCTCGACCCGAGGGGCGTCGTCGACCGGCGGGACCGCGGTGACGCGCGTCTGTCCTACGCCGACGACGGCCAGCATCGACACGGCGGCGACCGCCACGGTCACGGCGGGCCGCCGAAGGGCGCGCAGGAGGCCGGCGACCGTGGTCGGCGCGGGGTCAGGGGTCGTCATGCCGACGTCCCTCCCTGGTCGGGCCCGACAGCCACGTCGGCTGCGTCGGGCGCGTCCTCGAACGCGTCGCTGTCGTCGTCGTCTTCCACGCGCCGCGACGGGAGGGCGAGCAGCGCGACGAGGAGCAGGACGGCGCCCTGCGCCCAGAGCCAGGTGCTTCGTGACGACCCGTCGAACGAGATCGTCACCGGGACCGACGACGAGACCAGCCCGACCTGCTGGATCGACGGGTCGGTGGCGGGGTCACCGCCCGCGACCGTCGGGGAGGTCGAGGTCACCGCGGAGCCGTCCACGGTCCACGTCCATCGGCTGTCGATGGCCTCGGACAGGACCAGCGTGCGGCCGTCCACTCCGGCGGCGACCGTGGTCGCGACCGACGGTGGCGTCCGCGGATCGTCGGGCACCGTGGGGACGGCGCGGGCCACGCGCATGGCGACCGTGCCGGCGGCGACCGCCTCCGGGGGATCGATGACCTGGGCCCGGCTCGACGTCGGGACGAGCTGCCAGACCGCGGCGCCGTCGCGCGCGGACACGCGGCGCAGCCCGGGCTGCGAGTCGAGCGACTCGACGAGGGGGTCCCCCGCGGCGCGGGCGTCCCCGAGGACGACGTAGCGGATGCCGTGCGTCGCGAGGGCCTCGACCTCGTCGGCGCCGAGACCCGCGGCGAGGCGGGACACGAGGCTGGTGATGACGGCCGAGGTGGACGCCGGACCGGCGACGTCGACGTCGCCGAGCTGCGGCTGCGGCGCCGAGAGCAGGTCGTAGATCAGGCGGTCGTCGGCGCCACGGCTGAGCACGAGGCTGCGGGGGCGGTCGGTGGTGCGCATCTCGGCGCCGACGTAGGCGGGCAGCACGTCGCGGCTGCCGCGCGCGAGCGGGCCGTCGACCCCGAGGACGAGCATCCCGAGGGCGCCGATCGGTGCGAGCAGGAGGAGGACCGTGATGGCGGCCGCGGCCGGCTGCCGCCAGCCGAAGCTCGCCCCGGCCAGTCGCCCGGGCAGGCCGTCGAGCGCGACGGCGGAGGCCACGATCAGCGCGCCGCCCCAGACGGCGGTGGCGACGCCGGGCCACGGCGACACGGGGTCGGGGAGCGCGGCGACCTGCACGTGCAGCACCGACTGGACGACGCCGAACGCCAGGGCGACCAGGCCGACGCACCAGGCGACCACGGGGACCCGGCGGCCTCCACGCAGACCGAGCGGCACTAGGGCCGCGACCAGAAGCCCGACGCCCAGCCACAGCGGTGTCGACCCGACGCCGCCCGGGCGCAGCAGGAGGACGTCGTAGGGCTGCAGGTGCCGGTCGGTGGGACCGACGAGCCCCGGCTCGAGCCACAGCAGCGCCGGTTCCCGGAACAGGCGCAGGCTCCAGGGCACGAGCAGCGCCACGGGGAGGAGCACCGTGGCGAGCAGCCGGAGCCGGCCGGCGAGATCGCGCACCACCGTGAGGCCGGCCACCACCGCGAGCGCCGCCGCGACGAGCCACACGACCGGGGTGAACGACGCGACGACGGCCAGGAGCAGCGCCGTGCCGGCTGCGCGCCGCCAGGACGACGGCCGACCGACGCCGACCAGCCGGACGCACGAACGGGCGAGCCACGGCAGCAGCGCGATCGACACCGCCGTGCCGATGCGGCCGCCGGAGATGGCCCCCGTGACCGCCGGCAGCGTGGCGTAGGTCGCCGCGGCCCACACACGCACCCAGACGTGGGAGACCAGGCCGCGCAGGGCCAGGTAGGAGGTGAGTCCCGCGATCGGCACGAGCCCGAGCAGCACGAGATCGACGGCGGAGCTCGCCGAGCCGCGCAGCAGGAACGCCAGCCCGGACAGCGGGGCGAGCCAGGCCGGGGCGTCGGCCGGCGAGCCCGGGCCCACCTCGTGCCACGCCGTGGTGTAGCTCGCCCACAGGTCGCTCGCGCCCTCGGGTGCCGGGATCAACGCACCGCCGAGCAGGACGCCGTCGCCGAACAGCCCGCGCTCGCCGACCAGGGCGAGCAGGAGCAGGGTCAGGACGAGCAGCACGCCTGGCCGGCGGAACGCCCGGCGCAGGCGCGAGGGCCGCCGGTCGTCGGCGTACCACCCGTCGGGATCGTCGCTGGTGGAGTCCAGGACCGAACGGCTCGGGTCCGAGACATCGCGTCCGGCGACGAGGTCCGCGAAGGTCTCGAGGACGTGACGGGCCTGGGTCCCGCGCGGCGCGAGCAGCGTGCGCACGTCGGACTCGGGCACCGCCTCCGGGAGGGCGGCCGCCGCTGCGACGCGGCTGCGCGAGACCCGCAGCCCGGTGCGGTCGCGCACCGAGTCGAGGAACGCACCCCACTCGTCGCGCGCCTGCTGGGGCGCCTTGGCCACGAGCAGCCCGACCGCGCGCACGAGCGATCCGATGAGCAAGCGGAACGTGACGTAGGGCCCGCGCAGCCCGGAGGCGTGGGAGCGCATGAGGTGGATCGCGGAGACACGGTCGATGCGGGCCGGCCGGTCGGGGTGCCGGGGCGAGCCGGCATCGACGGGACGACGGCCGTGCGTGGCCGCCTCGCGGTGGTGCACGACCGCCGTGGACGCCACGACGACGCGGTGCCCCGCACTGCGGGCCCGCCAGCAGAAGTCGACGTCGTCGCGGAACATCGGGAGCGAGGGGTCGAACCCGCCGAGCTCGTCCCAGACGTCGCGACGCACGAGCATGCCGGCGCTGCTCACCGAGAGGACGTCGCCGACGCCGTCGTGCTGGCCCTGGTCGAGCTCGCGCCGCTCGAGCCCCGTGACCCTGTTGCCCGAGCGGGCCACGGTCACACCGATCTCCACCAGGACGTCCTGGTTGCGCCAGCCGCGCAGCTTGGCGCCGATGATCTCGGCCGTGCGCACGTGGTCGGCGTGGTGCAGGAGCGCCTCGAGCGCGGTCGCGGCCGGCGCGGAGTCGTCGTGCAGCAGCCAGGCCCAGCCCACCAGCTCGGGGTCGGCGTCCACGGCGGTCCCGGAGCTCGTCGCGAGCGCGGCGGCGACGGCGGCACCGAAGCCGGTGTCGCGAGCCACGGTGACGACGCGGTCGACGAGTCCCACGCGCTCGGCGCGGACCAGGAGGTCGGGGGTGGTGTCCAGCGAGCCGGTGTCCACGGCGACCACGCGGTCCGGCCGCCGCGTGGAGCGGGCGAGGGCGGTCAGCGCCGCCGGGAGCCAGCGCGCGCCGTCGTGGGCGACGACGACGGCCGTGACTCGGTGGCGGCGCGGGGGGAGCTCGTCGAGATCGTCGGTGAGGCCGGCATCGTCCTCGTCCTCGATGACGTCAGCGCCGGGATCGGTGGCGGCCACGGCGGCGCCGGTGCGGGGCTCGAGCAGCCCGGTCACGTCGTCGGAGCCGCCGGGGAGGTCCGCGGTGATCTCGCGGACCTCGTCGCCGAGTCGTCGCAGCCGGCCGAGGGGATCCTCGGGAACGGCTGGGGGAACGTCGGTGACCATGGCGCGCAGAACCCTACGTGACGTTCCTGGGTGGTCCGACACGCCCGGAGAGGCGGACGGGCCCCGTCCGCCCGGTGCGCGGACGGGGGCGGCGGACCGAGCATCTCAGGCTGCGGAAGGTCTCCGCAGGGTCAGACGGCGGCCTTCTTGAGGCGACGGCGCTCCCTCTCGGAGAGGCCGCCCCAGATGCCGAAACGCTCGTCGTGGTCGAGCGCGTACTCGAGGCACTCGACACGCACCTCGCAGGTCGTGCAGACCCGCTTCGCCTCACGCGTCGAGCCGCCCTTCTCCGGGAAGAAGGCCTCCGGGTCTGTCTGGGCGCACAGGGCGCGCTCCTGCCAGCCGAGCTCCTCGGCGTCGGTCATCGGCAGAACGGTGGCTGTGGCGTTGCTCACCGCGGTACCTCCTCGACCCTGGTTCCGGGTGCTCGCGACACTCGGGACCTGACGTGGTGTCGGCCACAGTCCGTGTCCGGCACGGGGTGAATTACACTGGTGTAAGGCGCACCACGTCAACCCCGGCAGCGAATTGGGACCCGAACGCGCCGTGACTCAGAGTGACCGCGTCGCCGTCGCCGTCGGCTCGAGCGGGAGCAGGACGCGTCGCGCGGCCTCGAGCCGGTCGTCGGGCACGACGCCGTACGTCGTGGTCCGCTGCCGGGACGGTCGCCCGGCCGCCGCCGCGAGCGCCTCGAGCTCCTCGACGCTCTTGCGCGACCCGTGCTGGGAGCCGGCCATCCGGCTGATGGTCTCCTCCATGAGCGTGCCGCCGATGTCGTCGCAACCGCCCTGCAGCATCGTGACGACGCCCTCGGTCCCGAGCTTCACCCACGAGCACTGGATGTGGTCGATGGCGCCATGGAGCATGAGGCGCGCCATGGCGTGCACGGCGCGGTCGTCGCGTCGGGTGGAGCCGGCTCGGGCCACTCCCGCGAGGTAGACGGGCGCGTTGTGGTGGATGAACGGCAGCGCGACGAACTCGGTGAAGCCGCCGCTGCGCTCCTGGACCTCGCGCAGCAGCGCGAGGTGGCCGGCCCAGTGCGCCGGGTTGTCGACGTGGCCGTACATCATCGTCGAGGTGGACGGGATGCCGACCTCGTGCGCCGTGGTGACGACGTCGATCCAGGCGGCGGTCGGGAGCTTGCCCTTCGTGAGGACCCAGCGGACGTCGTCGTCGAGGATCTCCGCAGCCGTGCCCGGGATCGAGTCGAGGCCCGATTCCCTAGCTGCCACAAGCCATTCCCGGATCGAGAGCCCGCTGCGCGCCGCGCCGTTGACGACCTCCATCGGCGAGAACGCGTGCAGGTGGATGTCGGGGGCGCGGCGCTTCACCTCGCGCGCGAGGTCGAAGTAGGCGGTGCCCGGCAGGTCTGGGTGGATGCCGCCCTGCATGCAGATCTCGGTCGCGCCGACGTCCCACGCCTCCGCGACGCGGTCGCCCACCTCGTCGAGCGACAGCGTGAAGGCGTCGGCGTCGGTGCGCCGCTGCGCGAAGGCGCAGAAGCGGCACCCGGTGTAGCAGACGTTGGTGAAGTTGATGTTCCGCGTCGCGACGAACGTGACGTCGTCGCCGACAGTGTCGCGGCGCACGTCGTCGGCGATGCGGGCCAGCGCGTCGAGAGCCGCGCCGTCGCAGGACATCAGCGCCACCGCGAGCGCGGTGTTGTTGGGGTGGGCCAGTGCCCGCGGGTCGTCGGCGGCGAGGGCGAGCCCCGCCCGGATGTCGTCGGCCAGCCGCTCCACGCCCAGCCGATCCGCCCCGGCGCGGGCGCGCGCCGCGATGTCGGAGGCGTGGTCGCCGATCGCCGACCAGTCGCCGTAGACCTCGTCGAAGTCGCCGCGCCGGTCGCCGCTGCGACCGGTGGTGTCGACCGTCTCGGCGAGGTCGGTGCGCCCGCCGGCGTTGGCCGTCGCGAACGCGTCGTAGCCGGTGTCGGCCTCCTGCCACGGCAGGCCCGACGGAGACCGGCCCTCGACGGCTAGGCCGGTCGCGTCCGCGAGGGCGGCGACGTGGGCGCGGACCCGAGGATCGATCCACGGGTCGGGCCGCAGGACGAACTCGGGGTGGGCCGTGAGCCGCTCGCGCAGCAGGAACCCCGCGTCGGCGGTGAGCCGGGCGAGCTCGTCGAGATGCGGCCAGGGGCGTTCGGGGTTCACGTGGTCCGGCGTGAGCGGCGAGACGCCGCCCCAGTCGTCGACCCCGGCCCGCAGCAGCAGCGCGACCTCGGCGATGTGGGTGAGGTTGGGCGGCGCCTGGACCCGCATGCGAGGGCCCAGCAGCAGTCGCGTGACCGCGATGGTGGCGAGGTAGTCCTCGAGCGGGAGGTCGTCGTCGTCGCGCATGGCGGTGTCCGGCTTGGCGCGGAAGTTCTGGACGATCACCTCCTGCACGTGGCCGTGCTCGCGCGCCTCGCGGCGTATCGCGAGCACGCTCTCCACCCGCTCGCGCGGCGTCTCGCCGATGCCGACGAGGATCCCGGTGGTGAACGGGACCGCCTGGCGTCCGGCGTCGGCCAGCACCCGGAGGCGTACGTCGGGGTCCTTGTCCGGGCTGGCGAAGTGCGGCTGGCCCGGCGTCTCGAACAGACGGCGCGAGGACGTCTCGAGCATCATCCCCATGCTCGGCGCCACCGGCTTGAGCCGGGCCAGCTCCTCCCACGACATGACCCCGGGGTTGAGGTGCGGCAGCAGCCCGGTCTCCTCGAGCACGCGCGCGGCCATCGCGCGGACGTAGGACAGCGTGTCGTCGTAGCCGTGGGCGTCGAGCCACTCCCGCGCGGCCGGCCAGCGGTCCTCGGGGCGGTCGCCCAGGGTGAACAGCGCCTCCTTGCACCCGAGCGCGGCACCCTCGCGAGCGATCGCGAGGACCTCGTCCGGGCCGAGGAACATGTCGTGCCCGGCGCGCCTCAGCGACGCGGGGTCGGTGGCGAAGGTGCAGTAGTGGCAGCGGTCGCGGCACAGCCGCGTCAACGGGATGAACACCTTGCGGCTGTAAGTGATGACGCCGGGACGCCCGGCGCCCTCGAGGCCGCGGTCACGCACCGCGGACGCGAGCCCGAGCAGCGTCTCGAGCCAGTTGCCGCGCGCGTGCAGCAGCGCAGTGGCCTCGTCGACGTCGAGCGCCGCACCGCGCGTGGCGCGCGACAGGGCGCGGGTGATCTCGCGGTCGGTCGGCCCCTGGTCCGCAGTCACGTCGTCGAGCGTACGTTCACCCCGTCGGTCCCGCATGGAGCGGGGTGACAGGATCGCCGCATGCGCATCACGGTCCTCGCGGGCGGCATCGGCGGAGCACGCTTCACGCGCGGGCTCCTGCACCACCTCGCGACGTCGCACCCGGGCTCCGAGGTGACCGTGATCGGCAACACCGGCGACGACATCCGGCTCTTCGGGCTGCAGGTCTGCCCCGACCTCGACTCCCTGATGTACACCCTCGGCGGTGGCATCAGCGAGGAGCGCGGCTGGGGCCGCGAGGACGAGACCTTCACGATCAAGGAGGAGCTCGCGGCGTACGGCGCCCAACCGGACTGGTTCGGGCTCGGCGACCGCGACACGGCCACCCACCTCGTCCGCTCGCAGATGCTCGCCGCGGGCTTCCCGCTCTCGGTAGTGACGGCCGCGCTGTGCGAGCGGTGGCGGCCCGGCGTCACACTCCTGCCGATGAGCGACGACCGGCTCGAGACGCACGTCGTCGTCGACGGCGACGAGCCCGGCACGCGACGCGCCATCCACTTCCAGGAGTGGTGGATCCGTCACCGCGCGACGCTGGCCGCACGGGAGTTCGTCCTCGTCGGCGTCGACGACGCGCGGCCCGCACCCGGTGTGCTGGAAGCGATCTACGACACCGACGTCGTCCTGCTCCCGCCGTCGAACCCCGTGGTCTCGATCGGCACCATCCTCCAGGTCCCCGGCGTGCGCGAAGCCGTCCGGACCACGGGAGCCCCTGTCGTCGGCGTCTCCCCGATCGTCGGCGGCGCCCCGGTGCGGGGCATGGCGGACGCGTGCCTGCCGGCCATCGGCGTCGAGACGTCGGCCGCCGCCGTCGCCCTGCACTACGGGGCCCGCCCGGACGGGCTGCTCGACGGCTGGCTGGTGCACGACGGTACCGACGCCGGCGCCGTCGACGACCTCGTCGCGCACGGCATCGAGACGCGCGCCGTCCCGCTGCTCATGACCGACGTGCCGGCGACCGCCGCGATGGCGGCCGCCGCCCTCGCGCTCGCCGAGAGCGTGCGCCGATGACGGAGCTCCTGGTGGTCGGCGTCGGCGGAGTGCCCGAGGTGGTCCCGGGCGACGACCTGGCCTCGCTCCTCGGGCCGCTGCTGGCCGGGACGGCCTGGCCCGACGGCTCGACCGGCCTGCGCGACGGAGACGTCGTCGTCGTGACGAGCAAGGTCGTGAGCAAGGCGGAGGGTCGCGTCGTGACGGCGGACGACCGGGAGGACGCCATCACGGCGGAGACCGTGCGCGTCGTCGCGACCCGACGGACGCAGCGCGGGGTGACCCGCATCGTCGAGACGTCGCACGGGCTCGTGATGGCGGCCGCCGGCGTCGACGCGTCCAACACCGCCGTCGGCACGGTGCTGCTGCTGCCGGTCGACCCGGATGCGAGCGCACGTGGGCTGCGCGCTGCGCTTCATGCAGCGACGGGTCTGCAGCTCGCCGTCGTGGTCACCGACACCCTGGGCCGCGCCTGGCGCGAGGGGCTCACCGACGCCGCCATCGGGGCCGCCGGCCTCGTTGTCCTCGACGACCACCGCGGCCGCAACGACTCGCACGGCCACACCTTGGAGATGACCGTCACCGCGATCGCGGACGAGATCGCCTCAGCCGCGGACCTCGTGTGCGGCAAGGCGTCCGGGCTCCCGGTCGCCGTGGTGCGCGGCATGTCCGCCTGCGTCACCGCCGAGGACGGGCCGGGCGCGCGGGCGCTGGTGCGGCGCAGCGAGGACGACCTCTTCCGGCTCGGCACCGCCGAGGCGATCGCAGCGGGTCGTCGCGACGCCGTGCTCGCGAGGCGCACCGTGCGCTCCTTCACCGACGAACCCGTCGACCCTGCGGCGCTGCGGCGCGCCGTCGCCGCAGCGCTCACGGCGCCGAGCCCGCACCACACGACCCCCTGGCGCTTCCTCGTGCTCGACGACGCGGCGACTCGCACCCGGCTGCTCGACGCGATGGCCGAGCGCTGGGAGTCCGACCTGCGACGGCTCGACTCCTACGACGACGTGTCGGTGGCCAGACGGCTCAGACGCGGCGACGTCCTGCGCCGTGCTCCCGCCGTCGTGCTCCCGTTCCTGGAGCTCGAGGGCGCGGCCCACGACTACCCGGATGCCGAGCGCCGGGGGTTCGAGCGCGACCTGTTCCTCGTCGCGGGCGGCGCTGCGGTGCAGAACCTCCTGGTCGCGCTCGCGGCCGAGGACCTGGGGTCGGCCTGGATCTCCTCGACCATGTTCTGCGCGGACGTCGTGCGCGACGTGCTCGCGGTGCCGTTGACCTGGCAGCCGCTGGGCGGGGTCGCCGTGGGCCGAGCCGCAGCACCTGCCGGAGAGCGGGCGGTTCGCGACGTCGACGACCATCTGCGCTTCGTGTGACGCCCCCCGGACGAGAAGGACACCCATGACCGACGAGAAGCTGTCCGCCGTCCTCGGGACCGTCGGCGCGCGCTACGACCACACCGCCGTGGCGGGACCCTCCCTCGCGCCGATGGTGGCGTTCTACCGCGACGTCCTGGGCGGCACGTTCCGTTACGGCGAGGTGCTGCCCATCGGTGCTGTCACGGCCGTCTTCTCCCTGGGGGACGGGAAGATCGAGCTGATGGCCCCGACGCCGGGATCGACGTTCTTCGACCGGTTCCTCGCCGGGAACGGCGGTCGCGGCGGACAGCACCACATCACGTTCGCGGTCGACGACATCGATGCGGCGGTCGCCGTCCTCGATGCCCACGGGGTCGAGCACTTCGGCCTCGTGCACGACCCGGCCGGCTTCTGGTCCGAGGTGTTCGTGCACCCGCGGTGCAACGGCGGCGTCCTCGTCCAGCTCGCGCAGATCGGCGACTTCAGCGATGTGGTGAGCAAGGACCTCGACGTCCTGGTGGCCGCCGCGCTCTAGGTGCGACGCGCGCACCGCGACCTCGGTCAGCCGGTCGCCTGCATCAGCTGGACGACGTTGCCCTCGGGGTCGTGGCCGTCGCAGCGGGTGAACCCGCTCCACGTCCACTCCTGATCCACGCCGTCGACGGTCGCGCCGTACGCCGGTGCCCGCGCACGTGCCTCGCCGAGGCTGGGGACGACGAAGCTCACCTTGATGGGTGTGTCCTCACGGCGCTGCGGAGGATCCGTGACGGTGACGCCCGCGGCGTGCTCGGGACGGACCGCCACGACGACGAGCTCGAGGGTCGGCGAGTGCAGCGTGGTGAATCCGTCGTCGACCTCGTGGATGTCGAAACCGAGGACGTCGGTGTAGAACTGCGCGACCTTCGCCACGTCGAGCGCGTAGAGGGCGACGTGCGCGCGGTCCGGCATGACGGTCCCCTTCGTCGGGTCTCTGCGCCGCACGTTAGCCGCACGTGCCCGGAGCCGCCTGCTCACGCCATTCGCGAGGCCTACCGTTGCGGCACGAGGCGAGGACCGTGACCTACCGGTCGCAGTGGGGCACGTCTCCACGCAGCAGCATCGAGGCGGAGTGCCGACGACGCGCGCGGCCAGGCGTCGTCGCCGGGTGCTGCGAGCTCGTCCGCGGTGGCCGCGCCGACGACGCCCTGCTCATCGCGCTGGCCGGACCGGCTGCGACCCCATTCCTCGGCGGCGCGAGTCGCGAGGACGTGTACTGGCTGCGCGTCTGGGGGTTGCGCGGGCTGCTCCACGCCTGGGACGTGGACGCCACCGACGCCGTCCGTACCGCATTGGTCGACGCGCACTGGCGAGTCCGCGAGATGGCCCTCAAGGTGACGGCGAGGCACGGGGTCGACGACGTCCTCGACGATGTGCTGCGACTGCGCGCCGATCCCGTGCCGCGCGTGCGCTCCGCGAACGAGCGCGCGGTCGTCGCGCTCACGACGGCACGGCCCTGACCACGGCCGGCTGCGGACGACGCCAGAGGGTCGAGGGCGGAGGGGTCAGACGGAGGTGACCTCGCGTGCCGACGCGCGGAGGCGCTCGTTCTCGGCAGCCGCAGCGTCGCCGAACGAGCGGCGCGGCGGGTCGACGAGCCGGGTGTCGAACTGGCCGGTGGCGGTCCTGCGGCGCACGGCGTACTGACCGCAGTCGCAGACGACGTAACGGGGGTCGGCGTGGTCGTAGAACGAGTGCTCGTGGGCCAGGCCCATGCAGGTCCTCCGGTCGGTGGGCGGGTCTGCGCTGCGCGGTCGTCGCACCCTAGGCGGAGATCGGTCGCGGAAGCGCGCCGAGCGGGTGTGATGCCCGCCGCTCGTCGCCGTGTGAGCGTTCCCACGACAAGACCGGCACCACCCGGCCGTCGCCGGTCAGCGCTCGCGATGGTCCAGCGGGCTGTAGCGCGGGCCGCGGGCCGGCCGAGAGATGCCGGCGAGCTCCACCAGCCGCACGACCCGGCCGCGGTGCCCGGCCCACGGTGCCAGCAGCTCCGCGAGCCGCTCGTCGGTGCCGTCGGTCTCGCCGGTCAGCGCGAACACGACGTTGGTCGCGACGTGGAAGTCGCCGTAGCTCACGGCATCGGCGTCACCGAGCGAGCGGGACGCCACCTCCGCCGAGGTCCAGACGCCCACGCCCGGCAGCGCTTCCAGCCGCGCTCGCGCGGCGTCGACCGGCAGGTCGGCGCACTGCTCGAGCCTGCCGGCGTAGGACATCGCCCGCAGCACGGTCGCCGACCGTGCACCATCGACCCCGGCGCGGTGCCACTCCCACGACGGAACAGCAGCCACGACCGATGGCGAAGGGAACACCCGCATGCCGTCCGGCGCGGGTCCGGGGGCGGGATCCCCGTACGCCGACAGCAGCCAGCGCCACGCCCGCCGGGCCTCGATGCCCGTCACCCGCTGCTCGAGCACGGCGGCGACGAGGACCTCGAGGACGACGCCGACCGACGGCGTCCGCATTCCCGCACCCACACGGCGCCACTGCTCCGCGACCAGCGGGTGCAGCGACGCGTCGAAGTCCGAGACGTCGTCGTCGACACCGAGCGTGCGCGGCAGACGGTCGGTCGCCCACTCGGCGCCCGGCCCCCACGCCTGCGACGTCACGACGCCGTCGAGGACCGAGAGCCGCTGCGTCGCAATGCCTTGCGGGCTCCGCATGGTGCGCCAGAGGGCCCCGTCGGACGTCCGCCGGAACGACGGGTCGTACCTGCCGTGCGACAGGCCGCCGAGAGTCGCCCCCAGGCTCAGCGGCCACGAGGGGCGCCACTCCCGCGTGAGGACGTCGACCATCGACCGCTAGCGGTCGGAGGAGAAGCGGACGGCGGTCTCGCCGAGCGCGACACCCGGCCACACGCGCGCCCCCCGGATCAGCTCGTTGCCGGGGCCGACGACGGCGCGGTCACCGACGACGACGCCGTCGAGGTAGGCACCGGCCCCGATGATCGCGCCCGAGCCGATGACGGAGTCGCGCACGTGCGCACCCGCGGCGATCATCGCCCCGTCGAACAGCGAGGAGCCGTCGACGATCGCGCCCGAGCCGACGGTCGCGCCGGCACCCACGAACGTCCCGCCGGTCAGGACCGCGTCGTCGGCGACCTCGGCGCCGGGGCGCACGAGGAAGCTCCCGGTGCGGCCGGGAAGCGCGGGGCTCGGCGCCCTGCCGGTGACGAGGTCGCGCGAGCCGCGCACGAAGTCCAGCGGCGTGCCGAGGTCGAGCCAGTAGCCGTCGTCGACGAAGCCGGTGACGACCGCACCGGCCTCGAGCAGTCCGGGGAACGTCTCGCGCTCGACCGACACCGGGCGCCCCGACGGGATGGCGTCGATGAGCGAGCGCTTGAAGACGTAGCAGCCGGCGTTGATCTGGTCGGTGACGATCTCCTCGGGCCTCGTGGGCTTCTCGAGGAAGGCGAGGACGTGACCGTCGGAGTCGGTCGGCACGAGGCCGTAGGCACGGGGGTCGTCGACCCGCGTGAGGTAGAGGGACACGTCGGCGGAGTCGTCGCGCCAGCGCTGGACCTGTCCGGCGATGTCGTGACCGGACAGCACGTCGCCGTTGAAGATCAGCACCGGGGCGTCCGGGTCGCTCTCGAGGTACGGGGCGACGTGACGGATCGCGCCACCCGTGCCCAGCGGGACGTCCTCGGTGGCGCAGACGAGCTCGACACCGAAGCGCGAGCCGTCGCCGAAGTAGTCGAGGAAGACCTCGGGCTTGTACGACGTCCCGAGGATCACGCGGGTCACGCCCGCCTCCCGTGCTCGGGCGATCTGGTGCTCGGTGCACGGCACGCCGGCGACGGGGAGCATGGGCTTCGGGGTCGTCACCGTGAGGGGGCGCAGGCGCGTCCCCTGGCCGCCGACGAGCAGGACTGCTTCCAGCACGCGGTCACTGTGCCACACGGCAGGCCCGTCCACCCGGCGTCGTACTGTCGGACCGTGACCCCCTCAACCGTCGCCGGGGCGCTGCGCGCTCTGCAGTCCGGCGACCCGGCACAGCCCCTCATCACCTACGTCGGCCCCGCGGGCGAACGCACCGAGCTGTCGGTCCGCACGTTCGAGAACAACGTCGCCAAGGCGGCCAACCTGTTGCGCGACGACGCCGACGCCGGTGCCGGGGCGCGCGTGGCCCTGCTGCTCCCGCCGCACTGGCAGACCTCGGTGTGGCTCGGTGCCTGCGCGGCGGTCGGCTGCGCGGCGTGGATCGACGGCGACCCCACGGACCCCTCGGTCGAGGTCAGCGTCACCGGCCCCGAGCGCCTCGACGCGCCCCGGGCCCCCCTGGCCCTGGCGAGCGCTCTGCATCCGTTCGGCATGCCGTTCGCGACACCGCTTCCTCCTGGGCTGGTCGACGCGGCGATCGAGGTGCGCGCCCACGGCGACCGCTTCACGGCGTACGACGAGGACCTGGGCGACTCGCAGTGGCTCGTCGTCGGCGACCGGGTCTGGACCCAGTCGACGGCACTGGGCGACGCCGCCACGCTGGCCGAACGCGTGGGTCTGCCCGCCGGAGGCCGTCTGCTCTGCGACGTGACGATGTCTCCCGACGCCGTTCTCGCGCTGCTTGCGGTTCCGCTGGCCGTCGGTGGCTCGGTGGTCCTCGTCGCCGACCCGCACGCCGACCTCGAGGCAGTCGCTGCGCGGGAGCGATGCGACGCGGTCCTGGCCTAGGGCGTCACCTGGGTGTCGCCGCCGACACCCAGGTGCTCGGCAGACCGAGCTTGGTCCGCAGGGCTTCGCCGGAGAGCGAGGTGGCGACCCCGGTCGAGGAGTAGGCGACCGCGACCTTGACGGCGCCGCCGGTCGTCCGCGACGACAGGTCGACGCGTACGACGTCGCGCAGGCCGAAGGCGGCGGCCACCTGGGCCTGGGTCCGCACCCGCGGCGTCCACACCCGGTAGGGGTTGGCCGCGACCAGGCTCCAGTGGTCGTCGACCGACGTCGCGTACGGGAGCGGCGTCACCCAGACGTCCTGCGAGGACTGCGTGCGACCGCCCGAGGCCGAGAAGTAGAACGCCGTGATCGGCCGGCCACCGGAGAGGATGGCGAACCCGGCGGTCGGTGTCGCGAACGTCGAGACCACCGCGGCGACCCAGTTCGCGCCGAGCGGCCCGGACTCCTTCGACCAGCCCGCGAACGTCTGGTCGTGGTACGGACCGGCGCCGTTGTCGACCTGGCACCGGCAGGCAGCGCGGACCGCGGTCCGCGCGAGGGCGTAGGTGCGCGACGCGAGCACCTGGGCCTGGAGGGCCGCTCCGGGCCAGCTGTTGGAGACCTCGCCGATGCCGAGCAGGTACTCGTCGTGGATCCGCACCGAGTTCACGACCTCGAGGGTCGTGGCCGCCGCGGTCGCAGGCGCGATGTCGACGTAGCCGTAGCGGTAGCGGTGGCCGGTTCCCGACAGCCCCGACACCGATGTCGCGACGTCGAGCACGGTCGGGACGGGCCCGGCCGAGCCCGGGTAGCGCGTCCCTGCCCAGGCGACCGTGACGCCCGGCCCCGTACCGACCGGAGTGGTGACGCCGGCGCGGGTGCGGGTGACCGTGACGGAGCCGGCACCAGCCTTCACCGCGAAGACGTCGGCAGCCGTTCCGAGGATGGGAGGAGCACCCGTGACGGTCACCTCGATGCCGCCGCCACCGGCCGCCAACGGCTCGGAACGGAGGTAGACCGCCGGCTTCGCGTGCCCGATGTTGACGCGGATGTCCTGGGTGTCGGCGACGGGCGAGACCGAGGTCCCGGTGTAGTAGTGCTGGACGATCGCGGAGCCCGTGAAACCGGCCAGGGCCATGCCGTAGGCGCCCCACTGCGACATGCCCACGCCGTGCCCGAATCCGGAGCCGTCGAAGGTGAACGACGCAGGTACCGCGACCGGCTTGGCCGGGGTGGGCGCCGGCGCGGGGGTGCTGCTGGTCCGCGGTGCCGGGGCGGCGGGGACGGGGGTGGCCGTGGGTGCGGGTGCGGCGGCGGCCGAGCGACCCGTCATCGCCGCGACGAGACCGCCGACGCCCTGGTCCGACCAGCCGCCCACGGCGAGGACGTGCGTCACGCGCGGGTGCGCCGCCAGCCAGCCCGTGACGGGGGTCGCGGGCGACGGCGCGAGCAGGAGGGGGCGACCGGTGGCCGCCGCGACCGCCCTCGAGTCGGCGCGCCCGGACGTGAGGACCGACACCTTCGAGGCGGACGGGGCCAGGAGTGCGGCCAGGGCGCTCGCCCGCTCGACGTCGGACGCGCCGGGCACCCGTCGGGCGCCGGGGACGGCGGTGACCGTGGTGTCCGGGACCTCGGTGGCGGAGGCATCGACGAGCACCGAGGTGACGCCGAGCGCTGCCAGCACCGCAACGGTGGCCGGCGGCACCGAGGTCGTGCTGACGACGACGAGCGGACGCCGGCCGACCGCCGCGTCGGCGGCGGCGGCGGTGGCGGAGTCGAGGGATGCTCCGGCGTCGAACGACACAGCGACCGCGGACCCGCGCACGCCCATGGCCCTGGCCACGGCAGCGGCGGTCGTCGCACGGTCGACGCCCGTCAGCCGGACCACGTTGGTGACGCCCAGCCTGTGCAGCTGCGCGACGACGGCGTCGGACACCTGGGCGGTCGAGCCGACGACGTAGGCCGTCGTGACCTTGCGGCGGCTGATCTCGGCGGCCACGGGCGCGGGCAGCGCCGCAGCCGTCGTGAGCAGCCGCGGCGCGGCCTTGACTGCGGCGAGCGGCGCGGCGAGCAGCGCCTCGGGCAGCCCGGCGTCGTCGCCGGGAGCGAGGACCACGATCCGTGAGGACGGCACGGCGAGACGGGCGACCTGGACGGATGCGGCGTAGCGCTCGGTCTGGGCCAGGCGCGCGGCCTGGGCGCAGGGGCCGAGCGGGGACGTCGCGGTCGAGGACACGACGAAGGGGACCTCGGCGGGGTAGGCGACCTTGGCGCCGGTGGAGGCGGACAGCACGAGCCGGTAGGCGCCCGGCAGGGCAGGGGTGCCGTCGGCGCGCTTCTGGTCCCAGTGCGCCGAGAGGGCGCCGGAGCTGGTCTGACGGCCGGCCAGGACGCGGATCGGCGAGCTCTGGCAGACCGAGAACACCTCGAGCTTCCACGCGGCCTTCGTGGTGGTCCGCGCCGCAAGGACCGTCCCGGTCCCGCCGTACGCCGACACCGCGGGCGTGACGGCCGGGGAGAGGATCTGCGTGCCCATGTCGACCTGTGCCAGCGTGCGGATGCGCGGCAGGAGGGCCTCGAGGTACTGGCCGGGGCAGGCGGTCGAGCCGATGTCGCGGTGACCGGAGATCACGGGCACCACGGTGCGCTGGCCGGCGGCGAAGCGCGACGTGCCGGCGCTGCTGTCCGACACGAGCGCGGCGCTCGACCGCGGGTCGCGGTGGTTGAGTGCGAGCTTCCACGCCATCAGCTTCGCGATGGAGCTCACCATCGCGTCGGCCTCGGACGAGGTGGGCTTGTAGGTGTCGAAGTCGCCGATGGCGGAGACCGCGAAGGTGTTCTGGTTGAAGCCCGCGGTGTGGCCGCCGAGCACGTTGCGGTCGACCCCACCGGCGCGGCCCTCGTAGATCCGGCCGTAGCGGTCGACGAGGAAGTTGTACGCCATGTCGCTGTAGTGCAGGCCGAGGGTGTACCACGCGTAGAGCGCACGCATCTGCGCCGTGGCCTGCGCGGGCGTGTAGTCCGACGTCGACGCCGTGTGGTGCACGAAGCCGGCCTGCACGGGACCGGTGTAGACGGGGCCGCGGGTGCGCAGCGACTCGTCCGCGCCCCACTGCGCTCGGGTGATGATCGTCGGTCGCAGCGGGTCACCGGCAGCCGCGGCGGTCGACAGCGGCGTCGGCACGACCGAGGCGTCGGCACCGGAGCTCTGCGGGTCGACGAGCGTCACACGAGCATCCGTCGGCGCCACTCCCCCGTGGGAGTCCACGCGCACCTGGACGCCGTCGGACCCGGGTGCGGTCATGAGCGGCTCGGTCCCGCGGCGCACGCCGGCGGCAGCTGCCTCGGCCGCGTCGGGGCCATGGTCGGTGCCGACCTCGAGCGGCGACCAGGTGCCCCAGGAGCCGTTCTCGTGGACCCGCACCTGGACCGTCGCGCCGAGGGGGGTCGTCCCCGACCAGTCGACGCCCACGAGGGTGAACGGGCGCGTGATCGTCGCGGAGGTGACCAGCGCCGGCGCCATCGGCGCCGACGCGAGCGAGGGACCGGGCACGGACGCGGTCACGACTCGTGCTGCGACCGGCGGCTCGGGTGCTGCCGAGGAGGTGAGCCCGGCGCGGTCGATGCCGCTCAGCGCGATCTGGGTGACCACGGGCTCCACCGGGTGCACGGAGGCCTGGGGACCGGTCACGACGGGCAGCACGACCACCGCGGTCACGACGGCGAGGGCGATGCCGCTCGCGGCGAGGCGCTGGCCGAGCTGCACGGGACGCTCCTCCGGGGTCGGGGCGGGACGCGCGGTCGGTCGATCCGGCTGCCCTCTTCTTCACCCATCGGGGTGAACGCCCCAGGACTTGACCCTGGTCACACCAGAAACGCCCGTTCGCACCCGGCAGCCCGCACGCCGGGTGGCAGGAACCGGGCCGCGTAGCCCGTAAAATGGAGCGGATGACCACCTCGAGCCCCGTCACGGACAGTGACCGCCCCCGGCACACCGTGCTGCGGCGCGCGGTCGCGGTGGCGAGCGTCATGACGGTGCTGGCCACCACGGTGAGCGCGGCCGCGTGGTTCACCCTCACGCGGCTCTCGAGCAACATCACGACCGTCGACGTCACCTCCGAGCTCGGGACCGCCCGCCCCACGAAGGCGGCGCCGACCAAGCCCGCCGAGTACGAGCCGATGAACATCCTCGTCCTGGGCACGGACACGCGCACAGGGCAGGGCAACGGCTTCGGCAACGCCGCGGACACCGCGAGCGGCACCGGGCACAGCGACACCACGATCCTGTTCCACATCTCCGGCGACCGTCAGCACGCGGTCGGCGTGAGCATCCCCCGCGACTCCTGGGTCACGCGCCCGTCCTGCAAGGGCGGCGGGACCGTCACCGGTCGCATCAACACGGCGTTCGCCGAGGGCGGCGCCGGGTGCGCCATCAAGGCCGTGGAGAAGCTCACCGGCGTGTTCATCGACCACTACGTCGTCGTCGACTTCGTCGGCTTCAAGGCGGTCGTCGACGCGCTCGGCGGCGTGCAGGTCTGCCTCACGACCGCTGTCGACGATGCGAAGAGCCACCTCAAGCTCGCCGCGGGTCCGCACGTGCTCACCGGGGACCAGGCGCTCGCCTTCGCACGGGTCCGGCACGGCATCGGCGACGGTTCGGACATCAGCCGGATCGGCCGGCAGCAGGACTTCCTCAGCTCGATCATCCGGGCGGCGACCGACAAGGGCCTGCTGCTCGACCCGACGAAGCTCTACTCGGTGCTGAGCGCCATCAGCAGCTCGCTGACCACCGACCCGCAGCTAGGCAGGTTCGACTTCGAGCAGCAGCTCGCGGTGAGCCTCGCCTCGATCCCGCCGTCGAACATCACCTTCGTCACCGTGCCGTGGGTCGGCCGCTCGGACGGCGCCACGGTCGAGTGGACGTCGAGGGCCGACAAGGTCTGGGCCGCCATCAACGCCGACGTCCCGTACGGCGGCGCCGCGACGGTGCCGAGCGGTCAGAAGGCCCTCACGGTCGCGCCGTCGAAGATCCGGGTCCAGGTGCTCAACGGCACGGGTACGCCGGGAGCCGCCAAGAAGGCCGCGACCCTGCTGACGAACGCCGGGTTCGTCGTCGTCGGCACGGGCAACGCGAAGACCTCCCCGGTGACCACGTCACTGACCTACCCGTCCGGCCAGTCCGAGGCAGCGCGAACCCTCGCGTACGCGACGTCGGTCGCCGCCCCCACGACGGCCGGCACCGGACGCACCCTCGTCCTGACGATCGGCTCCGACTGGGCCGGCAAGCTCGCGGCCGTCGTGATCCCGGACCCGAGCACGACGTCATCGGTCAAGACCGCCGACAAGGCCGTCTGCTCCTCCTGACCCCGCGCCGCGCGGAGGAGTCGGCGGCGTGGAGCGGGCGCGACGGTGTCTCGGCCGTGGGTAGAGTCCGAGCGCACCCGAGCGGGAGGACGCGCGAGATGGCTCTGGACAAGGTCGTGGGTTCGGCGGCGGAGGCCGTGGCCGACATCGGCGACGGCACGACGCTGGCGGTGGGTGGCTTCGGGCTCTGCGGCGTACCCAGCGTGCTGATCGCAGCGCTGCTGGAGCAGGGCGCCTCGGACCTGTCGGTGGTGTCGAACAACTGCGGCGTGGACGAGTGGGGTCTCGGGGTGCTGCTGTTCGCGAAGCGGATCGCGCGGATGACGTCGTCCTACGTCGGGGAGAACAAGGAGTTCGAGCGGCAGTTCCTCCACGGTGAGCTCGAGGTCGAACTGATCCCGCAGGGCACGCTCGCCGAGCGGCTGCGCGCCGGTGGTTCCGGAATCCCCGCGTTCTTCACCCCCGCAGGCGTCGGGACCCAGGTGGCCGACGGCGGCATGCCCTGGCGCTACGACGGCGAGGGCGGCGTCGCGGTCGCCTCGCCGGCTAAGGAGACCCGCGACTTCGACGGCCGCGACTACGTCCTCGAGCGCGGCATCGTGACCGACTTCGCGCTCGTGCGCGCGTCGGTCGGCGACCGTCACGGCAACCTCGTGTTCGACAAGTCCACCCGCAACTTCAACCCGCTCGTCGCGACCGCGGGGCGGATCACGATCGCCGAGGTGGAGCACCTCGTCGAGCCGGGCGAGATCGACCCGCAGAACGTCCACACCCCGGGGGTGTTCGTGCAGCGCGTCGTCGCCCTCACGCCGGAGCAGGCCGCCGACAAGCGCATCGAGCGCCGCACCGTCACTAAGGAGGCCTGACATGGCACTGTCCCGCGACGAGCTCGCCGCTCGCGTCGCCCTCGAGCTGCGCGACGGCGAGTACGTCAACCTCGGCATCGGCCTGCCCACGCTCGTGCCGCAGCACCTGCCCGCCGGCGTGACCGTCGTGCTGCAGTCGGAGAACGGCATCCTCGGCACCGGCCCCTACCCCGCCGACGACGCCGTCGACGCGGACCTCATCAACGCGGGCAAGGAGACCGTCACGGTCCTCCCGGGCGCGAGCTTCTTCGACTCCGCGACCTCCTTCGGGATGATCCGGGGCGGTCACATCGACGCCGCGATCCTCGGCGCGATGCAGGTCAGCGTCGCCGGGGACATCGCGAACTGGATGATCCCCGGGAAGATGGTCAAGGGCATGGGTGGCGCGATGGACCTCGTCCACGGCGCCAAGCGCGTCATCGTGATGATGGAGCACGTCGCCAAGGACGGCACCCACAAGATCGTGGAGCAGTGCACGCTCCCCCTGACCGGCAAGGCCGTCGTCGACCGGATCATCACCGACCTCGCCGTCATCGACATCACCCCCGACGGCCTCGCCCTGGTCGAGACCGCCCCCGGCGTCACCGCCGACGAGGTCGTCGCCGCGACGGGCGCCCCCCTCACGGTGGCCATCCCCGCCTGACCTGCTCATCGGCCCGCCCTGCGGATGACACGCCGCAGCGCTTCCCTGTGGATAGT
>DATCCY010000150.1:0-5774 GCA_036510975.1 Candidatus Nanopelagicales bacterium
CCTGTGGCTGATGTACCTCGGCTACCTCGCCGTCCGCGCCTACGTGCCCGACCCCGCGCGCCGCGCCCGGTTCTCGGCCGTCATCGGCATCATCGCCTTCATCGACGTCCCGATCATCTACCTGTCGGTGAACTGGTGGCGCACGCTGCACCCGCAGCAGGTCATCATCACCGGCGACGGACCGCACATGCCCGGCGCGATGGTCATCGCCCTGATGGTCGGCCTCACCACCTTCTCGCTCGTCTACGTCTACCTGATGCGCCTGCGTCTGGACGTGGCCCGCCTCGCGACCCAGCTTGAGGAGATCGAGTCATGATCAGCAACAACATCAACCTGTTCGTCGGCTACGGCCTCGCGGGCGTCCTCTACATCGGCTACACCGTCTCGCTGCACGTGCGACGCCGTAACCTGCAGGCAGCCATCGCCTCGCAGACCGACCTCCAGAACTAGACCTCCGGTACGAACGAGCAAGAACAGGTGACCATCCATGTCTGAGCTCGGCAGCTACGCCATCGCCCTGGCGCTGGCCTCTGCCCTCTGGGGAGTGGTCGCGTCGATCATCGGCGCGACCCGCAAGCGCGAGGACTTCGTGCGCTCCGCCGAGGGTGCCGTCTACGCCATGGCTCTCGCGGTGTGCGTCGCCGCGGGCTCGCTCCTCACCGTGCTGGTGACCGGCGACTTCTCCGTGCAGTACGTCGCGGAGTACACGAGCAAGTCGCTCGCGATCCCCTACCGGGTCGCGGCGATGTGGGCCGGACAGGGCGGGTCGCTGCTGCTCTGGACCTGGTTCTCGGCCATCCTCGCCGTGGTCATCACCGTGCAGAACCGCCGTAAGGGCTGGGGCGTCGCGCCCTACGCCGTCACGACGTTCTGCCTCGTCACGGGGCTCTTCGCCGGACTGGTCACCCTGGTCGAGAGCCCGTTCACCCTGCTGGCGGCGCCGGTCGCCGACGGCCAGGGCCTCAACCCGCTGCTCCAGAACCCGCTGCAGATCATCCACCCGCTCGCCCTCTACGCCGGCTACATCCTCTACACGGTGCCGTTCGCGCTCACGATCTCGGCGCTCGCAGCCGGCCCGGACAAGGGCCCGTGGATCAAGGTCGCGACGCGCTGGAACGCATATTCGTGGATCGCGCTGACCGCCGGCATCATCCTCGGCGCGAAGTGGGCCTACACCGAGCTCGGCTGGGGCGGCTACTGGGGCTGGGACCCGGTCGAGAACGCCAGCCTGCTGCCATGGCTCACGGGCACGGCACTCCTGCACACCACCCTGACCCACTGGAAGACCGGGCGGCTGCGCGTCCTCGGCTTCATCATGGTGATCACCACGTTCATCCTCTGCCTGTTCGGCACCTTCCTCACCCGGTCCGGCGTCATCTCCTCGGTGCACGCCTTCGGGCAGTCGAGCCTCGGCCCGATCATGGGCGGCGCGATCTTCCTGATCCTGCTGGCCTCCGGCGCGCTGCTCGTGTGGCGGTTGCCGATGCTGCGGGCACCGAAGTCCGACGCGATGGGGCACGGCTGGTTCGGTCAGCGCGCGCTCGCGATCCTCATGATCGCGCTCACCGCGGCCGTCCTCTGGGGCACCATGTACCCGCTGTTCCTGCGGGTGCTGCGCAACGAGGAGATCTCGGTGACGCCGGAGTTCTTCCGCGCCGTCTGCACGCCGCTCGGCGTCGCCGTGCTCGCGATCTTCGCGGTGTCCCCGCTGCTTCCCGGCCAGAGCGTCGAGAATCGTCGCCGCGAGACGATCGTGCGCGGCGGCATCGCCGCCGTGAGCTTCGTCGGGCTGTTCGCGCTCAGCGGCTGGCAGAACCCGGGCGTCGCCCTGGTCCTCACCGTCGCGCTGCTCGCCCTGATCACCGTCGTCCGCAAGCTCTGGATGCGCGCGAGCAGCGCGTGGTCGAGCTCGGCCGACAGCAGGGTGCTCGCCGCGCTGCGCGCCTCGGGTCCCTACGTCGCCCACATCGGCCTCATCGTCATGCTGGCGGCGGTCACGCTCAACGCCAGCCTGCAGCAGGAGGGTCGCGTGACCCTCAAGGTCGGCGAGACCGCGACCGTCGCCGGTCAGACGGTCAAGGTCGTCGACCTGCAGGCGGCACAGCTGGCCGAGAGCACGGCGTTCGTCGCCACCGTGAACCTCATCGGCCGCGACGGCGGCACGATGGCGGTCGTCACCACCGAGCAGGACGAGTTCACTGCGACCGGCGAGACGCACGCCAACGTCGGCATCCACGTGCGGCCCACCGAGGACATCTACCTCGTCCTCGAGGCGGCGGACACCGGCACGAAGACCGTGACGCTCAACGTGTTCACTAACCCCGCCGTCCTCTGGATCTGGATGGGCGGGCTGATCATGGCGCTGGGCGGCATCCTCTTCGCGCTGCCCCGACGCATCGGCGCCCCGCCGATGCCGCTCGAGACGGTGCACGACCATGACGACGAGCTCGTGAGGGTCTGATGAACATGTACCTGCTCGTCGCGTTCCTGCTCCTCGTCGCGATGCTCTTCCTCGTGCTGCGCCCGTTCCTGCTGGGCACGGCGGAGGGCGCCGCAGGAGTCCCGGTCGACCGCAGCGATCCCGGCGCCCAGGCGCGCTCGCTGGCCAAGGTCGAGCGGGTGGCACGCGCGCCGCAGTCCGACGCCGCAGCTGCTGTCGCCGCGGCGGCCGAGCTCGCGACGGACGCAATCGAGACGGACGACGACGCGACCGACGTGGTCGCCGAGGATCAGGACGAGGCACCTGCGTCTGCGCCCACCTCGAGCGACGACGTGCGGGCCCAGGTCGAGGCGGCCATCGCCGCGCGCAAGGCCGTCCTCCAGGCCAAGCACTGCACCGAGTGCGACGCCACGGTCGGGATGGGCGACGCGTTCTGCCGCTCGTGCGGCACCAAAGTCACGGCGTAACGAGGAGCTCACATGGGGTGGGCGCGGAGCACGGGAGCACGGCGCTCGTTCGCCGTCGTCGTCGCAGCGGTCCTGGGACTGACAGCGGCGATGACGGCGACGCCCGCATCGGCGACCATCGGCGCCACGGTCGTGCGGACGGCCGATGCAGGTGGTGGCACGGCGGAGATCAGCGGGCGCCTCGTGGCACCGGGTGCCGCCTCCGACATCGGCGGGGTCACCGTGACGTTGGCCGGCGTGCCGACCTCGGGCACCTCCATCACCCGCACCGCCGTGACCAAGCCCGACGGCACGTTCACGTTCCGCGCACTGGCGGGCGGCGACTGGACCTACACGATGACCGCGCCCTACCAGGGCACGACGTTCTCCTCCGATCCCGTGAAGGTGCCGACCGGGCAGGGGCTCACGATCAAGCTGCCCGTGTTCGCCTCGACCGGCTCCCCCGCCAAGATCAAGCTCGCGTCCTGGATCGTCTGGATCGACGTGACCGGCGACAAGGTGGCGGTCGAGCAGGACCTCTCCTTCACCAATGCCGGCACTACGGCCTACGTCGGCACCGCGCCGGTCGCCGGCGCATCTGCGGGCGCCAAGGCGGCGGTGCTGCTGCCCATCGCCCCCGGGGCTGGAGGCTTCCAGTACCTCGGCCGCTTCGAGGTCTGCTGCAGCGCCGTGCAGGACACCTCCTGGGCGCACACGCGCCCGATCAACCCGGGCGGCAGCAGTGGCACCCTGCGCTACGAGGCCAACCGCCCGCAGAGCATCGCGTTCACCGCGCAGTTCCCGGCCGACAGCATCACTTTCCTCGTGCCCGACGGCACGACCGTGTCGTCGCCGCAGCTCACCCACAGCGGCACGACGACGGACAAGAACACGACCTACGTCGTCTACAAGAGCGGCCCGGTCAAGGCGGGCGGCGCCGTCACCCTGTCGTTCTCGGCGCCTGCGGGCAGCGACAGCGGCGGCACGCCGTGGTGGCTGATCGTCCTGGTCATCGGCGTCCTCGTCGCGATCGTCGTGGGCGAGGTGCTGGTGATCCGACGTCGGCGCGCGTCAGCGGCCGGCGCTGCCGTGACTCCCAAACCGGCCCCGCCGGTGAAGGCCGCGAAGGCGACCAAGCCAGCGAAGCCCCCGACGGGTCCGGTCGTGACCGCCACCTCGGCCTCCGTCGCCACCGCGGCCACGTCGACGAATGGAGCCGCTTCATCGACCACCGGGCGCAGCCGCGCGGAGGTGCTCGCCGAGGAGCTCGCGCAGCTCGACCTGAAGTTCGAGAACGGCGAGCTCACCGACGAGGCCGCCTACCGCCGGGTCCGCGAGTCGCTCGTGCAACGCCTCGTCGCGACCGTGGAGAGCGACCCGAAGTCCCTGGCCTGAGCCGTTCCCCGGCGTGTGCCCCCGCCAGGCCCGTCCAGGCGCCACGGCATGAGCCGCGTCGCTGTGGCAGTGTGACGAGCGTGGACGACGTACCGATCACCGAGACCACCCCGCCGGCTCCGAGCGACCTCGTGAGCCGCCACCAGCCGCGAACCCGGCTCTACCGGGCCGGCGTGCTGGTAGCCGAGGACTTCCCGCTCGAGGACGTCTCGGAGCACCTCGCCTCGGACGACGCCGTGCTCTGGATCGACCTGCGCGCTCCGGACCATGACGTGATGGCGCTGATGGCCTCGGAGCTCGGTCTGCACCGCCTCGCCGTCGCCGACGCGCTCGGCGCGCACCAGCGTCCCAAGCTCGACCGCTACGCCACCCACGAGTTCATCAACATGTACGCCGTCCACCTCGACCGCGAGTCCGGCGCGCTGCACGAGAGCGAGCTCTCGGCCTTCATCACGCCGAAGGCCCTGGTGACCGTGCACAAGGACGACCGGTTCGACATCGACGCCGTGGTCGCTCGGTGGGACGCGTCGCCGGACCTGCTCACCAGCGGCGTGGGCTTCCTGCTCTACGCGCTGATCGACCACGTCGTCGACGGCCACTTCGTCACGGTGCAGGACCTCGACGAGGAGATCGAGTCGCTCGAGGACCTGCTCTTCGACCAGGGGACGCACGACCAGGAGCTGCAACGACGCAGCTTCGCCCTGCGCAAGAGCCTCGTGACGCTGCGCCGCGTCGTGCTGCCGATGCGCGAGGTCGTCAACAGCCTGATGCGTCGCGACCTGCACGTGGTGGACGAGGAGATGGCGCCGTACTACCAGGACGTGTACGACCATGTGCTGCGGGCCACGGAGTGGACCGAGTCGCTCCGCGACCTCGTCACGACCATCCTCGAGACGAACCTGACCCTGCAGGGCAACCGGCTCAACGTCATCACCAAGAAGGTGACGAGCTGGGCGGCGATCATCGCGGTGCCGACCGCGATCACCGGGTGGTACGGCCAGAACCTGCCCTACCCCGGCTTCGCCAGCCAATCGGGCCTGATCACGTCCGCCGCGACGATCGTGGTCATCTCGGGCTCGCTCTACATCGCGTTCAAGCGCAAGGACTGGCTCTAGGCGACCTGCCCGGGTGCCCCGCCGCCGTGCGCCGTGCGGGCCCGCACGAACCTGGCCACCTCGGGGGCGACGCGCCACGCCAGGCGATGCAGGTCGTCGCTGCCGCGGCCCGGTCGCACGACCGGCAGGTAGCCGCTCTCCTCCCAGATCCGCAGTGCCAGATCAGGTCGGATGGGTCCGTCCAGGTTCTCCGCGACCAGGGTCCGGGTCTGGGGCGGCATCCGGTCCCACCAGGACCGAAGGGCATCGTCGGTCAGCATGGCGTCCTCCCTCGCAGCACGGTGTCGTGCGTGTGCCTCAGGATGGCGCGCAACCGTCGTGCGGGACCCCGGGTGTAACCCGTCCGGCCGATAGGGGTATCGGCCGAACGGCCTAGTG
>DATCCY010000151.1:0-23694 GCA_036510975.1 Candidatus Nanopelagicales bacterium
TCTTCGTAAGCCGAAGAAGAAGGTCTGCGTCTTCTGCAAGGAGAAGATCTCCAGCGTCGACTACAAGGACACGTCGCTGCTGCGCAAGTACATCTCCGACCGCGGCAAGATCCGTGCCCGTCGCGTGAGCGGCAACTGCACCCAGCACCAGCGCGACGTCGCGACCGCGGTCAAGAACGCCCGCGAGATGGCGCTGCTGCCCTACACCTCGACCGCCCGCTGACGAAGGAGGCGACTACACCATGAAGCTCATCCTGACTCAGGACGTGAACGGTCTCGGCGCCCCTGGCGACGTCGTCGAGGTCAAGGACGGCTACGGACGCAACTACCTGCTCCCCCGTGGTCTCGCGACCGCGTGGACCAAGGGCGGCGAGAAGCAGGTCGCGCAGATCAAGCGGGCCCGCGATGTCCGTGAGGTCCGCGACCTCGACGACGCCGCCGCGATCAAGGCGAAGCTCGAGGGCCTCAAGGTCACCCTCTCGGCCCGCACCGGTGACACCGGCCGGCTCTTCGGCGCCGTCACCGTCGCCGACGTCGTCGACGCCATCACGTCGGCCGGCGGCCCGTCGGTCGACAAGCGCAAGGTCACGATCGTCGCCCCGATCAAGACCGTCGGCGCCCACAAGGTCGAGGTCCGGGTCCACCCCGAGGCCCTCGCGACCATCAACGTGGACGTCGTCAGCGCCTGACACGCGACGAACGGCCCGGCACCGAAGGGTGCCGGGCCGTTCTGCGTGGCAGGCCCTTCGTGGCGGCTCCAGGCCTGCGCGGCTCTGCCGCCTCGGCGTCGCCGCGTCCCGCGGGCAGGACGTCGCTTCGCGACGTCAGACCGTCCCAGCGGCGCCCGAGGCGCCTCGGGACGGTCGGCCACTCTTCTCGGGGCGATCAGAGCTGGCGCTGCAGGTGTGCCAGCACTCCGGGGGTCGCTCGCTCGATCATCTGGAGGACCTGCTCGAAGCCGTCGCCGCTTCCGTAATACGGGTCCGGGACGTCGAGGTCCGCCCGCGCGACGTCGGCGAGGGTCGGGTCGAACGAGCGCATCATGCGCACGTCGGCGTCGGGGGCCATCCGGAGCAGGTCGTCGTAGTGGCTGGAGTCCATCGCGAGCAGGAGGTCGGGGGCCTCCGGCCGGTCGAACCAGGAGCGGGTGATCTGCTGCACGCGGTGCGCGGAACCGTCGTAGCCATGCTTCGCGAGCACCTGCAGCGAGCGCCGGTCGGCGCCCTCGCCCACGTGCCAGGCACCGACACCCGCGGAGTCGACGACGATCGCGTGGCCGAGACCGGCGCGCTCGACGGCGTCCCGCAGCACGTACTCGGCGATCGGCGAGCGGCAGATGTTGCCCGAGCAGACGGCGGTCACGCGTAGCGGTGAGGTCACCGGCCCATCCAAGCCGAGACTGATCGTGCGGGGTTGTGCGCCCGTCCACACCCCCGCACGATCAGTCCCGCGCAGGGGTCGGAGTCATCCTCCGGCATCACCGAGCGCGGCGGACTCCGTGGCGTCGACCGACCCGCCGCTGGTGCGCAGCCAGGCGTCGCCGCGCGAGCGCCACGCGAGGAGCACCCCGCGCACGACCATGAACCAGGTCAGCGCCCACCACAGCCCCACCACTCCGAGGTCGCGGGCCAGCACGAGGTACGCCGCCGGCACGAAGGCCGCGAGCATGACGAGCCCAGCGCCGGCGAGCCACCGGCCGTCGCCGGCGCCGATGAGCACGCCGTCGAGGACGAAGACGGGTGCGGCCAGCGGCTGCTGCAGCGCGGCCACGACGAGCGAGGCCGCGATGAGCGAGCGCACGACCGGGTCGGAGGTGAACAGCGACGGCAGCCACGGCACGCAGACGAGCACGAGCAGACCGAGCGCCGCGCCCATGACGACGCCGAGTCGCACGAGCCGTGCGGTGACGGTGCGCGCCCCCGCGACGTCGCCGGAGCCGAGGTAGCGCCCGAGCAGCGCCATGCCCGCGATGGCGAGGGCGTCGGCGGCGAGTGCGAGCAGCATCCAGACCTGGAAGCTCACGTGGTAGGCCGCGAGGTCCGCGTCACCGAGGCGGGCGGCCACCGCCGCCGCGAGCAGGAACACCGAGCGCAGCACCACGGTGCGCGCGAACAGCGGTCCGCCGGTGCGCGCGGCCGCGATCATGCCGATCCCCGAGGGCCGCATCGAGACGCCGTGCCGACGCGCGACCCGCACGAGGACCACGACGTACGCCGAGGCCTGGACGAGCTCGGCCACCGCGGTCGCGGCGGCCGACCCGCCGATGCCGAGGTGCAGCACGAGCACGAGCCAGGCCGCGAGCCCGAGGTTGACCGACACCGCGACGAGGGTGACCAGCAGGGTCGTGCGGGTGTCCTGAAGCCCCCGCAGCACGCCGACCCCCGCCATGGCGACGAGCGCCGCCGGGAAGCCGAACGCCACGACGTGCAGGTAGGTGACCGCGTACGGCGTCACCTCGACCGACGCGCCGAGCGCGACCACGGCGGGCTCGGCGAGCAGCCAGGTGGCCACCGCCAGCAGCGCACCGAGCCCGAGGCCGAGGGCCATCCCCTCGACCCCCTCGGACACCGCGGCGTCCCACCGGCCCTCTCCGACCCGGCGGGCGACCGACGACGTCGTGGCGTAGGCGAGGAAGATGCACAGCCCGAGCACGAGGGAGACCAGCGTCGCGGCCGCACCGAGACCGGCGAGCGGGAGGGTGCCCAGCGTGCCGACGATCGCGGCGTCGACGAGCACGAACAGCGGCTGCGCGACCAGCGCGCCGAGCGCGGGAACGGCCAGGCGCAGGATCTCGCGCAGCGAGCCGTCCTGGCCCTCCGGGAGCCGCTGCGCACCGCTCATGGCGCCATGGTGTCCGAGCCGGCGCGCAGCGGCCGCGGCGGGGTTGCGTCGGGAGCCGCGGTGTGCCCTCGACGGACGGTGTTCACCAGTCGGACACCCGCAGGAAGTTTCTTCCCTCCCCAGGCTGGGGAGAGCATCGCCGCAGGTCAGAGACTCGGATGATCAAGATCCAGATGGTTATCCCAGGGTTGTCCACAGGCTTGTCACCCGACTCGCCGACGGTCTTCCCCACGTCGTCCACAGGTTGTCCACAGGGTCCGTTGTGGTCGGTCGCCGACGTCCCTACGGTCGCGGGAGCGGTGTCGGACCCGGGGCGTAGACCTGGGGTCGGGACACCGCCCACGGCACGCCTCGCACCTGCGCGGCGCCGCCGTGCGACGGGGGCGGTCGCCGTCCTGCGCAACCGGACGAGGAGCACACCGAAGTGAGTGTCGTCGAGCTCTCCCCCCGCGACGCCTCGGGTGCCCCGGACCGCACGCCTCCCCAGGACATCGCCGCGGAGCAGTCCGTCATCGGCGCGATGCTGCTGTCCAAGGACGCGATCGCCGACGTCGTCGAGACGCTGCGCGAGGGCGACTTCTACCGCCCCGCGCACACCCTGATCTACGCCACCGTCCTCGACCTCTATGGCCGGGGCGAGCCTGCTGACGCGGTCACCGTGTCCGCCGAGCTCACGAAGCTCGGCGAGCTCGGTCGCGTCGGCGGGGCGCCCTACCTCCACACCCTGGTCGCGTCGGTCCCCACGGCGGCCAACGCCGGCTACTACGCCCGCATCGTGCGCGAACGGGCCGTGCTCCGACGCCTGGTCGAGGCCGGCACCCGCATCGTGCAGATGGGCTACGCCGGTGACGGCGACGTCGACATGATCGTCGACCGGGCGCAGGCCGCGATCTATGACGTGACCGACCGGCGCACGAGCGAGGACTACCTCTCCCTCGCCGACATCATGCCGGGCACCCTCGAGGAGATCGACGCGATCGCCTCGCGCGGCGGTCAGCTCTCCGGCGTGCCCACCGGCTTCGCCGATCTCGACGCCGTCACCAACGGACTGCACCCCGGGCAGATGATCGTCGTCGCCGCCCGTCCCGCGATCGGCAAGTCGACCCTCGGCCTCGACCTCGCCCGCTCGGCGTCGATCCACCACGGCCTCACCAGCGCCATCTTCAGCCTGGAGATGAGCCGCAACGAGATCGCGATGCGCCTGCTCTCGGCCGAGGCGTCCATCGCGCTGAACCACCTGCGCAGCGGCACGATGTCCGACGCCGACTGGCAGAAGCTCGCGCGCAAGATGAGCGCGGTGTCCGAGGCGCCGCTGTTCATCGACGACTCGCCGAACATGACGATGATGGAGATCCGCGCGAAGTGCCGTCGGCTCAAGCAGCGTCACGACCTGCGCCTGGTCGTCATCGACTACCTCCAGCTGATGAGCTCGGGCAAGAAGGTCGAGAGCCGCCAGCAGGAGGTCTCGGAGTTCTCCCGCTCGCTCAAGCTCCTCGCGAAGGAGCTCGAGGTCCCCGTCGTCGCGATCAGCCAGCTCAACCGCGGCGCCGAGCAGCGCACCGACAAGAAGCCGATGATGAGCGACCTGCGCGAATCGGGCTGCCTCACCGCCGACACCCGGATTCTGCGCGCCGACACCGGCGCCGAGACCACGCTGGGCGAGCTGCACGCGACCGGGGCGCGCGACGTCCCGGTGTGGGCGCTCGACGACTCGCTGCGCTACGTGCGCTCGACCATGACCCACGTCTTCGCGACCGGCACCCGCGAGGTCTTCACGATGAGCCTCGCATCCGGAAAGCAGCTGCGTGCCACGGCCAACCACCCGTTCCTGACCTACGACGGCTGGCGTGCCCTGGGCGACCTGGCCACCGGCTCCCGCGTCGCGGTGCCGCGCCACGTCATGGCTCCCAGCGACGAGCGCACCTGGGCCGACGACGAGGTCGTGCTGCTCGCGCACCTGCTCGGCGACGGCTCGTTCGTACGACGCCAGCCGCTGCGCTACGCCAGCATCGATGAGGCCAACCTCTCCGCCGTGACGCAAGCCGCGAGGCACTTCGGCATCGACGTCGCCCGCGACGACTACCCCGCAGCGCGCGCGACCACCCTGCGGCTCCGCTCGCCGTTCCGCGTCACCCACGCCCGTCGCGACCCGGTCGCGGTGTGGCTCGACGGGCTGGGGCTCTTCGGGCTGCGGTCGCACGAGAAGTTCGTTCCGGCGGATCTCGGCTCGTTGCCGAAGCGGCAGATCCGGCTGTTCCTCCACCACCTCTGGGCCACCGACGGTTCCGTGACGGTGGCGAAGGACGGCCGTCACGGCCGGGTGTACTACTCGTCGACCAGTCGGCGCCTGGTCGACGACGTCGCGCTCCTGCTGCTGCGCTTCGGCATCTCGTGCCGGATCCGCGAGGTCACGAAGCCCGGCTACCGGCCGTCGTACACCCTCGACATCAGCGGAGGCGACGACCAGCGACGCTTCCTCGGCGAGATCGGCGTGCACGGTGCTCGTGGTGAGGCGGCGGCGCGGCTCCTGGAGATCGTGCGGGAGAAGCCGAGCAACACCCATGTCGACACGGTCCCGGTCGAGGTGTGGGACACCGTCAAGGACGTCCTGGTCGACCAGGACATGACGCACCGCGAGTTTGCGGCAGCGATGGGGACGTCGTTCGGCGGCTCCTCGATGTGGAAGCACGCCCCGAGCCGTGAGCGGCTCGGCCGAGTCACGGCGGTCCTCGACCGCGCCGACCTGGAGATGTTGGCGACCAACGACGTCTTCTGGGACGAGATCCTCGCCATCGAGCCCGACGGGGTCGAGGACGTCTTCGACGCCACGGTTCTCGCGCGGCACAACTTCATCGCCAATGGCATCGCGGTCCACAACAGCATCGAGCAGGATGCCGACATGGTGCTGCTGCTGCACCGCGAGGACGCCTACGAGCGCGAGTCGCCGCGCGCGGGCGAGGCCGACTTCATCCTCGCCAAGCACCGCAACGGCCCCACGGCCAACATCACCGTGGCGTTCCAGGGCCACTACTCCCGCTTCGTCGACATGGCCCAGAGCTGACCGCACGACCGCGGCGGAGGCTCGCCGCCGCGTGAGGACCCTGTCGAGGTCAGCCCGGCTGGACGTCGCGACGGGCGAACCGGCACACGCCGAGCCAGCACAGCAGCAGCGCGATCAGCGTCATGACGAGGACGAGGGTCCAGGCCATCGTCTCGAGCGGCTGGTACGGCGTCGCGGAGAAGGGCAGCGAGTCGAGGAGCCAGGTCGGCAGGTGCAGCGCGTCGCCGCCGAGCACCACGACCCACATCGCGGCGAGGACGCCCCACGACACGGCGATCGCCAGGCGCGGGAGCCACCCGAACAACGCCACCGCGATGCCGGCGAAGACCATCACGGCTGGCCAGTAGGCCAGTGCGGCGAGGGCGAGGGACACCGTCTGCCCGGCGGGGCCGCCGGACGCGGCGTAGCTCGGTCCGAGCAGGCCGCCGCCGAGGAGGAGCAGCACGGCCGAGCCCACGGCCGGGATGACCAGGCGCTGGAGCGCCCAGCCCGTGCGCGACACCGCTCCGGCGAGCTGGTTCTCGGCGATGCCGCTTGCCTCGTCACCGCGTCACGACGCGCTGCCTGGTCATCTTCGTCGCCGTCGACGACGACGGCCGATCGGCCGAGGTACCGCACTGGGAGCCGCTCACCGACGACGACCGTGCGGCCGAGGCGCTGGCCGTACGACGTATCACGGGGCGCGCGGACATCGAGGCGTCCAAGGCCGCACAGCACTACACCGACGCCGGCACCGCGCCGCGCGTGGTGCTCCGCTTCCTGGCCGCCCCCACCGACGTGAACTGGGGCGGCAAGGTGCACGGCGGCATCGTGATGGAGTGGATCGACGAGGCCGCGCACGTGCTCGCCACACGGTGGACGGGCGATGTCCGCAACGTCGCGGTCTACGCCGGCGGTGTGCGCTTCTACCGGCCGCTGCGCATCGGGCACCTCGTCGAGGTGGAGGCGCGGCTCCTGCACACCGGGACAACGAGCATGCACATCAGCGTTCACGTGCGCTCGGGCGATCCTGCGACGACCGAGCTCGGGCTCACGACGCACTGCCTGATCGTGTTCGTGCCGCTCACGCCCGACGGGCACGCGCACGCAGTGCGCGCCTGGGTCCCGGTGTCCGACGAGGACGTCGCGCTCGAGGCTCACGCACTCGAGCTCGTGGCGCTGCGCGGTGCGGTCGAGCCGCCGATCTCGCACCACCTCTGAGGGCTGCGCGCGCGACGGCGCGGGCACCGGGTGGTCCGGTGCCCGCGCCGTGTCGCATGTCGCGCGGAGGAGCGACGCCGATCAGGGGAGGGTCAGGCCGCGACGCCGAAGCCGCCGACCCAGGAGACCTTCTCGGCCGCGGCGAGGGTGATCTGCAGGAACCCGAAGGCCTCGAGCTCGCGGGCGCGCCGCAGCGAGCGGGCGTCGATCGCCTTGAGCCCGGCCGCGGTGATCACGCCGGCCAGCAGCGCCTTGGCCTCGGCGTCGTCGCCGGCGATCTGCACGGTGGTGACCAGGTCGCCGACCGTGCCCGCGGCGAGGGGGCCGGCGAAGGTGGTGTTGAAGGCCTTGAGGACGGTCGAGCTCGGCAGCAGGGCCGCGAGCTCGGCTGCGGCGGAGCCGTCGGCCGGGACCACGAGGGAGTCGAAGGTCTCGAAGTTCACCGGGTTGGTGATGTCGACGACGATCTTGCCGGCGAGCTCGGCGCCGCGTGCGACGACGATGTCGGCGAGAGCCGCGTAGGGGACCGCCAGGACGACGATCTCGCCGGTGACGGGCTTGCTCGAGTCGGTCTCGGCGATGACCTCGAGGACGTTGCCGCCCTTGGTGACCAGACCGGCGATGGCGTGGCCCATGTTCCCGGTGCCGACGACGGTGACGTGCGTCATGGTGTGCTCCTGAGGTGTCAGTAGTTGTTGCATCAACTAGACCCCTACGGGTCGATACTTGAAGCGTCAAGTGATGCGGTAGCATCGCCGCATGAGCACGCGCTGGCTGGACGAGGACGAGCAGGCGGCCTGGGTGCGGCTGGCCGCCGTGGTGGAGCTGCTGCCCGGCGTGCTCGAGGCGCAGCTGCGCCGCGACGCCGACCTCACCCACTTCGAGTACTGGGTGCTGGCGATGCTCTCCGAGGCGCCCGGCCGCACGCTGAGGATGACCGCGCTCGCCTCGCGCACGAGCGCCACCCTGTCGCGGCTGTCGCACGTCGTGGCACGGCTCGAGGGCCGCGGCCTGGTTGACCGCGTCCCCTGCGCCGAGGACCGTCGCGCCACCGATGCGCGACTCACCGAGGCGGGCTGGGACCTCCTGGTCGCCTCCGCACCCGGGCACCTCGAGACCGTGCGGAACTACGTCGTCGACGCGCTCACCCCACGGCAGATCACCCAGCTCACCGCGATCGCCGGCGCCATCCTGGACCGCATCGATCCCGACGGCGCCGTCCTGCCGCAGTACCGCGCCTGAGCGACGCCCGGCGTCACCAGATCTCGATGCGCTCCGCACGCGGACGCATCATCGGCGCGTCGTCGGGGAGGTCGAACGCGGCCTGGAACGACTCCACGTTCGACAGGGGTCCCAGCACGCGGTAGCGCCGCGGGCTGTGCGGGTCGACCTGGGCCAGCGTCCGGGCGAGCTCGTCGCTGGTGATGCCGCGCCAGACGGTGCCCACGGAGACGAAGAACCGCTGCGCAGGGGACAGGCCGTCGACGTCCGGAGCGTCACGTCTCACCCGCTCGTGCGCACGGTGGGCGAGCGTGACGCCGCCGAGGTCGGCGATGTTCTCGCCGAGGGTCAGACGACCGTTCACGTGGACGTCGTCGACGGCGAGGTACTCGTCGTACTGCGCCGCGAGCCGGTCGGCCAGCGCGGTGAAGTGCTCCTGGTCCTCGGCGGTCCACCAGTCGCGGAAGGCACCCGACCCGTCGAAACGGCGCCCGGCGTCGTCGAACCCGTGGGTCACCTCGTGCGCGATGACCGTTCCGATGCCGCCGTAGTTCACCGCGTCGTCGGCGTCGGCGTCGAAGAACGGCTCCTGCAGGATGCCGGCGGGGAAGACGATCTCGTTGCGCACCGGGTGGTAGTAGGCGTTGACGACGTGCGGCGGCATCTCCCACTCGAGGGGGTCGACCGGCTCGCCGAGCTGGCCGAGCTGGCGTGCATTCTCGAAGCGCGCGGCCGCGAGGCGGTTGGTGGCGTAGGACTCCCGGTCGATGTGCAGGCCGGACCAGTCGCGCCAGGTGTCGGGGTAGCCGATCTTCACGCCGAACGACGCGAGCTTGGCCAGCGCCTCCGTGCGTGTCGAGTCGCTCATCCAGGTGCGCGTCTCGAGAGAGTGGCGCATCTCGGCGATGATGCCGTCGACCATGTGCGCCGCGCGTTCCTTGGCGCGCGGCGGGAAGGTCTCGTCGACGAACCGCCGTCCGAGCGCCTCGCCGAGGTCCTGTCCGAGCGCGGCGACGACCCGCTTGTAGCGGTCCTTCTGCTCCTGCTGCCCGCCGATGCGCCGACCGTAGAACTCGAAGCTCTCGTCGGAGATCGCCGCGGTGAGCGATCCGGCGACCGCCCGCACGACGTGGAAGCGCAGGTAGGCGCGCAGGGTCGCGAGGTCGGTGGCGGTGATGACCTCGTGCACCGCGGCGAGATAGGCCGGAGCCTGGACGTTGACCGACTCGACCGACCCGGCGCCGATCGCGTCGAGGTAGCGAGGCAGGTCGAGCTGCGGGGCGAGCTCGCGCAGCTCGGCGAGGTCGTGGCGGTTGAGCGTGTTGCCTGGGTCGCGACGCTCCTCCGCGCGCAGCTGGTGGCCGGCGAGAGCGGTCTCGAGGGCGAGCACGCCGTCGGCGAGCGTGGAGGCGTCCTCGTCGGCGACACCGGTGTTGACCAGCTGGGCGGCGACGTGGTCGAGGTAGGCCGCACGCAGCGCGACCGCGTTCTCGCTGTCGTTGTCGTAGGAGTCGCGATCGGGAAGACCGAGGCCGCTCTGCGCGAGCCAGAGCAGGTGGCGGGTCGAGTCGTCGTGGTCCACCGTGACGCCCCAGCCGAAGAACGCGGGCACGCCGTCGGCGTGCAGCTGCGGCAGGAGCGCCAGGACGTCGTCGTACGTCGCGACCGCGTCGATCGCCTCGAGCAGCGGCGTGATCGACGTGATCCCCGCGGTCTCGACCGCGTCGACGTCCATGCCGGCGGCGAAGTAGTCGCCGAGCATGCGGTCGAGGTCGTCGACGGGGCTCTCAGCGGCGCGCAGCAGCAGGTCGTGGAGAACGGCCTCGTTGCGCACGGAGACCTCCTCGAACGCGCCCCACGCGCCGTAGCCGGGCGGGATCACGTTCGCGTCGAGCCAGCCGCCGTTGGCGAAGCGGTAGAAGTCCGTGCCCGGATCGACCGACGGGTCGCGGTCGGCGTCGTGCAGCGTCATGCGGGTCTCCTCGTGAGGTCCTGGCGAACCTATCCCGTCCCCGTCGAGCCCGCCGGGTCACACGTTCAGCGCGATCACGAGCACGGCGACCCGGGCCGCAGGGGCGGCCGAGGCTCCCGTCCAGCGTGACGCCGGGTCACCCTCCGATGATGGCGAGGTCTTGATAAGCGAGCCCACCGCCTTTCCTGTCGCCGTCCCCGAGCCGACGCAGGGACGGCTCCAGGTGACCTTCGTGCCCGCGAACGTCTGGCGCACCGGGATGGTCGTCCTCGTGCTGCACGCGCTCTGGGACTTCGGCACCCTCGGGCAGACCACCGCCGGTCGCAGTCAGAAGCCGCTCGCCGGCGTCCTGGTACTGGCGACGTTCGCTCTCGGCCTGGTCGCCACCGGGTTCATCGTCGCCGCGAGCTGAGCCGTTCCGCCGGCTGTCGTCCTCGCGGCCTAGCGTCGCGGGCTGCCATCCCCGGCGCTCGCGGTCGGCGCTGGTGGCTAGCCGTCGTCGCGGCAGAGGCAGAACGGGTGACCGGCCGGGTCGAGGAGCACACGCACGTTCTCCTGCGGTTGAGCCGTCGCGAGGGTGGCTCCGAGCGCGACGGCCTCCGCGACCGACGAGTCGAGGTCGCCGACCTGCACGTCGAGGTGCATCATCGGCCGCTGCGCGCCGTCGACGGGTGGCCACACCGGTGCGACGTAGTCGGTGGCCTGCTGGAAGACGACGTAGACCGCGCCCTCGGGCGTCGCGAGCACCGTGGTGCCGGGTTCCTCGTGACCGATGGGCCAGCCGAGCAGCTCGGCGTAGAACCTCGCGAGCGCCGCATGATCCGGTGCCTCGATCGCGACGCCCCACCACATCCCGTTCATCCGTGACCGCACGGGGTCACCCTTGCGCGCAGCCCCTGACACTGTCCAGACCGCCGTGCTGCCGATGCTCGGAAAGTGGCCGATTCTCAGGGGATTCGGGCAGCGCGGTGTTTCCGTGGTGACGTGGTCAGTCGGCCGTCCCGTAGAACTGCGTGATATGGGCCTCGACGAGGTCGGCGGCCACCTCCGAACGGCCGCGACGGATCGCGTCGTAGATGCCGTGGTGGTCGACCCGGAGCTGGGCGGTCGTGGCCGCGAGGTCGGAGGAGGACTGGAGCGCGGAGAGCAGGCGCGGGCGCATCGCCTCGCGCAGGGCGGTGGTCATCTCGGCCACCAGCGGGTTGCCGGTGGCGTGCGCGATCGCGACGTGGAACGCCGTGTCGTGCTCGTTGAACCCGGCGGCGTCGAGGAAGGGGTCGTCCATCGCCTGCAGGTGCGTCGCGATCGTCGCGTGGTCCTCGGCGGTGGCGTGCCGGGCGGCGAGCCGGGTCGACTCGCGCTCCAGCGCCACCCGTGCGCGGACGACGTCGGAGGACCCGATGCTCGCGAGCAGCACGTGCAGGCGCAGGAAGCGGGTGAGAGCCACCGCCGGTGCCGCGATGAGCACGGTGCCGGCGTCGGGTCCGGACCCGGTGCCCTGCACCACCGTGCCCCACGCCTCGAGGACGCGCAGCGCCTCGCGCACCGCGGGCCGGGAGATGCCGAGGTCGGTGGCGAGCTCGCGCTCGGGCGGCAGCCGGTCGCCGACGCGCAGCCGGCCCGTCGCGAGGTCGGTCTCGACCCGGTCGAGGACCTGCTCCCAGGCGCGGGCGCGCGGCGTCCCGGTCGCGGCGGTGGCGTCGTCGTCGGACCTCGTCGTCATCGCCGCGCCTCCCGTCCTCCCGACCCCTTGTGCCGCCCGACCGCGGAGCCTACTGTGACCGTCGCGCTGTGGTCAGACCACAGACCCACGAGGAGGTGGACGGCGATGCCGACGTCGGTCGCCCACGCCACCGGCCTCCCGCCCGCGGTCCTCGGCGGGCTGCGAGCGATCGTCGGCGCCGAGCACGTCCTGACCACGGACGGCGACGTCGAGCCCTTCGCCCGCGACGCCACCCCGCTGTTCCGCGCCCGCCCCGACGCCGTCGTGCTCCCGAGCTCGACCGCGCAGGTGGCCGACGTCCTCCGGCTGGCCACCGAGACCGGGACGCCGGTCGTCCCGCGCGGCGGCGGGTCCAACCTGGCCGCCGCCACCGTCGCCGAGCGCGGCGGGATCGTGCTCGTCCTGACCCGGTTGACGGCGGTCAAGGAGATCAGCGCCGACGAGCTCCTCGCAGTCGTGGAAGCGGGGGTGACGACCTCGACGCTCGCCGATGCCGCGGCCGCGCGCGGACTGCTCTACCCCCCGGACCCGGGCAGCCGCACGGTCTCCACCGTCGGCGGCAACGTGGCCACCTGCGCCGGCGGGCTGCGCGGCCTGAAGTACGGCGTGACCCGCAACTACGTCCTCGGTCTCGAGGTGGTGCTCCCGACCGGCGAAGTGATCCGCACCGGCGGCCGGCTCTGGAAGGACGTCGCCGGCTACGACCTCACCCGGCTGCTCACCGGCTCCGAGGGGACGCTCGGCGTCATCACCGAGGTCACCGTCGGGCTGCTGCCGATGCCCGAGACGTCGCGCACCGGCATCGCGTACTTCGACTCGCTGGCCGACGCCGGACGCGCCGTCAACGCCATCATCGGAGGCGGCACGCTACCGGCCACGTTGGAGTTCCTGGACCACGCCTGCATCGGAGCAGTGGAGGACTTCGCCCACCTCGGCCTCGACCGCAGCGCCGGCGCGCTGCTGCTGTTCGGCGACGACGGTTCCCCCCGCGACGTCGCGGAGTCCTTGGAGCGCATGGGATCTGCATGTGCCGACAACGGGTCGCACGGGGTCGAGCTCGCGACCGACGTCGCCGGGTCCGAGCACCTGCTCGCCGCGCGGCGCTGCTCGCTGCCAGCGCTGTCGCGCCTCGCCCCGCTCACGATGCTCGAGGACGTCACGGTTCCGCGGCCGCAGATCGCTCGGATGGTCGACGACATCGAGGAGATCGCGCGTCGCCACGACGTCGTGTGCGCCACCTTCGGCCACGCGGGCGACGGCAACCTGCACCCCACGATCGTCTTCGACGCCGACGACGTCGATGCCCGCGCCCGTGCGGAGAAGGCGTTCGACGAGATCTTCGGGCGCGCGATGGCGCTGGGCGGCACCATCACCGGCGAGCACGGCGTCGGCGCCGCGAAGCTGCCGTGGCTGCGGCAGCGCCTCGGCGACGACCAGCTCGCGCTGCTGCGTCGGATCAAGGCCGCGTTCGACCCGGCCGGCATCCTCAACCCCGGAAAGCTCGGATCGTGACGGCGTCGCACGACCGTCCCGTGGTCGACGTGTCGCTCGGCCTGTTCGACCAGGACCTGCTCGCAGCCTGCATCTCGTGCGGCTTCTGCCTTCCCGCGTGCCCGACGTACAAGCTCACCCTCGACGAGCGGTCGAGCCCGCGCGGCCGCATCACGTTGATGCGCGCCGTCGACTCCGGTCGCCTCCCGGTCGACGACCCGACCGTGCGCGAGGAGTCGTCGTACTGCCTCGGCTGCCGCGCGTGCGAGCCGGTCTGCCCGGCCGGCGTGCAGTACGGCGCGCTCCTCGAGCGGTGGCGCGACCTCACCTGGAGCGGCACGCGGACCCCGCCGCTCGCGGCGACGCTGCGTGCGGGGATGCGGATGACTCCGGCGCTCACGGCGGCAGGCCGCGTGCGCGGCGCAGCCCGCACGACGGGTCGCGCCCGTGGCGACGGCCTGCAGCTCATGCTCGGCTGCGTCGAGCGGTCGCTGTTCCCCGGTGTCTCGCAGGCGGTCACGAGGCTGCTGCCCGGCATCGAGGTGCCCTCGGGGCAGGGCTGCTGCGGCGCGCTGCATGCGCACAGCGGAGGCAGCGCCGAGGGCCACCACCTCGCCGAGAAGCTCGGCGACGCGCTGCCCGGCACGATCCTGACCACGGCCGGAGGGTGCGCCGCGCACCTCGTGAACGTCCTGGGCCGCGACCGCGTGCAGGAGCTGTCCGAGCACCTCGTCTCCGTCTGGACGGCGGACGACGCACCGCGGCTCGATCCCGTGCTCGTCGACGGCCACCGGGCGCGCGTGGCGCTGCAGGACTCCTGCCACCTGCGCAACGGCCTCGGCGTGAGCACGCAGCCGCGCGAGCTCGTGGCGCGCGTGGCCGACTACGTCGAGCTGCCGTCGGCCGGCACCTGCTGCGGTGGAGCCGGCACCTACTCGCTGCTGCGCCCCGACGACGCCGCGGCCGTGGCCGCGCCCAAGCTCGACGAGATCGACCGGCTCAACCTCGACTATGTCGTCGTGGTGAACCCGGTGTGCCAGCGACAGCTCGTCACGTCGCTGCGCCGTCGCGGTTCGACCGTGCCGGTGCTGCACCTCGCCGAGCTCCTCGCACTCGCCCTGCCGCCCTGACCGGACCCCGTACCCCACCCGAACCGCACCGGAATCACCGACCCGCCAGCCCGAATGCGAAGGACCATCACCCCATCCGCGACCGACCAGCCAGGAGGACCCACCCATGGACCCGAACAAGACCGCCGTCGTTCTCGTCGAGTTCCAGAACGACTTCACCAGCGAGGGCGGCGCGCTGCACGGCGCCGTCAAGGACTCGATGGAGGCCACCGACATGCTGACGCACACGCAGGAGGCGGTCGCGGCCGCGCGGGCCGCCGGCGTCACCATCATCCACGCGCCGATCCAGTTCGCCGAGGGCTACGGCGAGATCACCTCGCACCCCTACGGCATCCTCAAGGGCGTCGTGGACACCAACGCCTTCGTCAAGGGCAGCTGGGGTGCCGACTTCGTCGGAGAGATGGCGCCGCAGCCCGGTGACATCGTGCTGGAGGGCAAGCGCGGGCTCGACGCGTTCGCGAGCACGAACCTCGACTTCATCCTGCGCAGCAAGGGGATCGAGACCGTCGCGCTCGGCGGCTTCCTGACCAACTGCTGCGTCGAGTCGACCATGCGCTCGGCGTACGAGAAGGGGTTCGAGGTCGTCACGCTCACCGACTGCGTCGGTGCGACCAGTGCCGAGGAGCACGCCAACGCGATCACCTACGACTACCCGATGTTCTCCAAGCCGATGACCGCGTCGGAGTTCGCCGGGACCCTCTCGGGCGGCGCGGCGGCCGACACCTCGCGCACCTACTGACGCGCCCCGCCTCGTCGGGCGGCTCGCACCGTTCCGGTGCGGGTGCGAGCCGTCCGGTACGGCGTCACCTCGACGCCCTCGCCGTCACTCGTGGTGCGCCAGGGTCGCGGCCTCGCCCGTGAAGGACTCCCGGGGGGTGGGCGGCACGGCGGAGCGGTCGGGCGGGGCGTCCGACACGTCGGCCTCGGTCCTGGCCCGACCGGCGTCCTTCGCGCGGTAGAGCGCGACGTCGGCCCGGTGCAGCACGTCCTCGGGACGGTCCCCGGGACGCGCGATCGTCAGGCCGATGCTGACGCTGGCGTGAACCGACCCGCCCGCCACGGCGATGGGCCGGCGGACCTGCTGGTGGATGGCGTCCGCGACGCGCCAGGCGTCGTCAGGTGCTGCGAGCGAGGGCAGGAGCACGACGAACTCGTCGCCGGCGAACCGGCCCACGAAGTCGTCGGACCGCAGGGTCCGGCTGATCCGGTGACCGACCTCGACGAGCACGGCGTCGCCGGTCGCGTGGCCGTGGTTGTCGTTGAGGTCCTTGAGCCGGTCGAGGTCGAGGAACAGGACCGCGACCGAGGTGCCTGCGCGCGGCTCGTGCCCGAGCACGGTGCCGAGCCGGTCGAGCAGGTCGCGCCGGTTCGGCAGGCCGGTCAGCGCGTCGCTGCGGGCCTGGAGCTCGAGCTCCACACGCATCGAGTGCTCCGCCGACATGTCGCGCAACGAGTCGATCCCGCCGAGCACGGTGCCGTCCGGACCCAGCACGGCGCGTCCGCTGTCGCTCATCCACCGCCAGGTGCCGTCCGCAGCGCGGAACCTGGCCTCGACCTGCCCCGAGTGCTGGTCCGCGCTCAGCCTGGCGCGGGTGGTCGCGCTCGCCGCTGCCAGGTCCTCGGGATGCATGAGGTCGGGCACGCGGAGTCCCACGAGCTCGTCGGGGCGGTAGCCCAGGATGGCCTGCGTCGACGGAGAGGCCCAGTCGATGGTGCCCGTCGAACCGTCGGTGTGCAGCAGGACGTCCGTCGAGTTGTCCGCCAGCATCCGGTAGTGCGCCTCGGACGCCGTGAGCGCCGCGGCCGCCGCGGTCTGCTCGGTCACGTCGCGGACCGTGACGACGATGTAGTCGACCTCTCCGCCCGCCGTGCGGACCACTCGGGTCCTGCTGGCGGCCCACAGCACCGAGCCGTCGGCGCACAGCGCCCGTCCCCGGGTGTCGATGACGTCCTCGCCCACCGCCATCCGCTCGACGATCGTGCGGCTGACCTGCGCGGCGTCGTCGGGGTGCTCGAAGCGCAGGTGCGTGCCGACGACGGCCTCGTCGTCGTAGCCGAAGATCCGGTGCAGGGACGGCGAGGCCCACAGCACCCGCCCGTCGGCGTCGAACTGGATGATCGCGTCGGAGATGTTCTCGAGCACGAGACCGATGTGGGAGGTGAGCCGACGCAGCGCGTGCGCCACGGACTGAGCCTCCTGCGCCGGACGGGGAACGGACACCGGCGTGCCGTCACCGTCCCCCAAGGGTGCGGTGGGCTTGTCGGCGGGCATGGCTCGCTCCTGGTCGCGTCATCGGCCACGCTACGGGGCGGTGGCCGCCGACGCGCGCCGCGCAGGAGCCGTGCGACCGACGTTCACGGCGATGGGCGCTACGACTTCGGGACCAGGCTGCTCGTGGGGGCGGCCCTGGTGGTGGACCGCACCATCGTGGTCAGCGCGGCCAGCGTGCTCTTGGCCGTGCTCTCCTGCAGGCCGGGCAGCGTGACCGTCTGCAGCAGCTCCTTGCCGCTCGTCCACAGGCAGTAGCCGCCGCTGACGCCGGAGACGGTGACCGGCATGCACCAGGTCTTGCCGGCCACCGGGCTGGCGTACTCGGTCGGGTCCCCGGCGACGGCGTTCTGGGTCGAGCCGTCGACGAGGCCGGCACGCACCTGGCCGAGCAGGGTCTGGGCGGCGTCGTGGCTGTGCAGGGCGCGCATGGCCAGCGGACGCTGGCCGTCGGGCACCGCGGACGCGACGAAGATCGTGAAGGCGGTGCGCGTGCCGTAGGTCTGCGCCCACGCCCAGGGCGCCCCGGCCGAGGTGAACCCGTGGGTCACGTTCGCCAGGTTGACGCCCGGCACGGTCACCCTCTTCTGACCGGCGAGCGACTTGGGCGCGGTGTGGACCAGGACGTCGGGCTGCTGCGCCGCCTGCGCGGAGGCCTTGCTCGCCAGGAAGCGGGGGATGCCGTAGGCCGCGCCCGCACCGAGCACGAGCACGGCCACGACCAGGCCGACGATCATGCGCTTGGCGCCGCCGCGCTTCTTGTACGCCACGGGAGTGCCGGCGCCGTGGTCCAGGCCCGCACCCGCGGAGAAGGCCGAGGGGATGGTTCCGAACGCGTTGGGCGTGCCCCCGAAGCGGGACCCGGCACCGCTCGTCGCGGGCGCATCCGCCCAGCCCGGGGTCGGGGCCGGGGTCGCCGGTCGGGCGGGGTGCGGGGCCCCGGCTGCGGGGGAGACGACCACGGGTCCGGCAGCGGCCGGGGCCGCCGGGTGCGCCCCGGGACGGGACCGGTCCGCTGCCTGCGACGCCGCGGCGGCGAGCAGCTCGTCGCCGGGCGAGGGCGAGGGCGCGGATACCGGCGCGGCCGGGGGCCGTGAGCCGGGTCGGGACCGGTCGGCGGCTGCGTCAGGGCCGGCGACCGGCTCCAGGACGGGCGTCGCGGCGGTGGCGGGCGCGGCGGGGGGTCGGGCACCGGGTCGGGACTGGTCGGAAGCGGCATCGGCGACGACGACGGGCGGTGCGACCGCTACGGCAGGAGGTTCGGGGGCGGGGGCGGGGGCGGGCGCGGGCGCGGGGGCCGGGGCGGGGACCGGGGGCTGGGCTGGGGCGGGGGTCGGCGACGTGCGGGCGGCGGAGCGACCGGACGGTGCTGCGTGGCGCGGGCCGGAGTGCGCGGGCAGCTCGACGGAGACCGCCGGACCGGCCGCGGCCGAGGACGGGCTCGCGACGGCGCCGGCGAGGGCGAGCTCACGGGGTGCCGAGCGCGTCTGCGCGGTCCATCCCGTGCCGTTCCACCAACGCACGGCAGACGGATCGGTGGGGTCGGCGTACCAACCGGCCTCAGGACTCACGTCGCCCCCTCTCGCGTCGTACGGCGTCACTGCCCCACTGGTGTCTCGGCCAGGGAGGCCGGGAACTGAAGGCGGGGGCCCGGTCAGCCGAACGGCTGGTTGTTGCATCGTGGGTCATGCATCGGCGCCCAGAGGAACCGGGCGGTCACGCGAGACGCTCGGTTCGCTCACGTCCGGGCGGTCGCGACGCGGCGGCGCCGCTCAGGCGACGCGGCGCAGGGCCACGAGGGTGACGTCGTCGCGCCGCCACTCGGGAGAGCCGTCGCGCAGGTCGGCGAGCACCTGGGCGACGAGCTCGCGCGGGTCGCGGGTCGTGACCCCGTCGACGACGGCGGCGAGGTCGTCGTCGGACATCTCGAGGTCGGCGTCGCGCGCCTCGACGAGGCCGTCGGACCAGGCCAGCAGCACGTCGCCACGGTCGAGCCTCGCCGCGCGGGTGGCCCAGGTGCCGCCGAGGGCGGAGAGCAGCGGACCGGTGGGGTCCAGGCGGGTGCGTCCGGCGGTCTCGCCCCGAGGCAGGAGCCAGCCCGCCGGGTGGCCGGCGTTGGCCCACGCCACCGTTGCCGCGGCCGGGTCGAGCACGGCGACCAGCGCCGTCGCGAAGCGGCCGTCGGCGGCGTCGGTGAACGACGTCGCGCCACGGGTGAGTGCCGTGCCCGCGTCGAAGCCGGACCTCAGGGCCACCGTCATCACCGAGCGCAGCCGCTGCAGCACGAGGCCGGCGAGCTCGCCGTGCCCCGCGACGTCGAGCAGCAGCAGCGCCGTGCGCTCGCCGTCGAGCGGCAGCACGCCCCACCAGTCGCCGGCGAGGACGCCGTGCGCCGCCTCGACCCGGCCGTGCACCTCGAGACGCGCGGCGACGGGATCGGGCTCGGTCGCGAGATCGGCGCGGATCGCCGACACCACGGGGGACTCCTGGGCCAGGCCCTCCCCGGCCGCGCGCGCGGCGTCGGCCTCGGCGACGAGCGCCCGGCGCATCGCCTCGGCGTCCGAGCCGACCGCGCGCAGCTCCGGCGGTCCGGTGGGGACGATGACCTGCTCGCGGTGGCCCTCACGAGCGACCTCACGCAGCTGGTCGCGCAGCTCGTCGAGCGGGTGCAGCACCCAGCGGCGCACGAGCACGTACGCACCGCCGACCAGCACGAGCAGCACCGCCCCGGCGACGAGCAGGGCCAAGGCCATCCGACGGGCGACGCCGGCCAGCCCGTCGATCGCGACGTCCCGATCCGCGACCGAGGCGTTCTGCACCGCCTTGGTGGACGTCGCGACGTCGAGGTAGGCCGCATGCACCATCAGCCCGATGACGACGAGCGCGACCAGGGCGACCACGGCGAGCAGAGCCATGCGGGTGCGCAGGCTCGGGCCGCCGCTGGGGTCCATGCCGGTCACCGTAGTGACCACGGCGACGCCGAGGGCGGTCCCACGACGTCTCGGTAGGGTCGGCGCATGACCGGGAGCACGCCGCGGCTGCGCGAGACCCTCGACCGCCTCCCGGCCTACGTCGCCGGCCGGCCGCCGACCGGCGCCTCGGGGCTGACGCCGTACAAGCTCTCGAGCAACGAGAACCCGTACGCGCCGCTGCCGGGCGTCCAGGAGGCGATCGCGACCGCGGCCGCCGCGATGAACCGCTACCCGGACCCGGCGTCGAGCGCTGTCGTCGACGCGCTGGCCGAGCGCTACGCCGTCCCCCGCGACCATCTCGCCCTCGGCACCGGCTCGGTCGGGCTCCTGCAGCAGGTCGTGCAGATCAGCGCGGGTCCCGGCGACGAGGTGCTCTACGCCTGGAGGTCCTTCGAGGCCTACCCGATCATGACGATCATCGGCGGGGCGACCCCGGTGCAGGTGCCGCTCCGCCCGGACGAGACGCACGACCTCGACGCGATGGCCGACGCCGTCACCGACCGCACCCGGCTCATCTTCGTCTGCACGCCGAACAACCCGACCGGGACCGTCGTGCGCCAGGACGACCTCGACCGGTTCCTCGCTCGCGTCCCCGACGACGTGCTCGTGATCGTCGACGAGGCCTACGCCGAGTTCGTCCGCGACGCCGACGCCGTGCGCGGCCTCGACACCTACCGTGACCGGCCGAACGTCGCCGTGCTGCGCACCTTCTCCAAGGCCTACGGCCTGGCCGGCCTGCGGGTCGGCTTCGCGGTCGCGCATCCGCGCGTCGCTGCGGCGCTGCGCCAGACCCAGGTGCCGTTCGGCGTGTCGAGCGTCGCCCAGGCCGCGGCGATCGCGTCGCTCGCCGCCGAGGACGCCCTGCTGGAGCGGGTCGAGCTGCTCGTCGCCGAGCGCACCCGGGTCGAGTCGGCGCTCGCCGAGCAGGGCTGGCGGCTCGCGCCGAGCCAGGCGAACTTCGTCTGGCTGCGCCTCGGCGACCGGCTCGACGAGTTCGTCGCGGCCTGCGAGGCCGTGAACCTCGCCGTGCGGCCCTACGGCCAGGACGGCGTACGGATCACGATCGGCGAGACCGAGGCCAACGACCGCTTCCTCGTCGTGAGCGCCGACTTCGCCTGAGCACGGCTCAACGCTCGGCCTGGGCCCGGTCGGCCAGGACCTGTTCCTCCGCCAGTGCACCGGCCCGCCGTCGGGCGATCCGCTCGGCGCTCACGACGAGCATCACGCCGACGACCACGATCGCCCCGCCCACGAGCAGGCCGAGCGTCACCGGCTCGCCGAGAATCCACCAGCCGAGCAGCACCGCCACGACCGGGTTCACGTAGGCATAGGTCGCCACCAGCGACAGCGGGGCGTGACCGACCACCCACACGAACGCGGTGTAGGCGATCAGGGACCCCACGACCACGAGGTAGGCCCAGCCCCACCACGACCGGGAGCTGGCATGCGCCATGTCGGCGAGCCGCTCGCCGCGCGCCAGGCCGACGAGGGTGAGCAGCACTCCGCCCGTGACCATCTCGTAGAGGGAGAGGACGAGCGGGTCGCGAGGGGTGCGGATCCTGGGCTGCAGGAACGACCCGAACGCCCAGCACGCGGTGCTCACGAGCATGGCGAGCGACCAGAAGGTGCGGGCCGCGGTGTCGCCGCCGCTGCCGTGGGCACCCGGTGCCACGAGCACCGTGATGCCGAGGATGCCCACGGCGACGCCGATCCAGGTGACCAGAGGTGGCCGGTCGCCGGTGACGGCCCGGAGGATGACGACCCACAGCGGCATGATCGCGACGATGAGCGCGGCCACCCCGCTCGGCACGTAGCGCTCGGCGAGGGTCAGCACGCCCATCCCGACGCCGAGCAGTAGCGCGCCCACGACCACCGCGCCGCGCAGCTCCGGCCAGGTGACGACGAGCGAGCGCGGGCCGCGCCGCAGCACGAGGAACCCGGCGAGCACCGCGCAGGCGGTGAGGAAGCGGGTGCCGAGGGCGATCAGCGGCGGCATCGACTCGATGGCGACGGCGATCGCGAGGTAGGTCGAGCCCCAGACGACGTACACGATCCACATCGCCGACCAGACGGCCGCGGACGACGCCGGCGCGATGCCGCTCGTCGTCGGGTCGTCGGTCGCCGTGGCCACCCGCACATCTTGGGGCCGGCCGGTGGCCCCGTCACGTCGGCGCGAGGCCCGGGTCCGGAACCCGCCGACCCGCGCGTCCGGAGTCCGGTCGGTGAGCACGCCGGGTCAGCGGTGAGGCAAGCCTCACCCACGGCCGGGCGATCTGTGCAGACTGGTCTCGATCCCAGGCGAGGACAGCCTTGGCTCTGCGACATGGTTCACAGCGATCTGCCCACGGGAGAGGTTTGGGGTGGAGCAAAGTGTCCACTGCACGTCTCGCGTTGCCGGCATCACGAAGGGGTCTGCCTGATGAATGCGCTCGATCTGGCGCGGTGGCAGTTCGGAATCACGACGGTCTACCACTTCCTGTTCGTCCCGCTGACCATCGGAACGTCGATGCTCACCGCGATCACGCAGACGGCGTGGTACCGCACCGGGGACGAGAAGTGGCTCAAGGCCACCAAGTTCTTCGGCAAGCTCTTCCTCATCAACTTCGCGATGGGTGTCGTGACCGGCATCGTGCAGGAGTTCCAGTTCGGCATGGCGTGGAGCGACTACTCCCGCTTCGTCGGCGACATCTTCGGTGCGCCGCTCGCGGTCGAGGCCCTCGCGTCGTTCTTCCTCGAGTCGACCTTCCTCGGCCTGTGGATCTTCGGCTGGGATCGGCTGCCACGCGGCCTGCACCTCGCCACGATCTGGGCCGCGGCCTTCGGCACGATGCTCTCGGCGTACTTCATCCTCGCCGCGAACTCGTTCATGCAGCACCCGACCGGCTTCGTCATCAACCCGGTGACCAAACGCGCGGAGCTCACCGACTTCGGTGCGGTGCTCACGCAGAACACGACGGTCGCGACGTTCGCGCACGTGATCTCGTCGTCGTTCCTGGTGTCCGGCGTGATGATGGTCGGCGTCAGCCTCTGGCTGATCATGAAGGGCAAATCCGTCACCTCGATGCGTTCCACGCTCAAGCTCGGCGCGTGGGTGGCGATCGTGGCCGGCCTGCTCGTGATGTACACCGGCGACGTCCAGGCCAAGATCATGGTGCAGCAGCAGCCGATGAAGATGGCTGCCGCCGAGGCGGTCTACACGACCGCCGAGAACGTCCCGTTTAGCATCATCACGGTCGGCAACCTCGACGGCAGCGAGGCATACTGGGCCATCGACATCCCAGGTCTGACCTCGTTCCTCGCGACCGGTCACTGGAACGGCCCGGAGAGCACGGTCAAGGGCATCAACGACCTTCAGGCGCAGTACGAGCAGAAGTTCGGGCCCGGCAACTACGCGCCGTACGTCCCGCTGATCTTCTGGGCGTTCCGGGCGATGATCGGCCTCGGCGGGCTCGGCGTGCTCTTCGCGATGTTCGCGCTGTTCATCACGCGCAAGGAGAAGACGCCGAAGAGCGCGACCATCAAGTGGATGTCCGTGTTCGCGCTGCTGTTCCCGCTCGTCGGGATCTCGGCCGGCTGGATCTTCACCGAGATGGGCCGCCAGCCCTGGATCGTCTACGGCCAGATGAAAACGGCCGCGGGAGTCTCGCCGATCCTGTCGACGTTCACGGTCGGTCTCTCGCTCGTCGTGTTCACGCTGCTCTACGGCGCGCTCGCGGTGATCGAGGTCCGTCTCCTGATCCGGGCCGTGAAGATCGGCCCGCCCGAGACCGTCGAGCTGATGGACGCGGATGACGCGAACAACGGCCAGACCCTG
>DATCCY010000152.1:0-3201 GCA_036510975.1 Candidatus Nanopelagicales bacterium
TCCGACGGCTGACGGGCCGGCCCATCGCCCGGTGCTCGCCGCTAGCGTGCACGTCATGACCGCCGCAGCACCGCGCCCCCGCGACGCCGCCCCTGCCTGGCTCGACCGCTCCGAGTACCCGTTCGAGGCGCACTGGTTCGAGGCCCCCGACGGCCGGATGCACTACCTCGACGAGGGCGAGGGCCCGGCCATCGTGTTCCTGCACGGCAACCCGACGTGGTCCTTCCAGTTCCGCAACGTCGTCAAGCAGCTGCGCGGCTCGCGCCGCTGCGTCGCACCAGACCAGATCGGCTTCGGGCTCTCGGACAAGCCGACGTCGTACTCCTACCTGCCGGTCGACCAGGCGCGCAACGTCGCCGCCTTCCTGGACTCCCTCGACCTGCACGACGCGACGCTCGTGGTCGGCGACTGGGGAGGTCCGGTCGGGCTGTCCTGGGCGCTGGACCATCCGGACCGCGTGGCGAACCTCGTCATCACCAACACCTGGATGTGGTCGGTGCGCGACGACTGGTACTACCGCGCGTTCAGCGGCTTCATGGGCGGCCCGGTCGGTCGTCGCCTGATCCGGCACCGCAACTTCTTCGCCGGCAGCTTCCTGAAGCGGGCGTACGGCGACCGCTCGAAGCTCACCCCGGCGATCCACCGGCAGTACCTCGAGGCGCTCGCGACGCCCGACGACCGCACCGGGAGCGCCGTCTACCCGCGCGAGATCATCGGGTCGAGCGACTGGCTGCAGTCCTTGTGGGACAGGCGATCCGCGCTGTCGCAGATGAAGGTGCTCATCGCGTGGGGGATGAGCGACATCGCCTTCCGCGAGAAGGAGCTCGAGCGCTGGGAGTCGCTGTTCCCCGACCGTTCGACCGTCCGCTACGCCGGCTGCGGGCACTTCGTGGCCGAGGAACGACCGCACGAGCTGGCCGAGCAGATCGCGATCCTGACCGCCTGACCCGCAGCGTGCGCAGGATCAGCCGCATGGTGGCCACCGTGCCGAGCAGGGTGACTCAGCACGGGTCGACGAGAAAAGTAGTTGAGTGATCAACCAGTATACGAGCCCCGACGACCACGGACGGCCGCTGGCACCCGCGGCACCAGCCGCGAGGAATGTGAGAACCGTCTCGTCGCCCCGTTGGTAACGGGTTCATGGACTTGGTCGGACGCGCGGCGCCTTGTTAGCGTCGCGGTCACCTGATGTCGAGGACGTCCCACGGAGCTCGGACCGAGACCGTGCGCGTGCTCGCCGGCACTGCGTGCCGGGAGTGGACGTTGAGAGCCGACGAAACGAGGACTTCGTGACCGACCGAACTCGAAACCTGCGACGGCCGGTCGCGGCCGCCATGGCGGCCGCGCTCGCGCTCACGGTCCTCACCATCGCGGAGTCCGGCCCCGCCGCGGCCGCGGCCTGCTCGCTGACCGTCCCCACGGTCCGTACGGTCGTGTCCGCCGCAGGCGCGCCGCGCGTGCGGAACTCGCTGTCGTCGCGCCGCGATCTCGCGCGGGCCAAGGTGACGTCGCTCGCGTCTCGCAGAGCAGGTTCCCGCTCCTGGGCGTCCAAGGCGTCCGCGACCGCGATCGTGGCGGTGACCGGCCGGGCCCGCGTCACGTCCATCGCTACGAGCCGGGTCACGCTGACCGCTCACGTCCTGTGCTCCGGGGCGGCGAGGGTGGTGACCGTCCAGCACGCAGGAACGGGTGCTGCCGCCTCCTCCGGGCAGGCGCAGGTGACAACCACGGCACGCGGCGCGGGTCAGGTCTCGGCGACGACGAGGACGACCTCACGCGCGAGCGCCAAGAAGCTCGCGACGTCGAGGGCCCTGGCCGCGGGCACCGCCACCGCGACCGCATCGTCGCGGGGGCTGGCGCGCCGCCGGGCCGCCGCCACGTCGCTGTCGGTGGCCCGGGCGAGGTCCGTCGCGGCCGCGCGGAAGGCCTCGTTCGCGGCCCTCAACCTCGCGCTGCAGTCCCTCGGCGCCGGTCCGGTGCCGCCGCCGGGCTCGCCGCCGACCGGTTCGGCGCCGACCGCAACGGTGCCGACCGCAGCGGTGCCGGCGTACCCCGCGAACGGGACCTTCGACTACCAGATCGGTGGTCCGTACGCCCCGCTGGCCGGAGTCACGATCGTGGACCGGGACCGGACCGCCTCGCCCGTGGCAGGCAAGTACAACGTCTGCTACATCAACGCCTTCCAGTCCCAGCCGGGCGAGTCGGCGGCCTGGGGCTCGCTGCTGCTCCGCACCTCGTCCGGTGGCCTGGTGCAGGACCCCGGCTGGCCGGGGGAGTACGTCGTCGACACCCGGCAGGCCGCGGCGGTTGCCGCGTTCGTCGGGACCTGGATCCGCGGGTGCGCCGCCAAGGGCTTCCAGGCGGTCGAGCTCGACAACCTCGACTCCGACACCCGCTCCGGCGGCCTGCTCACCGCGGCGAACAACCTCGACGTGTTCCGCCGCCTCGTGGCGGTCGGGCACGCGGCGGGGGTCGCCGTCGCGCAGAAGAACACCGTGGCGCTCTCCGCACAGGCGAAGGCTGCCGGTGCCGACTTCGCGATCGCCGAGGAGTGCCAGGTCTACGCCGAGTGCGGGGGCTACGCCGCCGTCTACGGCACGTCGTGGGTCGAGATTGAGTACACGGACTCGGCGTACTCCGCCGCCTGCTCGGCGCGCGGCGCCACGACCTCCGTGATTCGGCGCGACGTGCAGGTCGCGCCCGCCGGCTCGTCCGGGTACGTCTACTCGGCCTGCTGACCAGCGCGGCGTTGCGCAGCCTTTCCTCGCCGTGAGCCGCGGCTTCTCGGATCCGCTGAGGGCCCGGAGCACGCGGAGTAACTTCGCCGGGGTGGTGATCGGAGCGGACGGGCAGGTGGCAGTCCCGGATCCCGACAGCGTGCGGGATGCGCTGACGACCGTCTCCGGCGTGACCGGCGTCGAGGTCGACGCCGACGACTTCGCGGGGCCGATGCTCGTGCGGCTCTCGCTGGCCCCGGGGACGGACGAGACGGTCGTGTCGATGGCGGTCCATCCAGCCCTGATGCTGCGGTTCGGACCGGCGCTCGGCCCGGTGCGCATCGAGGTCGACGACTCCTCCGCAGCCGATCTTCATCCGCCTCGGCACCTGCGCGAGGGTCAGGTCGCCGCGGGACGCCACGGCGGGTCGACGTACGCACTCCTCGCCACCCACCAGGAGGACTTCGGCCTCACGGCGGGGCCC
>DATCCY010000153.1:0-8919 GCA_036510975.1 Candidatus Nanopelagicales bacterium
CGCGCACGTGCTCGGCGACGTTGCTGGAGTACGCGACGTCGAAGGTCCCGGAGCCGAACGGCAGCCGCGTCCCGTCGCCGATCACCGTTCGTGGCCCGGGCTCGCGGCCGTGGAGGGCGAGCTCGCCGGCATCGGCGTCGAGGGGCACGTAGGTCGCGCCGCGCGCGGCGAACGCGTCTGCGAAGTAGCCCGGGCCTCCCCCGACGTCGAGCACCCGGGCGCCCTCGAGCGACGTGTACGACGCGACCTGGGCCGCGGAGTCCTGGGCGAGGGCGCCGTAGAACCGGTCCGGGTCGTCCTGCTCGTGACGGAAGTCCGCCAGCAGCCGCCACGAGCGCCCGAGGGTGGGGCGGAACTCCGGGGGCGTCACGGGCTGGGACGGTACCCGACGCCGACCCGTGACCTGACGCTGACGTACCCGTGGTTACCGACCAGTTAACCTTCTGTGTCGTCAGCCGTCCGTCGAAGGTGACCATCGTGCCTGCAACCGCCTCTCCCGGTGCCGCGCCGGCCTCCGCCGGCAACGGGCGGATGCGCGTGCTGTTCTGCAACTGGCGCGACACCCGGCACCCCGAGGGCGGCGGCTCCGAGGTCTACGTCGAGAGCGTGGCGCGGGCTCTGGCCGCCGCGGGCGACGACGTCACGATCATCTGTGCGCGCTACCCCGGATCGGTGCAGGACGAGGTCCACGACGGCGTCCGCTACCACCGCGTGGGCAGCAAGCTCGGCGTCTATCCCCGCGTGCTGCTCACCCAGCTGCTGCACCGCCTCGGCCGGTTCGACGTCGTGGTCGACGTCCAGAACGGCGTACCGTTCGCCTCCACCCTCGCCACCCGCACGCCGGTGGTCACCCTCGTCCACCACGTGCATCGCGAGCAGTGGCCCGTCGTGTACGGGCCGGTGCGGGCGCGGATCGGGTGGTTCCTCGAGTCCCGGGTGGGACCCCGGGTCTACCGCGGCTCGCACTACGTCGCGGTCTCGGACGTGACCCGTCGCGAGCTCGCGGGCCTCGGCGTCGACGCCGCGGCGATCTCCGTCGTCCACAACGGGGCGGAGCCGCCTCGACGTGACGCGGAACCGGCCGCGGACCCCACCCTGCTGGTCCTTGGCCGTCTCGTCCCGCACAAGCAGGTGGAGCACGTCCTCGAGGTGGCCGCCCGGCTTCGCCCCGAGCTGCCGACCCTGCGGGTGCGCGTGGTCGGCGACGGGTGGTGGTCCGAGGAGCTGCGCGCGGAGGCGCAGCGGCTGCGCGTCACCGATCTAGTCGACTTCGTCGGCTTCGTCGACGAGGACGAGAAGCACCGCCACCTCGCCGAGGCCTGGGTGCTCGTGCTGCCCTCGCTCAAGGAGGGCTGGGGCCTCGTGGTCATGGAGGCCGCCGGATACGGCGTCCCCGCGGTGGCCTACCGCTCCGCCGGCGGAGTCACGGAGTCGATCGTCGACCACGTCACGGGCCTGCTCGCCGACGATCTCGACGGCCTCACCGAGGCGGTGCGTGACCTGCTGACCGACCCGGGACGACGCCGACGCCTCGGCTCGTCGGCCGCGGCCCGGGCCGACGAGTTCGCCTGGGACACCACCGCGCGGCTGTTCGCGAAGGTGCTCGCCGAGGCGACCGGCCGACCCTCCCCGGTGACGGCGGTGCCTCAGGCGCACGTCCACCATCTGCCGGGCACGGACGTGCAGGAGGCGGCCACCCCCGAAGGGTGACCGCCTCGACGTCTGCGTCAGTTGGTTCCGTAGACCACGATCGACCCGGTGTTCTGCGCGGGGAAAGAGCCACCGCCCTGGGAGGCCACGAGGCCGAGGGCGCCACCGATCCCGACGATCACGCCGAGCACGGCGGCGATGATTCCAGCGATCAGGACGGGCATGGGTGACTCCTCGTGGGTCGACGTCGCGCAGACACTACCAGCCGGTAGCCGTCGTGCGTCACTCTCCGGCCCTCACGTGTCGTGCTGTGACCGTCCCGATACCGACAGCGGCGGCGGCGACCAGGAGGCAGGCCGTGACGAGATCGCCCAGCAGCACGGCGGTGGTCCCGTCGGGGACGGCGCGCGGCGCGGCCGGCGCAAGGCGGTAGAGCGCCAGGTGCTCCCCCGGCGAGACGAGCACGGCGTCCGGCGGGAGGTCGTCTGTGGCCCCCGGGACGTCGGTGGCCACGACCGCCCATCCGACGCCGAGATCTGCGAGCACGGGACCGAGCGGTTCGTGCGTCGCGATGGCGGCGCTGACGCGCGCCGCGCTGGGGTCCTCGCCGCTGAGCGTGACGAGCTCGCCATGGGCTCTGACCACCAACGTGTCCGACGCCACCACGGTGCGGGTCATCGCTCGCGGCACCGGGTCCAGCACCGACCGACCGTCGTTCCAGGGGAACCGACGCAGCGACTGCCACGGGAGGCTGATCGCGTCGCCGGGCCCGGCCGCCGCGAGGCGGTCACGGACGGAGGCGTAGTCGGCCGGGTAGTCGACCGCCGCGAGCTGTCCGGTCACGCCCCAGGCCGCGTCGGGCAGGCAGAGCACCGGCACGAGCGCCACGCCCACCAGCAGGGTTCGCGCGGTGGCCCGGTCCGTTCGCGCGACCAGGGCGCGGGCGACCCGGTCCGCGCCGAGCGCGGAGGAGACCGCCAACAGGAGCAGCCACGGCGCCAGCCACTTCTGCGCGTCGCGCAGGACGCCCCCGCCCGGCAGCGTGCCCACGGCCCACTCGACGCCGGACGCGAGCTGCTCGACACTGCCGACCAGGTTCCACGCCACCCCGGCGAGTGCGAGGGTCGCGAGCGTCAGCGACGCGGCCCGACCCAGCACGAGGACCGTCCGCCGTGCGCCGAACGCCGCCAGCAGCAGCAGGACCACGGTCGCGAGCGGTGCGAGGATCGTCGCACGGCTGCCGGGCACCGCCTCCGCGTTCCAGATACCGCCGGTGCCGAGCGCGGTCACCACCGCGCCCAGCCCGTTCTCGGCGCGCAGGTGGAAGACCTCCGCCCCGGACGCCGCCTGGGGCGCCGCACCCGAGCCGACCACGAGGGCGGGGACGAGCCAGGGCAGCTGGGCGATCAGCCCGCTGGCCGCCCACGCCCAGCGCCGTACGGGCGACAGACGGCTGCGTGGACCCACAGCCACCGGCAGCGAGACCGCCAGCGCGAGCAGACCACCCGTGACCGTGAGCGACGCGAGCAGCAGCCAGAGCACCCAGGCGGCCCACGTGCCCCGCTCCCCCGACCGTGCTCTGCGTGCGACGTCGAGGAGCCACGGCAGGACGCCGACGGCGAGCAGCAACGACCAGTGCCCCATGAGCAGCCGCTCGACAACGAACGCCGACCACACGGCGACGCAGGTCCCGACGATGCGCGCGCCCGTCCCCGCCGGCCGGAGCAGGCGCGACACCCCCGAACCCAGGAGCACAAGGGCGGCGACCAACGCCGCCTTCTCCAGCAGCCAGCCCGGTACCGGGCCGGAGACCAGCGCGACGACCGCGTCCTGCGGGACCGAGCGCGGCAGGCCGCCACCGAGCCCGAGCATCCAGGGCAGCAGCGACTGGTCGGGCACGAAGACCTGGTCCCGGATCAGGGTGTAGCCGGGGAGCAGCGCCGGGCCGAGGATCGTCACGACGAGCGCGGAGAGCACGAGGGCTCGCACCGCAGCGGCGTACCGAGCCACCCCGTAAAAGGGCACCGGCACTCCTCACCCATCGGGTCCGACGTCGGCCTATTGTGGCGGGTCCCTCGCCCGCAGCACGGTAGGAGTCCGGTTGTCCCTCGGCGCAACGTCCGACGACCGTGCTTCCGCGGCCCGATCGGGGCTGCTGGCCGGCAGCACGCTGGTCGCCGCCGGCCTGGCCGTCGGCCAGGTGCTCGGTTACGTCCTCAACGTCGTGGGCGCCCGGACGCTGGGTCCGTCGGGCTACGGCGAGCTCAGCGCGCTGCTGGGTCTGCTGCTCATCGGCAACGTCGTGGCGCTCGCCGTCCAGACGGTGGCCTCCCGACGCACATCGGTCGGCTCCGACGACGCCCGGCGGCTCGATCCGCTGGGGATCCGTTTCGGGGCCGCGGAGGCGACGGTCGCGCTCGTCCTGGTACCCGTGCTCGCCCACCTCGTCAAGGTCGACGTCGTCGCGCTCGGTGCGCTGTCGTTGGCCTTCCTCCCGATGACCGCGTCGGGCGTCGCGCTCGGTGTCGTCCAGGGCGATGGTCGCTTCCCCCGGCTCGCCCTGCAGTACGCCGCGTTGGCCGGGATCCGCACCGGTCTGGCGCTGGTCGCGCTTCTGCTGTGGCACGACGTCCGTGCCGTGGGCCTCGGGCTGCTGCTGGGGGCGGTGCTCGCGTGGTGGGTGGTGAGCGGTCTCGGCGGTGCCGGGAGGTGGACGAGGGCGCGCCCGAGCCGGGTCATGACGACCGAGACGCTGCACGTGTCGCACGCGCTGGTGGCCATGTTCACCTTCACGTCGTTCGACGTGCTGGTGGCCCGGGCGCTGCAGGACGCCGAGCCCGCCGGCCAGTACGCCGCGGGCGCCATCCTGGTCAAGATCGCCTTCTGGCTCCCGCAGGCCGTCGTGGTGGCCGCGTTCCCCCAGATGTCGACGCGCGAGTCCGGTGCGCTGCGGCGGGCCGCCCTGCTCGTCGCCGCGCTCGGCGCCACCCTCGTGCTCGGTGCCGCGGCGCTCGGACCCAGCGTCGTCCCACCGGTGCTCGGCGCTGGCTACGACGTGGCGGCCTCGCACGCCTGGCTGTTCGTCCTGGTCGGAGTACTGGAGTCGTTGGCCTATCTCGTCGTGTTCGACCGGCTCGCCTCGCGCGACCGCAACGCGGTCTGGACGGTCTGGGCGGCTGTGCTGCTCGTCGTGGTGCTGGCGACCACGGTGGGTCGCTCACCGGTGGCGCTGGCGTGGGTGCTCGCCTCGGTCTCGCTCGTCCTGTGCGTCGCCGGGCTGCTGGTTCCGCGACGCGAGGAACCGCCCGAGCCGCTCGACGACTGAGGGGCCGCGCACGACGCACCCACGGCCCCTCGGTCCCCGACGTGCTACTTGGCGTTCGGGTCCGGCCACGGGCCCGGGGTCCAGGCCGCGCTGAAACCGCTGCTGTCGCCCATCGCAGACTGCACCCCAGCCGTCCCCGGGAAGACGCCGTTCTGCACCCAGTTCGTCAGAAGGTCCACCACGGCGACGTTGGACGCAGGGGTGAAGTTGCAGTGCCCCGCGCCGTACGGCGCGCCCGGGCTCTCCGGGTAGGTGCTCGGGGCGACGGTGAACAGCTGGACGAGACCGGCGGTGGCAGTGCCGGCCTTCTGCGCCGCCCGGTAGCGGTCGAGGAAGAAGGTCTGGTTCTGCGAGATCACCAACGGGTCGGCGGCCGTGTGCATCGTGATCTCCGGGCGCGTGATGGTCGCCTTCGGGTCGCCGCCCTCGGCCAGCGCCTTCGCCTTCGCGGCGTCGTCGGCCGTGACCTTCGTGCCCGCGGCCAGCTCGGCGTTGAACTTGTCAGTGGCACCTGCGGTGACGGTGTCGATGAGCGAGCGCTCCGAGTCGGAGATGCGGGCCGCGTAGTCGGTGCCGTCGTTGCCCGTGGGGTTGCCCCCGAAGCGCTGCTCGAGGTCGTACCGCGCGAGAGTCGCGTAGCCGAGGTCGGTGGCCAGCGCCTCGACCGTGGCCTTCACCTTCGACTCGACCGAGGAGCCGTCGTAGTGCAGCGTCTGGCTCGGCGCGTCGACGAGCGCGGCGATGTAGAGGATCTTCGCGGTCCCGCCGCCTGCGGTGTCGCTCGCCGCGGCGACGAGGGCCTTCGCCGCACCCGTCCAGTTGTCGACCGCCTCCTGGTAGGAGGAGTAGCCGGTGAGCTTCATCTGCGGGTAGACCAGGGTCTTCACGGCGTAGGAGACGTCGAGTCCGAGGTTCATGTTCGGGACCACACCGGCCATCACCCCGCACAGCGGGGCCGCGCCGTCGACCCACTCCGGATGCTTCTCCGCGATCATCTGGGTGATGAGACCGCCGAGCGAGTCGCCCCAGATCTCCGTGCGGTAGGGGTTGCCGACGTTGTCGACGAAGAACGTGTGCAGGTCCTCGGCGGCGGCGACGCCGTCCTGGACCGCCCAGCCGTTGGACTTGTAGGCGGAGCCGGCCAGCGCGTAGCCCTCGCTGAGCAGCTTCTGGGCGGTGACGTCGTCAGGCGCGGACACCGCCTTGGTCTCCACGGGCGCGAAGAGCGGCGGAGCGGGCTGCGCGTAGCGGTAGCCGTGGCTGTAGAGCAGGAGCGTGCCGTTCCACTTCGTCGGCAGCTTGATCTCGTAGGCCGCACCGTTGAGGGTGTCGGTGCACTTGACCTTGTCGCAGCCGTTGAAGGCGACGTCGACCGACGCCTGTCGCGCCCGTGGGATCTCGGGGGCCTGCGAGCCGCAGGCGGTGAGGAGCAGGAGGGACGCGGAGACGGCGGCGCCCGCGAGGAGGCGGCGCCCGGGTCGAGTGGTCATGGGGACGGATCCTGGCACGCGTTTCCGGGCTGGGCGCCCTAGGACACGGCAATTGTTACCCGCGGGTACGGCATGCCTTCCCTCAGTGACCCGCGTCCTCCCACGTGCGTCCGACACCGACGGAGACGTCGAGCGGCACGGTGAGCGGCACGGCACCGCCCATGCCCTCGCGCACGAGCACCTCGACCGCCTCGAGCTCGCCCGGGGCCACCTCCAGGACGAGCTCGTCGTGGACCTGGAGCAGCATCCGCGACGCGAGTCCGGCATCGTGCAGCGCGGTGTCGACGCGCAGCATCGCGACCTTGACGATGTCGGCCGCCGACCCCTGGATGGGGGCGTTGAGCGCCATCCGCTCGGCCATCTCCCGGCGCTGCCGGACGTCGCTGGACAGGTCGGGCAGGTAGCGCCGTCGGCCCAGCATGGTCTCGGTGTAGCCGGTGCCCCGGGCGCGGTCGACCACCTCCCGGAGGTAGTCGCGCACGCCGCCGAAACGCAGGAAGTACTCGTCCATGAGCCTGCTCGCCTCGGAAGTCTCGATCCCGAGCTGCTGGGCGAGGCCGAACGGCGAGAGGCCGTAGGCCAGGCCGTAGGACATCGCCTTGATCTTGCGTCGCATCTCCGGGTCGACCGCGGAGGGCTCCACACCGAACACCCGTGAGGCCACGGTCGTGTGCAGGTCCTCACCGGAGTTGAACGCCTCGATCAGGCCCTGGTCCTCGGACAGGTGCGCCATGAGGCGCATCTCGATCTGGGAGTAGTCGGCCGTGAGCAGGCACTCGTAGCCGGGGCCCACCACGAACCCGCTGCGGATGCGCCGACCCTCGTCGGTACGGATCGGGATGTTCTGCAGGTTGGGGTCCTGGGAGGACAGACGCCCGGTGGCGGCGACGATCTGGTTGAAGGTCGTGTGGATCCGACCGTCGTCGCTCACCGCGGCGAGAAGCCCGGTCACGGTCTGGCGGAGCTTGGAGACGTCGCGCCAGCGCAGCAGCTGCTCGAGCAGCGGGTCGCCGGTCTTCGCAAACAGGTCCGCGAGCGCGTCGGCATCGGTGGTGTGGCCCGTCTTGATCTTCTTCGTGGGCGGCAGGCCCCGTTCGCCGAACAGGATCTCCTGGAGCTGCTTGGGCGACCCGAGGTTGAACGGACGGCCGGCCAGCTCGTGCGCGACGGACTCGGCTGCGCGCATCGACTCCGCGAACTCGGAGTCGAGGGCCTCGAGGTGTGCCGTGTCGACCGCGATGCCCACCTGCTCGAGGTCGGCGAGGACATGCAGCAGCGGCAGCTCGACCTCGCGCATCAGCGCGGTGCCGCCGCGCTGATCGAGCTCACGCTCGAGCGCCTCAGCGAGGTCGAGGGTGGCCCGCGCGTGCAGCCCGAGGGTGGTGGCACGGACGGCCGCGTCGTCGGTGTCGAAGCTCAGCTGCGAGGCCGCAGCGGTGTCGACGGAGCCGAGCTCGCGGCCCAGGAAGCGCGGGGCGAGGTCCGCGAGGTCGAATGACCGTTGCCCCGGAAGCACGAGGTAGGCCGCGAGGGCCGTGTCGCAGGTGAGCCCGCGCAGGCTCAGTCCGCGGGCGCGCAGGGCGAGCTCCGGCCCCTTCGCGTCGTGGATGGCCTTGGGCCGCTCGTCGTCAGCGAGCCACAGTGCGAGCGCGGAGTCGTCGTCAGCGGTGAGCTCCGGGACGGCGGCGTAGGCGACCGCGCCATCGGGTGCGGCCACGGCCAGCCCGTCGACGTCGCCGGTGCCGCGCCCCCAGCGGCCGTCGAGCGCGACGCCGACGCGGACGCCGGACGGCGCGTGCGCGTCGAGCCAGCCCGCCAGCGACCCTGCGCCCAGGACCTCGACGTCGACCTCGGGCTCGTCTCCCGCAGCGGGAGCCGCCTCGTCGCCGAGGGAGGCGAACAGCCGGTCGCGGAGCACCCGGAACTGCAGCGCGTCGAACACCTCGTGCACCCGGTCGCGGTCGAAGGAGCGCCGTTCGAGGTCGAGCGGGCCGAGGGGCAGGTCGACGTCGCGGACCAGCTCGGTGAGGCGACGGTTGCGCAGCACGTTGGCCAGGTTCTCGCGCAGCGCGTCGCCGGCCTTGCCCTTCACTTCATCGACGCGGTCGACGAGTGCCGCCAGCGACCCGAACTCACGCACCCACTTCGACGCGGTCTTCTCCCCCACACCGGGGATCGACGGCAGGTTGTCGCTGGGGTCGCCGCGCAGGGCGGCGTAGTCGGGGTACTGCGCGGGAGTGAGGCCGTACTTGGCCTCCACCGCCTCAGGCGTCATCCGCGCGAGGTCGCTCACGCCCTTGACCGGGTAGAGCACCGTCACGTGCGGGTCGACCAGCTGGTAGGCGTCGCGGTCCCCGGTGATGATGAGGACGTCGAACCCCTCGGCCTCGGCCTGCGTCGTGAGGGTGGCGATGAGGTCGTCGGCCTCGAATCCCTCGGACTCGACGTAGGGGA
>DATCCY010000154.1:0-14808 GCA_036510975.1 Candidatus Nanopelagicales bacterium
GGGCCGCGCCGGAAAGCGACACGCCGCCGACCTCCGTCGCCGTCGACCTCATCGGGGGGCGGCACCGTGACGCACCGACAGTGACGAGCGCCCCGACCACTCGCACGGTCGGGGCGCTCGCACGTCGTGGCCCGCGTACCGGCGCGGGGTCGTCGAACCGTTCGGGAGTCAGCAGGTGCCGCTGCCGATGCCCGAGCAGGTCTGCTGGAACGTGGAGCTGACCTTCCCGCCGAGCAAGAACACGACTGCCACGATGACGGCCGCGATGGCGCCGACGAGCAGTGCGTATTCCACGGCCGACGCGCCCTCGTCGTGGCGTAGGGCGGTGCGGATGCGAGTGATCATGTGAGTGCCCCCTTTGACGCGCGCCAGACCCCGGAGGTCGACGGACTCCCTCAGCATGGCTTCGGAGCGTGATCGGCAACTCGGCCGATCGGGTGAATCGGGCGTCCGAGTGGTCACTCACGGTCGATCGGGCCGGATGGCCGTCACGACTCCCCGCCGCCGTGCGACGACCCCTCAACCGGTCCGCGTCGGAATCTTCATCGGGTCGTGGTTGGGGGCGAGGTCCCGGCGCCCCCACGGCGGAGACCGATGATCGTCGGGACCTCGCTGGAGTCGACTTCGGCAGCGAGACGGCCTCCCTGAACTCAGAGTGCGGGGGCGAGCGTCTCGACAGCCTGGGGTCTACGGGGTCGACGGTGAGGGGGGGTCGTCGACGTCAGGCTAGATGCCGTGGATCGAGAACACCTAGCGGACCTTCGCCTCGAACCGCAGGATGAGCGCCGTTCCCGCCGGGGTCTGCATCGTCTGCGGTGGCTTGTCGACGACATGCCGGCCGTGCATCGTCGACCAGGACGAGATCGGCTCGCGGGCGCTCTGGACCGTCTCGCCATCACGGGGTCCACCGAGGAAGACGTACAGGGCCATACGGCGAGGCTAGGGACGCAGGCGGGACCGATGGTCAGTCTCTAGGGCGAATCTTGACCTGGACGTGCGACGACCCCGCGCACCACGGGGGGATCGGCGCGGGGTCGTCGAGGGTTGACGCTACGCGCTGGCTTGCTCGAGCATCTCCGTGAGCGTGGCGACGAGTAGCCGTGCCTCGGCCAGTGTCAGGGTGAAGCCGGGGCGCTCGTCGCGAGCGAGCACGACCCGAGCCTCCGTCTCGCGGTAGTGCTGCCTGAGGTAGGTGCGCACCGTGGTGACGTCGTGGGTCGACGACCCGGCGTCGTACTGCTCGAGCTCGAGCGCGATGTCGATGGACTGGCCGTAGTGGATCCGGTCCTCGGCGCGCTCCCAGCGCGAATGACCGTCCTGGCACCACGTCGGGCAGGGCCCGATGAACGGGTCGCCGTTGCTCTCTCCGATGACGTGCTCAAGCGCGACGCCGCGCACGTCGCGGCGGGTCTCGTCGGCCTCGGTCGTGTCGGTCATGGGGGATACTCCTCTCGCGTCCCCGTCCGGCCCATCCGGGCGGGGTCGTGCTGCGAGGTTCTCGGTGGACCGCATAACATCCGCTAACCGCTAGCCTCGCTGAGCAGGGCGCTCACCGTTTCCGACGTGTCTCCCTTACAAGGAGGTCGTCGGGGGTTCGAGTCCCTCTGCGCCCACCACATCCCCCGAGGCAGGAGCGAGCCGATGGTGCGACGGACGCTCTTCGCGCTCGTACTGGCAGGTGCGCTCGCGGCCTCCGTCGCGGTCCCGGCGCTCGGCGCCGGCGTCGCTCCGGCCGGCAGCACCGGGATCGACGTCAGCTACCCGAACTGCAACGACGTCGCGTCCATGTCCGCGCGCTTCGGCGTCGTCGGCGTCACCGGCGGGGTGCCCTACACGCCCAACCCCTGCCTGGCCGCCGAGGCCGCGCGCTTCACGACCCTGCACCTATATGCGAACGCGGCCTGGAACGCGCGCTCGCCGAAGGTGCAGGCGACGACCCCCCGGCACTGTGCCGCGGGTGACCTCGTGTGCCGCGCCTACAACTACGGCTACCGCGCGGGGCTCGACGCGCTCGTCGCGGCGTCGGCAGCCGGGGCGCGCAGCGCGGTGTGGTGGCTCGACGTCGAGGCCGCCAACCCGTGGAGCACAGTGGTGGCCCAGAACCGCGCGAGCCTGCAGGGCGAGTACGACGCGCTCCGGTCGCACGGCATAGCGACGGTCGGCGTCTACAGCACCACGGCGCAGTGGAACGGGCTCACCGGCTCGTGGCTCAACGGCTGGCCGAGCTGGGGTGCCACGGTGCTCACGTCGCGCCCGCTCGTGCGGACCTACTGCACGGGCCACCGCTTCACCGGCGGGCAGACCTGGATGATCCAGTACCGGGGTGGCAGCTTCGACCAGGACGTCGCCTGCGCGGTGGCGTCTGCGCCGTCCGCGCCGCGAAGCCTCGCGGTCGGTTTCCCGCGGGCGCACACCGCTCGTGCGACGTGGTCTGCGCCGGCCTCGGTGGGCAGCGGCGGCGTTCGTGCATCTGTGGTGCGCTGGTCGACCGACGCGGGCCGCACGTGGACCCGCTGGACGAGCGTCGGGCTGCATCGGTGGGCCGAGCGTGCCCGGCTCGCGAAGGGCCGCGCCTGCGTCGTCCAGGTGCGGGCCGTGAACGGGATCGGCGCGTCGACGGTCGCCGCACGGGCGTTCAGGCAGGGGCGCTAGCCTCGCCGGACGATCCGGCCCGCGCGCGCCGCGGTCGCGACCGCGTCGAGGGGAGGCTGCGCCCGATGTCCACGGATCTGCCCGTGCCTGCGGGTGCTCCCGACCTCGTCGTCGCCGACGCATGGGTCCGGCTGCCCGGTGGTGGCTGGGCCTCGGGGCTGGCCGTCACCGGTGACCGGATCTCAGCCGTCGGCGAGAGCGACGACCTGCTGGCCCTCGCCGGGCCACGCACCAGGGTGGTGCGCGCGCCGGGTCGGCTGCTGCTGCCCGGCTTCCAGGACAGCCACGTCCACGCACCGTTCGCCGGCCGCAACCGACTGCGGGTCTGGCTCAACGACGTCCTGGGCAAGCAGTCCTATCTCGACATCGTCGCGGCCTACGCCGCGGCGCACCCCGACGAGCCGTGGATCGTCGGTGGCGGCTGGGCGATGGAGAGCTTCCCCGGCGGTCTGCCGCGCAAGGAGGACCTCGACGCGATCGTGCCCGACCGTCCGGTGTTCCTGTTCAACAAGGACGTCCACGGGGCATGGGTCAACAGCAGGGCGCTCGAGCTGGGCGGCATCACGCGCGACACAGCCGACCCGTCCGACGGTCGCATCGAGCGCGACGCCGACAGCGAGGCCACGGGATGCCTGCACGAGGGTGCGGCGTACTCCTTCAACGACCACGTCGTGCCCGCACCGGGGATCGCCGAGTGGGAGGCGTCGATCCTCGAGGCGCAGCGCCATCTCCACCGGCTCGGCGTCACCGGCTGGCAGGACGCGTGGGTGACGCCGGCGACGCTGGAGGCCTACCGCTCGCTCGCGGCCGGCGGCCGCCTCACCGGTCGGGTCGTCGGGGCGCTGTGGTGGGACCGTCACCGCGGGCTCGAGCAGATCGTCGATCTGCAGGCGCAGCGCGAGAGAGCCTCGGGCGCAGCGGTTTCCGCGGGCTCCGGCGTGTCCGGCTTCTTCCCCACGACGGTCAAGATCATGACCGACGGCGTGCTCGAGAACTACACGGGGGCGCTGCTCGAGCCCTACTGCGACGGCTGCGGCGGTCACACCGACAACCACGGCCTGTCCTTCGTCGACCGCGACGAGCTCGCAGCCGCGGTGACCGAGCTCGACGCGGTCGGCTTCCAGGTGCACATGCACGCCATCGGCGACCGTGCCGTGCGCAACGCGCTGGACGCAGTCGAGGCTGCACAGCGCGCGAACGGCAGGAACGACCATCGCCACCACATCGCGCACATCCAGGTCGTGCAGCCCGAGGATGTGCCGCGCTTCGGAGAGCTCGGCGTCGTCGCGAACTGCCAGACCTACTGGGCGAAGTCGGATCCGCAGATGGACGAGCTCACCGTCCCGTTCCTCGGACGCGACCGCGCCGACATCCAGTACCCGTTCGAGTCCATCCGTGCCGCGGGCGCGCGGCTGTGCATGGGCAGCGACTGGTCGGTCACCACGGCCGACCCGCTCGAGCAGCTCGAGGTCGCGGTCACGCGTGCCGAGCGCGGCGGAGCGGCGTTCCTCCCCGAGCAGCGGCTCGCTCTCGACGCCGCGGTCGATGCGTTCACCGCGGGCTCGGCCTACGTCAACCACGACCACGACGGCGGTGCGCTCGCGGTCGGGATGCGCGCGGACCTGGCCCTGCTCTCGATCGACGTGTTCGCCGGGGGCTACGTGTCGGCCGCGGGTGCACCGCTCGCGGACGCCTCGGTGGAGCTGACGGTGGCCTCCGGACGTGTCGTGCACGACCTGGACCAGTGACGCGACGGGTCCGATCGGTCACACAGAGCGATCCGTGTGTCACGTGGTGCCTGCGTGACCGATGGGGCGTCGTCCCGTCACTCGGCGGGGTGGGGGCATCCGAGTCCGGAGGACCGGGGAAGTACCGTCAGGGCCGAGGCCGAGTGGTGCGAGGCAAGGAGGTCCGATGGCGGTGAGCCGCCCCGTACGCCGGGTCGCCGTGTTCGGCGTGGCCGCACTCCTGCTCGCACTCCTCCCGATGACCCTGGCCGCCGCCGCAACCCCGTCCGTGACGATCACCGTTCCCGCCGCGGGTCCGGTGTCGGGCATCGTCGCGGTGTCCGTCGATGGCACCACCGACGGAGTTGGCACGGCGACCTCGGTGACGGTGTTCGCGGACACGGGATCCGGTCCTGTGTCGATCGGCGTGGTGACCTGTCCAGGCACGAGCGTTCCGCCCAGCGGCTGCGCCGGAAACGTCTCCTGGGACACGACCGCCCTCGTCAACGGTCCGGCGTCGCTGACGGCGTCGCTCTTCGACGACGCGACACCTGGCGTCGCCCTGGTCACCAGCGCGCCCGTGGCGGTGACGGTGACGAATCCGGTTCCGACCGTGGCCATCACGCCGCCTTCGCCCCCTGTGTCCGGCGCCACCACCGTCCACGTCGTCGGAACCTCGGACGGAGCAGGAACCACCACGAGCGTGCAGCTCTCCGTCGATGCGACACTCGTGGCCACGGCCGCCTGTCCCGGGACGGGGACGGCCCCGAGCGGATGCGTGGTCGATGTCGCGTGGGATGCCACGACGTACCCCAACGGACCCCACACGCTCTCCGCCCGCCTGCTGTTTGGTGCGGCTGCCTCGGTGACGAGCGCTGATGTCGTGGTCACGGTCTCGAACCCGGCGCCGAAGGCCGCCATCACCTCTCCGAACTCGGGGGCGACGCTCGCGGGGCTCACCTCGGTCGCCGTCTCGGCGAGCACCGGCGCCACCTTGTCGGACTTCCCGGCGTCGGTCGTGGTGCTTGACGGATCGACCGCGATCGGCACGGTGCCGTGCGCCGCGTCGGTGCACAACTGCAGCGGGTCGGTCTCCTGGGATGCGACGACCCTCGCGGGCTCGCACACGCTGACCGCACAGGTCGTGACCACGCGGGGGGCGACGGTCACGAGTCCGCCGGTCGTGGTGACGGTCTCGAACCCTGCGCCGGCGGTCTCGATCACGTCTCCCGCTCCCAGCTCGACGCTCACCGGCGTCACCCCGGTGTCGGTCTTGGCGAGCACCATCACGGCCCTGTCGGACTACCCCGCGTCAATCACGGTGCATGACGGGCTGAACCTGGTCGGCACGGTGACTTGCGCCGCATTGGTGCATCTCTGCAGCGGCACGCTGCAGTGGGACACGACGAGCCTGACCGGTCAGCACACGCTGACGGCGCAGGTGCTGACCACCCGTTCGGTCTCCGCCCCCAGCGCGCCGGTGCAGGTCATGATCGTCAATCCGGGGCCGGCCGTCTCGGTCACGTCGCCCACGCCGGGATCGACCGTCGCCGGCGCCACCCCGGTGGCCGTGTCGGCCAGCACACTGACCTCGCTGTCGGACTACCCGGCGTCGATCACCGTGCGTGACGGGTCGACGGTGATCGGCACTGTGACGTGCGCGGTCTCGGTGCACAGTTGCAGCGGCACGGTGTCGTGGGACACGACGGGCCTTGCCGGGGTGCACAACCTGGGCGCCGTGGTCGTGACGACGCTGGCGGTCTCCGTGCCGAGCGTGCAGGTGCCGGTGACGGTCGCGAACCCCGCGCCGGCCGTCTCGATCACGTCGCCTGCCCCGGGGTCAACCCTCGCCGGGCTCGCATCGGTGGGTGTCGCGGCAAGCACCGACGACGCGCTGACCGACTTCCCGGCGTCGATCGTGGTGCGCAACGGGTCGACCGTGGTCGGCGTGGTGACCTGCGCCGCATCGGTGCACGGCTGCAGCGGCACGGTCGCCTGGGACACGACGACTCTCGCCGGCGAGCAGACGCTGACTGCGGAGGTCGTGACCACCCGAGCGGCCTCCTCCACGAGCGAGCCCGTGACCGTGACGGTCACGACCCCGGCGCCCACTGCCGTCATCACGTCGCCGGGCGGGAACGCGGTCGTGAGCGGCAAGATGTCGGTATACGCCGCAGGATCGACCGATCCGGGGCGCAGCGACCTGCCCGCCACCTTCTCACTGCTCGTGGACGGCGTCGCACGCGCCACGGCCCCATGTCCCGCCCGGACTCACGACTGCGCGGTGGTCCTCGCCTGGAGCGCCGCCGGATCGGTCGGCCCGCACACGATCGTGGTCGCGATGACGACGACGTCCGGTGCGACCGCCACCTCCGCCTCGCGCGTGGTCTACGCGGCTTCCGCGAGCCGCGTCGTCCTCGCTCTGCCGAGGATCGTGCGGGCGGGCGCACTCGTCCTCGTGGTCGGGCACGTCGTGGCGGCGACGACCGGCCTCGGTGTCCCGGGCGTCGTCGTCACGGTGACCCGTCGGCCCGCGCTCGGAGCGGCGTCCACGGTCCACCTCGTGACCGGCGCCGGCGGTGCCTTCACCGCGCGCTACGTCGCACGCACGAACGCGACGGTCACCGCTGTCGTCACTCGCACGGCGTGGTTGGGCACGTCGGTCCGCGCGACCTCGATCCGAGCGTCGGCACCGATGTCGTGCACGGTGGCCACTCGCACTCTCGCCGTCGGCGCGGTCGGCAGCGGCCGGTGCGTCGTCTCCGGCCTTCCTGCCGGCACGCCGCTGTCGCTGCGCTACACCGTCCGCGGGCGGCTCTCGACGCTCGCGAGCGGCCGGGCGAAGGGACCGGCGATCCCGTTCGCCTTCGGCTTCCCGGCCCGGGGGGTCTACCTGCTGCGTGTCGACCTGGTGGCCAACCGGGTCTACGTCGCCACCATGAGCCCGGTGCTGCGCGTGGTGGTGCGGTGAGCGCGAGCACCAGGCTCGTCGGCGCACCGGTGGTGGTGGCCGTGCTGACCGTCGCGCTCGCCGCGTGCGGCTCGGGTTCGACCCCGCCGCCGCCCGTACCGTCGGGCTCGTCGCTGAGCAACCCGGGCAAGGTGGCCTCCGGGATCTCGCTGAGCGCCGACGAGCCCTTCTGCTCCGAGGTGGGCGACCAGCAGCTGTGCTCGGTGACGGTCTGGTACGTCAACACGACCGGGCAGCGCGTGACCATCGACGCCACCCGCACGATCGTCACCGACAGCAGCGGTGCGGCGCACACCGGGACCGCCGACGCCAGTGCATCGACGCTGGGTGTCGATGCGCGGGCTCGCAGTTCGGTGCTGTGGGGTTTCCTGCTCCCCACGGACACGATGATCTCCGGCGTGGTGTGGGCGAGCGGTGACGGCAGCACCGCAGGAACGGCGTTCGGGCAGTCGCCGAGCGTCAGCGGGCTGCCGACCGATGTCGAGACCCGGTCTCCGTCGGGTACGACCTCCCCGACCCCGACCCCGACCCCGACGCCCACACCGACGACGCCGACACCCGCAGCGGTCTCATCGACGCCTACGGCAACCCCGACACCGACGCCGACGCCCAAGCCCACCGTCACGCCGAAGCCGACGCCCAAGCCGACGCCCAAGCCGACGACACCCGTCGGCACCATCGGCTGACCTCGGTCGCAGCGGCCGGGAACCCCGGCGTCCGCGTGCCGGTCAGGCGGGTGCGCCGGTGAGCTCGTCCTCGTCGAGCGCGCCCACGAACTGGGCGTTGTAGAGGTCGAAGTACTCGCCGCGCCGCTCGAGTAGCGCGTCGTGCGTCCCCTGCTCCACGATGCGGCCCTCCTCCATCACGAGGATGAGGTCGGCGTCGCGGATGGTCGAGAGCCGGTGCGCGATCACGAAGCTGGTGCGGTCCGAGCGCAACGCCGTCATGGCCTTCTGCACCAGCACCTCCGTGCGGGTGTCGACCGAGCTGGTCGCCTCGTCGAGGATGAGCAGCGACGGCGCGGCGAGGAACGCCCGTGCGATGGTGATGAGCTGGCGCTCGCCGGTCGACAGGTTGCTGCCCTCGTCGTCGATCACGGTGTCGTAGCCGTCCGGGAGCGCGCGGACGAAGCGGTCGACGTAGGTGGCCCGGGCCGCGGCCTGGATCTCCTCCTCGGTGGCACCGGGACGCCCGTAGGCGATGTTGTCCTGGATGGTGCCGCCGAACAGCCAGGTGTCTTGCAGCACCATGCCGATCTCGCTGCGCAGGTCGTCCCGTGTCATGGCGGCGATGTCGACCCCGTCGAGGGTGATGCGTCCGCCGTCGAGCTCGTAGAAGCGCATCACGAGGTTGACGAGCGTGGTCTTGCCGGCGCCGGTCGGGCCGACGATCGCGACCGACTGGCCCGGGGCCGCGACGAGGCTGAGGTGCTCAATGAGTGGCTTGTCCGGGAGGTAGCGGAAGGACACGTCCTCGAAGGCGACGCGTCCCTGGGGGTCGTGGACGACCTGCGCGTCGACCGGGTCGGGGGACTGCTCCTCGGCGTCGAGCAGCTCGAAGACGCGCTCGGCCGACGCCACCCCGGACTGGAGCAGGTTGGACATCGACGCGACGGTCGTGAGCGGCTGGCTGAACTGGCGGGAGTACTGGATGAACGCCTGCACGTCGCCGAGCGACATCGCGCCGGACGCGATGCGCAGGCCACCGATCACCGCGATGAACACGTAGTTGAGGTTCCCGATGAACTGGATGGCCGGCATGATGATGCCGCTCAGGAACTGGGCCCCCGACGCCGCCGTGTAGAGCTTCTCGTTGCGCTCGGCGAAGGTCTCCTCGGACTCGCGCTGGTGGCCGAACACCTTGACCAGTGCGTGCCCGGTGTAGACCTCCTCGATGTGGCTGTTGAGGTGACCGGTCTGCGCCCACTGCTCGATGAACAGCGGCTGCGAGCGCTTGGCCACGACAGCCGTGACGACGATCGAGAGCGGCACCGAGACCAGCGCCACCAGGGCCAGCACCGGCGAGATCCACAGCATCATCCCGAGGACGCCGACGAGGGTGAGGATCGACGTGAGCAGCTGACTCATCGTCTGCTGCATCGTCTGCTGGATGTTGTCGATGTCGTTGGTGACCCGGCTGAGCAGCTCGCCGCGCGGCACGCGGTCGAAGTAGCTGAGCGGCAGGCGGTGCAGCTTGTCCTCGATGTCGCGACGCAGGCGCAGAGCGGTGCGCTGCACGACGCCGTTGAGGATGTAGGCCTGGGCGTAGCTGCACAGCGAGGCGAACAGGTAGAGCGCCAGGACGAAGAGCAGCACCTGACCGAGCTGGGTGAAGTCGATGCCCTGGCCGGGCACGATCGTCATGCCCGAGAGCAGGTTGGCGAAGCCGTCGTTGCCGCTCGCCCGAGCTGCGGCCTCCACCTGCGCCTGCGTCAGCCCGGCCGGCAGCTGCTTGCCGATGATCCCCTCGAAGATGAGGTTGGTCGCGTTGCCGAGGATCTTGGGACCGACGACGCTGAAGGACACGCTCAGGACGGTCAGGGCGAGGATCGCGAAGACCAGTCCTCGTTCAGGCCGCAGCCGCCCCATCAGCCGCTTGGCCGACGGCCAGAAGTTGAGCGACTTCTCGGCCGGCATGCCCGCACCCATCATGTGGGCGGGGCCTCGCCCCGGACCGGGGCCGGCCGGACGGTTCGGCATGCGGGTCGGGGCGCTCATGCCGCCACCTCCGCCGGCAGCTGGGACTGCACGATCTCGGCGTACGTCGGACAGCTGGTCAGCAGCTCCTCGTGGGTGCCGACCCCGACGAGCTGGCCCTCGTCGAGGACGACGATCTGGTCGGCGTCGAGGATGCTCGACACGCGCTGCGCGACGACGATGACGGTCGACTCGCGCGTGGTCGGTCGGAGCGCGGCGCGCAGCCGTGCGTCCGTGGCGAGGTCGAGGGCGGAGAAGGAGTCGTCGAACAGGTAGATCTCAGGTTTGCGCACCACCGCGCGGGCGATGGCGAGGCGCTGGCGCTGCCCGCCTGAGAAGTTGGTGCCGCCCTGTGCCACCGGCGCCTCGAGGCCCTCGGCGAGCGCGGCGACGAAGTCGTCAGCCTGCGCGATGCGCAGCGCCTCCCACAGCTCCTCGTCGGTCGCCTCGCCGCGGCCGTAGCGCAGGTTGCTCGCGACGGTGCCGCTGAACAGGTAGGCCTTCTGCGGGACCAGCCCGATGCGCGAGTGGAGGACGTCGGGTGCCAGGTCGCGCACGTCGACGCCGTCGACGAGCACCGATCCGCCGGTGGCGTCGAAGAGCCGGGGCACGAGGGAGAGCAGCGTGGTCTTGCCCGAACCCGTGCTGCCGATGATCGCCGTGGTCTGACCGGCCTTCGCGAGGAAAGAGACGTCGCAGAGGACCGGCTCGTCGGCTCCGGGGTACTGGAAGGCGGCGCCGACCAGCTCGACCGTGCCGCGCGACACCACGGTGTCCACGGGGGAGTCGGTCGGCACGACCGTGGAGTCCGTGTCGAGCACCTCGGTGATGCGCTCGGCGCTGACCGCGGCGCGCGGGATCAGCACGAGCATGAAGGTGGCCATCATGATCGACATGAGGATCTGCACGAGGTAGCTGAGGAACGCGGTGAGCGACCCGATCTGCATCTCGCCGTCGTTGATGCGGTGGCCGCCGAACCAGATGACCGCCACGCTGGAGGCGTTGAGCACGAACATGACGACCGGGAACATCAGCGCCATGAGCCGCCCGACGCGGATCGCGACATCGGTGAGGTCGGCGTTGGCGACGTCGAAGCGCTCGCGCTCGACGGGCTCGCGGACGAACGCGCGCACGACACGGATGCCCGTGATCTGCTCGCGCAGCACGCGGTTGACGTTGTCGAGGCGCTTCTGCATCACCCGGAACAGCGGGATCATCCGCGTCACGATGAGCGCGATGGCGACGACGAGGACGGTCACGCTCAGCGCGATGAGCCACGCGAGGCCGACGTCCTGACGCAGCGCCATGATGATGCCGCCGACGCACATGATCGGCGCCGACACCATCATCGTGCAGGTGAGCAGGACGAGCATCTGGACCTGTTGGACGTCGTTCGTCGTCCGGGTGATGAGCGACGGCGCGCCGAAGTGCGTGACCTCACGCGCTGAGAACGCCCCCACCTGGTGGAAGATCCCGGCGCGGGTGTCGCGGCCGAAGCCCATCGAGCTGCGTGCGCCGAACCAGACGGCACCGATGGTGCAGGCCACCTGCACGACGGTGATCACGAGCATCACCGCGCCGACCCGGAGGATGTACTGGGTGTCGGCCTTCGCGACGCCGTTGTCGATGATGTCGGCGTTGAGCGTCGGCAGGTAGAGCGCGGCGAGCGTCCCGAAGAACTGCAGCACGACGACGGCGATGAGCGCGTTGCGGTACGGCGGCAGGTAGCGCCGTAGCAGCGAGATGAGCACGGGCGTCTCCAGGGTGGTTCGGCAACGGCTCATCATGCCCCGAGGGGGTGACGCGCGACAGCGGGTTCGCTCGTGGCGTGACCCGCACCGCCTGTGGGAGCGGCGTGGTCGGGGACGGACCCGAAGTCCGATAGGCTGACGGCACTTCGCCGGACGTACGGGTGGCACTGACCCCGCGGCGACATCTCGAATCGACGAGGCGCGCACGATGCGCACCACCTCGAGCTCCCGGCCCAGTGACCGGTTGCGGTGCCCCGGACGGGATGCACCACGGTCGCCCAGCTCCCACGAGCACATGCTGCCTGCCTCACGGCAGGCCTCGGACGGTGCGGCCACCTGATCCATGACAGGACCCCGATGTCCCCCAGCACGTCCAGCACGTCGAGCTCGTCCGGCGCCCCGCGCAAGCCCCGCACCGGCAACGGTGGCGGACGCCCGCGTCAGGGCGGCCAGGGCGGCCCCCGCCCCGAGGGCGACACCCGTCGCCGCACGCCGGACTCCACCCGCAACGCCGAGCCGCGCCGTCAGTCCGCGCCGGTCGAGGCCGCGCCGCTCGTGGCCACCGTGCCCAGCGGGCCGGTCGTCACCTCGTTCTCCGGGCTCGGCGTTCCCGCCGCGCTCGTCTCCGTCCTCGCGGCGCAAGGCATCCTCGAGGCCTTCCCGATCCAGTCGGCGACGCTCCCGGACTCGCTGTCCGGACGCGACGTCCTCGGCCGCGGCCGCACGGGCTCCGGCAAGACCATCGCCTTCGCGCTGCCGCTCGTCGCCCGCCTGTCCGAGTCGGGTCGCCGGGTGCGCCCCGGCCACCCGCGCGCGCTCGTGCTGCTCCCGACCCGTGAGCTGGCCACGCAGGTGCACGACACCATCGCGCCGCTCGCGCGCGCTGCCGGGCTCTCGACCACGACCGTCTTCGGCGGTGTGTCGCAGGGAGGCCAGGTCCGTGCGTTCAAGCAGGGCGTGGACATCGTCGTGGCCTGCCCGGGGCGGCTCGAGGACCTGATGAACCAGCGTCACGTGCGCCTCGACGACGTCGAGGTGACGGTGCTCGACGAGGCCGACCACATGGCCGACCTCGGCTTCCTGCCCGGTGTGAAGCGCATCCTCGACAAGACCACGCCCGGCAGTCAGCGACTGCTCTTCTCCGCGACGCTGGACAACGGCGTCGACGTGCTCATCCGTCGCTACCTCGTGAACCCGGTGACGCACTCGGTCGACTCGGACGCCTCGACCGAGCCCGACATGGAGCACCACGTCTTCACGGTGACCGACGCCGACAAGGGTGCTGTCGTGCAGGAGCTCGCGTCCGGCGAGGGTCGCTCGCTGCTGTTCACGCGCACCAAGCACGGCGCCAAGAAGCTCGCGAAGCAGCTCACGCAGGCCGGTGTGCCCGCGCTCGACCTGCACGGGAACCTCGCGCAGAACGCACGGGACCGCAACCTCGCCGCGTTCCGCAGCGGTGAGGTGCGCGTGCTCGTCGCGACCGACATCGCCGCCCGCGGCATCCACGTCGACGACGTCAACCTCGTCGTCCACGTCGACCCGCCGGCGGAGCACAAGGCCTACACGCACCGGTCCGGCCGCACGGCACGCGCCGGTGCTGCCGGCGTCGTCGTCACCGTGGCGACCGACGCCCAGCGTTCCGACGTCGCCCTGCTCGCCCGCAAGGCCGGCATCAAGCCGACCGCGGCGCGGGTGCGCCCGGGCGCACTCGACATCACCGCCCTCACCGGACCGCGGGCCGCGTACGTCCAGCCTTCGGCCGCCCCCGCTGCCGACGAGCCGCGCCGCGGCCAGCAGGGCGGCGGTGGTGGTCGCGGTCGCTCCGGCGGCCAGTCCGGTGGTCGCTCGCAGGCCGGCGGCCAGTCGCGTCGTACCTCGAGCTCGTCGTCGACCCGGTCCGCCGGATCGTCGACCCGCTCGTCCGGGTCGTCGTCACGGTCGTCGTCCTCGTCGACCCGCTCGTCGGGGTCGATCGCCACGTTCTCCGCCGGCGCCGGCCGCCGCTCGCGCTAGTCCGACGTCATGTCACGGGTGGTGTGGTCGTCTCCCTCGTCGGGGAGCGACCGCACCACCAGTGACGTCGGGCCGGGTCAGTGGGCGTGGTCGGCCTGGTCGGCGTGGTCGTGATTCTGAGCAGCTACCTGCTTGTGGACCTCGACCATGTCAACCCCGCGCACGGCGGCGATGAGCTCGTCGAGCTGCGGCGCCGGCAGCGCCCCGGGCTGCGAGTAGAGCAGCACGCCCTCGCGGAAGGCCATCAGGGTCGGGATCGACGTGATGTTCGCGGCCGCGGCGAGCTGCTGCTCGGCCTCCGTGTCGACCTTCGCGAAGACGATGTCGGGGTTGGCCTCCGCCGCCTTCCCGAAGACCGGCGCGAAGTTGCGGCACGGGCCGCACCACTCGGCCCAGAAGTCCACGAGCACGATGTCGTTGGCCGTCACCGTGTCGTCGAAGGTGCCGGCGGTGAGGTCGATCGTGGCCATGAGGTCTCCTGTCCGGTCGGTGCCCCCGGGTCGACGAGTCGGTCGTCGAGGAAGCCGCGGTGACGCCGTCGTCTCGAACGGTCGCCGTGAGGAGGCTATTCCCCTCGGGAGCGCCCCGGACACGGTCGTGCACCGCCGGCGGGCTGGGGCCGGCTCGACTGCGTAGGCTCGGCACGTGAGCGATCCGCTGCGCCCGACGGCCACGGTGGCCGACGTCGTCGATGCCGTCCACCGTCGCTACGACCCCGCCACGGCGGAGGCCTGGGACGCGGTCGGCCTCGTCTGCGGCGACCCCGACGCAGCCGTACGGCGGATCCTCGTGGCCGTCGACCCCGTCGCCGTCACGGTCGACGAGGCGCTCGACCTTGGCGCCGATCTCCTGCTCACCCACCACCCCCTCCTGCTGCATCCGGTCTCCTCGGTGGCGGCGACGACACCCGCGGGCCGTCTCGTGCACCGTCTCGTCACCGGTGGCTGCGCCCTGCTCGCCGCGCACACGAACGCGGACGTCGCGGTCAACGGCGTCTC
>DATCCY010000155.1:0-40168 GCA_036510975.1 Candidatus Nanopelagicales bacterium
GCCCTCGCCCTCGGACCCCTCGCGGAGGGACTGTCATGACCGTCTCCACCCCGGCCGCACCGGCCGCGGAGCACCGGGTCACCACCGGAGCCTTCGACGCCCGGTCGCTGCTCACCTCCCTGCCGACCGCCGTCCGCAAGATCGACCCGCGGCTCATGTGGCGCTCGCCGGTCATGTTCGTGGTGCTCGTCGGCGCCGTGCTCACGACGGTGTCCGCGATCATCGAGCCGAGCGTGTTCGCCTGGTCCATCACCGTCTGGCTCTGGCTCACCGTGATCTTCGCGAACCTCGCCGAGGCCGTCGCCGAGGGTCGAGGCCGGGCGCAGGCCGCCACGCTGCGTGCCACCCGGCGCGACACCACGGCCCGTCGGCTCGTCGGCGACGTCGAGACGTCGGTGCCGGCGACCGAGCTCCGCCTCGGTGACCTCGTCGTGTGCGAGGCCGGCGACCTCATCCCGGGCGACGGCGACGTCGTCGACGGGGTCGCCAGCGTGGACGAGTCGGCCATCACCGGCGAGTCCGCGCCCGTCATCCGCGAATCCGGCGGTGACCGCAGCGCGGTGACCGGCGGCACGAAGGTGCTCTCGGACCGGATCGTCATCAAGATCACCGCAGAGCCCGGCAAGACGTTCATCGACCGGATGATCGCGCTCGTCGAGGGTGCCAGCCGGCAGAAGACGCCGAACGAGATCGCCCTCAACATCCTGCTCGCCTCGCTCACGATCATCTTCCTGCTCGTCGTCATGACGCTGCAGCCCCTGGCGTCGTACTCGGGTGCCGCCCAGTCGGTGATCGTGCTCGTCGCCCTGCTCGTCTGCCTCATCCCGACGACGATCGGTGCCCTGCTCTCCGCCATCGGCATCGCCGGCATGGACCGGCTCGTGCAACGCAACGTGCTCGCGATGTCCGGCCGCGCCGTGGAGGCTGCGGGCGACGTGTCGACACTGCTGCTCGACAAGACCGGCACGATCACGCTCGGCAACCGGCAGGCCGTCGAGCTGCTCCCCGCTCCGGGGGTGGAGCCGGACCAGCTGGCCGAGGCGGCGCAGCTGTCCAGCCTGGCCGACGAGACGCCCGAGGGTCGTTCGATCGTCGTGCTGTGCAAGGACGTCTACGGACTCCGGGCCCGCGAGGAGGGCGCTCTGGCCCACGCGGAGTGGGTGCCGTTCACGGCACAGACCCGGATGAGCGGCGTCGACATCGACGGGCGCTCGGTGCGCAAGGGCGCGGCCGGGGCGGTTCTCGCCCACGTGGCGGCGCTCGGCGGCCACACGCCGGTCGAGGTGTCGGCGATGGTCGACGCCATCGCGGCGGCCGGCGGGACACCGCTCGTGGTGTCCGAGGGAGACCGGGTTCTCGGCGTCGTCCACCTCAAGGACGTCGTCAAGGCGGGCATCCGCGAGAGGTTCGACGAGCTGCGTCGCATGGGCATCCGCACCGTGATGATCACCGGCGACAACCCGATGACCGCACGGGCGATCGCCGACGAGGCCGGCGTCGATGACTTCCTCGCCGAAGCCACCCCCGAGGACAAGATGGCGCTCATCAGGAAGGAGCAGGAGGGCGGTCGCCTCGTCGCGATGACCGGTGACGGCACGAACGACGCACCGGCCCTGGCCCAGGCCGACGTCGGCGTCGCGATGAACACGGGCACGTCTGCCGCGAAGGAGGCCGGCAACATGGTCGACCTCGACTCGAACCCGACGAAGCTCATCGACATCGTCGAGATCGGCAAGCAACTGCTCATCACGCGCGGGGCGCTCACGACGTTTTCAGTAGCCAACGACATCGCGAAGTACTTCGCGATCATCCCCGCGATGTTCGTGGCGTCCTACCCGGGGCTCCAGACGCTCAACGTGATGCACCTGGCCAGCCCGAGCTCGGCGATCCTGTCCGCCGTCGTGTTCAACGCGCTCATCATCGTGGCGCTCATCCCGCTCGCCCTCCGGGGCGTGCGCTACCGCCCGTCGAGCGCCGCACAGCTGCTCTCGCGCAACCTGTGGATCTATGGCCTCGGCGGCATCATCGTGCCCTTCGTCGGCATCAAGCTCCTCGACCTGTTCATCTCCCACATCCCCGGGATCGGCTGACATGTCCACCACCATGCGCCAGGCCGGCGTCGCGCTGCGGCTCCTCGTCGTCATGACGGTCCTGCTCGGCATCGTCTACCCCGCCGCCCTCTGGGCGGTCGGCCGGATCGTGCCCTCGCGCGCCGACGGGTCGTTCGTCACCGCCGCCTCGGGCACCGTCGTCGGCTCCTCCCTCATCGGGCAGGACTTCCAGGGACCGCAGTGGTTCCACCCGCGGCCGTCAGCGGCCGGGAAGGGGTACGACGCCCTGTCGAGCAGCGGCTCGAACCTCGCGGCCGACAACAAGGACCTCGTCGACGCCGTCACGCAGCGCAAGGCCGACGCCGCGACCGCGCTCGGGATCGCCCCCAGCGCCGTGCCGGCCGACGCCGTCACCGCGAGCGGGAGCGGGCTCGACCCGGACATCAGCCCGGAGTACGCCGCCGCGCAGATCGCCTCGGTGGCCAAGGCGCGCAACCTCAGCGTCGAGGTCGTGACCAGGCTCGTGGACGAGCACACCACCGGGCGTACGCTCGGCTTCATCGGCGAGCCTCGGGTCAACGTGCTGGAGCTGAACCTCGCGTTGGAGCAGATGAGGTGACGGTGAACCCCACGACGCTCGGAGGGACTGACGTCGACGACGTCGCTCCCTCCGGTCGTGGTCGGCTGCGCATCTACCTCGGTGCCGCGCCGGGCGTCGGCAAGACCTACGCCATGCTGGGCGAGGCGCACCGGCGCCTCGCTCGCGGCACCGACGTCGTCGTCGCCTTCGTCGAGACGCACAACCGCCCGCAGACCGCCGCCATGCTCGCCGACCTCGAGACCGTGCCGCGGCGGACCATCGAGCACCGTGGCGTGGCCTTCCAGGAGATGGACGTCGACGCCGTCCTGGCGCGACGTCCCGAGGTGGCGCTCGTCGACGAGCTCGCGCACACCAACGTGCCGGGATCACGCAACGCCAAGCGCTGGCAGGACATCCACGAGCTGCTCGCGGCGGGGATCGACGTCGTGTCCACGGTCAACATCCAGCACCTCGAGTCGCTCAACGACGTCGTCGAGGCGATCACCGGGGTCAAGCAGCGCGAGACCGTGCCCGACGCCGTGGTGCGCGCGGCCGACCAGCTCGAGCTGGTCGACATGAGTCCCGAGTCGCTACGCCGACGGCTGGCGCACGGCAACGTCTATGCACCCGAGAAGGTCGACGCCGCGCTCGGCAACTACTTCCGCGTCGGTAACCTCACGGCGCTTCGCGAGCTCGCCCTGCTCTGGGTCGCGGATCGCGTCGAGGAAGGGCTCGAGCGCTACCGCGAGCAGCACGGGATCCAGGGCACGTGGGCCGCGCGCACGCGCATCGTCGTGGCGCTGACCGGCGGCGACGAGGGCGACGCGCTGCTGCGCCGCGGGGCCCTGATCGCCGGCCGCTCCGCCGGGCGCGACCTGACCGCGGTCCATGTGGTCCGCGGCGACGGCACGATGGGTGCGCGACCGGACTCGATCGCCCGGCTGCGCCAGCTCACCGAGGACCTCGGCGGCAGCTTCCACACGGTCGTCGGCGACGACATCGCGACGGCGGTGCTCGAGTTCGCCCGGTCGGTCAACGGCACGCAGGTCGTGGTCGGCGTCTCCCGCCGTGGACTCCTGAGCAGGGCCCTGCGGCCGAGCACCGCCGACCTCATCGTGCGGGAATCGCACGACATCGACGTCCACGTCGTGACCCACGACGTCGCGACCCTCAGCGGGTCGCGGGACCGGGCTCGCAGGCTCCATGGCGCCCGCAGCAGATGGGCGTGGGCCCTGGCTGTCGCGCTCCCGCTGCTCCTCACGGCGCTCCTGCACCCGATCCGGGACTCCGTGACGCTGAGCACGGTCCTGCTCGCGTACCTGATCGGCGTGGTCCTCTCCTCGCTCGTGGGCGGGCTGCCCCCGGCGGTCGTCACGGCGGTCGAGGCGAGTCTGCTGGCCAACTACTACTTCGTCCCCCCGGTCGGCACCTTCACCATCGCCAAGCCGGAGAACGCCTTCGCCATCGTCGTGTTCATCGGCGTCGGCGCGGTCGTGGCGACGATCGTGGACCGCAGTGCTGCTCGCGCCGCGGAGGCCGCGCGGCGCGGCGCGGAGGCCAACGTGCTGGCCTCGCTGTCCGCGGGCGTGCTGCGCCGGCGCGACGGCGTACGAGCCCTGCTCGACCAGGCTCGTGAGACCTTCGGCATGACGAGCGCCGCTCTGTTCGAGACCGTGCCGGGGTCGACCACGACGTCGATCATCGAGGTGTCGGGCGAGAACCCGCCCACCTCGCCCGACCGCGCGGACGTCGCGGTCGACGCCGGGCCAGGACTGACCCTCGCGCTGTCCGGCGCGCCGCTTGCCGCGAGCGACCGACGGATCCTCGACGCGTTCGCGGCCCAGGCCGGCGCCGTCCTCGAGCGCAACCGGCTCGCCGTCAAGGCAGACGACGCCGCCAGGCTCCGCGAGTCTGACGCGACCCGCACCGCGCTGCTCGCGGCCGTGTCGCACGATCTGCGCACGCCGCTCGCCGGCATCAAGGCGTCGATCACGACGCTCGAGGACCCGGCGCTCCAGCTGTCCGAGGCCGACCGTGCCGCGCTGCTCCACGACGCCGCCGACAGTGCGGACCGACTCGATTCGCTCGTCTCGAACCTGCTCGACCTGAGCCGGATCCAGACCGGTGCCGTGCGACCGCGGCTGGAGCCGACGTCGCTGGACGAGGTGCTGCAGCGCGCGTTGCGCGGCGTGCCGGACGAGGCGGTCGACGACGAGACCGACGACACCGTCCCGCTGGTCGTGACCGACGCCGGACTGCTCGAGCGGTCCGTGGCCAACCTCGTCGAGAACGCGGTGCGCCACTCCCCCGGCGGTCGGCGCGTGCGCCTGTGTGCCGCCGTCGTACCGGGCGGGTCGCTCCAGCTGCGGATCGTCGACCAGGGTCCCGGGGTGCCCGAGGACGATCGCGACCGCATGTTTCAGCCGTTCCAGCGCCTCGGCGACGTGCCGGCCGGGAACGGTGTCGGGCTGGGCCTCGCCGTGGCGCGCGGGCTCGCCGAGGCCGTGGGTGCGACGCTGGAGGCCGAGGACACGCCGGGAGGGGGGCTCACGATGGTGCTCTCCCTGCCGCTGGCCCCGGCCGAGCAGGACGACGGCACGGCAGCGGTGACGCCGTGACCCGGGTCCTCGTGGTCGACGACGACGCCGCACTCTCGCGGGCGCTCGCGATCAACCTGCGCGCACGCGGGTTCGAGGTGGGCGTCGCGGGAACCGGTCGTGAGGCCCTCGACGTGCTGGCCCGGCTGAACCCCGACGTGGTCGTGCTGGATCTCGGCCTGCCCGACCTCGACGGAATCGAGGTGCTGCACGGCATCCGCGGCTGGAACGACGTCCCGGTGCTCGTCCTGTCCGCCCGCACGACCAGCGACGAGAAGGTCGACGCCCTCGACGCCGGCGCCGACGACTACGTCACCAAGCCGTTCGAGATGAACGAGCTGCTGGCACGAATACGTGCCTCGGCGCGACGCGGCAGGAAGTCCGACGAGTCCGGCACGGGACCCGTGGTGACGACGTCGACCTTCACGATCGACCTCGCGGCCGGCGTCGTGTCACGCAACGGCGCGCACGTGCGGCTCACCCCGACCGAGTACCACCTGCTCGAGGTGCTGGCGCGCAACGTCGGGCGGCTCGTCCCCCAGCAGCAGCTGCTGACCGAGGTCTGGGGGCCGGGCTACGAGAAGGAGACGCACTACCTGCGCGTCTACCTGGCCCAGCTGCGCCGCAAGCTCGAGGACGACCCGTCCTCGCCCCGCCACCTGATCACCGAGCCCGGCCTCGGCTACCGCCTCGACCCTTGAGCGGGCGCGTCGCTGCGGGCGCCGCACCGGCTCCTCTGGCGCGCACAGGAACTCGCCTCAGCTCGCCAGGGTTGGTGAAAGGGTTGTGACTCGGAACGGTCTGCCTGTCAGGCTGGCGGTGTGGATCAGCGACGAGCTAGCAGCGAGGATCGGCTCAGCATCCAGCAGCTTCTCTATCCGGACCTGCCCTGCTTCGGCTGCGGTCCGGCGAACGCGAAAGGACTGCAGCTGCGCAGCTATCCGGTCGAGGACGCGGTGATCGCAACGTTCACTCCGTGGCCCGAGCACGACAACGGTCTGGGGTTCCTCAACGGTGGCATCATCTCCACGGTACTGGACTGTCACAGCGCTGCGGCTGTGCTGTGGGAGGCGGACCGGCGGGGGTGGGCTGCTGCGTCCGGTGCGGCGCTTCCCTACGTGACGGCCGGGCTCGACGTGAGATTCCTGCGCCCGAGCCCGCTGGCGAGCGAGGTCGAGCTGACCGCACACGTGGAGGAGGCCACCGAAGCGGAGATCCGTTGCGAGGTCGAGCTGGTGTGGGAGGGAAAGACCCGGGCGGCGGCCACCGCGGTCTGGAAGCGGTGGCGGCCACGCTGACACGACCGCGAGCCCGAGCCCGCGCATCGTGTGCTTCCTCACAACTGCGCCGGAGCCGGGTGCCCACAGATGTCCGACACGGTCATGTCCCGGCTCGCGGCGCTACGGTGGCACGGTCCGCGACGCGAGGAGCGACCGTGAGCGACCAGGTGCCCGACGATCCCTTTGCCGCCCCGCCCGGGGGCTTCCCGCCGCCCCCGCCGGGTTACGGGCATCCGGCTTACGCGGGCACCGAGCCGCCGCTGTCTCCGTCGGACGAGCGGCTGTGGGCGTTGCTGGCTCATCTGTCGATCTTCGTGCTCTCGATCATCGGCCCGATCCTCATCCTGGTGGTCTTCGGCAAGCGGTCCGCGTTCGTGGCCGACCAGTCCAAGGAAGCGCTGAACTTCCACATCACGGTCGTCATCGCCGGGATCGTCAGCTTCCTGCTCTGCTTCGTTCTCATCGGCTTCGTGCTCCTGCCCATCGTCATCATCGGCTCGATGGTGCTGGGCGTCATCGGCGGTCTCCAGGCCAACCAGGGAATCGCCTACCGCTACCCGGCGACCCTCCGACTGGTCTCCTGAGCGCATCTCCGAGGGGGCGCGATGCGGAGCCCGGGACGACTGCGAGGACGCCTGGGCACGTTGGGGTACGAGACGGCCCTCGCGCAGCATGACCGCACCTGATGCTGCCGGGCACTCCTCGGCCGCGCACAGGGATGCCGCCTCCGGGGGTCAGGCGCCTGCGACCCAGTCGAGCCAGGCGTCGACCCCCTCGCCGGTCTTGCTGCTCACCATGAGCACCCGGGCGTGCGGGTTCACCGCGGCGAGGTTGCGACGGAACAGGTTCATGTCGACGTCGAGGTGCGGCAGCAGGTCGATCTTGTTGACCACGACGACGTCGGCGGTTCGGAACATCACCGGGTACTTGAGCGGCTTCTCCTCGCCCTCGGTCGGCGAGTAGACCATCGCCCGTGCGCTCTCCCCGACGTCGAACTCGGCCGGGCACACGAGGTTCCCCACGTTCTCGATGAACAGCAGGTCGATGTCGGCGAGCGGCACCCGGCCGAGCGCCGAGCGGACCATCGGCGCGTCGAGGTGGCACTCGCCACCGAACCCGTTGCCGGTGTTCACGAGCGCGACGGAGGCACCGAGGCCCTCGAGCCGGTCGGCGTCGATGCTCGTCTCGATGTCGCCCTCGATGATGCCGACGCGCGACTTCCCCTGCAGCCGAACGAGGGTCTCGCGCAACAGGGTCGTCTTGCCCGCACCTGGAGAGGACATCAGGTTGACGACGCGCACGCCGTGCTCCGCGAAGTCGGCGCGGTTCGCCGCCGCGACGCGGTCGTTCTCGTCGAAGATCGCCTCGAGGACCTGCACGCGCTCGGTGCCGGTCTCGTAGCCGGTCATGTCCCCGACGTCGCGACCGGCGTCGTGGGCGTGCGCGTGCCCGTCGGCGGCGTGGTCGTGGTCGTGCTCGGTGCCGTCGTCATGGCGGTGGAAACGTCCCATGTCAGGCCTCCTGCAGCTCGATCGAGGTCACGAGGAGCTCCTCGCCGGCGGTTACGGCCACGGCCGTGCTGCCGCAGGAACCGCACATCATCCGCATCTCCTCGAGCAGGGTGGTGGCGCCGCAGTCGCGGCACTCGATGGCCGCCGGCACGTGGTCGACGTCGAGGACGCTGCCCTCGCACGTCGTACCCTCGTTGACGATCCCCCAGCAGTAGACCAGCGTGTCCGGCACCACCTGACGCAGCTGCCCCACCTGAAGGTGCACGACGGTGACCCGTCGGTCCTCGGCGTGACGCCGCACGATCGTGCCGATCGACTGGCACAGCGAGAGCTCGTGCACGTCAGCAGATCCTCGGGAGCTGCTCCGCGAGCGGCAGGTCCACCACCCGCGTGCCGCCGATGCCGGTGCGCGCGACAACGACGCCAGGGTGCTCCTCGACGACGGTGCCGATGCGCACCGCACCCACGCCGTACTCGTGCGCGTGCATCGTGGCGAGCGCGAGTTCCGCGTGCTCGGCGGCGACGAACGCGACGAGCTTGCCCTCGTTGGCGACGTAGAGCGGGTCGAGGCCGAGGAAGCCGCAGGCGGCTCGCACGGCGTCGGGTACGGGGACCGCGCGCTCCTCGATCGCGACGCCGGTGCGCGAGCTCCTCGCGATCTCGTTGAGGGTCGCCGCGACGCCGCCTCGCGTGGGGTCGCGCAGCATGTGCACGTCGGTCCCGCTCGCGAGCAGGGCCGCGACGAGCCCGTTGAGCGGCGCACAGTCGGTCTCGATCTCCGAGCCGAACTCCAGGCCTTCGCGGACGCTCATCACGGCGATGCCGTGCAGGGCGATCGGACCGGACACGATCACGGCGTCGCCGGGATGCACCCGGTGGGGCCCGAGGTCGACGCCCTCGTCGATGACCCCGATTCCGGTGGTCGTGATGTAGACGCCGTCCCCGTGGCCAGAGTCGACGACCTTGGTGTCACCGGTGACGATGCCGACGCCGGCACGACGGGCAGCGCGCCCCATCGTGCGGGCGATGAGGTCGAGCTCGGCGAGCTGCAGGCCCTCCTCGAGCACCATGCCGACGGCGAGGTGCAGCGGCCGCGCGCCGGTCATGGCGACGTCGTTGACCGTCCCGTTCACCGCGAGGTCGCCGACGTTTCCCCCGGGGAAGAACCGCGGCCGTACGACGAAGGAGTCCGTGCTCATCGCGATACGTCCGCCGTTGATGCCGAGCACCGCGGCGTCACCGAGCTGCCCGAGCACGCCGCCGTCGTCGCCGTAGGCCGGCAGCAGCAGGTGCTCGACGAGGTCGGAGGACAGCGCGCCTCCACCGCCGTGCCCCATGACGACCTGCGGGTGGTCGCGCAGCGGCATCGGGCACGACCAGCCCTCGAGGTCGACCTGCTCGCTCATCGTGTCCTTCCGCGGTGCCGGCTTCCCGTCATGCCGTCACCGACGGCACCGGCGGCTCGAGGCGCCGGAACTGGTAGTAGGCGGCGCAGGCGCCCTCGCTCGACACCATCGGCGCGCCGAGCGGAGAGCGCGGCGTGCACTCCTTGCCGAAGGCGGCGCACTCGACCGGCTTGATCAGGCCCTGCAGCACCTCGCCGGAGCGGCAGAGCCCGGACTCCTCGGTCGTGATGCCGGTGACGTCGAAGCGAAGCTCGGCGTCGAAGTCGGCGAACTCGGGCGCGAGCCGCCAGCCGGACCTCGGGATGACGCCGATGCCGCGCCAGGCCCGGTCGCACGTCTCGAAAACCTCGCCCACGACCTGCTGGGCCACGGCGTTGCCCTCGAAGGACACCGCGCGCGGGTAGGCGTTCTCCAGCTCGGCGCGGCCCTCCTCGAGCTGCACGAGCGCCTGCCGGATCCCCTGCAGCACGTCGAGCGGCTCGAAGCCGGTGACGACGATCGGCACGTGGTACTTCGCCACCAGCGGCTCGTACTGCCCCATGCCCATGACCGTGCAGACGTGGCCGGCGGCGAGGAAGGCCTGCACGCGTCGTACGGGCGACTCCATGAGCGCGGTGATCGCCGGGGGCACGAGCACGTGCGAGACGAGCAGCGAGAAGTTCGTGAGCCCGAGCTGCCGGGCCATCTTCACCGTCATGGCGTTGGCCGGCGCCGTGGTCTCGAAGCCGATGCCGAAGAACACGACCTGCTTGTCCGGGTTCTCCTGCGCGAGACGTACGGCGTCGAGCGGCGAGTAGACGATCCGGACGTCGCCGCCGTCGCTCTTGACCCGGAACAGGTCGCGGCCCGAGCCGGGGACGCGGAGCATGTCGCCGAACGAGCAGAAGATGACGTCGGGCCGCGAGGCGATCTCGAGCGCGCGGTCGATGGTCTCCAGCGGCGTGACGCACACCGGGCAGCCCGGACCGTGGATGAGCGTGACCTGCTCGGGGAGCAGCTGGTCGATGCCGTTGCGGATGATCGTGTGCGTCTGGCCGCCGCACACCTCCATCAGCGCCCAGGGCCGGGTCACGGTGCGGCGGATGTCGTCGAGGAGGGCGCGGGCGAGGTCCGGGTCGCCGAACTCGTCGAGGTAGCGCACCGGGTCAGCCCGTCGCGGTGGTCGGCGGGGTCTGGACGACGCCCAGCTCCTCGTCGAGGAGACCTACGGAGCGGAAGAGCTCGAGGGTCTCGAGCGCGGACTTCTCGTCGAGCTTGGTGAGCGCGAAGCCCACGTGGACGATCGTGTAGTCGCCGACGACGACCTCGGGCACGTAGGCCAGGCAGATCTCCTTCGTCACCCCGCCGAAGTCGGCCGTCGCGAAGCGGGTGCCGTTCGCCTCCCACACCGCGGTCACCTGACCGGGAACTCCCAGACACATCTCAGGCGGTCCTTCCGTTCGGGGCGGTTCGGTCAGGTGTCGGTCGTCGTTCGCCGCCACCGGCGGCGGCGACGGCGACCTGCCCGAGAGCCAGGCCACCGTCGTTGGGCGGGACGAGCTCGTGCACCAGCACCCGGAAGCCCTGGCGCTCCAGTCTGCCTCGGCAGTCCTCGCTGAGCAGCGCATTCTGGAAGACGCCACCCGTGAGTCCCACCACGGTCGTCCCGTGCGTCTCGCGCACGCGGCCGGCAGCCGTCTCCACGGCCGCCGCGACCGCACGGTGGAACCCGCGCGACGCGGTCGCCGCGCTGACTCCGTCGCGCACCGAGCGGACGGCCGCACGCACGACCGGACCTGGGTCGAGCACGACGGACCCGTCGTCGTCCCGCACGTCGAAGCGCCACTCGTCCGGGTCGACGTCCTCGCCGCGCGTGGCGGCCAGCGCCTCGAGCTCCATCGCCGCCTGCCCCTCGTGGTCGACGTCCTGGCGCACGCCGAGGACGCTGGCCACCGCGTCGAACAGCCGGCCCATGCTCGTCGTCGGCGTGCAGCCGGCCCCGCTTCGCAGCATCCCCGCGATGGCGGTGAGCTCCGTCGGACCGGCCGCGTCGATCGACGGGATGCCCGCGTCCCACGCCACCCCGGCGGCCTCGAGGTGCGCCATCGCCGTTCGCGCCGGGCGTCGCACGGCGGCGTCGCCCCCTGGCAGGCGCACCGGGCGCAGGTGACCCGCGCGCGCGACCCCGGCGTAGGAGCCGAGCAGCAGCTCGCCGCCCCAGATGGTGCCGTCGGTGCCGAATCCCGTGCCGTCGAAGACGATCCCGAGCACCTGCTCCCCCGGCTCCACCAGGTGCTCGGCGAGGAGCGACGCGAGGTGCGCGTGATGGTGCTGCACGAGCACCGGCTCCAGCCCACGGGCCGCCGCCCGCTCGAGCGCCCACCGTCGCGAGAGGTACGCCGGGTGCGCGTCGGCGACGACGACCTCGGCGTCGACCCGGGTCAGCTCGGCGAGGGTGTCGACGACGCGGTCGAGCATCGCGAGGGTCTCGAGGTTCTCGGTGTCTCCCACGTGCTGGCTCATCCATGCACGGCGACCGTCGGCGAGGCAGACGGCGGTCTTGAGCTCGCCGCCGACGGCGAGGGACGGCGCGGCGTCGAGCGGGAGGCCCACCGGAAGCGGTGCGTACCCGCGGCTGCGGCGTACCGGCTGCAGGGTCGCGCCGACGATCCGCACGACGGAGTCGTCGCAGGCGACGTGGATCGGCCGGTCGTGGTGCAGGAACGCGTCGGCCAGCTCGGCGAGGCGGACGTCGGCCTCGGCCGGATCGGTGCAGAGCGGCTCGTCGGAGATGTTGCCGCTCGTCATCACGAGCACGCGGGGCGGTTCGACGCCCGGCAGCGAGGGGTGCGGCGAGAACAGCAGGAGGTGCAGCGGCGAGTACGGGAGCAGCACCCCGAGGTTGCCGACGTCGGGTGCGGCCGACTCCGCGACGGCCGCGTCGTGCCGGTCGAGCCTCCTCGCAGGCGCGAGCACGATCGGCGCCTCGGCCGAGGCCAGCGCGGCCCGCGCCGCCTCGTCGAGCTCGACGAGCAGCTCGGCGGTCTCGAGGTCGCGCACCATGACGGCGAAGGGCTTCGAGCCGCGCTGCTTGCGCCTGCGCAGCTCGTCGACGGCATCGCCGCGGTCGGCGTCGCATGCGAGGTGGTAGCCGCCGACCCCCTTGACCGCGACGATTCCGCCGGCGTGCAGCACCCGCAGCGCGTCGGCAAGGGCGTCGTCGGCGTAGGACGTGACCTCGGGCGACTCCGCGGACCGGAACGCGAGCTGCGGGCCGCAGTCCGGGCACGCGGTGGGCTGTGCGTGGAACCGACGGTCCGCGGGGTCGGCGTACTCGGCCGAGCAGAGCGCGCAGAGCGGGAAGCCCGCCATGGTGGTGAACGGTCGGTCGTAGGGCAGCCCGGTCACCAGCGTGTAGCGCGGTCCGCAGTAGGTGCAGGCGGTGAAGGGGTAGCGGTGGCGACGGTTCGACGGGTCGAGGACCTCCCGACGGCAGTCGGCGCACGTGGCCGTGTCCGGCGGGATGAGCGCTGCCACGCCGTCGAGGCCGGTGGTCCTGCTCTCGACGATGACGAAGCCGGACTCCCCCGTCGGCTCGACGTCGCGCGCGGAGACCGAGTCGATCGAGGCCAGCGGCGGCGGCTCGGTGCGCAGCCGGTCGAGGAAGTCCTCGACCGCGGGCGCGGGCCCCTCCACCTCGACGAACACGCCGGCGCTGTCGTTGCCGACGTGGCCGGCGAGGCCGGACGAGGTGGCCAGCGCGTGGACGAACGGGCGGAAGCCCACGCCCTGCACCACTCCGGTGATGCGCAGCGACCGCCGCACCAGCACCGCGTTCGTCACCCCAGCCGCCAGAACATGACCCGATTGTTGCCCGAGTCGGCCACGGCGAGCAGGTCCCCCGCCAGCGAGAGCCCGTAGGGCCAGCACAGCGAGTCGTCGAGGACGGCGTCCCAGCGGTTCTCGCCGTTGGCATCGAGGTCGGGCTGGGCCAGGACGTCGGCGGCGGGGCCGGCGATCCCCGCTCGCGGCGCCTCGTGCCAGCGCAGGATTCGGTTGTTCGACGTGTCGGCGACGACGAGCTCCGACCCGCGGGTGGCGACGGCGTAGGGGAACCGCAGCCGCGAGCCGCCCTGCGGGCGGTTCTTGAACTCGTCGCGTCCGGTGAAGTCGGCCTGGCCGATCACGACCGTGGGCGGCGTGTCGGCCGTGGGCGGCGGCGCCCACCCCAGCACGCGGTGGTCGCCCGCGTCGGCGACGTAGAGCACGTCGTCGTCGCCCGCGACGGCGTGGGGCCAGCGGAAGGTCGTGACGCCGTCGCGGTCACCGCGGTTGTCCTCGCGGGAGAAGGCGTCGTCCTGCCCGAGCACGACGTCGGCGGGACGGTCGGACTCCGGGACCGCCGTGCCGCGCCAACCCAGCACCCGCCTGTTTCCGGTGTCGCAGGCCCAGAAGTGCGCGGCGACGACGCCGAACCCGAACGGCCAGTAGAACGAGTCGGGCGCGGGGTCGCCACCGCGGTTGGGCTCGACGTCGCTCGACGACTTCTGCCCGAGCACGCGGACGGGGGCCGCGAAGTCCGACGTCGGCAGTCCGTCGTGCACCACGATGCGGTGGTGCCACGCGTCGGCGACGACGAGGTCGCCGTCGATCACCGCGACGCCGGTCGGGAGGTTGAGGCCGCGCACGGTGTCGGTGCCGCCTGCAGCGGGACCCTCGCTGGTCATGTCGGGCTGGCCGAGCACGACGTCGGCCGGTGCGCCGTCCTCCCCCGGCCACGCGTGCCAGATCAGCACCCGGTGGTTGCCGGTGTCGGCGACGACCACCCGTTCGCCGTCGGTCCAGACCCCGCGAGGTGCGTACATGAGCCCGGGCTCAGCGGCTGCGGGCGGAAGCGCGAGCGCACCCGGCGAGGCACCACCGAGACGCCGTACCGGGACGGAGCTCACGGAGGCCCCACGCGCAGGGACTGCAGCGGCACGAAGGCGCCGCTCGAGGCCACCTGCTCCTCCACGGTCATGCCGGACAGGCGGGTGCCGAGCACCTGGAGGATCTCCTCGCGGACCTGCGCCGACGGCGCGTTGCAGCCCGTGCCGAACGAGACCACCACGCGGCTGCCCTCGACGAGTTCGACCTCGAGCGCCACCGAGCTCGCCGCGAGGTGCGGGCGCAGCTGGTCGACGACGCGCAGGACATCGAGGGTGCGGTCGACGCGGACGATCTCGTGCGCGACGAGCAGCGACATCACCTCGGGCCGGTCGACCGCGGCGAAGAGCAGCTCCTCGCCGCGCGGGTCGGACCGCAGCACGGAGACGAGCTCGACGAGCCCGGCGCGGTTGAACGCCGTGACCGCCTCGATCGTCTCGGTGAGCAGCTCGCGCGCGTGCTCGTCGGTGTGGGCCACCCGGTCGCGCAGCTCGTCCACCCGTGCGGCCAGCTCGTCGAACGTGGGTGCCGCAGCCCCGGTCGCGACGTCGTGCTCCAGAGCGGTCATCGGGTCCTCCGGTGTGCGTCGCGCACGTGGACGGCGTGCAGGTGGACGGCGGTCAAGAGAATGCCAATTGGCGCGACACGGCCTGGGTGGCCTGACGGACGAGCAGGTCGGCGAACGCCGCCCGCGAGAGCCGGGCCAGCACCTCGCCGGCGGGGCCGCCGGGGTCGGCCGGCAGGGTGCGACGCTCGAGCGCGTCGAGGACGAAGCAGGCGCCGGCCGTGGAGTCCAGCAGCTGCTCGGAGAACCAGTTGTCGACGAACTCGCCCACCCAGACCCCCTCGGACTCCGGGTCGGACTGCAGCCGGGCGAGCGCGGTCTCCGGACCGCCGCAGCGGTGCACGACGCGCTCGACGAAGTTGCCGGTGGCCTCCTGCAGCAGGAGGTCGAACTGCTGACGCAGGTGCGGCTCCATCAGCGCGCCGTCCCGGCCTGCCGCGCGCCTGCCTCGGCGACCTCGGCGAGCAGCTCGTCGACCGTCGCGACGCCCTCGAGGTCGCCACCGGCCGCGAACAGCTCACGGGCGCGGCCGAGACGCTCCTCGGCGTCCTCGATCGCGCCGAGGTGACCGAGCGCGTTGCCCTGGTTGGTGAGGACCCGTGCGACCCCGAGCGGGTCACGGCGTACGTCGCGGTGCTGGAGCACCTCCTCGTAGAGCTGCACCGCCTCGTCGAGGTTGTCGGCCTGGTGCACGCTCGGGAGGTACTGCAGCGCGTTCGCGAGGTTGAGCTGGGTGCTCGCCCATTCGGCGGGGTGCGTCTCGGGCGTGAAGACCCGCAGCGCGGCGCGCAACGACGTGACCGCGACGCCGAGGCGGATCCGGTCGCCGTCGTCGCTCATCGGCATCATGAGGTAGGCCAGCGCGAGCTGACGGTTCACGACGGCGAACAGCTCGGGATGGGTGTCCTCGCGGAGCACCTTCACCGCCTCGGTGAGGTCGGCCACCACAGCGAGCAGCGCGCCGCGGTCGGTGCCCGCGAGCATCTGGCGCGACAGCGCCCGAGCCACCTGGAGCTCGGCGCGAAGCTCGCTGGGCGCGGTCAGCGGCAGCGAGCGGATGGCGAGGTCGGCCTCGCGCGCGGCCGAGGCCGCATCGTCGAGGTTCTCGCGCATGAGGTCCGCCCGGGTCAGCCGCAGCGACGCCGCGAACAGCGGGCTGCCCGCCTCGGTCGCGTGGTCCGCCGCGTCGCCGAGCAGCGCGACGGCGGCGCTGAGGTCTCCCCGCTCGATCGCCGCGGAGGCGCGGGCGCTGTCGACCAGCGCGGAGACCTCCCCCGTGGTTCCCTCGAGCCCGGGCGGATCGTCGATCACGCCGACGCTGTACGCCGCGGTGCGCACCAGCGCTCTCAGCTCGCCGTCGGTCTCGGCGTCGAGCGCCTCCCACACGCCGTCGCCGCCCACGAGGACGGCGGCGTTGTAGCGCGCCACCGCGTCACCGCCGCTGATCGACGCTACGGCGGCGTCGAGATCGCCCGCGAGGGCGTGCCGCACGTGGTCGAGCCCCTCTGGCCACTGCGCCGGCTCGCGACCGGTGACCAGCGCGTCGGCGACCTCGGCGCAGCCGGGGACGTCGGGGAGCAGCAGCATCCCCGCCGGCCACGGCAGGACGCCGAGCGGCTGCGGGCGCGGGACGGGCAGGCTCACGTGTCTCCCTGGTCGATCGGTCGGTGGTCGATGCGGTGCGGCGGGGTGAACTCCGACGGGTCGCGGGTGACGAGCCGTGGGATGCAGCGTCGGGCGTTGCGCTCGATTATGGACGCTGCCTGACGGGCCCGCCGCTCGTCGTGGTGGTCGCCGACCTTGCGACGTACGGCACCCGACTCGAGCACCACGGTGAGGTAGACGATCCAGCGCCCGCGCTCCTCGACGACCTCGGCGTCGGCGCTCATCGCCTCCTCGACGTAGGGGCGCGCCGGGGGACGCCAGCGGGGAACGTCAGCCACGGGTCGGCGCCTCGGGCTCGAGGGTCGAGCTGACCTCCGCGACGATCGCGTCGGCCACCCGCGCGACAGCGGACTCGACCGGGGCGCTGAGCGGCGCCCCGACCTCGAACGACCCGCCCTCGACGAGCCACACCGTGACGTCGTCGGGGTAGTCGTCCTTCAGCAGCCACTGCGCGAAGCCCAGCGCCTGGTCCCAGCGGAACCGGTGCAGGTTGCCCTCCGGCGGGGTGAGGTCCATGAGCTGCTCGCCCGGCACGCGGTGGACGGTCCCGGGCTCGACGCCGATCGACGAGGCGTCCACGAGGATCACGCGCGGCACGCCGCGCATGGCGAAAGCCACGTCCATGCCCGCGGTGCCGCCGTCGACGAGACGCACGCCGGCGGGCAGGTCGCGATCGGCCAGCAGCCGCACCAGCACCGGGCCGACCGCGTCGTCACCGCACAGCAGGTTGCCGCACCCGACGACGAGGGTCTCGGTGGCCGGCGGGGCGAGCATCGTCCTCCTCTCGCCGACTCGTCAGCCCCCGCCCATCCTGAACTGCGCGAGCTCCCGGCCGGTCTTGCCGTCGTAGGCGTGCACGGTGCAGACCAGACAGGAGTCGTAGGAGTGCGCGACCTGGGCGAGCTCGACCGGGAAGTCGGGGTTCTCGACCGGTGCGCCGATGAACGCCTGCTCCATGGGGCCGTGGTTGTCCGACCCGTCGCGCGGGCCGATGTTCCACGCGGTCGGCGTGATCACCTGGTAGTTGGCGATCTTGCCGCCCTCGATGACGATCCAGTCCGACAGTGCACCACGCGCGGCCTCGGTCGACCCGAATCCCTTGCCCGAGCGCGGCTCGGCCGGCTTGGTGTAGAAGTCCTCGTGCAGGTCGATCTCGGAGAGCCACTTCTTCGCGTAGGTGAAGTACTTGGCCTCCTCGTGCATGCGCGCGAGCACTCGCGTCATCACGTTGACGCCCGCCTTGGCGATCATGTCGGCCACGAACGGGTCATAGTCCTGGTGCGCCTCGGCACCGGGGCGGTTGGCCATCACCTGGCGTGCGAGCGGCCCGACCTCGAGCGGGACGTAGCCCTTGCCGGGGACGTCGTAGCGAGGGGACTTCGCCCAGGTGTACTTCCCCTGCTTGCGCCCCTCCTCCGGGTCGATCGGGTCGGTCACGCCCTCCCACGGGTGCAGCGAGCCCGTGCCGCGGAAGAACGAGTGCGTGATGTCCTCCGTGACGCGCATGTGGTCGAAGTCGAAGTACTCGCCGTCGGCGTAGATGCCCGAGCGGGACATCAGCGCCGCGTTGCGTCCCTCGACCGTGGGGTTCGTGTAGAGCTCGGGGCTGAGGAAGGTGCCGGTCGCGAGGAAGTTGCCGTAGCCGGCGCCGTACTTGTCCAGGCCGATCTCCTGCGCCCAGCGGGTGAAGAACGCGAGGTCGCTGTTGTGCTGCGACTCGTTCTCGTCGCACCAGGCGAGGAAGTCCTCCCAGGTCTTGACCTGCAGGTAGCGCTCGACCGAGCACCCGAGCCAGTCGGCCTCGAGCCACTCGCGTGCCCAGTGGTCGAGGATGGCGTGCGAGCGGGTGATGTCGGACAGGGTCGGGGCGCACATCACGCCGCCGGGGATCATGAACGACGAGTGCGGCCACTGCCCGCCGAAGATCGCATAGACCTCCACCGGCAGCTGCGAGAGCGTGACGCCCTTCTGGTAGCTGGTGCCGACGTACGGCGCGAAGCGGCGCGCCGCCTCCTCGTAGCCCGGTGCGCCGGCGTACTGCGCCGCGGTGAGGTCCGGGCCCATGATCGCGTAGAAGTAGCGCGGGACGCTCTGGAGCGTCTCGGTGATCTGCCCGAGGTTGCGCACCCGCGTCGCGTTCGGCGGCACGTAGGTGCCCCAAGCGGTGTCGAGCGCGTAGCACGCCTTGTAGAGGTGGCTGCCCCCGCAGATGCCGCAGATGCGCGGCGTCATGATGAGGCCTGCCTGGGGGTCCTTGCCCCGCAGGATGATCTCGAAGCCGCGGAACATCGCCGCTTCGGTCCAGGCGTCGGTGACGACGCCGTCGGTGATAGTCACGCGCACGTCGAGGTCGCCTTCGACCTGCCCGAGCGGGCTGACGTTGAGGTCCATCGTGGTCATGTGGGCTCTTCTCCTGGGAAGTCAGCTCGGGCGGGTCAGACGACGAACATGTCCTTCTTGGACCAGTCGGGCGCGACGGCCCGGGACAGGCTGGCGAGGGCGATGTAGGACGCCGGGTCCATGCCCGTCGGCTCCTCGGCGGGGATGACGCCCGCGACCTTCTTCGTCTTGAAGACCGTGCCCACGGCGAGGTCGCCGTGCGGGTAGCCGGGCTCGGTGCAGCCGGTGCACGGCATGCCGGCGCGGGTCTTCGACGACTGCCGGTTCCACAGGATGCGGTTGCACGACGAGTGCGTCATCGGGCCGCGGCAGCCGTACTCGTAGAACAGGCATCCGGTGCGGGTGCCCTGCCCGAACGAGGGCGGGTCCTGCTTGTAGGCGAAGAACTGGACGCGGGTGCAGCCGGTCTGGGTGAAGGAGGTGAAGAACGTGCTCGGGCGCTGCAGCTCGTCGAGCGCGAGGTCGCCGACGCGGCCGGCCGCGAGCGCCACGAGGATCTGGCTGATCCAGTCGGGGTGGGCCGGACAGCCGGGGATGTTGATGACGGGGAGGCCGAGCTTGGACACGAAGTCCGGGCCGAGGAACCCGCCACGCACGCCGCCGCGGTCGAACTGCAGACCGTGCGAGTCGCTCGGGTTGGGCGGCACGGCGGGCAGGCCGCCCCACGTCGCGCAGTCACCGATCGCGACGACGATGTTCGCACGCGGTGCGATGTCGAGCACCCAGTCCTTCATCGGCCGGCCGGCGAACATGTCGAATCGACCAGTTCCCTCCGGCCCGAGGATGACCGACCCCTCGTAGACGAAGATGTCGATCTCCTTCTCGCCCTTGGCATACGCCCAGAACAGGTCCTGGGCCGTCTTGCCGATCTCCATCGAGAGCGTCGGGTGGTAGGCGATCTCCAGCCCGTAGTCGACGATGAGGTCGACGACGGACGGTTCGGACGCGTTGATGAACGACATGGTGTTGCCGCTGCAGGCGCCGCCCTGGAACCACAGCACGGACGTCACGGTGCCTCCTCGATGGAGCGTGCGGCCGGGGGGTCCCCCGGTCGCTGGTTGTGGATCAGGACGTCGCCTTCGACGACGGGATGCGTGCGGGGGCCCCGCCCGACTGAGCGGACTGGCTCGCACCGAAGTGCTTGGCGAACTCGATGACGAACGCCAGCGTCTCCTGGACCTGCGGATCCTTGAGCGCCCGGAGCAGCGCGAAGACGCCGCCGACCTCGACCGCCTTGCCGCGGGTGACCTGGTCGGCCTCCATGGCGGCCTCGCCGAGCCGTCCGACGATCTCGACGATCTCGGGCTGCAGGATCTGGGAGTCCAGGAAGCTGGTGATGACCTCGCTGCGCGCCGCCAGCGGCTGCGCGAGCGGGGCGATGTCGGCGAGAGCGCCGACCGCCGAGGTCAGGCGTGCGCTGCCGGACTGCTCCGAGAGCGGGCCCCGGGCCTGCTGCACGAGACCGTTGACGTTGTCGATGATCTCGGGCCCGCGCGCCAGGAGCTGGTTGCCCATCGTGGTGAACGCGGCCAGCGTCGGTGCGTTCGCGACGAGGACCGACAGGGCGCTGCGGATCTCCGGGTCGCGCAGGAGCAGCGCGAGCTCGTCGGTCTCCGCACCGACGGCGGGGAGATCGGATGCCAGGGACACGTGCCACCTCCAGGGACGGTGGAGTGGTGCAGGTACGGCTGCCCGAGCGGCCCGTGGTCGGGAGTGTAGGGAGACCGACGCCGCGCGTGCGTCATTTCGCGCGACAAACTTCCTGCGAATGCGCTGAGCGCACATCGGCTGTCGCCCAACGGTTTTCGACGGAGAGGGTGGGTTAGGCGACCCTAATGGAAGCGGAATTCCTGAGTGCGCTTGCAGGCGTGCGGGCCCACCCGCTCCGCCCGGGTGGCTGCACCCGGGGTGTCCTCACGGAGTCGGTGCCGTCGGGCTCCGCGTCGACGGTCTCGAGCAGCGCATCGGCGAAGCCGATCGTCGCGTGCGAGCCGTCGCAGAACGGCTTGTTCGACGACGCGCCGCAGCGGCACAGCACCACGCGGTTGCGCACCGGGTACGGCGTACCGTCCGCGGCGGTGACCGCGATGCCGCCGCGCGGCCAGATGCCGCCGCTCGAGCGCTCGACGGGGTCCTCGACGAGCCCGATGGAGACCTCGAGCTGCGGCTCCACGGCCCGTGCGCCGTCCACCTTGTCGTAGGCCACGAGCCGGCCGCCGGGGCAGTGGCTCGCCTCGTGCGCCGTGATCTGCCGTGCGGCGTCGGTCGTCGTCTCGGCGACCACGTCCCACACCTTGCCGTGGCCGTCGCAGAAGCGCGCGAACGCGCACAGCGCCTCGGCGTCGGCGAGGTCCATCGTCGGCCCCTCGGACAGCACCGCCTGCTCCTCGTACGCCGACCGGCTCGCCGTCTCCGTGCCGTCGAACCCGACGCTCGCGTGCGTGTCGTCGCAGAACGGCTTGGTGGACGACCGGCCGCACCGGCAGCGGAGGAACTTCGCCCGGGTGGGCACCGTGGCGCCCTGCTTCCAGGTCCAGCTCGCGCCCTCGTCGTCGGTCGCGATCACCTGGTAGGCGACCGTGACCGGCCCGGTCACGAGGCAGGGCCCGTCCTCGGTGACCGCCACGGTGACCGCAGCCGGCGTGACGGCGTCGTCCTGGCTCATCCGTGCTCCTGTCCTCGGCCGCTCAGAGACCGGACAGCACGGCGACGCGACCGTCCGACGCGGCGGTGGCCAGGGCGGCGTGGTCGCGCTCGTTCACGTCCGCGTAGGCGGCGGCGAAGTCGGCGATCGCCTGCTCGAAGGTGTCCTTGCGCCCGAGGTACGCCGCGATCGCGACCCGGTCGCCGGACCGGGCGTGGGCGCGGGCGAGGGTCCACCCGCACAGCCCGGCGTAGAGCGGCATGCCCTCGGGCAGCATCTGCTCGGGGTCGAAGGAGCCCTTCCAGTCGCGCAGCTGCCGCAGGTAGAAGTCGCGCTCGACCGCGTCGACCCCCGTGGTCCGCTGCCACCCCAGGAAGATGTCGCTCGAGGCCTGCATCAGGTGCTGGCCGTTCACCACGCGCTGACCGTGGTTGGCGTACTTGCTCGCTCCCGCCACGCGCTCCAGCACGGAGGCGTTGGCCTCCTTCGCCTGCAGGAACATCGGGTCCGAGCCGTCGACGCCCTGCATCAGCAGGATCCACGCCCGGGTGCCCACGCTCCCGACACCCACGACCTTGCGGGCCACGTGCACCAGCTCGAACTGCTCGAGGAGCACGCGGCGGTCGGGCTGCAGGCTGCGCCGGTAGGACCGGACCAGGAGCCGGAGCTGGTGGTAGAGCTGCTCGGCGTCGACGCCCTCGACGAGGTCCTCGATGGGCACGACGAGCGGCGGGTCGGCCTTGATGCGGGGAACGCCGTCGACCGTCGTCGTGAGCTTCGCGAAGGCCTGCATGCTGTCGCGCGTGCGGGCCTTCGCGATCGTCGCCTCCGTCATCTTGAGCCGGTCGGGCCGCAGCTGCGACCCGAACTCGGCGACCGCGGCCTCGACGTCGAGGCTCGCGTACCAGACCTCGAGGTTGGTCATGGCGGCGAAGGAACGCATGGCGTTGCGGTAGGAGGCTCCCGCGGCGACCACGGCACGTCGTCGGTCCTTGGTCTTCCAGCCGTTCGCCCGGGCGGCGACCTCGACGCTCGCGGCGAGCCGCTTCACGTCCCACTCGAAGGGCCCGGGCAGGGTCTCGTCGAAGTCGTTGGCGTCGAACACCAGGCGGCGCTCCGGGGAGCCGAACACGCCGAAGTTCGACAGGTGCGCGTCGCCGCACAGCTGGGCCTTGAGCCCGGAGCTCCGCGTGGCGCCGAGGTCGAGGGCCATGAGCAGCGCACCGCCGCGGTAGAACGCGAAGGGCGAGGTGAGCATCCGGCCGTAGCGGATCGGGACGAGGTCCGGCACCCGGGTGGCGGACTGCTCCTCGAGGAGGGCGATCGGGTCACGGTCGGCGACCGGGTCGAGGACCGCCATCGAGGCCAGCGGCATCGCCGTGCGCGCCGCCTTCCCTCGAGCGGCCCGCTGCTCGCGCGAGAGGTGGACCACCTTGCTCGGTGGCGGTGCCGTCGCAGCCTTGCCACCGAGGTCGGGCGGCCGCGCCGGGCCCGCCGACGACGCACGCTTCTCCGCCACGACCGACCATCCCCTCGCCTGCGCCGCCCGCCGACGTGGCGGACCACCTCACCCTGCCGCGGAGCGGAGCGCTTGTCGCGGCATTCGCCCAACCCGCGCCGCGGCCGGTCAGTACATCGGGGAGACGTCGTCGGGGTCCTCGGCCTCGCCGGGCCGGATCGAGTCGAGCCAGCCGGCGAGCACCGAGCGCTGCGCGGCGAACCGCTCGCCCAGGGTCGCGGGGTCGACCCCCCAGGACTGCAGCTGACCGAGCGCTGCGTCGCGCGCCTCCCCGATACGACGTGACAGCAGGCGGCGCACCGACCAGGCCAGCTCGCGCTCTCGGAGCGCGGCCTCGACGATCTCCTCGCGGTCGAACGGCAGGTCGTAGGCGCGCGCGACCGCGGCGGCCGTGTCGTAGCGGTAGTCGTGGCCGGGCGACGGGGTGAAGTCGCCCGGGCGCAGATTCATCGCGTTCTTGACGTCCGCCAGCTCGATGAGGAACGAGACGAGCGGCACGAACAGCCCGGTGGGTCGGCCCCAGTAGTCGACCGGGTGGCGCACGATCACGGTGGGATCCGCGATGCCCACGGGGTCGGTCGGGTGGGTGAGGTTGAGGTGACCGGGGATCGTGTCCAGCACCTGCTCGCGACCCGTCGCGTACTGCAGCCCACCCTTCGCGCGGATGGCCGGGTGCGCCGGACGCAGGACCCGGTCGGTGTCGCTGAAGATCGGCACGCCGACGTAGAGACCGCCGTGGAAGCCGATCCCGGCGAGCTCGTCGACGAGGTCGGGTCCGAACGCGTCGAGGGCGACGATCGAGCCCAGCGACTCGCCGAAGGTGTAGAGGCGGCCCTTCGGGTTCGAGGCGTAGGCCCGCTCGGCGATGGCCCGCGCATAGACGGCGTAGGCCTCCGCAGCACGTCGACGGCGGGGGAAGGCCACGGCCGAGGGCACGTTGGCGTAGGGCACGGCGACGGTGGCGCAGTCTCCCGCCGTGAGCAGCTCGAGGGTCTCGGTCTGGACGTAGGACACGTAGCCGTCACCGGTCGGCGCCGCCAGCACGATGTGGCTCTTCTCGAAGCCACCGATGCGGTCGAGCTCGTCGACGACGACGGCCGCGTCCTGCGCCGGGTCGCCGGTCAGGGCGCTCAGCGGCACGAAGGCGCGCACCGGATCCTCGGCCGACGTGCCGAGCACCGCCTCGAGCTCCTCGAAGGTGTGCGCCTGCGACACGAAACGGCGGCCCTCACGACCGAGGTCCTCGAAGTCCCAGGCCGACCCCGGACCTCCGGTGACGCCGACCCGCGACGGCACCGCGGCGTAGGCCGCCTCGAGCAGGATCTCCTGCACTGCGACCCGCGAGGAGTAGAACCCGAACCCGGCCAGCCCTGCGGCACCGAGCGCCACGACGAGCACGCCGTGGCCCGCGAAGCGGGCGACGGTCGGCGGCTCGTCCTCGCCGCTCAGGGCGCGCGCGATCACGGCCGCCGTGTGCGTCTCGAGGGCGAGCGCGGCCAGCGAGGCACCGGCGACAGCGGCCGCACGACCGACGGCGACAGGCAGGGTGGCACCCGACTGGAACGTCAGGTCGCGCGCCGAGCTCCCCTCGGCCGACGGCAGGGTGAAGTAGGCCAGCGCGCGCGGGTGGCGCGACGCAGCCGCGACCGCGGCACCCGCCACCAGCACGCTGGTGACCACGACGACGGGATGGCGCGGACGCAGGACCTCGGGCAGCACGACGCCCACGACGTCGGCCGCCGACACCGCCGCGCCGGCCGCGGCCGAGACTGCGACGACCTCCGCGACCGCACCGGAGGCGGCGACGGACACGGGCAGCCGCTCGCCGGCTGCAGCGCCGGCACGGGCGCGGGCGCGCACCCGGACGGCCGCATAGCCGGCCCCGACCGCGAGCAGTCCCGTACCGAGCGCGGTACGGCGGTCGCGCTGCGCCTCGCTGCGGGTGCCGGGGACCACCGCGCTGCGCACCGCACCCGTGGTCGCCGAGGCGGCGGCGTAGACGAAGGCCATCGTCGCGCCCGACACAATCGCGCGGTCGAGCGCCGGGCGGGGCAGGGTGCCCGCCAGCCTCGTGACGGGGTAGACCGCCACTGCTGCGAGCAGACCCGCGCGACGGGCCTCGGTGCGGCTGACGGTGGGAAGCTTCATGACCTGCCTTCGGACGTGTCGCGTCAGACTACGACGTCCGATCCGCGACCCCGACGCTCCCTCCGCGACGACGCCGCGGGTCAGGAGGTGACGAAGTCGAGCACGAGCCGGTTGAACTCGTCCGCGTGCTCGATCTGGGTCCAGTGACCGCACCGGCCGAACACGTGGAGCTGCACGTCGGGCACCGTGCGGAGCAGGTGCAGCGCGTTGTCCAGCGGGATGATGCGGTCCTCGCGCCCGTGCACCACGAGGGTGCGCTGCGGGAGCGCCGCGATCTCCTCGTCCGGCGTCACCATGGCGTCGACCCATCTCTGGCGCGGCGCCGGGAACATCGCGGCGAAGGACTCCTGGAAGCCCGGCTGCACGCTCGCGCGGTAGCGCACCTCGGCGAGCTCGTCGGTCACCAGCTCGCGGGAGTGGGCGAACAGGCCGATCAGCTCCTTCATGCTCTCGATCGAGGGCTCGTAGCCCCACACCCGGTCGAGGCCGTCGGTGATCGGGAACGGGACGCCGACGCTGCCCATGAGGACCAGCCGGTCGACGCGGTCGGGATACCGCGCGGCGAGGCGCAGGGCGAGGGCACCGCCGAAGCTGTTGCCCACGACGGACGCCCGCTCGATGCCGAGCGCGTCGAGCAGGCCGACCACCTGACCGACCCAGGTGTCCATGTCGTACACGACGGTGTCGGGACGCTCGGTGAAGCCGAACCCGACGAGGTCGGGGGCGACGACGCGCACCCGCGTGGCCAGGGCCGGGATCGTGAGCCGCCAGTTCGCGTACGCCGTCACCCCTGGCCCCGAGCCGTGCAGCAGCAGGACGGGCGGGGCCGACGGGTCGCCGGCCTCGAGGTAGTTCGTCGCGATCCCGGCGGCGAGGACGGACGCGCCGATCTCCGGACGTGCCTCCTGGGTCATGGGGCCCACCCTCTCGGACGCGCGCGACGCGGCGCCTGCCCGGTTCCCCTGGGCGGAACGTCGACCCTCCGCTGCGCCGTCGAGCGGTCCGCCGCCCCTGCGGGGCGACGGGGACGGCGGAGGTCGGTGGCGTGCGCGATGCTGGACCCGTGACCGACGGACCGCCGCTGCCCGCGGGAGCTCTGGCGCTGCGGTTCGCCTCCCAGCTGCTCCTCGCGGACAAGGGAGGCGACCCGCTCGAGGTCGTCGGCCGCATCACGGCGGTGCAGGCTCAGGACGCGCGCGGCTCCCTGCTCGCGGTACGCGCCCGGTCCCGCGGGCTCACCGCGGCCGACGTCGACCGCTGCCTCACCGACGAGCGTTCCCTGGTCGTCGACTGGCTCAACCGCGGCACCCTGCACCTCGTGCGGCGCGAGGACCACGGCTGGCTGCACGCCCTCACCGCACCTCGGCTGCGCACGGCGAGCGCGCGTCGCCTGACCCAGGAGGGCGTGTCGGCCGAGGCGACCGAGCGCGGCGTCGCCGTCGTGGCCCGTGAGCTGTCCCGCCACGGGCCGCGCACCCGCGCCCAGCTGCGCGCCGCGCTCGACTCCGCCGGCGTGCCCACGGCCGGCCAGGCACTGGTGCACCTGCTGGTAGCCGCGTCGCTGCGCGGGGTCTGCCTGCGCGGCCCGGTGGTCGACGGCGAGCGCGCCTTCGTCCACGTCGGCGACTGGCTCGGGCCCCGGCCGGTCGTCGAGCGCACGACAGCGCTTCGGGAGCTGGCGCACCGCTACCTGCTCGGTCACGGGCCGGCCACCGACCGCGACCTCGCCTACTGGTCCGGGCTCCCGCTGCGCGACGTCCGCGCCGGCCTGCGCGACGCCGGGGCCGTCGAGCTGGTGCCGGGCTCGGGACTGCTGGTGGCGGCCGGCGCCCCCACCCAGCCCGCGCCGCAGACCGTGCCTGCGCCGACGCTGCTCGGCATGTTCGACCCGCTCCTGCACGGCTGGCCGTCGCGCCTCCCGGTCCTCGGTCGGCACGACTCGACCAACGTCGTGACGAGCAACGGGATGTTCCGCGCCACGGCCCTGGTCGAGGGCCGTGCCGTGGCCACCTGGACCCTGCCGTCGGGCCGCGTGCTGATCGCGCCGCTGCCGGGCGAGACCATCTCCGCCGAGGACGAGGCAGCCCTCGCGGTCGACGCCGACGACGTCCTGCGCTACCTGCAACCCCCCGTCCCCCGGGACTGAGCCCACCCCGCTGGACGTCCCCAGGGCGCGCCTACCCTTGCGTGAGGTCCGACGTCGGGAGGCACACGGTGCGGGGCACGAGAGCGGCCCTGGTCGCGACGCTCGCCGTCGCGCTCGCCGCCCCGCTCGCGCCGGCGGTCGCGGCTCCGGAGCCCGCCGGCGCGACGCAGCCGACGCACGCCGCCGCCGGGCGCGCTGCCGTCGTCGCCGCGAGGTTCGCGGCCGTGGTCCCCGGAGCAGCACGGTTTCGCTGGTCGATCCCGGCCGGCGTGCGACAGGTCGTGGTCGTCGGTGCTCGCGGGTGGCACAGCACCTCGGGGACCGTGACGCTCTACGACCGCAGCGGGCAGGGCTGGGCACCCGTCGCGAGCTGGCCGGCCCGGCTCGGCTACGGGGGCCTGGTCCCCGCCGCGAGCCGGGTGCAGAGCACGGGGACGACGCCGGCGGGGCTGTTCTCGATCACCCAGGCATTCGGCCGGATGCCCGATCCCGGGACACGCCTGCCCTACACCCACCTGTCGTCGGACCACTGGTGGGTCGAGGACCGGAGCTCGCGCTACTACAACCAGCTGCGCCTCGGTCACCTCGGCGGCTTCGCCCGCAGGACCCAGGGGTACAACGCCTCCGAGCACCTCGCCGCGATGGGTCCGCAGTACGACTACGCGGCAGTGGTCGACTTCAACCGGCCGCACCCGGTCGTGGGCCGCGGGGCGGGGATCTTCCTGCACGCCTTCGGCGACCTCACCACCGTGGGCTGCGTGTCGGTACGCCGTGACCACATGGTCGAGATCCTGCGCTGGCTCGACCCGGCGCTCTCGCCGCGGATCCTCGTCGGTCCGCGCAGCTGGCTCGCGGGCTGACCGGCTCTCAGACGCCTCTGTCCTCCAGGGCGCCAACGTCGGCGCGCAGGTGGGCGGCCGGCCAGACGACGTAGGACGCGGACGCCACGACGAGTCCGATCACGGCCATCACGACCACCGCGAACGCGGGGCTCGTGATCGTGGCGACCCACCCGACGACGAGGTAGCCCACCGAGGTGAGCAGCGCGAAGCCGGCGCTGGCGATGCCGACGACGCTGCCGCGCTGGTCGTTCGGCGTGAGCAGGGTCGTGAATGCCATGACCGGGACCAGGAACGCCTGGGCGGCGCCCGAGGCGAACCACAGCAGCGTCAGGAGCCAGAGCGGCGGCTCGATGCCGGTGACGAGCAGGGGCAGGGACATCATCATCGCGAGCGGCAGCACGAGGTCGAGCTGGTCGCGCGGCGAGCGACGTCCGACAGCGACGGCACCGACGGCTGCGCCGATGACCACCGCCGCCATGAGGACGCCGCCCCAGGTGTCGGCGGCGCCCTGCTGGTCCACGTAGGCCAGGGCCACGGCCTCCGGTGCCACGAGGGGCAGCGCCATCCCCCAGCCGAGGAGCACGAGTGCGCGGCGCGAGCGATCGGACATGAGCAGCGTGAAGCCGCGGCGGAGGTCGCGCATCAGCACGGGCAGCGACGGCGTCGACTCGAGCACCGACGGTCGCGGCTTGAGGAAGACGACCAGGACGCCGTAGGAGACGAGGAAGCTGAAGCCGTCGATCGCCAGCGCGAGCCTCGGGTTGTTCGACAGCTGAACGATGAGTCCGCCGAGGACGAGGCCGACCGCCTGGTTCGCCAGCGAGAGGGCGCGCGAGAGCGCCACACCCGTCGCCACGAGCGCGACGCTGCCGAGCACCTCCGGTGTCGTGGCGCCGCGCGCCGAGTCGAACAGCGGCGTGAACAGCTCGGCGACGAGCAGCAGCCCGAACAGGACCCACAGCGGTGTGGCCGGGACGGCGACGAGGGCCAGCAGCATGATGAGCGCGGCGCGAGCGAGGTCCGCACCGAGCATGAGCGAGCGGCGCGAGAACCGGTCGGCCACCGGCCCGAGCAGAGCGCCGCCGAGGAACGAGGGAATGATCGCGACCGCGAACGTCGCCGCGGCGTAGAGCGGCGAGCCGGTGTGCGCGAGCACGAGCAGGGCCAGGGCGACGCGGGCGATCTGGTCCCCGGCCTCGCTCGCGACCTGAGAGATCACGATGCCGCGGAACTCGCGGACGGCGAGCACGTCGCGGAAGGTCGCGCGGGACCGCCCCCGGGAGCGACGACCCTCGGACTCGACGCTCACGCGTAGAACACCCTCTCCACGACCCCACGGGCCCGCCGGGTCACCCGACGGTAGTCGTCGAGTAACGCACCACTCTCGCCCGGCCGGTAGCCGAGCACCTGGGACACCGCGGCGAGGTCCCTCGCGTCGGTCGGAACCATGTCACCCGCTTTGCCCCGCACCAGCATGACGGCGTCGCGGACCCGCGTGGCGATGCGCCACGCCGACGCGAGGCTCTCGGCGTCGTCGCGGTCGAGCAGCCCGGCCTCGGTCGCCGCAGTCAGCGCCGGGAGGGTGCGCGTCGTGCGTAGTCCCGGCACGTCGTGACCGTGGCGGAGGGTGAGCAGCTGAGCCACCCACTCGACGTCGGACAGCCCGCCGCGGCCGAGCTTCGTGTGCAGGCCGGGGTCGGCTCCGCGCGGGAGGCGCTCGGCCTCCATCCGCGCCTTGAGACGACGGATCTCGCGGACGTCGGACTCCGGGATGCCGCCGTCGGGGTAGCGGATGGGGTCGATGAGCTCCACGAAGCGACGGCCGAGCTCCTCGTCACCGGCCACGGGCTCGGCACGCAGCAGCGCCTGGGACTCCCACGCCGAGGACCACCGCTCGTAGTAGGCGGCGTAGGAGCCGAGGGTGCGCACGAGCGGCCCGTTGCGACCCTCGGGTCGCAGTGACGCGTCGACCTCCAGCACCGGGTCGGGTGTCGGGATCATGAGCAGTCGGCGCAGCTCCCCCGCGACCGCGAGCGCGGCCTCGTGGGCGTCGCGGTCGTCGACGCCGGGCAGCGGGTCGTGGACGAACAGCACGTCGGCGTCGCTCGCGAACCCGAGCTCGCCGCCGCCGAAACGGCCCATCGCGACGACGAGGAACCGGGTCGGCAGCCCGGTGCCGCGCTGCGCCTCCACGGCGCGCGCCGCGAGCTCGAGGGCACCCACGATCGTCGCGGCGGCGATGTCGGAGAGGGCGACTCCGCACGCGTCGACCTCGGCGAGCCCGAGCAGCTCGGCGACGGCGGTGCGGAACAGCTCGCGACGACGCAGGGCGCGCACCGCGGCGACACCGACGTCGGGATCGTCGTAGCGACGCGCGGCGGCGAGCGCCTCCGCGACGAGTGCGTCGCGGCCGCGCTGCTCGAGGTCGCTGTCGTCGGCGAGCATCGTCACCGCTTCCGGTGCCCGCATCAGCAGGTCCGAGGCGTAGCGGCTCGACGCGAGGATCGTGGCCAGCCGCTGCGCGGCGAGCGACTCGTCGCGCAGGAGGCGGAGGTACCAGTGGGTGGAACCCAGCGCATCGCTCATCCGACGGAAGGCGAGCAGCCCCGCGTCGGGATCGGGGGCGCTCGCGAACCAGCCGAGCATCACCGGGAGCAGCGTGCGCTGGATCGCGGCGCGCCTCGTGACGCCGGACGTCAGCGCCTCGAGGTGGCGCAGCGCGCCGACCGGGTCGGTGTAGCCGAGCGCCTCGAGCCGCTGGCGGGCCGCCTCCGGGGTGAGCCGGGCCTCGCCCGCGTCGAGTCGCGCCACTGCGTTGAGCAGCGGCCGGTAGAAGAGCTTCTCGTGCAGCCGGCGTACCTCTCGGCGGTGGCGCCGCAGGGCGTCGGACAGCTCGGTGACGGGGTGCGTGCGGTAGCCCATCGAGCGGGCGATGCGACGCAGGTCGTCCTCCGCGTCCGGGATCACGTGGGTACGACGCAGCCGGTGAACCTGGATCCGGTGCTCGAGCGTGCGCAGGAACTCATACGACGACGACAACGCGCTCGCGTCGTCGCGACCGACGTAGCCCCAGGTCGCGAGCGACTCGAGGGCGCGCATCGTCGTCGCACTGTGCAGCATGACGTCGCTGCGCCCGTGCACGAGCTGCAGCAGCTGGACGGAGAACTCGACGTCGCGCAGACCACCACGACCGAGCTTGAGCTGGCGGTCCGCGTCCTTCGCCGGCACGTTGTCCTCGACGCGCCGCCGCATCGCCTGCACGTCCTCGACGAAGTTAGGCCGATCGGCGGCCGACCACACGAGCGGGGTCACGAGGTCGACGAACGCCGCCCCGAGGGCGAGGTCACCCGCCGCGGGCCGGGTCTTGAGCAGCGCCTGGAACTCCCAGGTCGAGGCCCACCGCAGGTAGTAGCCCTCGTAGGACGCGAGGGTGCGCACCAGCGCACCGTTCTTGCCCTCGGGACGCAGGTTGGGGTCGACCTCCCAGATCGTGCCCTCGCTCGTCGGCGCGACGCACGCGCGCATGAGGGCCTGCGCGAGCCGGGTCGCGGACTGCAGCGCGACCGTCTCGTCGACGCCCTCGACCGGCTCCGCGACGAACAGGACGTCGACGTCGGAGATGTAGTTGAGCTCCCGCCCGCCGCACTTGCCCAGCGCCAGGACGGCGATCCGGCAGCGATCCGCGTCGGTCGGGTGCTCGGCGCGCGCGATCGCGAGTGCCGCCTCGAGCGCGGCGTCGGCGAGATCGGACAGCGCGGCGGAGACGTCGACGAACGGCGCGCCGTCGGCGATGTCGGCGGCGGCGATCGCCAGCAGCCGCCGCCGGTACGCCGAACGAAGCACGGCGAACGTCGCGGCCTCGCCGTGTCGCGCCTGCGGCGTCGGGGCCGCCGGGTCCGCCCCGACGGCGCGGAGCAGGTCGGCACGCACGTCCTGCGGTGCCGCGAAGGCCCCGGGCCGGACGCCGTCCTCCTCGGCCTCGGGAGCGCGCAGCACGACCCAGTCCTCGGGATGGCGCACGAGGTGGTCGCCGAGCGCCGCCGACGTGCCCAGGACGGCGTAGGCCCGCGACCGGAGCGCCGGCTCCGACTCGACGGCGGCGATGAAGTCGTCGCCGCCGCGGGCGCGGGTCTCCGCCACGCGGGAGAGCGCGGTGAGGGCGAGGTCCGGGTCGGGTGCGAGAGCCAGGTCCTCGACGGCGGTGTCGTCCAGGCCCACCAGCCCGGGATCGCTCAGCAGCCGCACGGCCCGCGCGGGGTCGACGAAGCCGAGGCGCGCGAGCCGGCCCTGGAGGCTGCCGGCCCTGGTCGCGGGCGCGCCGTCGGCATTCATGTCAGCGGGAGGCGCGGACGACGTCGGCGAAGGCGTGCGCGAACGGGCGCCATGCGTTTCGCATCTCGTGCGACCGCTCGACCATCTCGTCGAGGACGGCCCCCGTGGTGCGGCCGCACTTCTCGACCGGCTCCGGGTCGTCGGCGAACCACGAGCCCACGATCTCGGCGTCGACCTCCGGGTGGAACTGCAGCGCCCACGCACGGTCGCCGAGCCGGTAACCCTGGATCGGGCAGTCACGGGTCGAGGCCAGCAGCACCGCGCCCGCCGGCGCCTCGAGCATCGCGTCGCCGTGGTACTCCGCGACCGGCACCGAGTGCGGGAGGACCGAGAACAGCGGGTCGTCGGCCGCCGCGGGCAGCAGGTCGAGCTCGTAGACCCCGACCTCCGCCACCGGCGCCCGGTCGACCACGCCGCCGCAGGCGAGGGTCATGACCTGGCCGCCGAGGCAGACCCCGAGCACCGGGGCTCCGGCGCCGACCGCCGAGGCCATGAGGTCGCGCAGCTGCGGGAGCCAGGGTGCGCGGTGGTCCTCCCATGCGGCCATCTCGCCGCCGAGGACGACCAATCCGTCGATGCCGTCGGGCAGGCTCGTCGGCACCTGCTCGCCGGCGTCGGCGCGCAGGACCACGACGTCGACGCCGACCTCCTGCCACCACTCGCCGAGCAGGGCCGGCGGGTCGGTGGGGTCGTTCTGCACGGCGAGCAGGCGCACGGCGGCGCCGGTGGTGTCGCTGGTCATGGCGGTCCTAGAGCACCGGCAGGTAGCGGGACAGCTCGAAGGGCGTGACCTGGCGCCGGTACTCCTGCCACTCCGCCCGCTTGTTGCGCAGGAAGAAGTCGAAGACGTGCTCGCCCAGCGTCTCGGCGACGAGCTCGCTGCGCTCCATCACCGAGATCGCCTGGCCGAGCGAGGTGGGCAGCGGCTCGATGCCGAGCGCGCGGCGCTCGGACTCGGTGAGCGACCAGACGTCGTCCTCGGCGCCCGGCGGGAGCTCGTAGCCCTGCTCGACGCCCTTGAGACCGGCCGCGAGCATCACCGCGAAGGCGAGGTAGGGGTTGGCCGCGGTGTCGATCGACCGGAACTCCACGCGCGTGGCGTTGCCCTTGGTCGGCTTGTACATCGGGATGCGCACCAGCGCCGACCGGTTGTTGTGGCCCCAGCAGACGTACGCCGGCGCCTCCCCGCCACCGCCGAGGCGCTTGTAGCTGTTCACCCACTGGTTGGTGACGGCGGTGATCTCGGGTGCGTGGGTGAGCAGGCCCGCGATGAAGCTGCGACCGACCTTCGACAGCTGATAGTCGGCGCCCGCCTCGTAGAAGGCGTTGCGGTCGCCCTCGAAGAGGGAGACGTGGGTGTGCATCCCCGACCCGGGGTGGTCGGGGAACGGCTTGGGCATGAAGGTGGCGTAGACGCCCTGCTCGAGCGCGACCTCCTTCATCACCAGGCGGAAGGTCATGATGTTGTCGGCGGTGGTCAGGGCGTCGGCGTAGCGCAGGTCGATCTCCTGCTGGCCGGGAGCGCCCTCGTGGTGGCTGAACTCCACCGAGATGCCCATCGCCTCGAGCATCGTGATCGCCTGTCGGCGGAAGTCGTAGCCCTGCCCGTGCGGGCTGTGGTCGAAGTAGCCGACCTCGTCGATCGGGACCGGGGCCTCGCCGCGCTTGAACCCCTGCTCGAGCAGGAAGAACTCGATCTCGGGGTGGGTGTAGAAGCTGAAGCCGAGGTCGGCGGCCTTCGCGAGCGCGCGCTTGAGGACGTGGCGCGGGTCGGCGTAGGACGGGCTGCCGTCGGGCATGAGGATGTCGCAGAACATGCGCCCCGTGCCGGGGGTCTCGCCGCGCCACGGCAGCACCTGGAACGTGCTGGGGTCGGGCTTGGCGAGCATGTCGGACTCCGAGACCCGGGCGAAGCCCTCGATGGCCGAGCCGTCGAAGCCGATGCCCTCGGCGAAGGCGCCCTCGAGCTCCGCCGGCGCGATCGCCACCGACTTGAGCATGCCGAGCACGTCGGTGAACCACAGCCGCACGAAACGGATGTCGCGTTCCTCGATGGTCCGGAGAACGAACTCCGTCTGCTTGTCCATGGGCGCATTGTGCCCTGCACAGGTTGCGCGCGTGAGTCGGCTCGCCCGTCCTCGCCCCACCCCGCCGCGAGTACCTGGCCGAACTGTCGCTCCTGAACGCCTCACAACGACCGTTCGGCCAGGTACTCGCACGTCGTCCGCCCACCCGTACGCTGGCCACGTGCCCCAGCTGCGCGTGGCCCTGGCCCAGATCAACCCCACGGTCGGCGACCTCACCGCCAACGTGGACCTCGTCGTGGCGCGGGCGCACGAGGCGCACCGGGCCGGTGCGCACCTCGTCGCGTTCCCCGAGATGGTGGTCACGGGCTACCCCGTGGAGGACCTCGCCCTGCGCCCGTCGTTCCAGGACGCGAGCCGGGCGGCGCTCGATGCGCTGGCCGCACGGGTGCAGGGCGAAGGGCTCGGCTCGCTCGTCGCGGTGGTCGGCTACCTCGACTACGTCGCGGGGGCCGATGCCGCGCTCGGTACGCCGCGGGGCAAGCCGCAGAACGCCGCCGCCGTCATCACCGGTGGCCGCGTGGTGGCGCGCTACGCCAAGCACCACCTGCCCAACTACGGGGTCTTCGACGAGTACCGCTACTTCGTGCCCGGATCGGGCACGACCGTCGTGCGGGTCAACGGCATCGACGTCGCACTCGCGATCTGCGAGGACCTCTGGCAGGAGGGCGGCCCCGTGTCCGAGGTGCGGGCCGCCGGGGCCGGGCTGCTCGTGGTGATCAACGGGTCGCCGTACGAGCGCAACAAGGACGACGTGCGCCTGGGCCTCTGCGCGCGTCGGGCCCGCGAGGCCGGCTGCGCGCTGGCCTACGTGAACCTCGTTGGCGGACAGGACGAGCTGGTGTTCGACGGCGACTCGCTCGTCGTCGACGCGTCGGGTGCGCTGGTCGCGCGCGCCCCGCAGTTCTCCGAGGCGCTGCTCGTCACCGACCTCGAGCTGCCGATGGCCGACCCCACGACGAGCCGCTCGGTCGCGGCGATCGGCTTCCCGCTGCCGGCCTACGACGCCCTGTCGCCGACCGTCGCCGAGCGGATCTCCGACGACGCCGAGGTCTGGGGCGCCCTCGTCACCGGGCTGCGCGACTACCTCGGCAAGAACGGCTTCGGCTCGGTCGTGCTGGGCCTCTCCGGCGGCATCGACTCCGCCGTCGTCGCCGCGATCGCCGTCGACGCGATCGGGGCCGACCACGTGCACGGCGTCTCGCTGCCGAGCGTCTACTCCTCCGAGCACTCCAAGGACGACGCCGCCGACATGGCCGAGCGCACCGGGCTGCACCTGCGCACCGTCGCGATCGCCCCGATGGTCGACGCGTTCCAGTCGCAGCTCTCGCTGTCCGGCCTCGCCGAGGAGAACCTGCAGGCGCGCGTGCGCGGCACGACCCTGATGGCCATCTCCAACGCCGAGGGGCACCTCGTCCTCGCCACCGGGAACAAGAGCGAGCTCTCGGTGGGCTACTCCACGATCTACGGTGACGCGGTCGGCGGGTTCGCCCCGATCAAGGACGTGCCCAAGGTCCACGTGTGGCGTCTGGCCCGCTGGCGCAACGACGAGGCCGGGCGGCGCGGCGAGATCCCGCCGATCCCGCCGAACAGCATCGAGAAACCGCCGTCTGCCGAGCTGCGGCCGGGGCAGCTCGACACCGACTCCCTGCCGGACTACGAGGTCCTCGACGGCCTGCTCGACGACTACGTCGAGAACGACCGCGGCGCTGCCGAGCTGGTCGCGGACGGCTTCGACCGCGACCTCGTCGAGCGGGTGCTGCGGCTCACCGACGTCGCGGAGTACAAGCGCCGCCAGTACCCGCCCGGCACGAAGATCTCGGTCAAGGGCTTCGGCCGCGACCGCCGCCTCCCGGTGACCAACCGCTGGCGCGAGACCGCCGACTGACGACTCGCCGTCGCGCCCGCCTGCCACCGTCATAGGGTGCGCCTCACGGGGTGTGGCTCATCGGAGGTGCTTGTGTCGCACGTCGTCGACTTCACGGCGGTGTCCACCGCCGGGCTGGAATCGTCCCCGGTGGCCGAGGCCCTCGCCGGCCTCCGTGCCAACGAGGCGCGCTACTTCAGGAACAAGTACGACCACGAGTTCACCGTCGATCCCGCGACCGAGGCGACCGCGACCGTCGACTGGGTGAGCCACATCCTCAAGGAGGAGCGCGACATCGTCATCGCGGCCCGGCCCCTCGAGGCGACCTCCTTCGTCGTGGACGACATCCGGATGGCCTACGTGTTCTACGAGTCCGGCCTGTCGATCAACGTGATGTACGCGCTCGACGACGGCAAGAAGCGCGCGGTCGGCTTCAAGCTGTCCGACGGCATGGACGTTCCGGACGAGCTCGCGTCCCGGTTCAAGTTCGCGAGGCAGAAGTCGAAGCTGGCCGGCACGATCCGTGGCTCGTTCTTCGTGATCAAGGGCGAGCACTGAGCCGCAGACCGGATGGTCGCGCCCGGCACGCGATCGACGGCGTCGGCAGGCCCGCGTCCGAAGTCCGTGCTGCGGCCCGAGGCGGACGGCGTACGCCGTCAGCGCGTGGCGAAGCCGCGGAGGATCGCGTCGACGAAGTCGGCGGGGCCACAACCCGGTGACGCGTCGCGACCGCTGGCGCGCATCTGCAGCGTGTAGACGGTCGAGGAGACGATGAGCGTCGTCATCAGCTCGACGTCGGTGTCGGCTCGCAGCTCGCCGCGCTCGACCCCGCGACCGACGATCGTCCGGTAGACGTCGCGCCGCGGCTCGATGACCTGGTCGTAGAACGAGCAGAACATCTCCGGGTTCCTCTTGGCGTGCGCCAGCACGCGGTGGAACAGCTGGCCGCTGGGGCTGCCGTCCTCCTGCTGCGCCCACCATCCGGTCACCATCGACACGAGGACGTCGCGCACGGGGCCGTCCGGGACCTCGGCGGGCAACGACTCGTTGAGCGAGGCGAGCGAGGCGACGATGAGGTCGTCCTTCGTCGCGAATCGGCGGTAGATCGTCGTCTTGCCCACGCCGGCGCGGGACGCAACCTCCTCGACCGAGAGTGCGGTGGGCCCGACCTCGGACAGGAGGTCGAGCGCGGCGTCGAGGATCGCCCGGTCCGCCGTCGCGCTTCGCGGCCGGCCCGGTCCTCGAGGGCCACCGGCGTCGTGACCGGTGGTGTCACCGTGGACCAGCTCGCGGATGCTCGCCGGAGTCATGCGCGATCGACCTCGGCGGCGTCCTCGGGCAGAGCCGTCGCATCGACGACGGCTCCGGGCACGTCGGGCTCTCCGATCAGCTCCGAGACGTAGGACGCCTCGAGCTCCGCAGCCTCCGCGTCCGCCTCGGCGCGGGTCTGCGCCTCACCGACGTGCTGGATCTCGAGGTCATCGCCGTGGTTGGCCGGGCGACCCCCCGGCGCGTGCGCGCCCTTCTGCGGCGGGGTGATGGGCGGCAGCAGGAACCAGACGATCAACGCGGCGACCACGACGATGACCGTCGAGATCAACGTCGTCACGTGGGAGGCGCTGAGGAAAGCGTCGAACGCCGTGGCCTTCGTCGACTCGACGACGGAGGCCGGCAGGCCCTGCTCCGCGGCCTCTCGCAGCACCTTGACGGTCGCGATGACCGAGTTCGACATCGCGTCCTTGGCTGCCGACGGGAACTGCGTCGGAAGGGAGTCGAGCGCCGGCTGCAAGTTCCTCGCGTACTGCGTGGCGAGCACCGTGCCGATGACGGCGACGCCGAGCGCGCCGCCCACTTGACGCACGGTGTTCTGCACCGCGGACCCGGCACCCGCGCGGGCCAGGGGCAGCGCGTTCTGCATCACGGTGGACGCCGGTGCCATCACGTTTCCCATGCCGAAGCCGAACATGAAGAACACGACCAGGATGAGCCAGAGCGGCGTGTCGAGGTGCAGGGAGAACGACAGGACGAGCAGGGACAGCCCGACGAGCGCGAGCCCGAACGTCATGACCCTCCGGTAGCCGAACCTGTTCACCATTCCCGCGCTGCGCGGCGCGGCGATGATCTGGCCGAGCGCGAAGGGCAGGAAGCAGAGACCGGCCTGAAGCGTGGTGTAGCCGCGGAGCGTCTGCAGGAAGAAGGGCAGGGTGAAGGTGATCCCGTTCATGGCGAAGAACGCCAGGGTCACCGCGCTGAGGCTGACGGCGTAGCCCCTGTTCTTGAACAGGGTGACGTCGAAGCTGCGGTGGTCGCTGCGGGCCTCCGTCACGACGAACGCCGTGAGCACCAGCGCGCCGAGGATCATCGGGATGAGGACGGACGCCGTGAGGAACGTGAGCGTCTGCGAGGCGTGGATGATGCCGTAGACGAACAGGACCAGACCGGTGAAGGAGATCAGCAGACCGGGGATGTCCAGGGCCTGCGGGTGCGGGTTCTTCGTCTCCGGCACCACCATGAAGATGCCGACGAGGCCGATGATGACGATCGGCACGTTGATGAGGAAGACGCCGCCCCAGTCGTTGTTCGTGAGCCAGCTCGTCCACTGCGGGTTCTCGAGCAGCAGGCCACCGAGGACCGGGCCGAGCGCCACGGCGGCGCCGACGGCACCGGCCCACGCGCCGATCGCCTTGCCGCGCTCGTGCGGCGGGAAGACGACCGTGATGACCGCGAGGGTCACCGGGAGGACGGCCGCGCCACCGATCCCCATGAGACCGCGGAACACGATGAGCATCGTCGGAGTGGTGGCGAAGGCGCACGCGGCCGACGCGATCGCGAACACCGTGAGCCCGATGACGAGGATCTTCTTGCGGCCGTACTTGTCGCCGAGCACGCCCCAGGTGAACAGCAGCGCGGCGAAGACGAGGATGTAGGCATCGACGGCCCAGAGCAGCTGGCTCTGGTCGGAACCGAGGTCCTTCTGGATCGTCGGCAGCGCGATGTTGAGGATCGTGTTGTCCAGCACGACCACGAGCAGGCTCGTGACGAGGACGCCGAGGATCGCCCAGCGACGCGGGTGACCCGCCCCGGAGGTCTGCCAGCCGGCCGTGGGCTGCTCGGCCGCCTGCTTCTGCTCTGCCATGGGATGCCTTCCGGGTGCGCGATCGGGACCAGGAGGAGGTTAGGCCCGCCTAATGCGAAACGCAACCGTACCGTTTCGATACCCGGCGCTGCGGTGACGCGGCCCCGGCTGCTGGGCAGCGGGGTGCGGGCATGTCACCATGGACCTCGAACGGGTACCCGCCCTGGGACTCGAGTCGTCCGGAGGTCACCATGACCAGTTCGTCCTCGCACGCGCCCGAGCCCCTCTACGGCGGCTCCCCCACGGGGCGGCGCGTCACCGTCCGCGACCTCGCCGAGGCCAAGGCCCGCGGCGAGAAGTGGCCGATGATCACGGCGTACGACGCGCTGACCGCGCGCGTCTTCGACGAGGCGGGCATCCCCGTGCTCCTCGTCGGCGACTCCGCCGCCATGGTCGTCTACGGCCACGACTCGACCATCCCCGTCACGGTCGACGAGCTGCTCCCGCTCGTGCGCGGCGTCGTGCGCGGATCGCAGCGCGCGATGGTCGT
>DATCCY010000156.1:0-2641 GCA_036510975.1 Candidatus Nanopelagicales bacterium
CTTCACGCCCACCTCATCGAGCTGGCTGAACCTGGTCGAGCGGTTCTTCCGCGAGCTCACCGACAAGAACATCCGGCGCGGCAGCTTCCCCAGCGTCCCGGACCTGATCGCCAGCATCGAGGACCACCTGCGCGTCACCACCGACCAGCCCAAGCCACTGGTCTGGACCGCCACCGCCGACTCCATCCTCGAGAAGGTCCGACACGGACGCGTCACCCTTGAGAACGTCGTCAACCAGTCAGCCAATACTGAGACACGCCACTAGCGCCTCGACTTCCGATGCGACACGGTCGGTTGCGTGGTTTCTGTTCTCCATCGAGTCTTCAACGGTCGCGTGCCGATAGCATGCGCTATTCGTTAGGGTTAGGCAGTCCGAACGCTGGGCGCCGGCCACGCGGGTGCGGTTTCCAGATCCCGACCGCGACAGCGGAGGCCCGGGACCGACCTGGCGTCGTCATGCGAGGAGCCCGATGACCACCGAGTCCACCAGCCCCCCCGGCGACGTGATCGTGCTGTACGGCGCCGCCTGGTGCCCGGACTGCCGACGGAGCAAGGCCTTCCTCGGCGAGCAGCGCATCGCGTTTCACTACGTCGACCTCGAGGCGGAGCCCGACCAGAACGCCGTCGTCGAGCGCTACAACGACGGGCGACGCATCATCCCTACGATCGTGTTCCCCGATGGCAGCCACCTCGCCGAGCCCAGCAACGAGGAGCTCGCGAGCAAGCTCGGCCTGGCCCGCGACGCCGCGATGATGTCGTACGACCTGGTCATCGTCGGCGGTGGGCCCGCGGGTCTCACTACGGCCATCTACGCCGCGCGCGAGAACCTGCGCACCCTCGTCCTGGACCGGTCGGCGCTCGGCGGGCAGGCCGGCGTCACCGAGCGGCTGGACAACTACCCGGGCTTCCCCGAGGGCATCGGCGGGGCCGAGCTCGCCTCGCGTTTCGCCCAGCAGGCCAAGCGCTACGGGGTCGAGACGCTGCCGGCCGTCTCCGTCACGGGTATCCAGGGCGACGGCGGCACGTCGACCGTCACGACCAGCACCGGGCAGACGTTGACGGCAGGGGCGGTGCTCATCGCGACGGGGTCGACGTACCGTCGCACCGGAGCGCCCGGCGAGGCGGATCTCATCGGCGCCGGCGTCCACTTCTGCGCGACGTGCGACGGTCCGTTCTACCGCGGCGCGCCCGAACTCGTCGTGATCGGCGGGGGCAACTCAGGCTTCGAGGAGGGACTGTTCCTTGCGCAGTTCTCCGACCATGTCACCATCATCGAGGCGTCCGCCGCGCCGCGCGCCTCGCGCCTGCTCCAAGACAAGGTCGACGCCCACCCGCGCATGAGCGTGCTCACCGAGACCCTTGTCTCGGAGTTTGCGAAGGGCGACGCAGGCAAGCTCGCGTCGGTCACATTGGTGGGATCCGACAGAGTCGCGACCGCTCACCCCGCCTCGGCCGCGTTCGTCTTCGTCGGGCTCGACCCCAACACCGGGTTCCTCGGCGGCAGCGTCGAGCTCGACGAGCGTGGGTTCATCGTCACGAATCGGATGATGGAGACGTCCGTCCACGGCGTGTTCGCAGCAGGCGACGTGCGCGCCGGGTCGACCAAGCAGCTCGCGGCGGCCGTCGGCGAGGGTGCCGCGGTCGCCCTGCAGATCCGGGCCCACCTCGACGAGGTGTCGTCTGGGATGTGATCCGAGCGTCGTGCTGCCGACGCCCGTCAGCGCCTGACGTCGACGAGCGTCGACCAGCACATGGCGTCGGACCCGAGCACGACGTCGATGTCCCCGCGGACGGAAGCTCCGCTGGGATGGCGTTGCTCGCACCAGCGTCGGACGCGGGTGACGTCGAGCTCGGTTCGGCTCCACGTCGAGTTGGGGCCGGACTCGTAACGCGCCCTGCCGATGCAGGGCTCATCCCCAGGCTCTGTCGAAGGCGTCCATGGTGACCAGCGGTGAGGCGCCCCCGCGTCTGGACTAGCGTGTCTGACGGCTCCTCACAGCCGAGTCGGGCAAGGTCGTGCCCGTGGACAATCGCCGGGTGTTGACCGATGAGATGTGGGCTTGTCGGGAGCCGCTACTGCCGAGCCGGGAGCCCCGGCGGGGTGGTCAGTGGATCGATCATCGCGAGGTGGTCGAGGCGATCATCTGGCGGTTCCGGACGGGGTCTTCGTGGCGGGACCTGCCGGCGGTATTCCCTGCGTGGCAGACGGTGTGGTGGCGGTTCGACCGGCGGTCCACGGACGGCACCTGGGACCGGGTGCTGACCGGGCTGCAGGGCCAGGCCCACGCGGCGGGCGAGGTGGAGTGGGTGGTGTCGGTGGACTCCACGATCGCGCGGGCGCATCAGCATGCGGCCGGGGCGCCCCGCACCCTTCGGGGGGGCACGATCGAAGGACAAGGTTTGGTGGCCTGAGCCGGCCGATCATGCGCTGGGTCACTCCCGGGGTGGGTGGACGACGACGGCGCACGCCGCGGTCGACGCGGCTGGGCGACCACTGGCGATCAGGCTCACCCCAGGGCAAGCGGGGGACAACCCGGAGTTGATGCCGGTCCTGGCCGGCATCGCGGTCCCGACCGGTGGTCGCCCCAGGTCGCGGCCGGCGGCGGTGATCGCGGACAAGGCGTCCTCCCACCCCTCGACC